>CAZDVZ010000068.1:0-2521 GCA_964509125.1 uncultured Oscillospiraceae bacterium | reverse complement strand
TTTGAGGAGTTTGTTCTTTGGATGTCTTTGAGGAATCGGAAGCAGCCTGCTTTTTCACGTCTGTAGCTGTTTCTTTTGATTCTTTCTTTGGCTCCTCCGGCTTCTCATCTTCTGCCTTTGCGTTTTTGTATGAATTGAGAAATTTTTCTATGTCAACCTGATTGTTTTGAGTAACATATTCAAAAACAAAACTGAGTTGCACGTCATCAAGTGCTGTCATGTGGCTTTTGGGTATAACACCTATTTTGGCGAGAATTTCTGTCACGTCTTTTGTTTTTAATTCGAGATCCTTTGCCAAACTGTTAACTCTATATTTTTCTCCGGTTATTGCCATTAAGCATCCCCCTTATCAAATATTATTGTTTCCAATTCCGAAAATAATTCGGTAGGTAATTTTGTTTTCAGCGCGCCTTCAAGCCTGCGTTTCCTTTCGGCTTGATCAAGGCATCCGCCGCTTTTGCACAAATATGCTCCTCTGCCGTTCGCTTTTCCGGTAGCATCTATAAAAACATTACCGTCTGCATTTTTTACAACGCGTATAAGCTGTCGTTTTTCTTTTTTTTCTCCACAGGCAACACATTTGCGTTCAGGAATTTTATTGTTCTTCATTTTCTGCGCCGGACACCTCCGCTAAATCTTCGGGAGTGCTGTTCATGGTGCTTTCGCTTTTTATGTCAATGCTACATTCTGTAAGTCTTACAGCAAGTCTTGCGTTTTGACCTTTAACTCCGATAGCAAGTGAGAGCTGATCGTTGTCCACGATAACTTTGTATGCTTTTGTGCCTTCTTCTGCAAGAGTGACAGAGTTTACTTTGGCAGGAGCCAATGCGCTGGCGATAAATTCTTCATAATTTTCACTGTATCTTATGATATCAATCTTTTCGCCCCTAACTTCTTCGGATATGTTGTTTTTTCTAACGCCCTTTGGCCCGATGCAAGCACCAATAGGATCAACTTCGGGGTTGTTTGAGTGAACAGCAACTTTTGTTCTGCTTCCCGCTTCTCTTGCAATTGATTTGATCTCCACCGTCCCGTCTTGAATTTCCGGTATCTCAAGCTCAAAAAGTTTTTTAATAAGTCCGGGGTTTGTTCTTGAAATTATTACGGAAGAGCGTTTGGCGTCTTTTCTTATATCCGAGACGTAAACTTTTATTCTGTCGCCGGGGGTTAAAACTTCGTCCGGTATCTGTTCGGATTTTGACAAGCTGATATCATTTCCGTTTATATCAAGGATAACGGTTCCTTTAATTGAATCAACGCGAGTAACCACCGCAGAAAGTATCTGACCTTTTTTGTCTTCGTATTCTTGAACAAGATTTCCTTTTTCCGCTTCGGTAATAGCCTGAACTACCACTTGCTTTGCGTTTTGAATGGGAATTCTGCCAAAATTTTTGGGTTTTATCTCTATTTCAACAATATCCCCGATTTGATATTTGGAAGATATTTTTCTTGCATCTGCGAGGGATATTTTTGTTTGATCTTTATCGTCTTCTATTTCTTCTACAACATCAAGGACTTTGCAGATCTTTATCTTTCCTGCTTCTTCATCAATTACAACGGACAAATTAGAAAGTCCCGTTTCTCTTTTATACGCCGTGGCAAGTGCATCTTTTATTTTTTTCAAAAGGAACTCTTTGGAAATTTTTCTTTCTTTTTCAAGTATGTCGAGAGCTTCGAAAAACTCCTTTGACATATCATTATCTTCGTTGCGTTTCTTTTTCATTTCATCCTCCGTTTTTAAATGTAGGCGCAAAGTTTTGATATGGCCTTCTTTTCTATGGTAAATGTTTCTTTTTCTGTTTTAAACGTAATATTTTCCCCATCGTATGATTCTATAGTGCCTTCGAATTCTTTGATTTTTTCAATGGCTTTGTAAAGTTTCATTCCTACGTGAACTTTTTTATCTATGGCAAAGTTAATATGTTCATCTGTTCTGAGGGTGCGTTCCGCGCCTGCGCTTTCAAGCATAAGGCTGTAAGCGCCTTGTATGGGATCCTCTTCGTCAAGAATGTTGTTTATGACCTCGTTGAGCCGCGACAGGTCATTAAGTGATATGTCTTCTGCTCTGTCAACGGTGACTGTAAGAAGCATTTCGCCTCCCTCTTTCCCAAAGGTAATATCCCAAATGGTAAAACCGTTTTCTAAAATTGATTTTTCAAGGATCAGTCTTACTTTCGCCGCCACATTTTGCTTCATAAATAAAACTCCGTTTCGTTTTATAATGGGGTAATTAACCATAAAGAGTGGACCGAAGCCCACTCTTTACCTTAACTATTACTTTTACTGTACAAATTATAACACGTTTTTTTGAAAAATACAATAGCAAAAAAAACTTTTTATATTTTAAATAATAAATTTTATATTACGTGCTCTTATATGTACTTTTAAGAAATTTTTCTTTAATAAATTATATATTGGCGTTCAACTCTAAGTAATTAACAACATCACGAACAGTAAGGAGGCTTTTTAATTCTTCCTCGTCAAATTCCAATTCAAACCGTTCTTCGCAAAGCATGACAAG
>CAZDVZ010000067.1:0-3114 GCA_964509125.1 uncultured Oscillospiraceae bacterium | reverse complement strand
ATATTGATCGTGATATGAAGAAATATAGGGAGATATGCGAAAAACGACGTGCGGCAGGCAGAAAAGGGGCAGAATCAAAATGGGGCAAAAAGAAAGAAGAGGGTGAATCGCTTGAGATGGCGGAGAAAGGAGCGGAAAATGTTAAATCTGAACGAAAAGAAACTTCCTCATGTATTAAAAACGAGGTAAAAGATACTATCAACAACGGATGGAATATAGAGTCAGGTTTTACCGAGTTTTGGAACAATTATCCCAATAAAACAGGCAAGGCTCAGGCGCGTGCAGAATATATAAAATGCGGCACAAACGAAAAAATGCACAAAAAAATAATGCGTTCACTCAGAACGCAAAAACAACTGGAGGAATGGAAACGGGATGGGGGAAGATATGTGCCCCACGCTCACAGATGGCTCAGTACAGAACGGTGGAACGACAATATATCTCCCTCAATGTCTGAAGACTCTTTTAATGTGGATGAATTTGTAGATGCCGCCATAAGAAAAGCAAACAAAGGGTTGCTTGAAGCGCAAGAATCTTCAAACAACCCGTGGAGCGTTGATTTATTTTTAAACACCTAATTAATGGCGGATGAAACATCGCCTTGAATTTGTATTTCGGGGCAATGTATAAGATATGATTGATCCTTCGAGTACAATGCGTCTCTGTATGATGAATAAACGCTGTTTTCTTCGCTTACGGTGATCCGATACAAAGAATTGCAATTTTCAAATGCGTTAATTGCGATGCTTGTAACATTTTTGCCAATGGATATGTTGGTTATCCCACAAGAGTAAAACGCTTTGTCTCCAATGGATTCAACACTGTCTGCTATGTCGATCTCTTCTGCATAGCAGTTTGAAAAAGCTTCGCTTCCAATTGAGGTGATACCTTCAGAAATAATAATCTTTCTAATGTTTTTTTTGTAAATATACCAAGGTGCAAACTGACCGTTTTCTGCACTGAAGTTTCTCATTGCGCCGTTTCCGCTTATGGTGAGGGTATCATTTTCAAATTTCCATGAAAAATCTTTTGACAGATCATCGGGCTGAGTAAATATATTTTCCATCATGCCCGGCCGTTCGGGAGCGTCCATTGTCCCATCCGGCATCATTTCCGGCGTAGACTCTCCCATTGCGGAATTTGAAATATCTTGCTGGAAAGGCGGCATTTCTTCATTTCCCAAAGGCGGCTGTTCGTTGTTTAAAATCACTTCTTCCGAAAATGCTGGCGCAGAATATTCTACGTCAGAATTTTCTTCGCTCGAACAGGATGAAAACAAACACAAAATTGATAATGTAACTGCTAAACAAGCTTTTTTCATTGTTAGCTCCTTCTTTATTCAAATTTAATTTCCCCATCAGTGCATAAAACCGTGAGCGATAAATCGTTGCTATTCCAATATGTGCCTTTTTCTATGGAGTTAAAAAGTGAAACCGATCCGTGGAAAGTTAAAGTCTCCATTGAAGAACAAAAATAGAATGTGTGATCCCCAATCTTTTTTACGCTTTCAGGTATGTTAATATTCACCAAATTTTCGCAGGCAAAGAAAGCATGGGTTTCTATTTCCGTTATCCCCCGGGGAAGTGTTACTTCTGACAATTTAAGACAAAAAGCAAAGGCGTATTCTCCGATGAAACATATGCCTTCTGAAAATGAAACATCTTCCAGACTATCGCACCCATAAAAAGAATAATCTCCCGTGGAAATCAAGCTTGGGGGAAGGGAGACGTGGGCCAAAGAATCACATTCCGCAAAAGAATAAGCACTTAAGTGTGTGATTCCGTCAGAAACGACAACGCTTTTAATGTCATTTTTGTAGGAGTACCATGGTGCATCTTTGGGTGCTGTGAAGTTTGGCATTTCGCCGTTCCCGGTAATCGTCAGCACGCCGTCATTAATTTCCCACGCAAAGTCTTTTGCTAAGTTTCCTTGACTTCCTTCGGAAAAATCGGACATTTCTTCCGACAAGATAGGTGAGGTTGACGCGGCAGAATCGGCGGATGCCAAATCTTCAACTTTGCAGGCCGAAAAAAGTGCTACGGCAACAACCATATATAAAATAATGATTTTTTTCATGGGTGAATCTCCGCTTTTATTAAGATTGAGTTTGGAAAAATTATATCACGATATATAAATTTTGTCAAGTGCGCCCAAGCTTAACAATGAGTTTGACTAATGCTTTTTAATAAAAGTATGAATTAAATATAACAAAATTCACAGACGAAGGCTTCACTATCTCATTTTGAAATTCAAAATTAACAAACCCATTGTTGACATTTGATGCTTACCATGATAAACTATTTGTGTAAACTGCATAATGTTTGATTAAAAAAGAACATTATTTGGTTAAAACATAACAAAAGGAGACAGCAATGAAAAGTTTCAAACGAGCATTATCACTTTTTTTGGTTTTAGCGATCTGTTTTAGTACAGCATCGTTTACCGCTGTGACCGTTTCAGCAGCTACAAGCTTTACTCTTGACATTGAAGCTCCCGCAACAGCCAAAGCCGGTGACACTATTAATGTCGTGATCACCATAAAGGACATTGCAGAAGAGCTTGATGCGGTGGAGTTCCATTTGGACTTCGATGAAACAAAAGTAGCCGGTGTGGTTACAAATTCCGGCGACGATATGGACGCTTTTATGACAACCGTTCCCATGTATACTTTTGTATTGGCGAGCGCAAATTTAGAAGCACCCGCGTCCCGTTATGAGCAGATGTGTACTTATGATGCTGCTAATGGATTGTACAAATGTAAATTCCTCGATCTTCTTTCTTACCCCAACGCAAAATCAGGCGAAGAATATTCGGGGCTTATTAATGATGGTGATTTAGTTATTACAATTCCGTTTACAGTACTCGATACTGTTTCTGTAGGAGATTCTTTTACTTTTTCTACAGTTGAAGGAAGTGTTAAGGGTACTACAAGAGGTACGATACTGAGCGTTAAGGGAACTTCTGACACTGCTACCACTTCGATTAACGAAACATATGATGTTGTATTCCAAGATGAAGACGGAACAGAAATTTCCTCTGCAACATACAATTACGGTGATACAGTAGTTATTCCCGCCGACCCCACAAAAGAAGCGGACGAAACATATACATACA
>CAZDVZ010000066.1:0-3479 GCA_964509125.1 uncultured Oscillospiraceae bacterium | reverse complement strand
GAAATCTGTTATGAACACTCGATATGGTCGGAGTGACAGGATTCGAACCTGCGGCCTTTTGGTCCCGAACCAAACGCTCTACCAAACTGAGCCACACCCCGATGTCACTTGCGTATTATAACATTTTAATGTTGGATTGTCAATCGATTTTTTGATTTTTTGTTCACTAATTTTGTCGATCTTTCTGTGCGAAATTGTTTCATTTCATACAAAATCATAATTATCATACTGTTCTCCAAACTCGCATATACTTTTTTGGCTTTTGGTACAGAAGCCATTAATGTAAATTTATCTGCTTTCGTTTTTCATTTTCGTATGTCCTCTTTACCGAGTCCTTGCTTCAAAACGCCTTTTTTTATGAGAACATCCACAACATCACGTCCTTCAATCTCATCGGAAACCAATGTATTTTTAAATTGAGCCTCGTCCGCTTTCAGCTCCTCTTCTGAAATTACTTTTTCCAGAACTCCCGAAACAAATTCAAAGCATTTCAAAAGTCGCTCATTATTAATGTCAGAATCTTTAGCATACTTAACTTTTGTTATGGGATTTATTCCTTGAGACAGCATTTCCATATATGACTTTGCGTGTTTTATTACATCAATTTCCTTCATTTCCCAAACCTCTCAAAATACTGAGTATATATTACCACATTTCATGGACAAATTCAAGCATAAAAACAATGTAAGCAAAACAAGTAATATTTGTACAGAAAAAATTCAAGAAAAAAGGTTGAATGTTTAAGTTTAATGTGATAAAATTTAGAAGAAAATCGAAACAGTTGTATTTTTAATTTTGGTTTTTTTTATGTATTTACATTTAGTTTAGTTTGAGTTTATAAACAATTGATATTGTTTGTATGGAAAACAAACAATATCGGGTGTTATTGACTTCAAACGCAAAATTTATTTTTTGGAGAGTTTTGCAATGAAGAAATTTTATATTCTTTACAACCCTCATGCAGGAAGTGGAAAAGGAGAAAAAGCGGCACTTAAAATACATTCCAAACTTCAACCGAAGATGGAGCTTCCCATCGAAATGGTTGATATGACAAAAATCGATAACTACAAAGTTTTTTTTGAACAGCGAGTGGGCGCAAACATAATTATTTGCGGAGGCGACGGAACGCTTAATCGGTTTATTAATGATACAGCCGACATTGATTTTAAAAACAAGATATATTATTGTGCCATCGGAACGGGCAACGATTTTTTGAGAGATATTGGAGAATCCGACAAAAAAATGCCTGTTGACATTAGTTCATACATACAAAATCTTCCTATTTGTGAGATCGACGGAAAAAGATTTCGTTTCATCAACGGCGTGGGATACGGAATCGACGGATATTGTTGCGAAGTGGGAGACGAGAAAAGAAAGAAAACTAAAAGAAAGGTTAATTATTCACTAATTGCACTTAAAGGCTTGCTGTACGGGTATAAACCAAGGAATGCCACAGTCACCGTTGACGGTGTTGTACACCAATTTGAAAACGTGTGGGTAGCGCCGGTTATGAACGGCAGATACTACGGAGGTGGGGTTATGGCGGCACCCGATCAAAAAAGATGCAATGAAGACAGAACTCTTTCACTTACCATTTTAAAGACGAAAAATAAATTCAAGGCGTTGTATTACTTTCCTACTCTTTACAAAGGGAAGCACACTAAATATAAAGAGATTTCCACAATACTCACGGGGAAAGTGATCACTGTTGAATACGACCAACCTACACCGCTTCAAATTGACGGCGAAACTCATTCGGGTGTGCTCAAATACACGGCGTATGCTTACGGAACGGTAAACAATCCTTTAAGATCAGAAGATAGAGAAGAGGCAACAGTTTAATTTAGTTTAATTTAAAGGTATTTTTATGACACAGGATAACTCAAGGCAAAACAAAATTATAACGATTCCAAACTTACTTTCCTTGGTACGATTTATTATGATTCCTTTTATTGCTATTGCGTATAAAAGAGGAAGATTTATACTGAGCGCCGTTTTACTTGTTTTATCAGGTGTTACAGATGTTGTTGACGGGTTTATCGCCCGTACATTCAACATGACAAGCAATCTTGGGAAAGTGCTTGACCCTATTGCTGACAAGCTGACGCAGCTTGCTATAATGTTATGTCTTTTTGACAGGTTCCCCTTAATGCTCCTTCCCTTCAATCTTCTTTTAATCAAAGAGATTGTTGCCTGCATTATGGGACTTTTGGTTATTAAAAAAACAAACAAAGTTCACAGTGCTGTCTGGCACGGGAAAATCAGTACAGCGCTTTTGTACGCCATGATGTTTTTGCACATCATTTGGGGAGATATTCCCGAAATAGTTTCTAAGATAACTATAATCATATGTACGGTTATGATTTTACTTTCCTTTATACTTTACGGCAAACTTAACAAAAGATATCTTAACGATAATAAATAATGAACAATGACATCTTCCCCTCGGAGTTCCGAGGGGATTTTTGTATGTATTTTTCACAAAGTATTGACAATTCTAAAAGTAAATGATATAATGAAAATGTCACACAACTATATATTTATCTGCTATTATGGGAACCTTATACTTGGTAAAAGGTGTTCCCCTTTTTTCCTCATACCATAATGGCAGGGGTTGTGTGACAACAATAAGGGATTCACTTTTTATAGTGTGTCTCTTATTGAGGCACACTTTTTTATTTTTCAAAAAACAAACAAAGAAAGAAAGGGACACCAAAATGAAAAAGAAATTTTTACTACTATGTATTTCAGCATTGCTACTTTTTTCCTCATGCGAAGAGAAAACCTCCACCAAGGCACAAGAAAAAGAAAAAAGTACATCGCTTTTGGAAACACTGTTAAGCAATGACAGCGAAAGCAGTGTTGCGGAGAGTGAGAGCGAATTACCCTCCGATGAGTTGGAAGAAGAAAGTTCAAAGGATGCTGTGGCAGCAGATTTTTCATGGTCGTTGGAAAACGGCATTCTAACCATAAGCGGACATGGCGAAATGCCTGATTATGATATATCCCAAAGCGTTTATGCCCCATGGCATGATCAAAAAGACGATATAAAAAGCGTGGTTATATCTGACGGTGTAACAATCATTGGGGTTGAGGCGTTTGATGGCTGCAACTCCCTTACAAGCATAACCATACCTGACAGTGTAACAAGCATTGGAGATGATGCGTTCAGTCACTGCGAATCCCTTACAAGCATAACCATACCTGACAGTGTAACAAGCATTGGAGATAATGCGTTCAGTTACTGCGAATCCCTTACAAGCATAACCATACCTGACAGCGTAACAAGCATTGGGGGAAGTGCGTTCCTTCACTGCTACTCCCTTAAGGAAATCACATTTGAAGGCACGGAAGCAGAATGGAACGCTATAGAAAAAAGCGGTAATTCTTTTGAAGGCAAAACAATAACCTACACAGGCAAATAAAGCCTAAGCGTAGATTTTAGGGACGACAAAGACAACGTCGCTCCCACGCCTTTC
>CAZDVZ010000065.1:0-3531 GCA_964509125.1 uncultured Oscillospiraceae bacterium | reverse complement strand
GGAAGTGAGGGGAGTCGAACCCCTGTCCGAAAACCGATTCACGAGAACTTCTACGAGCGTATTCGACTATTTATTTTCCCTCGGGTGACGGCAATCGACGGCCTTCATCTTCGGTAGCTTCATAAATTCATACAACCGTCTCAAAGCTTTGACGAAAGTACGTTCACTGCTAAGTGATGCCTACTCCGAAGCCGCAGTATTCAACGGAGAGACAGCCGCCTAATTAGGCAGCAAGTGCAACTTTATTGTTGTCGTTTATTTTTAAGTTTTGCACATTTTATAGAAGGTATGCGCTTCTGCTCGCTTATCCCGCTTCACAATCCCCGTCGAAACCTTTACACCCCCACGGAGAACATACACATTATATCACATTTTTCCGGTTTGTCAACATTAGCCGATATTAATTTTTCTAACGGCGGGAAAAATGTCTAATAAACAACTTTGAGCAAAAAATAATTATTCCGTCTATGTTTTTCCGCGAATCGAACTGTTGACCTTTTTAAGTTTCCGATGTATAATAAACAAAAACGATTTAATAATTTAAAAATTTTATATGGGGAGCTTTTTATGAAGTACACATTTAAAACATACAGCGCTTTGCCTGACGATGCTCTTTCGCTAAGGATGACTGTATTTGTAAAAGAACAGGGCTTCATTGACGAGATAGACGAGCGGGATAATGCATCCACCCACATTGTCATTTATGGCGAAGAAAAAAACGCCATCGGCACGTGCCGCATATTTAAAAGTAACGATAAAGGCGATTTTATTTTAGGGAGACTATGCGTTTTAAAAGAATACCGCGGCAAGGGAATCGGAAAGGCGTTGATCATATTTGCCGAAAATGTCATTTTAAATCAAGGAGGAAAAACCATTCACATTCATTCCCAATACCAAGCAAAGGACTTTTATCAAAAGTCGGGCTACACCATGTACGGCGAGCCCGATTATGAACAGAATCATCTTCACACTTGGCTAAAAAAAGAACTGTAAAGAGATATCCACAAACAATAACCTTATAAAACAGTTTTTTAAAAACGGAAAAGGTTTCAATTGTTATTTCTGCTTTAAATGATATTTTATCTCATTTTTCATGAACAAACGTCCGCTTATTCATTTGGGCACGTTTTATTTTTTAACGCCCAATTTTTCATTCACCTTTTCTGCAATATCATAATGTCTGCTGTAAAGATATTCACCCGGACAAGCTTTGTTGGCAAACCAACGGTGAACGGTCATATTTTGTTCTTCGACCTGTCCTATAAGAGATTGGTCAGCCTTCCATTTAAGCTCCTTTATTCCGTTCCTCTTACAGATATCCGCCACAAGCTCTATTAAAGCAGCATATGCCTCATTTGTAACAGCGTAAGGATGGGTCGTGTCGGACGCCACCTCTATCGTTATGGCACGCTGATCGTTTGCATTGGAGGATGTACACCAGGAACGGTTTTTCTCCTCGACATAAAGTCCTATCTCCCCGTCCGGGCCGATTCCATAGTTCGAAGACGCCTGTCTTTCTTTTGGTAAAAATATTTCCCCGATTCGTGTTGCAGAGCATTGTCCCACAACGCAGTGTATAGTAATCGTATCTATTTCGTGCGTTCTTTCGCCGGAATGATTCGGACTCAAAAGAACAACTTTTGTCAACGGGCTGTTTGTATATTTCATTTTCAATTCTCCTTTCAATTCAGTAACTCGGTGAAATCAACACTTTTCATTCAAAAGGTAGCCTACCCGTTTTGTCGCACATTCACTTTTCCGGAATATTTATCTTTTAAAATAGAATATGTGCAGCAAAGACATTATATCCTTCTGCAAATTAATTGTCAACATTTTTTGCGTCAAAAACTTTTAGAAAAATTGTTTTCATGGTTATTTTTATCCCTTTTTTATATCAGTATATTAAAAACACAAAACTCGCCACCAAAAAAGCTTTATTTTGTTCCAAAATGACGAAAAACAATGTATTGACATAGCAAAGCATTTATGGTAAAATTGGTCTTAGTTTAAGGATAGAGGCGCGGTTAGTCAAGAGTAGCGTACCGTAGAGCAAACGCAAGCTTTATCATCGGTACAACCAAAGGGGCAACCGCCGAAGATCGATTTTCGTGCGTAAATATCGTTCTGGGCAAAAGGAGAACATCTTTTTGACTGTCGTTTTTAACGGAGGGCTATCTAAACCTTTGAATACAGCTTCCTAAGGGGCTGTATTATAGGAATTTAAAGCAGGATGGCCACGCGCTTGTCCTGTTTTTTTGCGTTTTCCGTGGAAAAAAACTTATCCTTTTCCAAAAATATTTAAATACAGGAAAGGAAACATTAAAAAATGAAAAGAGAAACCCCTTTATTCAAAGGAGCTGCAACGGCAATTATTACTCCCATAACAGAAAGAGGAATTAACTACAAACAGTTTGAAAAACTTGTAACGTGGCAGATCGATTCCGGAATCAACGCTATTGTTGTTTGCGGAACGACAGGAGAAAGCTCAACCCTCACAGACAAAGAACACAGAGATGCCATTGAATTTGTTGTAAAAACCGTAAGCGGTGCTGTTCCTGTCATTGCGGGAACAGGATCGAACGAAACGGACTATGCTGTTGATCTCACAAAATTTTCCACAAAAGCCGGCGCAGACGGAGTTTTAGTCGTTACACCGTATTATAACAAAGCAACTCAAAATGGATTGGTCCAGATGTACAATCTTATTGCCGATAACAGCAATATACCCGTGGTACTTTACAATGTGCCATCCAGAACGGGCGTTAACATCGAGCCTTCAACATACGTAAAATTGTCAGAGCATCCTATGATAACAGGAATTAAAGAGGCAAACGGAAACCTTTCAAAAATTGTGGAAACTTTTGCTTTGGTTGGCGATAAATTGGATATATATTCAGGCAATGACGACCAAATCGTTCCCATACTTTCCATGGGGGGAAGCGGAGTTATTTCCGTCCTTTCAAATGTTTTGCCCGCAGAAACAGTGCAAATTTGCAGATCATATTTCGAAGGCAAAATTGCAGATGCCGCCAAGGCGCAATGCCATTATCTCGACCTTATCAACGCACTTTTCTGCGAAGTAAATCCCATTCCCGTTAAAGCAGCCATGTCACTTATGGGGTATTGCGAAAACTATTTGAGGCTCCCTCTCACCGTGATTGAAGATGAGCATTTCGATCTTTTGAAAAAGGCGATGAAAAGACACGGGGTTATTTGACCATGATCAAAATAATAATTAACGGCGCCGCAGGAAGAATGGGCGCAGTTCTTACAGAAACTATCAACGAAAGTCAAAATACAATTGTTGCATTGGTAGACAGAGCATACGAAACAGATAAAGCAAAAAATCGTTTTTCGTCTCTTTTAGAATTTTCGGGCGAAGCTGACGTTATAATAGATTTTTCAAACCACTTAGCAACAAAAGATGTTACATCCTATGCCGTAAGCCGAGATATCCCCTTGGTTTTGGCATCCACGGGTCAAACGGAAGAAGAACTCGAAATAATAAAGGAAGCTTCAAACAAGATCCCT
>CAZDVZ010000064.1:0-3965 GCA_964509125.1 uncultured Oscillospiraceae bacterium | reverse complement strand
GAGCAACTGCCTTCTAAGCAGTAGGTCGGGGGTTCGAGTCCCTCAAGGCACGCCAGTGTATCGGGCGGATGAATGTTCGCCCGATATAAATTAATTTTGTGGTGGATGTAGCTCAGTTGGTTAGAGTATCAGGTTGTGGCCCTGAGGGTCGCCGGTTCAAATCCGGTCATCCACCCCAGAAATTATATTTAAAGATGAGGCCCGATAGGGTCTTTTTTACGAAGAACTTTGAAAATTTCATTTTAAAAATTTGATAATTTAATATTTCGGGGTGTAGCTCAGCTGATAGAGTGCTTGGTTTGGGACCAAGATGCCGCAGGTTTGAATCCTGTCACTCCGACCAAAAAACGACAGGTTCTGACAAGGATCTGTCGTTTTCAACTAAGCGCGCCTTACGGCGCGTGAAGTTTTTCGAAAGTGTGTGGCGAATCGAACTTCACTTTGTGCGACAGCATAAAACTTCACCATACCGTAAAGCATAACTTCGCATCATCAACCGATACCTCGCCAAAAGCTGCGAGGTTTCGAATCCATCCGCAAACATGGCGAAAATATCTTTTGTAGCCCATAGACAAAAACGATCGTTTTTCAAAGCTAAGTCTTTGAAAAGCGGTCGTTTTTTTAAACGCGACAATTATTTATTGCATTAGATGAAACTCAGCCAAAGAGACAGCGCCGACATATTTCATGCGCTCCCCCAGCATTCCCAGCCGTCCGCGCTAAGAATTTGACCTTTAGATTTCAAAAAATTGTCTATATCTCCTTGAACAAAAAACTGTGCCCCCGTTTTCCACGCCTTTTTAAGTTCATACGCTGAGTTTTTATTTTCTTTATAATCGAACACAAACACGACACATCCACTTTCTTTTTCACGACAATGGTTTTGCTGTAAAAGGCTATCAACGTAAGAGGCAAAGTCATCTCCACACCCGCTAAAGATCTTTATATCTTCTCCCAAGTCTTTTGTGAAAGCTCTCTCGTTTTCACCACGGTATTCCAAAAAAGGAGTTTCAATTTTATTTCCATAAAGCGCCGCACACATTTCTCCTGCTTCGTTTTCGACCTCCACATCCACCTCGCACAAAACCTCGTCCACGGACAAATTTGATTGTCTCTTCAAAACAGAAATTATCAACTCCATGCAGAATTTTGCTTTTTCGCCCTGTATAAAATGAATGCAAAAGTCTTTTTTAAAATCCATTTGATGCCTAAAAATGAACTTTGATTCTTTTTTTAAGACCTGAAAAGAGTTTATTCTCACAACATCCACCTTTAAAAATTAATATCATTCAAGTTATTATATTTTTATGGCGCGACATTTAGAATTGAATTTCTGTATTTTCTACAATTTGCACTTGAAAGATTTGCAAATTTAGTATATACTGTTTTTACATTTATTCGAGGTGACAAACTATGAAAAAATATTTAATTTATCTACTTTTAATTTTATCGATTTTGCTTCAAGGTTGCGCCGAAGGTGAATCGTCGTCTTCCGTTGCATCGGTAAACGGAGTATGTATTATTCATACAGACGACGATGACAACGGAAACTGCGACATATGCAATACTTGCGTTACTGTAATCGTTGATCTTTATGCCATAAATGACTTGCACGGCAAATTTGATGACACCGACAGTCAGCCGGGCGTTGATGAACTTACAACCTATTTAAAAAGTACCGTCTCAACTAACGAAAATTCCGTTTGGCTTTCAAGCGGGGATATGTGGCAAGGAAGTTCGGAATCCAATATGACAAAAGGAGCACTAATTACAGATTGGATGAATGAAACAGGATTTGTTTCCATGACATTGGGAAATCACGAGTTTGACTGGGGAGAATCCTACATTGAAAACAATGCAGAATTAGCAGAATTTCCATTTTTGGCAATAAATATCTTCGACAAAGAAACCAACACAAGAGTCAATTATGTGAAGTCTTCGGTGATGATAGAAAAAGGCGGCATTCAAATTGGGATCATCGGAGCTATCGGAGACTGTTATTCTTCAATATCCGGCGAATTTGTAGAAGACGTTTATTTCAAAGTAGGAGATGAGCTTACATCCCTTGTTAAAGCCGAATCGGAAAAATTAAGAGCAGAAGGCGCCGACTACATTGTATATTCTCTCCACGACGGATACGGAAGTTCCCAAAACGGGATTACCGGAGTATCAGACAGCAAGCTTTCTACATACTACGATGTAACTTTATCAAACGGATATGTAGATCTTGTATTTGAAGGCCACACACACCAAAAATATGTTATGCTCGACAAACACGGAGTGTATCACCTTCAAAACGGCGGAGAAAACCAGGGCATTTCCCACGCAGAAGTGAAAATCAACTTTGCCAATGGAAAAGACAAAATGATAACTGCGGAGTTTGTTTCCAAAACAGAATATCAAAATCTTCCCGATGACCCATTCGTAGATGAACTATTGGTAAAATACAACGAAGAAATAAAAGAAGCTTACAGAATAGTGGGAACGAATCCTTCGTACCTTTCCGGCGATAGTCTTCGTCAATTGGTTGCGGATATGTACTACAAAGCAGGAACAGAACGATGGGGCGAAAAATATGACATTGTATTGGGCGGCGGATATATTTCAGTAAGAAGCCCATATAATTTGAAAGCGGGAGAAGTTACATACTCTGATTTACAAATGCTTTTGCCTTTTGACAATCGATTGGTATTATGTTCTGTTCAAGGCAAATATTTATCATCAAGGTTTTTCTTCACATCAAATTCCGATTACTTCATTTCGTACGGAGAATACGGAAACTCTATAAAAAACATCATCGATTCAAATAAAACATACTATATAGTTACAGATACGTATTGTTCTTCATACGCACCCAACCATCTTACCGTGGTGGAATATTACGACGCAAATATATACGCAAGAGATTTGATTGCAAATTATTTTGAAGGAAAATAATAAAAAATCGTCCGCAGATCGTGCAAATGCACGCAGCGGACGATTTTTTATTTAATTTTTTTAATTTGCCCTATAACAATATCGATTCCCAATGTTTTAACGAGCAACCCTATAAAAGAGCCTATCAAAATGCTCACACCGCCAACCGCGCCTCCAACAATCACAATTAAAATGTCTGTGATAAGGAGTGCTTTACCTATTTTTATAGGAAAATATTTTCGCACTATCAGCGCAATTATATCAGTACCACCTGAGCTGGAATCCACATAAAACATAAATCCGCTCGCAATTGCAATAATAAGCGCACCCACAAGTGAGGATAAGTATATATTTGGTATCAAAGCTTTTTCCAAAGCAAACAATCTTTCAAACATCCCTACAAAAGCAGTTGTCAAAAACGACCCCACGAATGTTTTTAATGCCATATTTTTTCCTAAAACCAAAAACGCCAAAATTATCAAAGAAAAGTTGATAACAACAAGAATCGTTCCCGGCGAAAACGGCAATACTTTTTCCAAAATTACGGAGATCCCGCTTGTTCCTCCGAGCAAAAGGGACTTTGGGAAAATAAACAAAACCGTGCTCACAGCATAAAGTATGCTACCAAGTATTATTATAAGATAATCTTTTATGATTTTTTTCATGCTTATTCCTCTTGTTAGTGTGTACTTTTCATATTGTAGTATAAAGTTTTGAACAATACAACCCTATTTTTGAAACAAACATAGTTCTTTCCCAAAAATCGCAGAAATCGAGATTTTTTGAGTTTTTTTGATCAAAATATAGAAAAGCTGTTTCAAAAGCATTTTTTCGCATTTGAAACAGCTCTATTATTAAATATCAACCAAAGAGATTATATCCTCCAAATATCAACCAAAGAGATTATATCCTCCAAGAAAATGGGATTTAACTCTTAAGTAATCGGTAGAATCAATAGTAACACTATCATCAACATCAGCCGCCTTCAAAAATTCAGAATCGAGAGAATAGGATCCAAGGAATGTACTCTTAATTCTAAGATAGTCGGT
>CAZDVZ010000063.1:0-5027 GCA_964509125.1 uncultured Oscillospiraceae bacterium | reverse complement strand
TATCGGAACGAGCGAACATTCCATGATTGGAAAATTTATCGATACCATTGTTCCCGAAGAAAATCTTCCTCAAACTTTGACAAGCTATTCTCCATGTTTCCGCAAAGAAAAAGGAGCACACGGTATTGAAGAAAGAGGCGTTTACCGTATCCATCAGTTTGAAAAACAGGAAATGATCGTTGTTTGTAAACCTGAAGACAGCATGGAATGGTTTGATAAGATGTGGAGTTACACGGTTGAACTTTTCCGTTCTCTTGATATCCCTGTCCGTACTTTGGAATGTTGCTCCGGCGACTTGGCGGACCTTAAAGTAAAATCCATTGATGTTGAGGCATGGTCACCAAGACAAAAGAAATATTTTGAGGTTGGAAGCTGTTCCAATTTAGGCGATGCTCAAGCGAGACGTCTTAAAATACGTGTTGCGGGCGCAGACAAAACAAAATATTTTGCTCACACTCTTAACAACACAGTTGTCGCTCCTCCTCGTATGCTCATCGCATTCTTGGAAAACAACCTTAACGCAGACGGAAGCGTTAATATCCCTGTTGCCCTTCGTCCTTATATGGGTGGCATGGAAAAAATAGAAAAGAAATAATTTTAAAATATAGGCTTTTAGACATAATTCCCCTCTTGCGTCGGCTCTCCGCTTTTTTGATAATCTTCGCAAGAGGGGAAATATAGAATTAGGGAAAAGATTTTTGATTATGGAAAAAATAAAAACTTCCTCCGAAAAAAGAACCATATATCTTGATATATTGAGAATATTAGCAACTTTGACCGTGGTATTTTATCATCAAACAGGGGTGGCGAAGAATCCTGATATAAGTTGGTCAGAGAGTTTTTCCCTTGCTTGTGACGGCGTTACAAGATTTTGTGTTCCTATATTTGTTATGATAAGCGGCGCTTTGTTTTTGGATAACTCAAAGCCCCTTTCCGTAAAGAAATTATACAGAAAAAATATATTGAGAATCGTTACAGCGTTTATATTTTGGTCGGTGGTTTATGCTCTTTATAATTTTCAGAGTGTTGTATTGTTTATCGAAGGTGTTATAATGGGGCGTTATCATATGTGGTTTTTGTTTATGATAACAGGGCTTTACATAGTAACCCCTTTGCTTCGAAAAATTACCGTTTCCAAAAATACAACGGAATATTTTCTCATAATAGGTGCAGTTTTCGGTATAGGTGTATCTACGTTTAATTCAACGCCTTTAGCTAATATTGCTCCGGGTGTGACAAACTATGTTTTTAATTGCATAGATTTGGGAGCATTGGGCGGATATGTATTTTTCTTTGTCTTAGGATACTATCTGTATAAATTTTCCCTTCCCAAATGGGCAAACACCGTCTTGATCGTATCAGGTTTTTTAGGTTGCGTTTTATCTATAGTGCTCACTATAGTGACAAAAAATCAAAGCGATGCTCCGTATTATTACAGTCATTTCTTTTTGCCTGTAACTTTGGAATGTATAGCCGTTTTTCTTGTTGGAAAAATTTTTATATCTAAAATAAATTTTTCGGAAAAATCAGAGAAAATAATATTCAAGCTTTCAAAATACAGCTTCGGTGTATATTTGGTTCATGACCTTGTGCTGACTGTTATCAGACCGTTTGTGACAGATTATTTGGGCGGTTTGCCCGTAGTGGCAATTTTAGTTGCTACTGCCGTTACAACAATAATTTCTTTTGCAATTTCTGTAGTGATCAATAAAATACCTGTTTTGAATAAATACGTTGTGTAAAAAGTGATTGTATTTAATGATTAGAATATGGTCAATTTACATAATAAATAATTATAAAAGGAACGAGTTTTTCGCTTGTTCCTTTTAGCCTTTTATTCACAAAACAATGTCACTTCAAAACAAAAAGATGTAAATATTTTTTAAAGTAATGGCGGATTCTATTGACTTTTGTTACCATTTTGAGTATCATGTTCATGTATGTTGTTTTTTGCGCGATAAAACAGAAAAAACTTTTTAGGAGGACAGCTACCGTGGATAGTAGTACAATACAGATTTTAATTTCAATGATTGTCTATATGGCGATCGTTATCGGGATAGGTGTGTTTTTTGCAAAACGTGCAAACCGGAATTCCGAGGAATATTTTTTGGGTGGTCGTTCTCTTGGGCCGTGGGTAACAGCTATGAGTGCCGAAGCTTCCGACATGAGCGGATGGCTTTTGATGGGGCTTCCGGGTGTTGCATATTGGTGCGGCTTGGCTGACGCTTTTTGGACGGCGTTAGGTCTCGCGGTTGGTACATACATCAACTGGCTTGTTGTTTCAAAAAGACTTCGTCGTTATAGTGTTCGTGCGAACAATTCCATTACATTACCGGAATTTTTTTCCAATCGCTTCCGTGAAAAGAAAAAGACTATAATGCTTATTTCTTCTGTTTTCATTTTGATATTTTTTACGGTTTATGCTGCAAGCTGTTTTGTAACTTGCGGAAAATTGTTCTCAACTTTGTTTGACAAACCTTATGTTTCTATGATGATATTAGGTGCAGTGTTCGTTTTGATATATACTATCCTCGGCGGTTTTCTTGCCGAAAGCGTTTCTGACTTTATGCAAGCTATTGTTATGATAACTGCTCTTGCGGTTATTGTTATTATTGGTACTCTCAGTGCAGGTGGACTTAACGAAGTTGTTTCAAATGCAAAAGAAATTCCCGGATTTTTGGAATTCTTTGGAAGCGCTTCTCCTAAAACTATTGAAATAAAAGGCGTTGATACTCAGGTTGTAATTGATGGCTCGCCTTTGTTCGAAAATGCAGAGGGCTATAGTATTTTATCCATTTTTTCTGCTATGGCATGGGGACTTGGATATTTCGGTATGCCTCAGGTTCTTCTTCGCTTTATGGCTATCCGTAAAGAAAGTGAATTAAAACGCTCTCGTAGAATAGCTACAGTTTGGGTAGTGATCTCCCTCGCTGTTGCTGTATTCATTGGTATTATGGGCCGTCAAAGTTATGGTACAGCTCATTTAACCGCAGGCGATGCTGAAAATATTTTCATTACTTTGTCAACTAAATTGCTTCCTCCATTAATAGCCGGCTTTGTAATGGCAGGTATTTTGGCGGCCACTATCAGTTCCTCAGACTCTTATTTGCTTATAGCCGCATCTGCGCTTTCCAAGAATGTTTTCCAGGGAATATTCAAGAAAGATGCTACGGATAAGCAAGTTATGACTGTTTCCAGAATTACACTTTTGGCTCTTACTCTTGTTGGTGTTGTTATCGCTCTTGATGAAAACAGTGTTATCTTTGGTATTGTTTCCTTTGCGTGGGCGGGTTTTGGTGCCACATTTGGACCTCTTATGCTTTTCTCCCTTTTCTGGAAACGCACTACAAAAGCAGGCGCTATTGCAGGTATGATAAGCGGTGCGTGCATGGTATTCCTCTGGAAACTTGTAATAAGCACGCTCGGCGGCGTATTTACCATTTATGAATTGCTTCCTGCATTTATCTTCTCTTGCATTTGCATAGTTGTTGTTTCTCTTCTAACTTCTCCTCCTTCTAAAGAAATTGAAGAAGATTTTGAGGCGGTCAGAAGTGGTAGAGTGACAGAAGAAAACATGGAAATATAATTTTCGAAAGAAAATTGATATTGTTGAAAATTCAGGTTATATTTTATATTTACCGAGGCGCAGTAGATCTGCGTTCTCGGTAAATATCTTTTGTTTAGACGTACAAGCACTTTTTCCCGTTTTCTGAATATACTGTAGAGAATGGGAGGGTGAATATGTTTAATTTTTTGCTTAAGTTTCTGTTTTTGTTTTTAAGGGTGAACGGAACAAATTCGTTTCCCGAGCCGCTTTCTGCTAATGAAGAGAAAAAATGTTTTCAGCTTGCGGCGAACGGAGATGCCAAAGCACGTGAAAAGCTAATAATTCATAATTTAAGGCTGGTTGCTCATATTGTGAAAAAATATTATTCTGCTGTAAAAGAACAGGACGACCTAATTTCCATTGGGACAGTGGGACTTATCAAGGCGATAGATTCTTTTGCCGTGGAAAAAGGAGCAAAGTTTGCAACATACGCGGGAAAATGTATTCAAAATGAAATATTGATGTATTTCCGTTCTCAAAAAAAGCTGAACAATGAAACTTCTATAAATGACAGCATTGATGTTGACAAGGACGGGAATCCGCTTACCTATATGGAAATATTGTCGGAGGAAGACAATATTTTGGAGACGGTAGAAAAAAGCATAGAGCTGTCCGTGATGATGAAGGCGATAGAAAATGCACTCGATTCCAGGGAAAGAGAAATAATCGAAAAGCGGTATGGGCTTAAACCGCACACAGAAGAACTTCCTCAACGAGAGGTTGCTGCTCAACTTGGGATATCAAGATCATACGTTTCAAGGATTGAAAAAAATGCGTTGGAGAAAATCGAATCTTATATGAGACAAAGAGGGATCGACGGAGAGTAACTTTGCGGTATTTAACATTTATTTTGTGACAAATACTTGACAAAAGAACGATTATGTGTTACAATCTCAAATGTTCCGTGTGGTGTGCGAGTGTAACTCAATGGTAGAGTGTCGGCTTCCCAAGCCGGTTACGCGGGTTCGATTCCCGTCACTCGCTCCAGTCTTAGCAGACGGCAATATCGTGTTTACATTGCCAAAGGTGCGAGGCATTACTTGATGGTCTGCGAAGTTTGAGTTTTCTCGTTGTCTTAGCAGACGGCAGTGCCATTGAAACAAATTGGATATCTACGGAACAACATATCAAAATGTCGTTTGAAAACGGGGGCGTAGCTCAGCTGGGAGAGCGATGCGTTCGCAACGCATAGGTCATGGGTTCGATCCCCACCGTCTCCACCAAAAACGGAAACAGACACCTCGCGGTGTCTGTTTTCGTTTTTATCGGGAAGGGATTCGAGGGGAGCGGTAGTGAATTGACTTGCCGGTGGCAAGTCAAGAGCCGCGGAAGACCGAAGGGCGTCGAGCCATGAGACCGAATCCCACCGTCTTTTCGTTTTTATTGGAGTAGTTATCCCCCAAGAGCATGACTTTAATCT
>CAZDVZ010000062.1:0-6045 GCA_964509125.1 uncultured Oscillospiraceae bacterium | reverse complement strand
TCTTCGCTTGTAGCATCTTCGCTTGTAGCATCTTCGCTTGTAGCATCTTCGCTTGTAGCATCTTCGCTTGCAACATCTTCGCTTAAAACGTATGATGTTTCATCGGATGCAGAAGATGAACTCAGCTCAGAATCTTCTCCGCCTTGACAGCTTGACGTGAGGATCGATAAAAGCAAAATGAAAAGTAAAACTTTGTATTGCCTCATAAATAAACATCCTTTCAATCTAACTTTTTTTAACTTACAAGTTTAATTATACATAAAAAAAGAAAAATTTCAATATAAAAAAGGAAAAAATATCATTATCAACATTTTTTGCGATCGCAAAGTAATTCAAAATTTTTAACAAGAATAATATCGTTTCCGATCTTTTCAATGTGATCCCAAGGAATCCTGCAATTTTCCTTTCCCGAAAACAGAGTGAAGTATTTACCCGGTGGGGGAAGAATTATGGAAAGTATTCTTCCACAGCTCAGATCGATCTCCACGTCTATTATGTACCCTAAACGCCTTCCGTCCGTGACGGATATCACCTCTTTATCTTTAAGCATATTAAAAGTGTGAGCCATATTTTCTCCTCCTTCCTTAAAAAAGCGATATACGGTTTATAATAAAATGCAGATCATGCCGCCGCTGCCTTCATTTATAACCTTTTGAAGTGTTTCCGAAAGCTTTGTTCTGGCGTCAGAGGGCATATGGGCGATCTTGCTGTTCAAGCCCTCTCTTACAAGTTCGTGAAGTGTTTTACCAAACATATTTGATTCCCATATACGTTTCGGATCCTCCTCAAACTCTTTGAGAAGAAATTTAACAAGTTCCTCGCTTTGAAGCTCGGTTCCCACCATGGGACTTACTTCGGTTTCTATGTTCGCTTTAATCAGATGTATCGATGGAGCCGATGCTTTTAATTTCACCCCATATCCCCCGGATTGTTTAACTATCTCCGGTTCCTCCAAGGAAAGCTCATCGATGGTAGGCATAACAATGCCATACCCCGTTTCGTTTAGTTCTTCAATGGCGTCTGCGATCTTGTCGTATTCGGCTTTCACCTTGGATAGAGAGGTAAGAAGCGACGAAAGACTTTCTTTGCCGTGGATTTCAAACCCGCTTTGTGCACTTAGAATATCGTAAAAGACATTTTCGGGAACTACGACGGAAAGAAAACCTTTTCCTTTGCCCAAAAGTATTTTTTCGGGTTTTACCGCCGCCTTCCATTCATTGTCTTCGAATCCGTCGAAAGCGGTGGATATGTGACGCACTTTTGATATGTTTTCTCCCGATGTTCTGATACCGGTCAATATTTGAGTTTTAAGAGGATGATCGTCGGGAAGGCTTCTTATCCATTCGGGCACAGAGACATTTATTTCTTTAACGGGAAATTCCATTAAAATTACAGACAAAATCTCTTTTATATCTTTTTCCGTCAAATTAAAGCAGTCTGTAGGTATTGCGGAAACACCGTATTCTTTCTCCAGACCTTCGCAAAGTTCTTTTACATTATCAGAAGATGGATTTTTAGAATTGACCAAAATTACAAAAGGCTTTTTTATCGCCTTAAGTTGCTCAATCGCCTTTTTCTCCCCATCCACGTAGCTCTCGCGGGGAATGTCGCAAATACTTCCGTCTGTAGTGATCAAAACGCCAATGGTGGAGTGTTCTTCGATAACTTTCTTTGTTCCCATTTCTGCCGCAGTTTCAAACGGCACGCGCTCCTTTAACCACGGTGTCATAACCATTCTCGGCTCGCCGTCCTCCGTATGTCCCAAGGCGCCGTCTACCAGATATCCAACACAGTCTACCAGTTTGATTCTAAATGAAACATTATCTTTTATCGTAAGCTCCACAGCTTCATCGGGAATAAACTTTGGCTCTGTAGTCATTACGGTGCGTCCTGTGGCAGACTGAGGCATTTCGTCGTTAGCCCTGTCTTTGACATAAGAATCTTCTATGTTGGGTAACACGACTTTTTCCATGAATTTTTTAATAAATGTACTTTTTCCCGTCCTTACAGGGCCTACCACGCCTATGTATATATCTCCCCCTGTTCTTGTCGCTATGTCCTTGTAAATGTCGTTTTTCTCGTTTACCATATATTCCTCCGGAAATTTTGGTTTTTGATATATGGATATGCAAAATGTTTTCACCATATGACAAAAGGGGTAAAAATGCTTTATAAATTATCAAATATACAAACTGACATTATTTTTTTAAAAAGATCGGGACTGCCTCAAGTGTGAATATCACTTAAGACAGCCCCGTTGCAAAACGTACCGACTTTATATTTTATTAATCGCCAAAAATATCATACTGCCCCAAAAAATGAAGCTTGATTCTCATATAATCAGTGGAAGTGATCTTATCATTGTCCTCAACGTCTGCGGCATCAAATGCATACTCATCCAGCTCGTACATTTTGAGGAATGCTTTTTTTACTTGCAAATAATCAGACGAAGTAAGGATTCCGTCGCCTGTTGTATCGCCTTTGATCACCAAAGTGTACTTAATTTCGTTAATGGTGATCTTGCATCCGGTACCCATATATTTTCCTGTTGCAATCTGGCTTCCGTCGCTTTTCGTTACAGTACATTCATTTCCCAAATAATTCATATACGAAACAAAATATTCAGGAGTAACTTTTAAAGCGTTTAAATACAAAATCCTCTTTGCGTTATTCAAACTCATATCGCCGGGAGATTCCACATCCAAACTTTCAAAAGTGAATCCGTTTTGCGAAGCATAATCATCGGCGGTGGAATAATAATTGCCTTTTACAACAAAATCTGTATTCTTTTCATAAACGCCGCCTGTTTGCAGATATCCCAAAGCATAATATCCAATAAATTCCACAGACGTGGGTATTACAACTTCATTTAAAGCCCTACAATTTAAAAACGAATATGCTCCTATGGAAGTGAGAGTGGACGGGAAAGTAACAGATGAAAGAGAAGTACATCCGTTAAACGCATAATTTCCTATGGCGTTTGTTCCGGATTCCAAAACGAGCGTTTTTAGAGAAACGCAATTTTCAAAGGCGTTGCTTTCCACGCCGGCACAAAGCTTTATGCTTTGCAGAGCAGAGCAATTTGAGAATGAATAGCCTTCCACGCTAACAACACTTTCGGGAATTGTTATTTCCGCAAGAGAAGTGCATCCCTTAAATGCCTCATATGATATTCTTGTTATCCCGGATTTTAAAGTAACCGATTTAAGAGAAGTACAGCCGGAAAACATACCTGTGGGGATCACTGTCATTCCGCCTGAAACCGATACATTTTCAAGGGCGGTACAGTTACCGAAAGCAAAAATTCCAACAGTTGAAACCGTGTCGGGAAGCGTTACGGTTTTTAAAGCCGAGCACCCGAAAAAAGCTTTTTCCCCAATGGTATTTAAACCCTGAGACATGGAAACGCTCTCAAGCTTTAAGCAACCGTTAAATGCGTTTGCTTCTATTTCCGTTAAAGAAGAAGGAATGGAAACGGCTTTAACGTAGGTATTGTTTTCAAATGCGTTTGCGGCTATTTTCTTCACAGAGGCGGGAATCACACAAGAATCTCCGCTTTTATTCGGTGGATATATAACAAGTGCAGAATCGCTTTTCCTGAGAAGCATACCTTCCACAGAAGAAAAAGCGGGATTAGCGGAATTTACATTTATTGCTTCAAGGGAAGCAGCTCCCAAAAAAGGATTTTCCGCAAAATAAGTTACCGTGGCAGGAATAGTTACCGTTTTAACGGTGTTATTGTTGAAAGCCCCGTTTACAATAACGGTAACACCTTCCGGTACAACAATATCGCTCTGTTCTTTTATCGCTACCAAATAGCCCGAACTTACCAAACATCCGTTGCTCCAATTGGAACTATTGTTATAAAAAGCCGTTCCTGCAAAAGCGTCCTCACCAATGTAAGCGGAAGATGACGATATGGTAACTTTAGAAAGAGAACTGCAATTATTAAAAGCATACTCTCCTACAAATGTAGTTTTTTCAGGGATGGAAACAGAAGTAAGGGAAGAACATCCCTCAAACGCTTTTTTCTCAATAGTTATAACAGAGGTGGGGATAGCAAAAGAGCCCAAAGACGTACAATTGCCGAAAGCGCCCTCGCCTACGCTTGTAATACTCGCACCGAAAGTTACAGATGTAAGAGAAGTGCAATTATAGAACAAATACACGGGAACAGAAGTTATTCCGCTTCCGATAGTTACGGAAGTAAGGGATGAGCATCCGAAAAACGCGCTTCCGCCAAGAGTTTTTACAGAAGAAGGAATGCTTACCGTTTCAAGATTATAACAAGAAGCAAAACAGCTTATCTGAATTTCGGAAATGCCCTCCGAAACAGTGACAGACGTTATGTGGCTGTTTTCCGCAAAAGCACCAAAGCCTAATGTACCTACAGAATATCCATCCAACGAAGACGGAACGGTAACATTAGAATCTGTACCTGTATAATTAACAATAAACGCCTTCCCTGTGCTTTCGTCCAGATAATATGTCCAATCTCCCGATTGAGTATTGGCAGAAACCAAACCACCCAACGAACCGGAAGCAAAAACCAAGCTAACGGTCATTATCAAGCTAAGGAAAACAGAAAAAAACCTTTTGCAATATTTATTATTAAACATAAATTCTTTCTCCTTGTTTTATTTTTGTTTGCACTTTAATTATAACCGTTTTCTTTTTCTTGTTCAACTGTTTTTTGTGTATTTTCTCTTAACACAGAAAAAACAGATGAAACTTCTGCGTATATATCATTGTGTTTAATTTCGGGGACAAAAAAGCGGAGATGCAAAAAACACAACCGTTTTTGACATCTCCCATAAAAACTTCAATTCTATTAAACTTCAAGCTGTTTCGACAAGAAAATTGCTCCCGTTGAAATGAGCTTTTGTTCCGTTTCGCTTGGAACATGGCCGCTTTCGCCCGCAACACTCATAACTCCTCCAACAACCGTACCATCGGCAACGATAGGCGAGAGGAAGGATAATCTTCCCTCTCCATCCTCTGTTATGGAGGGTACATCAGATGAATTTACCCCCGCAACAAAGCTCTGGCGTTTTTCCAAAAGGCTTGCCAAAGACGTGGAGATACGCTTTTCTAAAAGATCACGCTTAGGCGCGCCCGAAACGGCAATTACACTGTCCTTGTCACATATTACCACGGGTATGCCGCTGCTTTTGTTTATCGCGTCCGCGTATTGCGCAGTAAACGCTCCCACATCACCTACCGGAGAATATTTTTTAAATACCACTTCTCCATCCTTACCCGTGTATATCTCCAACGGTTCGCCGTCTCTAAGCCTTAAAGTTCGCCTTATTTCCTTGGGTATTACAACTCTTCCCAATTCGTCTATTCTTCTCACGATTCCTGTTGCTTTCATAATATAAATCTCCTCTTTTTACTATTTTAATGTGATATTAGTATCACACTTTTTGTAAAAATTATGAGTAGAATTTTCAATTGTTTTTAAATTTTCAAATCGAGATACGAAAAGGGCGGTGACTCAAAAAAGTCATCGCCCTCGGCTGTTAACTATTGATTTATCTCTTAACTGCTTTTCTCTTTCTGTCATAGACGGTCAGTGTAACACTCAAACCGCCGCTTACGAACAGGAGTGCTACCCACAGCCACAGATTACTGTTGTCACCGGTCTGCGGAAAAGTGGTGTCGGATGTTGTATTATCATCCTTTTCTGCATCATTGTCCGCCTGTGTGCCATCAGAGGGGGTATTACCATCATCTGCTGTAACAGGCACCCACTTGGCATACAGCCAAAGATCTTCGGTTACCGGCGTATCAAAATCGCAAGCTACGGTGTACGCTTCATCGGTGTACCATCCGCCGAAGGTGTAGCCGCTCAGCGTCGGATCGGCAGGTCTCTCAACCTTACCGCCCGCAACGATTTCCTGATATTCGATATAGTCCATACTCTCGCCCACATCGAAGTAGATCACATATCCGGGCTCAAACTTAACTGTTTTTGCAGGGATAAATTCATACTCACCATCCTCCTCAATATTGGTACCGTAGGTAGTATGGTATTCCTCGCCG
>CAZDVZ010000061.1:0-6096 GCA_964509125.1 uncultured Oscillospiraceae bacterium | reverse complement strand
TAGCTCGTCGGGCTCATAACCCGAAGGTCGTTGGTTCAAATCCTTCCTCCGCAACCAAAAGAAAAGACACCCTTTGGGTGTCTTTTCTTTTGGTTACAGAATAAAGAACTGATGCAAAGCCTTAGTTTATGAGCCCGACGAGTCGGGCGAATAACTTGCTTGTGCGGCGAGCGCACGCAGTGCGTGGAGGAGCGAGGCGCGCAAGGGGCAGCGGTCGAAATTTTAGAGTGTGCGGTGCGCACGATAAAAATTTCGGGTAACCGCAACCTGGAAGGTCGTTGACGAGACACTTTTTAGTTATTTCTTTGTAACCTTTAATCCTAAAATATAATCTGCACTCACGTTATAATATTTACAAAGTGTAATTAGATGTCTAATTGGCATTTCATTTGCCCCTCTTTCGTATCTCGCATACATTGTTTGGGATGTTCCTAAAACATCTGCTATTTCCTGTTGTGTTTTATCGTGATCTTCTCGAAGATCACGAATTTTTTTTATATAACTAAACATCCTTCCGCTCCGTTTATTAATAGTATGTAAACATTATACCAAGTAAACAAGTTTACTATTGAATTCAGTAAATATTTGTACTATAATATTCTTAGTAAACATTTGTACTGCAATGCTTGCCACTGTTTATGAAAGGAGAGGCGCGCATGGAAAAGCTTAATTTTGAAAAGTAACCAACAAAAATGGAAGAAATCCAAAAGAGTAATGAATAAGCGTAATATTTATTAGTGAAAAATTAAGTATAAAAATATAGAAATTAGGACTACAAAAATGAAAAGAATATTTATTGGATTATTTTATTTAGCTTTGTGTTTATATGTGCTGGATGTGTTGGTGAATCTTCTGAAACATCATCAACCTATGAGGTATTATCACATATGGGAAGCAATGAAGAAAGTAGCCAAAATGAAACTGCAATGTCAAGGAAACATAAAAAACATGATTGAAAATTTTGGACTCAAATCGAGTCTTGCCGGAAAAGATTGATAGCTTATGAAAATTTTGATTACAACAGACCTTTTTACAACAGACACCAACGGTGTTGTAACCTCTACAAAAAATCTATATAGCGAATTGAAGCGTAAAGGGCATGATGTCCGTATTCTCACCTTGTCAGATAGTATGCGCAGTCATCGGGAGAGCGAGGTTTATTACATTCGTTCCATGCCAATAGGCGTTTATCCAAATGTGAGAATGCCGTTGTCATACAGGCACAGCCTCATTAAGGAACTGATAAAATGGAAACCGGATGTAATTCACAGTCAATGTGAATTTTTCAGTTTCCAATATGCTTTGCGTATATCTAAGCTGACCGGGGCACCGCTTGTGCATACTTATCATACTTTGTATGAGCAGTATGTCACTTATGTCATGCCGAGCAAACGCATCGGAAAATACATCGTGCGTGCATTTTCAAAAAAGAGATTAAAATTGGTGGACAGGGTTATTGCACCAACACGTAAGGTTGAAAATGCACTGCGTAATTATGAACTATCAAATACCATTTGCGTTGTTCCAAGCGGCATTTCTCTGGAACAGCACAGAAAACGAATTGCGGAGGAAACCCGCCATGCCAAGCGAATTGCTTTAGGCATCTCCGATGAACAAACGGTGCTTATCAACTTGGGACGCTTAGGTATAGAAAAGAATCTTGAAGAATTGTTATATTTATTTGCAAGAGCTCGTAGGCTCAATGACAAACTGCTATTGTTGATCGTAGGTGATGGTCCTATCAAAACGCAGCTTGAAAGAAAAGCAGAAAACCTCGGTGTCAGAGATTATGTAATATTTACCGGTATGGTAGAACCGTCAGAGGTACAGGAGTATTATCAGCTCGGTGATGTGTTTGTTAGTGCTTCCACCAGTGAAACACAAGGGCTTACATATATTGAAGCCTTGGCAAACGGCTTGCCTCTTCTTTGCAGGCAAGATCCTTGCCTTGCGGATGTGATAAGGCAAGGAGAAAACGGATTTGAATATACCTGTGAACAAGACTTTTTGGCTGCGGTTGCAGCGATTCTTGAAGATCCCAAATGGAGAGCTGCTGCAGGCAAAATAAGTGAGGATATTGCTTCTGCATTTGACAAGATGACCTTTGGAAATGCTATGGAGGATATTTACAGGGCTGTTTTAAACAAATAGATTTGGATGCGGATAAACAGCTTTGATTTAAAGGATAGCGAAAATACATCAAACAGCATCAGCAGGCATGGCAGAGTTATTGAAAAATAAAAAAGTCAAAGGAACGGAAAAAATAAGTCTTTTGGCAATATTGGCAACAGATTCTCCGGTGCGATATTTTGAACAACAGTCGATAATGGTTTTAAGTGGGTATTTATTTTTTGACATTTTCTACACTCCTGCGATTTTATTTACCTGTAATTATATCGGATAAATGTTAAACCATTTACAGTTCGTAATGAAATAACAAGTCGCAAATTTATGATATAATAATTATTGCAAAAAACAATATTGGAGGCATCCCATGTGTGATTTGTGCTCTGAAAAAGACTTAACAAATATTACACTATTTCTTTGTGGAAAAATGTGAAACTATACTCTTATTTTTTACAAAGTATATTTACCCTTGTTTTGGATGGAATTATAAGGGAATGGTCTCTTAAAGTGTTGACAATCCCCTTGATTTGTGCTATTGTTTAAGGGGGAAACCTGGAGGCAAAAAATGAGAACCTTTAATTATACAAAATATTGACATAAGAAATGAAATAGTAAAAATCCCCGAGGGTACTGATATTCATACATTAGCTTGCAATTTCGGACTTCCTGCAGATATTATTGAAGAATGCCATTATGACAGCAACAAAGAAATAATATCATACGTCAATCATTATTAGCCATAAAATTTTAGGTATCTCAGGAGCGGTTTAACTAAACGCGAAAGTAGTCACCGCAAAGCAATAGTGTTGTTCGTTTTATTACGGCGTTGATAGCGAGTCGCTATTGATAACTTTAATCTTTCCCTCATTCGTTTTACTCAAGCAAAATGCTCAATGTAGCCTTTTGCACACTTCATGTGCAGTTCTACATTTCGCCTTGTTGCTATACAAATATATTGCTTTGCGGTCGCTTTTATATTTATGATCGTTTACACGGAATTAAAGACAATTGAAAAAGACTTGGGAATCCCTTTAAAAACATTATTTGCTGTGAGTAATAATATATCCCATCACTACAAAAAAGTAAAAATTCCAAAAAAGAACGGCTCTTTCAGAGAGCTTAGTGTTCCTGATGAAGTTTTAAAAAAGATTCAAAGGGCTATTGTCAAAAATATTCTTTCATACGAACCTATATCAATTTATGCATATGCGTATAGATTTGGCGGAAGTGTTCAAAAAAACGCATTGCATCATGTTGGGAAAGAGAAAGTATTGAAGCTTGACATAAAACACTTTTTTGACAGCATCTTATATTCCACAGTAAAAGCGAAGTGCTTTCCAAAAGAGCGTTTTTCTGACAACGCGAGAACGCTTTTGAGCATTCTTTGCTATTTTGGGGATTCTTTGCCTCAAGGTGCACCGACATCGCCTATAATTACAAATATTATTATGCGTGATTTTGACGAAACTGTTGGTGATTTTTGCAAAGGCAGGAACATTTCATATAGTCGATATTGTGATGATATGACTTTTTCAGGTGACTTTGACGAAAAAATTATCATTGAATATGTAAAAACTGAACTTTACAAATTTGGTTTATTATTAAACAACAAAAAAACCGTCCTTGCTTCTTCTTCTGTAAGGCAACTTGTAACAGGAGTTGTTGTTAATGAAAAGTTATCCGTTCCGTCTGAATATAAGTCTAAAATCAGACAAGAAATCTATTTTTGTCAGAAGTTTGGTATAGAAAATCATCTCAGGCAAATTAAATACACAGGTCATGTTAAGACATACATTAATTCACTTTTAGGAAAAGTTTCTTTTGTTCTTCAAGTCGAGCCGAACAATAAAACATTTACCGAATATAAGGAATTTTTATCAAAAGCTTTGAATCAAGCTTAATTGCATTGACACATGAGTAAGTTGATATGCATAATAAAAAAAGACTGTGTTTCTCTAATATATGTGATACGAGAAAGGAAAAAGAGGATGAAATGTAATAATGGCAAATGCATTATTGTAAGTAAGGAACCGTCTACACGCCAAAGGGGATTTTTATGACTCGCATTTATTTTGAGTCAATTATTATAGAAGATATTATAAATCACTATCCCGAATACAAAGAAAAACTTCATAAACAGCTTTTATCCATGACGGTTAAAGAAAGAAAAATCTCCACATACGGATTTCCTACATATTTTGCTATCAATAATAGATAAAGCATTTGAGAAAGAAGTTTATCGTGAGTTGTTTTTCTATTAAAAAAGCGAAGAATGTTTCCCCTGTATCTTGACTTTTTACGATGTGTATGATAACATACCGAAAAAGAAGAATGTGCTATTTCACTTTTAATATAATTTCTATTTAGAAAGGAACGGTACGGATATGCAAAGTAAGAAATTAGTTGTATTTGGTTTTGGCGGAAGGGGAAGGATCTATTCAACTTTTGCCCATAAGTACCCAGAAAAATTTGAACTTGTTGCTATTATTGAAAACGATCCTTCACGAATCGAAAGCGCAAAAAATATGTTTAAAAATGTTCCGGTTTTTTCAGATTATAAGGACTTTTTGAGTGAGAAAATTGCTGCAGACATTGTTGCCATATCTACACAGGACGAGCATCATAAAGAACACGCCATGATAATGATGGAGGCGGGTTATGACTTATTGCTTGAGAAACCTATAGCAAGTAAAAAAGAAGATTGCGAAGCAATTTATGAAGCAAGCAAAAAACTTGGTAAAAAAGTTATTGTGTGCCATGTTTTGCGTTATTCGCCTTTTTATTCTACTCTGAAAAAAATCATTGATAGCGGAAAAGTTGGCGAGGTTGTTTCTATTCATGCAAGCGAGAATGTTGGATTTTTCCATCAAGCCCACAGTTTTGTAAGGGGACCGTGGAGAAACAAAGCACAGTCGAGTCCTATGATTTTAGCAAAGTGCTGTCACGATATGGATATTATCCGTTATCTTATGGGTGAGGAATGCGTTTCGGTTAACTCATACGGAAGTCTATTCCATTTCAATCGTGAAAATGCTCCGGAAGGTTGTGCGGAATATTGTTCACAATGCAAATATACGGATTGTATGTATAAGGCTCAAACTCTTTATCTTATGGAGAAGGGCAAGTGGTGTGCGGGATATTTTACTAAAGGCGAGTTTACAGATGAAAATATCTTAAAAGATTTGGAACTCTCTCAATACGATAAATGCGTTTACAAAAATGATAACGATGTTGTAGATCACCAAGTTACAATTATGCAGTTTAAAAACGGTAAAACGGCGTGCCATACAATGAGCGCATTTAGCAACGATATTTACAGAGACATAAAGATTTATGCGACCAAAGCGGATATAGTTGGTAATATGGAAGCAAATTATATTGAAGTAAGGCATTTTGGCGGCGAAACTGAAAAAATCAATGTTGACGTTTCTGCTGCGGATGTTGGCGGACATAATGGCTCTGACTATTTTATGATGTGTAGCCTGTTCAACGAGCTTAACGGAGAAAAAGCTGATGGTATTACATATCTTGATGTTTCTATAGAAAGCCATTTGATGAGCTTTGCAGCAGAAGAATCTCGCTTAAATAACGGCAAAACGGTAGAGATAGTTAAGTAGCATTTTTTTGAAAGGGATATATTTCATCGCCGCCGATACAAATGGTGACGAAATTTTGAACGCTACAGATTATTTGTAGGTTATCGGAACATATAATTTGTACGAACAATATACGACAAAAAATGGGATGCAAAATGCGGCGTACTCTTAAGGACAGTTTTTAGGTTCATCAAAATAATAGTACCTACCGACAGGAAGAGGACAGAGAATGCTTTTACACTCTCTGTCCTCTTTTCTTGACAAGCACTGCATTTGTATCCACAAATGCTATTTTAGTTATAAGGATTTAGCGTATGCCAATGTCATCATATGGGTGAGTGCCTTCGCTTCCTTCATCCCGCAACCGTCAAGG
>CAZDVZ010000060.1:0-6224 GCA_964509125.1 uncultured Oscillospiraceae bacterium | reverse complement strand
CATTTTTGGGAGGATTCTTGTCGAGGCCTTCCCACCATACTGTGTTATCGTCAAGGTTAAGAGCAACATTTGTGAAGATGGTGCCCTGCATTGTAGAAGCCAACGCATTGGGATTGGATTTTACGTTTGTGCCCGGAGCAACGCCGAAGAAGCCGTTTTCGGGGTTCATCGCCCAAAGTCTTCCGTCAGAGCCGAGTCTGATCCAAGCAATATCATCACCTACGCACCATACTTTATAACCTTTATCTCTATAAAGTTGAGGAGGAATAAGCATCGCCAAGTTTGTCTTACCACAAGCGGAGGGGAATGCTGCTGCAACATATTTGGTATCTCCATCAGGAGCTTCGATACCGAGAATAAGCATATGTTCTGCCATCCAACCTTCTTTTCTGCCGAGGAAGGAAGCAATTCTGAGAGCAAAGCATTTTTTGCCAAGGAGAACATTTCCGCCGTAACCGGAGTTGATAGACCAGATAGTGTTGTCTTCGGGGAAATGAACGATATATTTATTTTCTTCATCCATACCTGCTCTGGAGTGGAGACCTTTAATAAAGTCGCCGTCTTCGCCAATAGCATCCATAACTTCTGTGCCAACTCTTGTCATAATAAGCATATTAAGTACAACGTAGATAGAGTCTGTAAGTTCGATACCGTTTTTAGCAAATTCACTCCCTACAACACCCATGGAGTAAGGAATAACATACATTGTTCTGCCCTTATTGCAGCCTTTGTAAAGCTTGGAAAGCTTTTCATAGCATTCTGCGGGAGCCATCCAGTTGTTGTTAGGACCTGCAGCTTCTTTTGTGGATGTGCAGATAAATGTGCGGTTCTCAACTCTGGCAACATCGTTAACTGCTGTTCTGTGAAGATAACAGCCGGGAAGTTTATCTTGATTGAGTTTTGTGATTTCGCCTGTTTCGCAAGCGATTTTTCTAAGCTCTTCTGCTTGTTCTTCAGAACCGTCAATAAGAACGATATTATCGGGGCAAGTAAGGTCTGCCATTTCTTTTACCCAAGCATTAAGCTTTGCGTTTTTTGAATTAAACATAGATTTTCCTCCGTTAGGTATATTATATTTTTTTGTTTTTTCACTGTACAACATATCAGCAATTCGACAGTAAGCATATATGTCCAGATCTTCACCGCGGATTGCGGAATTACCTGTCACAGTCTCCACGACGTTTATCAAAATCTCTTTTGAAAAGCTGCCCGAAAAAGCTGTGAATAAAGAATTAACGAGAGTTTTCCTCCTATTTTCAAAAGCACCGTTCAAGACCTTGAAGAAAAGAGATTTTTCCAACGGCTCGACAGGCGGAACGGAATGAGGCGTTATTTGCACCACTGCAGAAGTAACCTTCGGCGGCGGAGAAAACGCAGACGGCGGAACAGAAAACAAACGCTTTGCTACTCCATGATATGCGACATATGCGGTAAAGGAACTATACTCGCTACTGCCTGCTTTCGAACATATTCTATCTGCGACCTCTTTTTGCACCATTACCGTTATACTTTTAAACTTAACACCGCTTTCGAAAAGCGCCTCCAAAATTGGAGTGGTGATATAATACGGAAGGTTCGCACAAACGCAAACTTCCATTTTGGGAAAATGCTCCTCTATCAAACTTTTTATGTCTACTTTTAATATATCGGAATTTATAAATGAAATATTCTCAACACCTGAAAACTTTTCTTCAAGTATAGGCAAAAGCTCGCTGTCTATCTCAACAGAAACGACCTTTTTCGACACAGCAGAAAGCTTCTCGGTAAGTATTCCAAAGCCTGCTCCGATCTCAAGCACTCCATCTTCTTTACATATTCCGCTTTCTCCGACTATCCTCAATGGAATCCGATCGGAGGTCAAAAAATTTTGCCCGTATTTTTTCTTTTTAACAAAACTCATCTATATACCGTTTTCCGTTAATCGATATCTATAATTGTGAGAAATTTGGATTCCTCAGATATAGCATACTGACCGTGAGGGTGAGTTGCATCAAAATATATGCCATCCCCTTCAGACAATATGATAGTCTTCTCATTAATCACTACGCCTATCTTTCCGCTTATAACATAGTTAAACTCCTGTCCGAAGTGCGAAACAAGGTCAGGTTTTTCATCCGACGGGGCAATAGTTACAAGCATAGGCTCTTTATTTCTTCCGATATAGTTAAAGGCAAGAGATTCAAAATCATATCCCTCATAGCGTTTAACTTTGACGCCCATGCCTTTTCTCGTAACGCTGAACTCTTCAACCTTAGGAGTATCACCGGTTAAGATCTCTGTGGGATCAACGCCAAAAAAAGCAGCTATAGTGTAAATAACACTGATGGGAATATCCTCATCACCCGTTTCGTATTTTCTATACATATCGGTGGTTATGCCTAAATGTAAAGCCACGTCCTCTTCGGAATATTCCAATATTTCTCTTAAATATGCTATCCTTTTTTTAAGCAACACAACTTGTTCTATTGATCCGTTTGACCTCATAAACATTACCGCCTTTCGACAAAAAATGCAAAAGCCTATCCTTTCCCATTTCTATTTCAAATTCTACCACAATTTAGTCTTTTAGTCAATATGTTTTTTGAAAATGTTTTCCATGTTTTCCAAAATCACTCTTCTTCCACGATATGAAAACGAGTACTTTCCAAATGTATCCTCATCCATTTTCAAGATATCCGCAGGATCAGATATACGCCCTTTATAAAAATACGGAAACGGAGAAAGAACCGCCGTCTCGTTAAGAGGACAAACCTCTTGACAAACGTCGCAACCCCACACAGTGTCGGTTTCCTGTAAAAGCAAAAGTTCTTCTTTCGTTTTCCTTTTCTTTTGGGATATTTGGGAAACGCACACATCTTTTTTAGGGCAAAACCTTATACATTTGCCGCACCCGGTGCAAAGTCGTTTTTTTTCATGAACAAAGGTGGGCAAAACTAAATCAGTCAATATCTCCCCTATAAAAACATATGATCCGTATTTCTCGTTTATTATAAGTCCATTCTTTCCAACCTCCCCAAGTCTGCCAAGCTCCGCAAGATGTCGTTCGTTAAGGGGAGAATGATCTGCAAACCCATAAAAGCTGTTCTGCGGAAAAAGCTTTTTGAATTTTGGAATAATTCTGTCAAAAAGTTCTTTTGCAAAACCGTGATAATCCGGCACCTTTGCAAAATGAGCAAGCTGTACCGATTTTTCTCTGTCAGTTCTATACGGAATAAGAAACACTATAACACTGCTTACATTTTCAGGCATTAATCGCTGATTGATAATGTTCCCCCATGAAATGGGCATCACACTGAAATATTCAATATTCTCAGAACAAAATATATTCTTCATACGTCTCCAAAGTGAAATTTTTATACAAAAAAAGCCGAGAACTCGTCCCGGCTTTAAATTTAATTATTAGTCAGAAATATAAGGGATCAATGCAAGCTCTCTTGCGCGCTTAACAGCGATGGTAAGCTGACGTTGATGCTTTGCACATGTACCGGTAATTCTGCGAGGAAGTATTTTAGAACGCTCAGAAAGATTCTTTCTAAAGCTACCAACATTTTTGTAATCGATATGCTCTATCTTTTCTGCGCAGAAGAAGCAAACTTTCTTCTTCTTGCGAGGACGGAAAGGCTTTTGAGCTTCTTTTACTTCTTTGATTTCCTTATCCATTTTTTATCCTCCTTCAATGATTTTGTTCTGCGATCAGAACGGCAATTCGTCGTCTGTAGACAATTCTTCGAAAGCGCCCATATCCGGTGCTGAAGAACTATACGACGGAGCGGTCGAGTTAGAACCTCTGAAATCGGAGGATTCAGTTCCTTTCTTATCCACAAACGAAAGCTCATCCGCAGCAACAGAATAGGAATATCTTTTAGCACCTGTATTATCTACCCAAGAACGCTGATGCATTTCACCACAAACAAGAATAGACCTTCCTTTGGTGAAAAATCTCGTTACAAACTCTGCTTTTTCACGCCAGCAAGTAACTTCAAAAAAGTCTGTCTCAGCCTGTTCTCCGGTTTTGGAGAAACGTCTGTTTACAGCTATTCTGAACGAACAGTAGCTAACGCCCGAATTTGTCTGTTTGAGTTCAGGATCCGCAACCAAGTTGCCGATAAGGATAATTTTATTGAATGATGCCATAATTTGAAACCTCCCGATAATGGATTCTTATTCTTCGCACTTAATTGTAAGTGAGCGAAGAATGCCGTCAGTAATGTTAAGAATTCTCTTAAGCTCTGCAGGGAAAGCTGTAGGAGCAGTATACTTAACAAGTACGTAGTAACCCTCTGTGTAGTCGTCAATTGGGTAAGCAAGCTTTCTGTTTCCCCATTCTTCGGTTTTTTCAACCGTAGCGTTTTCAGCGATGAGAGAAGTAAATTTCTCTGTTAAAGCTTTAACTGCTTCTTCGCCAAGCGCTGTGTTGACAACGAACACGGTTTCGTACAATGCTGTCTTCTTTTCCACTTGAAATTGCACCTCCTTCCGGACAATTGAGAGACGCATTTGCGCCTCCAAGGAGAAAACCATTTAAGGCCTCTTAAGGTGTATTGTATCAAAAAAAATCCCGATTGTCAAGTACCAACACGGTTCTGACTCATCGGGATTTGGTTATTTTACATTTTGTTCACAAAACCACTTTTGCGAAAATTATTTTTTTTCGGATGCTCTTATTGCCTTTTGAACCATTTCTTTAGTTCTTACATCTGCATCCAAAAGTCCGGAAATGGAGTGATCATGGTTCAAAGTATTAATAAGCTTGGCAATATATTTTGAAAGATCAACCTGTTCAAACCACGGACGGTCTACTATCTCCTTGGGAACGTAAGTAAGATTAGTGGAATAAAGTTTTGTAAGCTTCCCTTCCTCATAAAGCTTATCAAACGCAGCGACACCCTTTGTGAAAAGCGGGAAAGTTACAATAGAATATACATCTTTTATATCATATTGAGACAGTCTCTCAATAACCTCAATGATAGATCCACCCGAAGCGATCATATCATCAATAATGAGAACGCTTTTTCCATCGAGAGGTTTTCCAATGTACTCATGCTGAAGGATCTGACTCTTTCCGTCAACCACATTGTCAAGGTCACGTCTCTTGTAGAAAACGCCCACATCGTGGCCCAAGATCGTTGCATAATAAAGAGCTCTGTCCATGGCACCAACGTCAGGACTTATAACAGCCATGTCTTTAGTGATCTTCTCAACGCCCTCTCTGCGAATAAATTCTTTAATAATGGAATATGTCGGGAAAACATTTTCAAAAGAAGCAATGGGAATAGCGTTATGTATAGTAGGATCGTGAGCATCAAACGTAAGAATAGTATTAACTCCCGCCGCCTCAAGTTCCCTCAAAGACATTGCGCAGTCAAGAGATTCTCTGCCGTGGCGTTTATGCTGTCTTGATGAATAAAGAAGAGGCATTATAACCGTAACACGGTTTGCCTTTCCTCCAATAGCAGAGAGGACTCTTTTAATGTTTTGAAAATGTTCATCGGGTCCAATATGATTTTCATATCCATATATTTTGTATGTGCAACTATAATTTCCCACATCTGAAACAATAAAAATATCTCTTCCTCTCACGGAGTCCAGAAGTCTGACTTTACCTTCGCCGTTTTGGAAACGAGTCTCTTGGATGGGAACTTTATAGTCTGCCCCCTCTTCATTTCTCAAAAGAGCAATGTTTTCATTAATCTTTTCGCCAAGATCTTTTGCGCTGTCCATAACGATAATGCCTAATTCGCCGTGATTCAAAAATTCAACTTTTGCCATTTTAACTTTCCTCCGTGGTGAATGTTTAAAGGTTTAAAATAGTTGCGCTATATTCAATTTATTTAATTTTACAACATTTTATCTTTTTTGTATATTGACGATACAGAGAAAATACGTTTTTTTCATCAAAAAAATTTTGCGTTTTGACTAAAAACATCAGATCGCGCCAATACTTCCGCCCAATTTTTTTAACGTAGACATTGTACACCAAAATTGACTTTTTGTCAATCAAATTCTGATTTATTTCTTTCAAAAATTTATTTTTCCGCTTTTTAATATTTGTTTTTAAAACGTGAATTCCATTTCTAAATTCCACTGTGGAATTTACTTTGGGAATTCACTCGTTTTTAAAAATCAGAAAAAGTTTAAAAAAGGGGTTGACAAATTTTTTCTCTTGTGATATACTACTTCCTGCGCGGCGGAATAGCTCAGTTGGCTAGAGCATTCGGTTCATA
>CAZDVZ010000059.1:0-6257 GCA_964509125.1 uncultured Oscillospiraceae bacterium | reverse complement strand
TCTAAATACTCAGCATAGAAAAAGCGACTCGCCTATGACGGTGAGCCGCTTTTTTCGTTGCCCATTCATCGACAAGAGTGGTTTCAAGGGCATACATAAGACTTTCGTTTGGTTTTTTTCTACTGCTTTTTTCCATACAAACGTATATTTGTTTGCGTTTGCTTCTATTTTTGTCCATTTACGCAAATATCTATTGTATAGTCTAACTGTTCGCATATTTCATGCGCAAAAAACACTCGATTATCTTTTTTTATTTTTATTTCTAAATCTAATGACTTCTTGCTCTCATTGTTTCATAATTACCTTGCTTTATGTGCGGTTTTTTGCCTACCTCAACATACGCAACATATTCTTTCTTCTGTTTTGGAATATTATTTATCAAAAATATTGCTGTTGACGGGGAAGGTGAAATATGTATTCGGGTATGGCTCGTTTTCAAGTGTAAAATGCCACCATTCGTTTTTGGCGGGTTTAAAGCCATTGTTCATCATGGCGTTCCGCAAAATTTCACGATTTTCAAGCTGTTCGTCTGTAAGATTTTTGTAAGTGGGGTAAGACAATTTTCCAAAATAATCAAATGTTCCACCCATGTCCGCTTCTTTTCCTGTTTTAAGGTCAAATAATGTTAGATCAATGGTGCTTCCTCTGCTGTGTCCTGATTTTTCTGCAACATATCCCCATGGAAATATGTTGGATTTTTCAATTTCCGGATAAAAATATTCTTTCATGCGGACATCGTTTTCGTCTTTTGACCAACGTATAAAATGATCTACTGCCATCTGCGGTCTATACCCATCATAGATTTTTAGTATGAAACCTTGTTCCATAACTTCTTCGTTGACCTTTTTCAGAGCATCTGCCGCTTCTTTGGTTAATAAAACTATGGGTTCTTCATATCCGTCAATTCGTTCACCGACAAAATTGTACGTGGAATAATATCTGACTTCCAAAATTATGTTGGGAATAACATCTGTCAAAATCACAAAACCCGACGAGTCAAGTTCGGGAATAACTTCCTCTGAAAAGTTATCATCTTCGGAAGTTTCTGCGGTGGATTCTTCTTCGCTTTCTGAAGATTCGGAGGATGTTTTTTCTTCGGAAATGTTTTGAGAGATTTCTTCCGATGCTGTATTAAGGATGGCTCCCGCTTCTGCTATCTCGTCATCTTCCAAAACTTCGCTGATCGGGTTTTCTGATATATGCAAATTATCATTGCCGCATGAATTGAACATGAAAACCAAAATTAATATGAAGATTAAATATTTATGAGCTTTCGTAACGATCCCTCCCAAAAAATTATATCTATATTTTATCATCCAAACTGAGCTCCGTCAATGGATTTTCAAAAATCTTCAAGAAGAAAAATCCGATTTCCGGCAAAACGAATCAGAAGAATGAATTGAAACTATCGTGGCGATTTATCCGCCTAAAATAGTTGACTAATCGAAAAGCGCATGATATACTGTAAAAAAAGTTTTGTTTTTAAAAAAGGGGCAATATGGAAAAAATAAAATCAGGGGGTACTATTTTATTAAGGGCGGCACTTATTATATTTCTGACGTTTATGATTTCCACCGCCGCACAGTACATTTTTGTTTATAGTTGCATAGAAGAAATAAGTGTTTCCACTCTGAACGGACTGTTTACGTTTTTTTATTTACTGATTTTCAACTCAATGGTTATTGCATTAAATTCCAACGATATATCAGCACAGCTAAAGCTCGTTGAAAATGTGAAAAATGCAAAAAAATTTTCAAGCATTAAATTTGTTTTTTCCACGGCGAACTTTTACATAGAGACAGCTTTGATACTTATGGTTTCTTATTTTTTGCCGTATGGGTTTGTGACAGCGGCAATTTTTCATAATGTTGAAATGACAGACCTTGAGAAAAAGTTGTATACATTTCTTGTAATTCTTCCGGTGATGGTTGTTATTGATTTTTTTGCTCATGTTGTAGTGGCGAAAACTTGGTATCATGAAATTGATCAGATTATATCGTCCGCTCAGAACAACGATGGGGGAGGAGTGATCGCAACTTTAAAACGAGTTGTTTATGTAGCTTTGATATATTTTGCCGTGTCAATGGTGTTGCCTTGGTTTGTGCCGTTTTTTGACGCCGTGTGGACGGTGTCTAACGGAAAGATTGTTTGGATAGGCGCGTTGTTAATTCTTTTTGCGGCGTTGACGGTGATTGTCGCTTATGTTCTTCGTGCCATATTAAAGCGAAAGGTGTTCATTACCAAGCTGAAAAATTACTGTAAAGATAACTCCATACAAATAACGAATATCAATAGGATCTACATTTCCATTTTTGTTTCTTGCGGCGGTGCAAACTTTACAATTGAGAAAGATGGAAAAAAATACGATTGTAAGCTTATATCAGGCATTTTCCCCGGAACACCAATTATCTTTTTCCACAAGGGAAACGGTGTAAAACGTATATCCGTCCGTTTGCTCAGAATGGAGTTGTTTTCAAAATTAAAAGAGTTTACCTTTAGCTTTGAAGGGGAGGGAAAGAAAATATTGATAGTTGTTCCGATTCCCAAAATGATTTACGTATCAATACGAGGATCAAAACCAAGTATTGCAGATACGGGTGAAAAATTGGGAGAATATACGATTTATAATTCAAGCGGTTTTTTATCATCTTTGGATAGAAATTGTTTGTAAAAATGATGGGGAGACATTATGGAACAGGTTTTAAAATATTCACAAAGTGCAGATTGTTTTGAAAGAGCATTACCAATTGGCAATGGTAGCCTTGGCGGTATGGTATATGGCAAAGTGGACAAGGAACGTATTTCCTTGAATCATGACACACTCTGGTCGGGTGTACCGGGAAATCAGTTGGTTGAGGGAGCATATGAATCTTTTCGAAGGGCACAAAAATTGATGGCAGACGGAAAGACTTATGAGGCTGAGCGAGAATTGGAAGAACATTTTCTTGGTAACTGGGTAAATTCTTATCTTTATCTTGGAAATTTGTATATTGAACGCATAGGCTCTCAAAATCGCCCCGACTCCTATACTCGCACGTTGAATTTGTCAACTTCGTTGGTAAATTGTGTATATACAGAAGATGAGATTGAATTTAAACGTGAATATTTTGTTTCTTATCCCAATGATTGCCTTGCCATTCGTTTGCAATCGAGCAAACCGGTTTCTTATTGTATTACGGGAGATGCTTTGTTTGAAAGGACTGCATTTGCTACAGAGGATGCTTTGGTGTGGGAAGGAGAATGTCCCGATAGTCTGCCGCCTGTATATGATAGGAAGGCAAAGCCTGTTACATTTAATGGCAAGGGCATTAAATTTCATGCCTTTTTGCGCGCAAACTCCAATGGATTGGCATCCTATGCCGACGAGCGGTTAACTATTGTTGATACTACAGACACTGTACTATATTTCTGCGTTAAAACTTCATTTATCGCCTTTGATGTATTTCCAACTGCAGAAACTTATCACGCCTGTGATAAGGCATCCCTTTCGTTACTGACGTGGAATTATGATTCTTTGCGTTTGGCTCACGTTACAGATGTGTTGGAACTATATCAAAGAGTATATATCGATCTTGGCGGAGCACCCTCCGATCTTGACACTGACTTGCGTTTGGAAAGTGGGACGGATGATGCTTCGCTGTGCGAGTTGTTGTTCAACTTCGGAAGATATTTGACTATCGCTTCATCTCGTGAAGGAAGTACTGCTACTAACTTACAAGGAATTTGGAATGAGTCTTTATATCCGGAATGGGGGGCGGATTATACCATTAACATCAACTCTGAAATGAATTATTGGCATGTATTTATGACTAACCTGCATGAGTGCGCTAAACCGATTAACGAATTGGTTAAAAAGCTTTCGGTTACCGGTAAAGAACTTGCAAAACATTTCTATCACGCAAATGGCTTTGTTTCCCATCACAACGCAGATATTTGGGGTATATCAAATCCCGTGGGAAACAACCAAATAGGAAGCTCCTGCTTTGGCTTTTGGAATCTTTCTTCCGGTTGGCTCACACGACATTTGTGGGAATATTATGAATATACACAGGATGTCGAGTTTTTAGAAAATACCGCCTATCCCATTTTGCTTGAGTCTGCGAAGTTTTATTGGGATATGTTGGTCCGAGATGGGGACTATTGGATTCTTACCCCTACCACTTCTCCGGAAAATGTCTATCGAAAAGATGGACAAACCTTACACGTTGCAAAATATACTACCATGTCTCAGTCGATTGTTTATGATGTTTTTTGTAATCTTGTGAAATGTGCCGATGTTTTAAATGTGATGGATCCCTTTGTCCAAAATGTTGCGGAGCGAATGGACAAGGTTGCTATTTTCACGGTGGGCTCGCAAGGGCAACTGCTTGAATACGATGATGAGTATGAAATGTGCGATGTTCATCACAGACACCTCTCTCATTTGTACGCTATGTGTCCTGCTGATATCATTACAACAGAAAACAACAAGGCGATTTCCCATGCCATGCGCCAAACCTTAGAGCTTCGAGGAGATGAAGGTACCGGTTGGAGTATGGGTTGGAAAGTGAATTTGTGGGCAAAGCTGAAGGACGGCAATCGCGCGATGAAGTTGATTGAAAACCAATTGCGCTTAAAAGATCCGGATAGGCAAACAGACGACAAATTTAGCGGCGGCACATATCCAAACCTGTTTGATGCACACCCGCCTTTCCAAATCGATGGTAATTTTGGCGTAACGGCGGGTATTTGCCAACTGTTTTTGCAATGTGAAGATGGCAAAATTAAGATTTTGCCCGCGCTTCCCGACAAAATTCTCAACGGCACCATAAATGGACTTGTGGCTAAAGGATGTGTTGAGGTATCCATATCTTGGCAGAACGGAACATTAACAGAACTCACCCTTCTTGCCAAAAAGGCGCAAAAAGTGGTGGTGTCATACCGTGGACAAAATAAAGAGGTTATCTTGGATGCAGGTGTTGTTACCTCTGTTTCGTGGTAAGATAATTTACTTTGCGACCCATCGTCGGAACTCGTTTCCCCACGATGAAGCCGCATGAATAAGAAAATGCCGTAAAATAGCGGTAGTACAGGTTTTTCCAAACCCGGCAAAACCGGTTTACGACAAATAAAAAATGAAGATACCCTATGACTGATATGATCGCAAAAAGTCATAGGGCTTTTTTCATGTTGTAATTGCTTTATCATATAACGAGTACCACCGGGTGACAAAAGCGCTATATCCGTTCTTGTCAAAATCGTCTTCAAATTCACGGGGTGGGTTTGATTTGTAAAAGTCCATTACTTGTTTATCAAAAGACATAACTGCTCTTTTGTATTCATCAAAAAGAGTATGTAAAAACCTGTATGCAGAAGCACTTACACACCACTCTGCATCATCGGAGATCAAGTTGTCTCCAATTTTAAAAAATAACTTTTCCGTGAATACAACAACCATATGCTTGTTCTTTTTCGTTATCGCCGCAAAAAAACACATCACTTGCATCCGTCTCCTATACTTCGTCAGGCTCGTCTGAATTCATTCTATTGCCAAAAAAGTACAGGCAAGCATATTATGGTAATACATACTTCAAAGGAGGTGAATATAATGAGTAGACGAATTTTTTATAATAACAACTACCCTGAGATTGATAATAAAGATAACTGTCAAAAAGATTGCAACGATAATGAATTTAACTGTGATTGCGGTTTTCCGAAAGATTCCTGTAAAAATAAATGCTCCTGCGACCTCTGTTTTCATAAATGCCCGCCAGGACCTCCCGGTCCCCAAGGCCCCATCGGTCCAAGAGGATTTCCGGGTTTACCGGGGCCTATGGGACCACGAGGCCCCGCGGGAGAGGTTGGCGCTGTCGGCCCTCAAGGGCCGGCTGGACCAAGGGGTTTTACAGGAGCGCAAGGACCTATGGGCCCGCGAGGATTTGCAGGTGAAACCGGCGCTGTCGGCCCTCAAGGACCGATAGGGCCAAGAGGATTCCCCGGTGCAACAGGCCCCATCGGTCCTCAAGGCCCCGCAGGCGAAACCGGCCCCATTGGTCCTCAAGGCCCCGCGGGTGAAACCGGCCCCATCGGCCCTCAAGGCCCCATAGGTGAAACCGGCCCAATTGGCCCTCAAGGCCCCATAGGTGAAACCGGCCCAATTGGTCCTCAAGGCCCCGCGGGTGAAACCGGCCCCATCGGCCCTCAAGGCCCCGCGGGTGAAACCGGCCCCATTGGTCCTCAAGGCCCCGCGGGTGAAACCGGCCCCATCGGCCCTCAAG
>CAZDVZ010000058.1:0-6549 GCA_964509125.1 uncultured Oscillospiraceae bacterium | reverse complement strand
ATGAAAATGTTATCTCTTGACAAAGTATTCAGCGCACAAACAGTTCTTAAAAATATCATAAGACAAACCGATTTAGTAAGGGCGTATGGAATTGAAACCGATTGTGAGCTATATTTGAAGCCCGAAAACCTTCAAATTACAGGATCCTTCAAAGTGAGGGGGTCGGCGTATAAAATTGCAATGTTGTCGGAAGAAGAAAAAGAAAAAGGTGTTATTGCTTGTTCTGCAGGCAACCATGCACAAGGTGTTGCTCTTGCCGCAACAAAAAACGGGATCAAGTCGCTCATCTGCTTGCCCGATTCCGCGCCAATTTCCAAAGTTGAAGCTACAAAAGGATTTGGCGCCGATGTATGTCTCGTAGAAGGCTGCTACGATGATGCATACAAAAAAGCACTTGAACTTCGAGATTCTCATGGATATACTTTTGTTCATCCGTTTGATGATGAAAACGTCATCGCAGGACAAGGAACCATAGCCTTGGAGATCCTTTCCGATTTAGACAACGTAGATGCAGTAGTCGTACCCGTAGGCGGAGGCGGACTGATTTCCGGAATCGCCTACACAATAAAGCAGATTCGCCCCTCCGTCAAGATTTACGGTGTTCAGATGAAAGGCGCTGCAAGTATGTACAATTCCGTGAAGAAAGGAAAGATATCATGCTTGCCTTCAGTTCAAACTATAGCAGACGGAATTGCTGTTAAACAACCGGGCGAAAACACTTTTAAATTAGTAAATGAATATGTGGACGAAATTGCACTTGTAAGCGATGACGAGGTAGCGTCTGCCATATTAGCATTGATTGAAAAACAAAAAATGATTGCAGAAGGTGCAGGTGCCGCCGCCGTTGCCGCGGTTATGTTTAATAAATTCAATTTAAAGGGTAAACGTGTTGTATGCATTGTTTCAGGCGGAAATATTGATGTTACAAGCTTATCACGAGTAATTGATCGTGGACTTTTAAATTCCGGACGTTCGTCAAGCATGGTTATCGAGCTTATTGATAAACCCGGTCAGCTTATGGAGATATCACGAATAATCGCCAAATGCGGGGGGAATGTAACAGGTGTTCACTATGAAAAAGGGAACACAGAGAGCGTAAACGGCTGTTATTTGCGTATAGAGATGGAAACAAGAGATTTTGATCATGCCAATCTGATAACAAGATCACTTAAAAATGATGGATTTAAAATAATATAAAAGGAGATTAAATCATGAACTATAAAGTACAAACAGATAAAGCACCCAAAGCGATAGGCCCATATTCCCAAGCAGTTGTTGTGGGAAATTTGGTTTTCACATCGGGGCAAATTCCCCTTGATCCCGCCACAGGAGAAGTTGTAGGCGCAGATATACGTGAGCAGACCCACAGAGTTTGTCAAAATTTAAAAGAAGTTCTTGAGGCGTCAGGCTCAAGTATTGAAAATGCAGTTAAGACAACATGCTTTCTTGCAGAAATGTCGGATTTTGCGGAATTTAATAAGGTGTATGGGGAATATTTCACGGAAAGGCCTGCACGTTCATGCGTAGCAGTTAAAACACTTCCGAAAAATGTTTTGGTTGAAGTGGAAGTTGTTGCGGAAAAAATATAAAAAGGGGTGATACCATGTTTCTATCAGGTGCAGATATAATAGTAAGAACCTTAATAGAACAAGAAGCTACAACGGTTTTTGGATATCCCGGCGGTCAGATACTTAACGTATATGATTCTCTATATAAATATCAAAACGAAATAAAACATATTTTGACGGCACATGAACAAGGGGCTGTTCACGCCGCTGACGGTTATGCAAGGGTAACAGGCAAGGTGGGAGTTGTAATATCCACATCGGGACCGGGAGCAACTAATCTTGTTACGGGGATCGCCACAGCTTATCTTGATTCGGTTCCCCTCGTCGCAATTTGCGGAAACGTACCCACAACGCAAATAGGTACAGATAGCTTTCAGGAAATAGATATAACAGGCGTAACACTTCCCATAACCAAACATAATTATTTTGTTGGAAATGTGGAATCACTTGCAGATACGATCAGAGAAGCGTTTGTTTTGGCAAAATCGGGGCGTCCCGGCCCTGTGCTTATAGATGTACCCAAGGATGTGCAAATTGCAAAATGCGAATATACCCAGTGCGATCCTGTATCTGTCATAGAGCCAACAGCGGCGAAAGCGGTGAGAATAGAAGAGGCGGCAAAATTAATAAACTCATCTTTGAGACCGTATATATATTTTGGCGGTGGACTTGTGACAGCATCGGCTCAAGAAGAAATGCTTTCTCTTGCAGAAAAAATCGATGCACCAATTGGATGTTCAATGATGGGATTGTCAGCGATCCCCACTGATCATAAAAGATTTTTGGGAATGCAGGGAATGCATGGCCATTATGCGTCTTCCATGGCGATGCATAAGTCGGATCTTATAATAGCTCTCGGTGTGCGTTTCAATGACCGTGTAACCGGAAATCGTCAAAAATTTGCCACGGGAGCAAACATTGTTCACATAGATGTGGACGGCTCAGAGCTTTCAAAGACAGTAAATGCGAAAGTAGGCCTTAGAGGAGATATCAAAAAGACTTTGACAGAGCTTTTGCCACTTGTTGAGTTGAAAGCGAAGCCTGAATGGCAAAAGAAAATTGCGAGTCTCATAGTGGAAGAAGAAAACTATGTTGATAAAAGGGAAGGGCTTACACCTCGTTCTGCGATCCTATGTGTAAATGAATTTTTAGGTTCAAACACAGCGGTAGCAACAGATGTTGGACAGCACCAAATGTGGTCGGCACAAAATCTTACGTTAAAAACGCCGCGGCGGTTTGTGTCCAGTGGTGGACTTGGAACAATGGGGTTTGGACTTGGAGCATCCATAGGTGCTTCATTCGGTACAGGCGAAAGAAGCGTTTTGATTACAGGCGACGGTAGCTTTGGAATGTGCCTTAATGAGCTTGCAACGGCTGTGTCGTACAATGTCCCTGTTGTAATTTTAATTATGAATAACGGCGTTTTGGGAATGGTGCGACAGTGGCAAACCCTCTTTTACGAAAAACATTATTCAAACACCGTGTTAAATCGTAAAACAGATTTTTCTTCCCTTGCAAAATCATTTGGCGCGGATGGAGAAAGAGTTGAAACATTGGAGGAGCTTAAACAATCATTGAGGAAAGCGTTTTCCACAAACGGACCGTATGTAATCGATTGCAAAATTGAAAAGGACGAATTTGTTTTACCAATGCTTCCTCCGGGTGGAAGCATGGATGATATAATTGTAAATTTGGAGGGGATTGAATGAACAGATACAATGTGGCGGTTTTGGTAAAAAACCAATTCGGCGTTTTAAATCGTTTGACGAGTATGTTCAGAAGGCGTCAGTTCAATATAAGTGCCCTTTCCGCAAGCGAAACAGAATCAAATGCATATTCCCGTATAACTTTTAGTTTTGACGGTGAGGAAGAAAACAAAAAACAGCTCATCAACCAGCTATATAAGTTGCCCGATGTTTGTTCCGTAAAAGAGCTTAACAACGAAAATTCTGTAAATTGCGAGCTTATTCTCATAAAAATGAAAAACGATCCCCAAACTCGTACAGAGATAAAAGCCGCCGCAGAAGCTTTTGGGGCAGAAACCATAGATTATTCCAAAAACTCTTTTGTTCTCAGATTAATCGGAACGCATGAAAGAGTTGATGAGTTTTTAACATTAATGATGGATTTTGTAATTTTTGAAATATGTAGAACAGGCACGGCTTCACTGCAAAAAGGAAGCTCTACACTTGTTCAAAACTTAAATTTATAAATTTTTAGAAAAGAGGTAATTTGAAATGGCAAGAATTTTTTATCAACAAGATTGTGATCTCGGCAAATTGAAAGGCAAAAAGGTAGCGATCATCGGTTATGGATCCCAGGGTCATGCTCATGCACTTAACTTGAAAGAAAGTGGTGTTGATGTTGTTGTTGGACTTTATCAAGGGTCTAAAAGCTGGGAAAAAGCAGAAAAACAAGGTCTTAGTGTTTTAACATCATCAGAGGCGGCAAAGTGCGCAGACATAATAATGATACTTATCAACGATGAAAAACAGGCTGCGTTGTATAAAGAAAGCATTGAGCCAAATCTTACGGAGGGTAAAACTCTTGCTTTTGCCCATGGATTCAATATCCACTTTGGATGTATAAAGCCTCCCAAAAATGTAAATGTAATAATGATCGCTCCAAAAGGTCCCGGCCACACAGTCAGAAGTGAATACCAGGCGGGAAAAGGGGTGCCTTGTCTCGTTGCGGTTGAACAAGATGCAACAGGAGATGCATGGGATATCGCTTTGGCATATGCTTTGGCAATCGGTGGCGCGAGAGCCGGCGTTTTGGAAACAACTTTCAGAACAGAAACCGAAACCGATCTTTTTGGTGAACAGGCGGTACTTTGCGGAGGCGTATGCGCTTTAATGCAAGCGGGATATGAAACTTTGGTAGAAGCAGGATACGATGAGAGAAACGCATATTTTGAATGTATCCACGAAATGAAGCTTATTGTTGACCTTATTTATCAAAGCGGATTTGCGGGAATGAGATATTCAATTTCAAATACGGCAGAATACGGTGATTATATAACAGGCCCTAAAATAATCACAGATGAAACAAAAAAATCAATGAAAACTATTCTCAAGAATATTCAAGACGGATCGTTTGCAAAGGAATTTCTTTTAGAAATGTCGCAAGCGGGAAGTGCAGTGCATTTTAACGCCATGAGAAAGCTGGCGGCGGAGCATCCTTCCGAAAAAGTTGGCGCAGAAGTAAGGAAACTTTATAGCTGGAGCGACGAGGATAAACTTATAAATAATTAATTTAGGAAGTGAGAACAATGTCAAAAGATAATGTTGTATTGGGCGTACAAAATGCGCCGCATAGAAGTTTGTTCCACGCTTTGGGGTTGACCGATGAGGAACAAAGCCGCCCTCTTATAGGAGTAGTCAGCTCATATAACGAGATCGTTCCGGGACACATGAATCTTGACAAGATTGTAGATGCAGTTAAATTAGGCGTAGCAATGGCAGGTGGAACACCGATCGTGTTCCCCGCTATTGCGGTGTGTGACGGAATCGCCATGGGACATAAGGGAATGAAATACTCTTTAGTAACGCGTGATCTTATTGCCGATTCTACAGAGGCGATGGCTTTGGCTCATGGCTTTGACGGCCTTGTAATGGTGCCCAACTGTGATAAAAATGTTCCGGGGCTTTTAATGGCTGCGGCAAGAGTAAATATTCCCACGGTATTTGTAAGCGGCGGACCTATGCTTGCAGGTAAAGTGGATGGTAAAAAAACAAGTCTTTCGAGTATGTTCGAGGCTGTAGGGGCGTATAATGCGGGAAAGATCGGACTTGAAAAGCTTTCGGAGTATGAGAAAAAAACCTGTCCCACTTGCGGCTCTTGTTCGGGAATGTATACTGCAAATTCCATGAATTGCTTAACAGAAGCTTTAGGAATGGCATTGAGAGGGAACGGAACGATACCTGCGGTGTATTCTGAACGAATTGAGCTTGCAAAGCACGCAGGCATGGCAGTGATGGAACTGTTGAAAAAGAACATTCGCCCTCGTGATATAATGACAAGGGAAGCATTGCTAAACGCATTGACCGTTGACATGGCTTTGGGATGTTCCACAAACAGTATGCTTCACCTACCGGCAATCTCCCGTGAATGTGGCGTAGACCTTAATTTGGATGTGGCAAACGAAATAAGTGAAAAAACACCCAATCTTTGTCATTTAGCCCCTGCGGGAAGGACTTATATTGAAGATTTAAATGAGGCGGGTGGCGTTTATGCTGTTATGAATGAGCTTTGCAAAAAAGGCTTGTTGTATACAAATTGCATGACAGTTACAGGAAAAACCTTGGGCGAAAATATTGCGGGATGTGTGAATACCGACCATGACGTTATAAAACCCATAGAGTCGCCTTATAGCGAAACAGGCGGAATTGCAGTTTTAAAAGGAAATCTTGCTCCTGAAGGATGCGTTGTAAAACGCTCGGCAGTTCTTCCCGAAATGCAAGTCCATGAAGGACCTGCAAAGGTTTTTGACTGCGAGGAAGATGCGCAAGAGGCAATAAATAATGGCAAGATCTGTCCCGGCGACGTAGTGGTAATTCGATACGAAGGCCCAAAAGGCGGTCCCGGAATGCGTGAAATGTTAAATCCCACAGCGTCCATAATGGGCATGGGACTTGGAAACAGCGTGGCTCTTATTACCGATGGAAGATTCAGTGGTGCAACGCGGGGCGCGTGTGTTGGACATATATCGCCCGAAGCAGCATCCGGAGGTCCCATCGGAGTTGTTGAAGATGGCGATATGATTTGTATAAATATCCCCGAAAATACAATATCCCTACTTGTTGATGATGAAACACTTTCAAAACGACTGCAAAATTTTGTTCCAAAGAAAAAAGAACTTTCCGGATACCTGAAAAGATATTCTTCTCTCGTTTCAGGTGGCGCATCAGGCGCGGTGCTCTAAACTAAAAAAGCAAAAATGGCAAATGCTGTTTTTGCTTTTTTGAGTTGTAGCAATAAA
>CAZDVZ010000057.1:0-6928 GCA_964509125.1 uncultured Oscillospiraceae bacterium | reverse complement strand
CGAAGACTCCATCCGCAACTTCAAGGTTGTTATTAACATCTGTAATATATTTGCCTGATGCAGTATGTCTGATATATGCCACGAAGTTTTCACCCATATCTATGGGAGAGTAGCCATCAAGCTTATTATTCTTTGTAGCAGTAAAAAGACAGAACCAGTCAAGAGACATTCTGCCTGTCGAAAAAGCAGATTGAGTTATCCAAACATCCCCGCCGTTATAACCTGTTCCTCTATCGGCAGAAGGTGCGCTGTCATAAATGTGGAACTTGTTCGTGCTTGCGTCATATCCCACAATGGCAACATAGTGATTATCAACGTGACCAACAGCAGCGCCGCCCGCAGCAAGATGATTTTTGAGGATTGTACTGCTCGCGCCTGCCCAATATCCTGTGCCCGAACCGCAATCAACGGTGAAGCCGTATGTACTTCCAAAACGCGCTTCTACTCTGGGATAAAGTATTTGCCTGTATGTTCCTTCACTTCCCGTTACGTTATAAGCGTTAATGCTATGTGCCCAAGAAGCGATCTCAGGAACATTCATAGTTTGCCCGGTAAGATATCCAACGCAGTTAGCAATTGAGAACATACCGCAGCCTGTTGCAGCAAGTGTTCCGGTACCATAAGTATACGCATACCATTGACTATCGTATTGATGCATAATTGAAAAACCCGCAGCCTCAACCTGTACATCCGGCTGAGCTATCGTGGAAAAGGCTGAAAACATCATCAACATTGCAAGTATTACCGATAGCAGTTTTCCAAAAGCTGATTTCTTAAATGATCTAACAAATGAACTATTCATAATATGTTCTTTGTGCTCCTTTCAAATTTAGCTCTCTTAACAAAAATATGATACCACACCCTCGAATAATTGTCAATACTTACAATTTATAACTTTAAGTCAGCATTTTTTTAAAAAACAATGAACGTGAAGCGAGTTTTTGACCACTTTAAGCGAAAAAGCTCGCACAATCCGTTCTTACAACACTTTTAGAAATAATTGACATATTTTAAACATATTTTTCGCGTTTTTACGAAAAAAATATAACAAAATTTGCACTCCCTCTCAAAGTGCTTAAAAAGCAAACCGTAGATTTTATGTTACTAAAAGCCTTTGATACAAACCATACATACGCAAAGCTTTTATTCTCAAAAAAAATTGCAAATATGCATCTTGAATATTGGCACAAAAAGTGGTATGATAACATCATTACAAGGAAAAAGGAATTGAACATGAAAAGATGTATCATTGTGGGCGGAGCGCCTATTGAAAATTATGAATTAATAAAAAAACAAATTCAGACGGATGATTTTATTATATATTGTGACTGTGGATTAAGGCACGAAAAAGGCTTAAAGTTCCCACCTTCTCTCATTGTAGGAGATTTCGATTCTCACAAAAACCCGCTCTCAAAAACAGAAACTATAATCCTTCCCAAAGAAAAAGATGATACAGATACAGTATTCGCTGTTAAAGAAGGGATCAAACGTGGATTTGATGATTTTGTTTTAATAGGTGTTGCGGGAGAAAGGCTTGACCACACCATTGGAAATGTTTCTATTTTGCTTTATTTGCTTTCCCAAAACAAGAAAGGTAAAATCATCGATAACTACTCCGAAATGGAAATTGTTTCAAAGTCACCTGTGTTGATTGAAAACAAATATTCTTTCTTTTCTCTTTTAAACATTTCGGGGAACGCAAAAGGAATAAATATAAAAAACGCTAAATATCCCTTAGAAAACGGAGAGATCACCTGCGAATATCAATATGGAATCAGCAACGAAACAATAAATGACTCTCCCGCCTCCGTTTCCGTCTCTGACGGATGTCTGCTGTTAATAAAAGTGTTTTAACTTTTCAAACAAAAGAGATTAGAAACTTTCACCACCAAATTGTAACTCATCCCAAACACATCAAAAAACAAACCGTGCCAAATGGCGGGATGTCTTTAACGGAGGAATATGAAACCCGAATAGGATAAAAGAAATCGGCAGTACAGTTGAAAGGCTGTACTGTCATTTGCTTTATGTTCAACAAATCTTGTAACTTTGTCGGAATCAATTTGTTTTTAGTAGATATTGTGATATAATAATTGAAAACCCACAAATTTTTTTGAAATCTTGTCAGCAAATCGAAAAATGCCACACTATATGGTTGAAAGAAGGTGAGAAAATGCAACAAACGAACGAAATGCGTGATTGGCTTATCATTGAATTTACCGAAAACTATATGGAAAAGTTGTTTTATTTCTGCCTGAAGAAGACAGGAAACAATGTTGAAGCTGAAGATCTAACACAAGATATTTCGCTTCAAATAATCACGGCTTTGAATAAGGGTACTATCCCAACGAGTTTTTCAGCGTGGGTATGGCGTATCGCTCGTAACCTTTATTCGGTATGGGCAAAGAAAAAGCATGATCGAAACGAGTCGGTAACCGGTTCCGATATCGGAGATTATGAGATCGAGGACGAAAGCGAAAATATCCTTGATGAAATGATACATACAGAGCAAATGGCTCTGCTTCGGCGAGAGCTGGCGTTCATCAAGAGTGATTACCGTAACATCGTTGTTGCCTATTACATAGAGAACAAAAGCGTTCGTGATATTGCATCGTCGCTCTCGCTTTCAAAAAGTGCGGTAGAACAAAGGCTCCACCGCGCAAGAATCTTATTGAAAGAAGGTATGGATATGGCAAGAGAGTTTGGAAAACGCAGCTATAGTCCCGAAAACATTACATTTGCAGCAAGCGGTTCACAACCCAGCGGCCTTCCTTGGAGCGCCGTGCAAAGAAAGATCCCCCATAATATTTTACTGCAGGCAAGCAATAACCCGTCAACCCTTGAAGAATTATCTATCGAACTTGGGATAGCATCTCCGTACATGGAGGAAGAGGTTGATATTCTTCATAGGGCTACACTTCTCGAAAAACAGGGAGATAAATATATCACCAATTTCTTCATCTTAGATAAAGATTGTCGTATAGAGGTCTACTATGCGCTACGAAGGACCGCAAAAGAGCGAAGTCGTCTTATTCGTGAATTTATCGATGATAGCATAACCAACATTCGTGCTCTCGGAATTGCAGGCGACCATATTGATGATAATACAATTCGTTGGTGGTTGACTCCCAATCTCATTGATTACCTAATTGAAAATTCGGTAAAGGCACAAAACATTTACGAACCGCCCAAACGTGCCAACGGAGAATCTTGGGGATTTATCGGTTATGAGATCACCGATCTTCCTGAAGAAACAGTAATGGGGCATAATGGCTGCGGTAATGAAAAAAATATGTTTTGGACATATAAATATGGAGATTATTCTTTGTGGAACCAATGCGGAGAGCCGGATTACGAAGGAGTCGAGTTGATGTGCAACTGCATCAGGGAAAGCAGAAATATATCTTCATTTACTGAAATTGAAAAAAGAGCATGGAATGGAATAAACGGCAAATACGCGCACGCATCTGATGACGGATATATGATTCCCGACATTTTAGTTATAAGAATTGAAGATCTGAGAAGAATCCATCAGCTTTTCTGTGAACACAAAAACTATGAATTGCTCATTCAAAACGTCACCGCTTTGTATGAAAAAGTGGAAGAAATTTTCAAAAAATACAGTCATTCGGTGTTGCATAATCATATCGGATATAACATCAGAATGGAACTCTATGCTGCAAGAATGATGGCTATTCATGATTTTGTTGAAGAAAATGTTCTGAATTTGCCCGAAGACACCAGCAAGTCTTCGCTTGGTATGCATATTATTTTGAAATAAATCGAGTAGGAGGCTAACCATTAGTTGATTAGCCGACCTCTCACACCACCGTGTGTACGGTTTCGTACACGGCGGTTCATTCATATTGAGTGCAAGGACTTGTACGCTTGGGATATATAATAATATCCTCTGCGTTCAAGTCTTTCGTTTGTAATGGTAATGTTCAATATACCACTTCCTGCAACAGCGAGGTATCCCCGCAATCAATGTTCTCGCACGGTCAACAGCCAAAACCGCATAAAAAAGTAATAACCGAAAGGTTTTTACACCTTTCGGTTACATACCACCCATCAATTCCCCGTTAAGAACATCACGGAAAATCTTCGGGCTTGTTTCATAAATTAGTTATTGTCGCAGTGACATCCGCAATCGCATCCGTCATCTTCGCAATCACAATCGCCGTCGCAATCGCAACCACAATCGCATCCATCTTCGCATCCACAGCAACAACCGTCACCGAGAGATTCTACAAAGATATCGAAAACAGCTTGAAGGGTTTCGTCGTCATCAACGGTAACAAATGTTCCTTCTTCGCCTTCTTCGATGTACTTTAGAATAACTACGCTGTCCGGTTCTGCTTCTGTAGCGAGAACTGCGAATTCTTCATCCTTGTAAGTGATGCTGTCAAGAATGGTGAACTTTTCAGTCTTTCCTTCTTCATCTGTGAGTTCTACCACAAAATCCTCTTCGAGTTCTTCTTCCAACATTTCGTTGTTTTTCTTTTCTTCGCTCATTGTAATGTCTCCTTTTAAATTTTTTCAAGTAATTTTATATTCATTTCCATATATTCTTTGAGTTCATCGGAGGTAAGCTGTCTTGATGCTACCACCGCAAGCATATATGCATGCTTCGCCAAAAGCTCCGCGTCTTCTTTGTCGCCATCTGCGGAAAGCTTTTTAATCTTTTCGCAAATAGGAGAAGCGACATTTACCAAAAGTTCTTCACCGCCATTCATAGCATCAGAATCAAGTCCGTACATCCTCATCATTTCTGCCATTCTGCGTGAATCTTCCGTTTTCTTTAAAAGCACAGGTGCCTCTTTTTCGGAAAGGGTTGCAACAGTAATTTCAGTATCTTTTTTGCAAATGGTTTTGAATATCTCTACAAGTTCCTCACTTTCTGCGCTTTCACTTATTTCCGAAAGATCAGAATCTACCCTGAGGAATTTTATTTTTTCATTTTTGCTTTCTATAAATGAAGCGAATTGAGTATCTATAACCTTATCAAAACTGTATACGGTAATATTTTTCTCTGCAAAAAGTGAAAGATAATAACTTTGTTGCTTGGAATCTGTATAATAATATATTTTCTTTTCGGTAATATCTTCTGCAGCGGCAAGATCGTCATCACTCATTCCCAAAACCTCACCCAAAGTGGCGAAGGTCTTATCACTCCTTTGGAAAAGAACAGCGGGTTTAATTCTACTATAGAATTTCTCGTCTCTCAAACAAGCATAATGCATATATGGGCGAATAGATTCCCACACCTTCTCGTATGCATCTCTTTCCAAATTAAACATAGAGGTGATCTTGTCCGCAATTTTCTTTGTAATGTGACTGCTCAGCTTTTTAACATAAGTATTATTTTGCAAATAGCTTCTTGAAACATTAAGAGGCAACTCAGGACAATCAAGTACACCCTTTACATTAAGGAAGTAATCGGGAATAACGTCTTCTATATTATCTGCAACAAAAACAGAATTGTAAAACAGCTTTGCTTCGGGCTTTGGAGCTTCTACGCCATGTTTGATGGCGGGGAAGAAAAGCACGCCTTTGAAATTTAAAGGGTAATCCGCATTGATATGGATGTAAAACAAAGGTGCTTCATAATCGTGAAAAACTTTGCGATAAAAATTATTATAATCCTCCACGGTAAGATCAGAAGGGTTGCGTTGCCACAAAGGCTGAGTGTCGTTAATAAGCTCTGCTTCTTTATCATCCACTGAAAGATAAATTTCCGTAGGCATAAAAGCACAATATCTCGTTAGAATCTCTTTTATCTTTTCGCCGTCAAGATACGATGTTTCATCCTCAGAAACATGAAGTACTATTTCAGTACCTTTTGTTTCCTTTTTCCCTTCCTTCATGGAATATTTTCCATCGCTGTCACATTTCCAATAAACGGGAGGTACATCGGTGTATGACTTTGTATTCATTTCAACCATGTCGGCAACCATGAACGCAGAATAAAACCCCAAGCCAAAATGTCCAATTATACCGCCGGAGGACCCTTCCTCGCCTTCATACTTTGCTATGAAGTCAAGGGCGCCGGAAAGCGCAATTTGGTTAATATATTTCGAAACTTCTTCTTCCGACATTCCAATACCGTTGTCAGAAACGGTTATAGTACTTTTCTCTTTGTCAACTTTAACATCTACTCTGTAGGGCTGACCATCATCCGAGGCGTTAGAAAGAGAAACAAGCCTTTTATGTTTAGTAACCGCATCGCAAGCATTGGAAACAAGCTCTCTTATGAATATATCCTTATCGGAATAAAGCCATTTTTTAATAACGGGGAAAATATGCTCTGTTTGCACCGAAATTCCGCCTTTTTCTGCCATTTTTGCAAAACCTCCTTATACAAAAAACACAAAAGAAATACAAAGAAAAGCAGTCGGCTGACTGCTTTAACTGGTGGAGCATACGGGACTCGAACCCGTGACCCCAACACTGCCAGTGTTGTGCGCTCCCAACTGCGCTAATGCCCCAAAACTCAACGCTAAGAATTATATCACAGCCACAAAGCTTTGTCAATAGTTTTTTGGCAAAAAGATACTTGTTCTTCGCAAAATTTTGCACGTTTTTGCATTTTTTTGAATTTTACATTTTGTATTGACAAAAAGTCAAAGGTTTGGTGAAATCTTTGCAATGTCGAAGTGGCGTTTCACTTTGTCAAATAATAATGTATGCTCACAAAGAGCAAAAAATGGAGGAAAATCATGAAAAAGTTTTCACTTTTAGCCTTAGCACTTATCCTCGCCATCACATCCGTATTATCTTTCACAAGCTGTGGCGAAGAAAAGAAATCCTCTACAGATGATTCTGAAGAAGAATCCAAGGTAGAATCCAAAGCAGATGCTTCTGCTGACGAAAGCGTTGATGACACAACTTCCGAAGAAGCAAGCGTTGATGACACAACTTCCGAAGA
>CAZDVZ010000056.1:0-7240 GCA_964509125.1 uncultured Oscillospiraceae bacterium | reverse complement strand
TATAAATACTATGGAAGTCAGTTTGATCTGCTGTCGGAAATGGAACAAGATCTGCTCGTCAGTATAGAGGGTGTACTGACTTCTCAGGACGTTTACAGTAAAAATGCCATCGAACAGATCCTGATCTATCTGGAGAATGACATCGAATTTGTTCGTTTACTTCTCAATTCCAACGTCGATCCTGATTTTCCAAAGAAATTGTTCTCCCTGCCCCCGATTATACGAATGTTAAATGAGCTTATGGCTAACATCCCAAAGGAAGAATCTGATTACTACTATCGTTTCCTTCTGTCCGGAGCCTATGAAATTGTAAGAATGTGGGTAAACAAAGAAGATCGTGAAAATCACAAGTGGTTAGCAGAGTTACTCTTTAGAATGATCATGACACCGAAAGAGAAAAACTTGTTATAAAAAGAGGCATATTTATGTTTTAAAAGATAGAAACTGTCCGGATCATTCGCTGTGAATTTTTTATTGTATTCCTAACTTATTTTCATCTTATTTGGATAATATACTGATTTTTTTAAAGAAGTGTTTTATCATATAACATGTATTTTCTTCCAAATTTCAGCTTTTTTTGTGCTCTTCTCAATTTTCGAAAGTTTATGCATCGTATTTTGCTTTGAGAAGTTTTATAGATATATTGTTATTGACATGAAAATTTTTCTGTGCTACAATATTTATACAAAATATTGTAGAGGTAACATATGAAAGATATAAGAAAAATTCTTACATTAATGGAAGAGAGAACGAAAGGTATATCGGGACATTTGGGGTTTTATTACAAAGAACTTGATAGCGGAATGGAATTTGGAGTAAACGAAACAGAAGAATTTCTTGCGGCGAGCGTAATTAAACTTCCCATCTTTCTTTACACTTTAATGGAGTGTGAAAAAGGTAATGCTTCGAGAAATCAAATTTTAACCGTAACTCCCGAAGAAAAAGTGCCCGGTTGCGGTGCTGTTAAATTTTTCACCGGGAATGCAGCGGCGGATATCTCTACTCTTTGTAAGCTCATGATATGTATCAGTGACAATACAGCTACAAATGCATTGATACGTCTTTTTGGCATCGATGAAATTAATAAAGGTTTTCGAAATATGGGGCTGGAAAAGACTACGCTTCGACGATTTCTTTTTGATAGTGAAGCATCCTCTAAGGGTATTGAAAATACAATTTGTCTTAAGGAAATGGGAATGCTTTTGGAAAAATTGTATTGTGGTGAATTTATAAACGAAAAAGTGAGCAAGGAAGCTATTGATGTTTTGTCTTTGCAACAGATCAATCATAAAATGGGCGGAAAGTTAAAAGGTGTTACAATGGCGCATAAAACAGGGGAGGATTATATGCTTAGCAACGATGTTGGAATAGTATTTTCGAAAAGTCCTTTTATAATATGCTTTGCCGGACATGACACGGACGTTTATGAGTGGGAAGATTTTATTCGTCAAAGTGTTTTTGATCTTGGAAATTAAGAAAGGTGAGATGATTAAGTTTTTTTAATCTTTAATTTCAACCCCGAATGATTTGAGCTTTTAGTTATTGATATTTTTAGATATGTAGAACGGAACCCATTGATATTTTTTACCATCAATGGGTTCCGTTTCATCAAGGAAATCGTTACTAATTATTATGTTGCACTCATTAACCTATCGTATTCTTCAATTTCCGCAAGACTTCTGTAACCGAGAATTGCAACAGAAGTCATGGTGGTAGCAAAATATTCATCAAACTCAGGCTTTTTGTTCTCTCTGATGCAGTTGAAAAATTCTCGAATAACAAAGTAGTCTCCACCACCGTGTCCGGCTTTTTCAATGGCTTCTGTGTCCATGTTAAGTCCGTCCCATGTGGGCATATAGTAGTTATCTTCTTGCTTTCCTTCGGGTGTAGACCAAGAATTGTAACGAAGCATAACTTTTCCACCGCAACCGCGTACATTTTCCATTTGTCCTTCTATTCCGCATATACGGTATGAACATTCATGAGCGCCAAAGGCGGCACATCCGGTTATCTTGTGAACAGAATCATCATCGTTAAGTCAAGTAATAATGGCGGCTCTGTCGCCAACTCTAAATCCTGCGTGCCTTGGGAAAGGCGCGTATACGGGCATAGCAGTAACTATTTTGGGTATGGATCCTGTGATATACATAAGAGGCGCAAGGGAATGTGTGATATAATAAGTTCGGGGAATGGTATTTCTCCAATGGTCGGCATACGGACGAAGGGATTTTATTGCTTGAAGGTCTGAAGAATCAAGACATTTAATTGCATATTTTGCGTGCTCGTGAAAATAATTGCAAAGAAAAACTGCTTCCAATCCCTCATGTGCAATAAATTTGTCAAAATCGTCGTAAGCAGCGAGATCGTTTCCTAAACGGTTTTTCGCTTCTTTTACTTTATTGGGGCCTTTTTCGAAAACGGCTACAATTTCCCTGTTGTTAACTAATGTTGTCGTATGCAAACAAATACTGATGCTTGGAAAAATCCGCTTCCCTTTTCTTTTTGATATCTTTTGTTAAAAAGAAAGGATATTCCAAACAAAGATACGGACAAAAATACAATTCCGTAATTTTCCATAAACATGACCTAAAAAATATCTTTACCGGAATTATACATCATTAACCAATAAAAATAAATGGAAAAATTCCATTTAAACATGGAAAATTGTTGACAAAAACATATATTTACATTATAATAAAAATGAAAGTAAAATTTCTTGGAGTTTTTTTATGAACAGTCACAATATATGTAAATTTGTAATGAAGCAAAGCGCGGAATAGTTGATAATATCAAATTTCATATACGAAACTCAAAACAACCAATCTATACCTGAAATGGCGAATAATCATATAGCTTTTTTGGTAATAAGCGGAGAAGGTGAGTATCGGTGTAAGAAAACCCATGAAATCAAACCCGAAACATTATTTTTTGCTTTTAAAAACAATGTTTTTTCAGTTTCCGAAAAAAGATCTTGAATATATATGTACATAAGTTTTTCGGGAAATAGAGGCGATGAACTTTTTTTGAGGTTTAATATAAATGAAGATAGGTGCGTTTTTCACGGTTTTGAAAGCCTTATTCCGATGTGGGAAGAGAATTTTTCAAGATCCCACGAAGCTACTATCGATCTTTTAAGCGAAAGTGTTTTGATTTACACATTTTCGAGAATATATCCGGAAGCTCGTGCTGTTTCGGATGTTTTGTCAGGCGTTGTCAAATATATTGACGATATTTTTTTCGATCCGGGAATCTCTATGAAAGATGTGGCAGAAAGATTTTCGTATAATGCAAAATATTTATCCCATCTTTTTAAAAAGGCCATGGGTATCAGCTTTTCTGAGTATTTGAAAAATACAAGGTTAAAGTATGCTATATTTTTAATAGACCAAGGAGTTACATCTGTTAAGAATATATCTATTCTTACAGGATATACAGACCCGTTGTACTTTTCAAAGTTGTTTAAAGAAAAAATGGGGATTGCTCCAAAAGGATATATATTACAAAAGTATGGTGATGAGTAAAGGAAAGTCGATTGTGAAAAAAGCCATCATTTACATAATTTTTTTTCTTTTTGCCATTGTCTTTTTTCTAACTCCTTCATCTTTGGGTGGCGAAGATTCATATAAAGATGCGGAATTGCATCAATATACAGATTCTTATACCGCGAACGATGTTGAAGTTTTAGAAAATATCGATGTGGTTGAAAAAAATGAGTCTAATGATCAAATTGAATATAAAGACCATGTATTCGACAGTTGGAATACGGTGAAAGATCCTACTTGTGCGGAAATGGGTGTTAAGGTGCGTATATGCACCGTCTGTATGTATCAGGAAACAGAAAAAATTCCATTTACAACTCATACGGAGAGGCGAATCGACGCTATAGCTCCTACGTGCACACATTTTGGAAAAACAGAAGGAGTGATGTGCGTTTTTTGCAGAACGCTTTTGGACGGGTGCGAACAGATTCTTCCAACCGGGCATGAGTATTTACCTTTAGCTGTTGTATCTCCTACTTGTACATCGGAAGGATATACTTTGTATTCCTGCTCATGCGGAAATTCATATAAGGATGACTATGTTTCTATGGTGGAGCATTCGCATGATCATAAAGAGATAGTGTCACCTACTTGTACCGAAAACGGATACACACTTTACAAATGTCAATGTGGTGATAGCTACAAAGACGATGAGGTTTCGGCAAGCGGGCATTATTATGAAGAAAAGATAGTTTCACCAACGTGTGTTTCAGAAGGCTATACACTTCATAAGTGTAAATATTGTGAAGAAAGCTATAAAGATAACTACACATCCCAAGGCAAGCATAGCTATAAGGGAAAAGTTGTTCTTCCAACGATATTGGATAAAGGGTATACTATCTATACTTGTGAAAATTGCGGAACATCATACAAGGATAATTATACAGATTACAATTCTTTGGTAGAAAACGCATACGCAGGGAACAGTAAGGTTTTAGCGCAGGGAATAGATGTTTCAAGGTGGAACCACGAAAAGGATAGCGATGGGAATTATCTTTCTCTCGACTGGCAAGCGATAAAGGATTCAGGAATAGATTTTGTAATTCTTAAAGCAGGCTCTACTGTTGGAAAAGATCCTGTTTTTGAAATGGATTATAAAGCTGCCAAAGCTGTTGGATTGGATGTGGGAGCATATTATTATGTATACGCCATGACTCCGGACGAGGCTGTTACCGACGCTAAAATGTTTTTGGAGTTTATAAAGGGCAAAAAGTTTGAATATCCCCTCTACATGGATTTTGAAGACGATTCCCAAAGATATATTTCCGCTTCCACTAAAACAAAAATGATAGAAAACTTTATTGTAACTCTTCAGAGAAGCGGGTATTATGCGGGACTATATACAGGATATTATTGGATGACCCCACGTTTTAATATTTTGGAAACCGATAAAATCGTTGATATGATCGATATTTGGTTTGCTCATGTGGATTCTAAAACGGCGGTGAGTGTCGATACTGTTTATGTTTGGAGTTCGGAAAAAAATTTGGGACATTCGGAATTCGGTATGTGGCAATATTCTCACAGCGGCGTATTTTCGGAAATTAAGGACGAGAATTTTGACTTTAATTACGCGTACAAAGATTATCCGTCCATCATAAAAAAACTTGGACTTAATGGATACACAGCGGAAAGCACAACTGTCACTCCCGATGACAAGACGGAATACGTGTGGGTTAAGGTGGCAAAACTCAACGTGAGGTCGTATTGGGACATTTCAACATCTGATAATATATTGGGAGTTGCAAATAAAGGTGACAAATTTGAAATTGTAGAAAAAACAAGTGAATACGTTAAAATAAAATATAAAGATTCTGTTGCTTATATAAGCGCTAATACAGGTTATGTTTCCTTTTCCCCAGTGTAAAATAGACATAGGGCTGTTGTATTAGGCGACGGACAAAAATAAAAAAAATATTATGGGGCTATTGCAAATGCGGTTCAAAAAAATTCGCATTTGCAATAGCCCCATGTGTGTAGTTTCGAATTTAAAAAAACTAAAATAAACTAAAGTTCTTCAACGGTAATTACTCCTTTAATATCCGAAATCTCTGAAAGTATGTTTTCATGTGGCTGCCTTTTATTAAAGCGTATTGTGAAAACTACGTTACATTTTTCACCGGTGGGAGTTTGAGATTTATTAAATTCGATATCGGTAATGGTAGTTGCTTGTTCAGAAAAGCTTTCGAGAATTTGGTCTAAAACTTGGGGGAATTCAAACTCTACGTAAACAGTCATAAGTTTTGCTGTGGAGATTATGAAATGTTCGAATCTGACAAGAGCTATCTCGGCAATAAGAATGAGTGCAACGCCTAATATAGCGGCTTCGTAATAACCTGTACCGATGGCAAGACCGATTATGGCAGAAGTCCAAAGCCCTGCGGCTGTGGTTAACCCTTTCACCTGTCTGCGAGCTGTTACTATTATTGTACCCGCGCCAATAAAACCCATTCCCGAAATGACTTGTGCGCCAATTCTCATAGGGTCGGTTGAAAGTCCTTCTTTATAAAGATAAAGTCCTGTAAGAGTTGTCATCATTGCACCCATACAAATTAAAGTATGAGTACGGAAACCTGCACCTCTGCGTTTGTATTCTCTTTCGAGCCCTACAATGCCTCCGCATACGAGAGCAAAAAAGAAGCGTACAGATACGCCTATTATACTTGTATCACGTACAAGTTCGATTATTTCCGAAAATGTCATAAATTATTCCTCCTCAATGGAGATAACGCCTTCGATGGATGCTATAGCGGATATCACGTCGCTGTGTCTACGTCTTTTGGGCATCCTCATTTCTATTAGCACAAGAGGCGATTCATTCTTTAAGTTTTTGATGTTTGTGATTTCCGAATCATAGATTTTTATATCCATGTTTCTGATTATCTCAAGCATATTGGATAATACGGATGTGTCAGTAATGGCAACAATAATGTTCATATTTTGAGAGGTTGAGATAAGTATTTTCTCTACTCCCGTAAAATAAGATATCGTAAGCCAAATGAAAACGCAAGCAATGGCTGCACATTCGTAAAAACCCGCGCCAATGCAAAGTCCCATACAAGCACATGCCCAAAGACCTGCTGCTGTTGTTAGTCCTTTGATTTGTTGCTGACCTGTTACAATGATAGTTCCCGCACCCAAAAAACCTATCCCGTTAATTACTTGTGATCCAAGGCGGGAAACATCTGTGTCAATTCCCAGCGTGTCAAATATGTATCTGCTTATGCACATCGAGAGTGTAGCTCCAAGACAAACAATTATATGTGTGCGGTATCCCGCAGGACGTCTTTTTCTTCCTCGTTCGATGCCGATAATTCCGCCGAAAAAAACTGCAAGAACTAATTTTACGGTTAGAGACGGAAAAGATGCCCCCCTTAAGTTATCTATAAATTCTATGAAATTATTCATACCATGTTCCTTCTGAGAGTGAAATATTAACCATGAGTAAGTATACCATATTATATTTAAGATGTCAATTAAAATTCACAAATAATTCTTTTTAATGATGTGTTATGGGAAAAAGTAATCAAATTTTATTCATAAAAAACAAAAAACAAATAACAATTTGAATAGCAAGATTTTTTGAGATGTTATTGATTGTTCATAACACACAGTGAAATGCTCTAAAACCATCGAAAATAAAGGATTTTCCGCAAACAACTCATTTCATCCCACTATACGGTGTTACACCGTTTTACCCT
>CAZDVZ010000055.1:0-9363 GCA_964509125.1 uncultured Oscillospiraceae bacterium | reverse complement strand
CGGTAAGGATGGCGTTCTTTTTCTGATAACCGGCAATGACAACCTCAATACTTTCCTCAAGGTCTGCCTGCGTCGCCACCTTTCTTCCGGCACGAACAGCACGGAGAGCCGCTTCGTTTATGATGTTGGCAAGCTCGGCGCCGGATGCGCCCGAAGCCATACGGGCTACGGCGGTATAATCAATATCCGAAGCCGTCTTTATTTTCTTGCTGTGTACTCTGAGAATTGCCTCTCTGCCTTTCAGATCGGGAAGTTCTACGGGAACACGTCGATCAAAACGCCCCGGACGGGTAAGCGCAGGATCAAGGGATTCAGGGCGGTTTGTAGCGGCAAGGATGATAACACCGCTGTTTCCTTCAAAGCCATCCATTTCAGTCAAAAGCTGGTTTAAAGTCTGCTCACGCTCATCATGTCCACCGCTGATGCCTCCCGCAGCACGTTTTCCGCCGATCGCGTCGATTTCATCAATAAAGACGATGCAAGGTGCTTTTTCTTTTGCCTGCTTAAAGAGGTCACGAACTTTGGAGGCACCCATACCGACAAACATTTCGACAAATTCCGAACCGCTCATAGAGAAGAACGGCACGTTTGCTTCGCCGGCAACCGCCTTCGCAAGCATAGTCTTACCGGTACCGGGAGGGCCTACAAGAAGGATACCTTTCGGCATCTGCGCACCAATTTCGGTATATTTTTGAGGATCATGCAGATAATCTACAACTTCTCGCAGACTTTCTTCAGCTTCATCAACACCTTCCACATCATCAAACTTAATTCCATTGGAGGATTTTACATAGACTTTGGCGTTACTCTTCCCCATATTAAACGTCATCGAGCCTGCACCACCGCCTGCTTTTTCCATCATTTTCTTGGACATATACTGCCCTATGGCAACAAACAAAACGATAGGAAGCACCCAAGTAAGCAGAAAACTTAAAAGGAAACTTGGTTCTTCAACGATCTGACCGGAGAATTTTGCACCGGCGGCATACAAACGATCGGTAAGGTTGGAGTCTGCAACCATCGCAGTTGAATATACCTGATTTTCTTCCTTGTCAGTAAAGATAATTTGATTTTCTGTCTCGCTGATCTCGACACTACCAATATTTTTCTCTTCGATCATGCTCATAAAAGTGCCGTAATCGACTTCTTCAATCTGTTGTCCCACAATCCACGGCACAATAATAGAGTTAAAAAGAATTATTACCAGCAACACGATGCCGTAATAAAATATCAGCGGTTTTCTCGGTTTCTTAACTTCGTTCATTCTGATACACGCTCCTACACATTAATTTTGTTAGGATTATTTTATTTAGTCCCATTCTTTCATGACCTCTATAATACAAAAGAAAATGTAACTGTTCCTCAACTCAACCTCAACATTTGTTGAAAAAAGAGGCATCGGCTCGTCTAAAGTCGATACCTCTCGGTACATCAGTGTTCACTTGTTTGCCTTCAGCGTTGCGGTAAAACGACAGCCTTTTTCCGGCAAATTTTCAACAGTGATCTCACCTTTCTCAATGGATAGGATTCGCTTTACAAGAGCCAACCCCAAGCCGTTGCCTTCCTGTCTGTGAGAGGTATCTTCCTGATAAAACTTATCAAAAAGGTGTTTCTTCGCTTCTTCCGAAAGTCCGGGGCCTTCGTCTTCTATAATGAAAATAAACCGATCTGTTTTTTCCTGCAAGCGAATTTTTATAACGCCTCCCTGCGGGCTGAACTTTACAGCATTGCTTATCAGATTATCCCAGATATGATGAACTATATGTTCATTACCGTAATATTCGATATCGTCCAGTTCAACATCAAATTCAATATTCTTTGGTGCCCAAGCGGCTTCAAGGAAAAGAATCGATTCACGCACCTGTTCATCCAGTGCATACCATTGCTGATGTGTTTGAATGGATTGGTTTTCGATTTTGGAGAGAAGCAGAATATTGTTTACAAGAGTGGAAAGCCGTTTTGTATTAAAAAGGATCTTCTCAACATACACCCGTTGATCTTCATCGAGATTATCACCGCCTTGCAATAGCATAGAATATCCTTCAATGGCATTAATGGGTGTTTTAAACTCATGAGAAACATTGGAAACAAAGTCGGTCTGTAGGATTTCTGTAGAGCCAAGCTCCTGCGCCATCATATTAAACCCTGCGAACACTTCTTTGATTTCTTTTGATGTAGATTTTGTGTCCAGTCGTGTATCAAACTGCCCGTCCGCTATTTTCTGCATTCCGAGTCGAAGTTCCTTGATGGGATCAAAAAACAGTTTGGATAAAAAGTGAGTTGCAACAGCAGCGATAACTAAGCTAAAAAGATTTAACTGTATCAAAAACGGTATGCTCGCGGAAAACGGAAGTAACCACTCAAGGAGTTCGGAGATGCCGAAGGAAACCAAAATACTAAGAATAACCACTGCGCCGACAAACCCGGTGAGTCGTGTTCTCAAACTGAACTTTATTTTCTGCTTTCGTATTTCTTCAAATTGTTCCTTCGATTTCAAAGTTTCACCACCTTGTATCCAACGCCGCGCATCGTTACAATCTTAAAGTCTTCGTTCTCTTTGAAACGGTCTCTAATCCTTCCGATATGCACATCAACCGTGTGGGAATCACTTTCGGAATCATATCCCCATACATCGTCCATCAACTGCTGACGGGTAAAAATGCGCCCCGGATAAGATGCCATTTTATAAAGCAGCATAAACTCTTTCTGCGGAAGAACCGCATATCCCTTTTCCGATGTGACGGTGAATGTATCACATTCAAGCACCGTATTTCCAATGGTTTGCTTACGCTCACTGATCATCTGGGCACGTCGAAGAAGTGCCTGCACACGAAGCACCATTTCATTTACATTAACCGGCTTTATCATATAGTCGTCTGTTCCGGAAAGGAATCCCTGCCTCATATCGTCGAAAGCATCCTTGGCAGTGATCATCAGCACGGGCGTATTATTTCCGGCATCGCGGAGCATACGGACAAGCTCATAGCCGTCAAGCACCGGCATCATAATGTCTGAAATAATGAGGTCGTAATAGTCCCTGTCCATAGCGTCCAGTGCCTCTTGTCCGTTGGCAACTTCTTTTACAGTATATCCGTTTTTAATAAGCACGTGAGCGAACAGTCTCCTAAGCTCGCGGTCATCCTCTGCAATTAAAATTTTCAACATATTATTTTTCCTCCATTCCCTTTTTTGAAGGCTTTTTTCAGCAGATAGTTCAGCCCTTACGCACGGAACTTTTGAACCCATCTTTAAGAGATGTTCCAAAACCCTGCCGCTTCTTTTAGTGAGATATAATCCATGGTGTACTTCGAATATTTTCCGTCTATATTGTATTCGAATAAACAAACTCTGTCAAGGACTTTTCTGTGAACTTTACCGTTTATCTGTTAGCTCACTCCTTTTTCTTAGAATACATTATGTATTCCCCGCGTTATCCAATAAATTCGCCACACGGATAGATAATATCGTTTCTTTGATATAGCGTATCCTCTTTCGTGCATATTTTCCTTTTGCAATTAAACTACTTATTTTTATGACCTCTTTGCAAATATAAAGGTAACAACATCAATTACTGCCTCAACGATTAGGGTAACACCGATAAAAGTCCAAAGAATCGTGGTAGAAGCAAACGGATTAAAGATAATGAGAACAGCAAATAGCAAAGTTAAGATGGCACTAATAAGTGGGACAAGCCAATACCGCTGTTTTACTCTCATCATATCCACCGCAAATTGAAGTTTGCTTATACCCGCAACCAAGATCAGCACACCGTAAAAAATGGTGATAACCGGGAAAGTCGCAACAAGCCAATCGGGCTTAAACGTGCAGAACAAGCCGATCGCCACAAATAAAATTCCTTTCGTCATTTTTCCTCCGATGGCTGCCTCTTGTGCATCCGTGCGAAAATAACTGATAATCTGTCCGATTCCCATAATGGTCATTGCAACACCAAGCGAAATAATAATGCCGGAGGTGAAACCTACCGGATTGACCAGTAGTAAAATGCCAATCAAAATCTCAATAAAGCTCATCAAGAGACTGAAATTGCCCGAATTAACCCTTTTCATAATATATAGCTCCTTCAATAAGTGCAAAAGCACCGTACTTTCCCCATTAGAATATCGCGACACTTTCAACTGTTCATCAATTCAATTTCAACATTTGTTGAACTTTAGTTGAGAAAGAGTTGAATTATTTAATATATAATGAATGGTGATTTTGACGGATAGGAGTTATAAAAGATGGTCAATCACTACATAGAATTTGATAATGTTGGAAAAAGTTATGGCAGTGGAGACGCGCAGATCGATGCGCTGTACGACGCGACCTTTCACATAAATAAAGGTGAGTTCTGTGTTCTGCTCGGTTCCTCCGGTGCAGGTAAAACAACATTATTAAATATGCTCGGTGGTATGGATAATATTTCAAGCGGCAAAATACACTTTGACGGAAAAGAGGTTTCTGCCTTTAGCAAAAAGGAATTGGTGGAGTACCGCCGCCATGACGTCGGCTTTGTATTCCAATTTTATAACCTTGTTCCTAACTTAACCGCCCTTGAAAATGTGGAAATTGCCGCACAGCTTTGCAAAAACCCCATTCCCGCAAGCGATGCCTTGGCGATGGTAGGGCTTTCCGGACGAAAAGACAATTTTCCCGCTCAGCTTTCGGGCGGCGAACAACAACGTGTGGCGATTGCTCGTGCCCTTGCCAAAAATCCGCGGTTACTTCTGTGCGATGAGCCCACGGGAGCTCTTGACTATGTGACCGGAAAAACGATTTTGAAACTGCTTTATGATCTAAGCAAACAGCAAGGAACCACGGTTATTATTATTACCCACAACCAAGCAATCGCTCCAATGGCTGACCGTGTTATTCGCATTAAAAGCGGGAAAATACAGTCAAATGAAATAAACACGAGCATCGTTCCCATTGATGAGATTGAGTGGTGACGGCGATGAAATCCGTATTCAAAATGACCGGAAGGACGATCCGTTCCTTTAAGGGACGGTATATGGCACTGCTCTTGATCGTCGCCCTCAGCGCCGGATTCTTTGCAGGTCTTAAAATTACAACCGCAGCTATGCTGCACACGGGCGGCGAATATTTTGAAGAACAGAGCTTTTACGACTTTCGTTTGTTTTCCACCATTGGATTTACCGAAGATGACGTAACGAAATTTGGTGAGCTAAACGGAGTTAAAACAGCGGAAGGAACCTACAGTCTGGATGCGCTTTTGGTTCATAAGGACAGCGACCATCCGTTTAAGCTGTATGCAATTTCAGAAAACATCAATCTACCATCCCTATCTGCAGGAAGAATGCCAAACGCAGATAATGAATGTTTGGCGGACGAAGATGTGTTTACCAAGGAGGATATCGGCAAAACCATCTCTCTTTCAGCAGAAAATGAAACCGCTGTTACAGAAAGTTTGGAAAGACAGGAATACACCATTGTCGGCTTGGTTTCCTCTCCGCTTCATATTGGGCTTGACAGAGGCACCACCAATATAGGCAACGGCTCGGTTTACAGCTTTATCTATCTACCGGAAGCCAATTTCACAAGTGAGGTTTACACAGAGATTAATCTGCTGCTCTCGGACTATGCTGAGATTTATAGCGACAAATATGACACTCTGATCGATACATACAAACCCGAAGTAACCGCTCTATGTGAAAGGCTTGCAGAGAAACATTATCAAGATATTTTAGATGAAAACCATCTTACCGCAAAACTTGCCGAGCAGATGGGTATTACAACTCCCGAAACCTATGTGCTGACTCGTAACGAAAATGCGGGTTATGTCAGTTTTGAAAATGACACCGGCATTATCGGCGGTGTTGCAAATATCTTTCCAATATTCTTTATTATGATCTCCATCCTCGTTTGTGTTACAACCATGACTCGAATGGTTGACGAGGAACGCACACAGATTGGCACTCTTAAAGCGATGGGCTACAGCAACCGTGCGGTTATGGCAAAATATTTGCTTTATGCAGGAAGTGCCACTCTTATCGGTTGGATAATCGGATTCTTTGTATGTACTTGGGCGCTGCCAAAGATCTTTTGGCTCGCATACAATGAGATATACGGCTTTGCACCGATTTCCTACTTATTCAGCCCCGAACTCGCCGTGCTGACATTGGCAATCTCCTTGTTTTTTATCCTCGGTAGTACATTTATCTCCTGCCGCAAGGAACTTATGAGCGTTCCTGCCGCCCTGATCCGTCCCCGTGCCGCCAAAAGCGGTAAGCGTGTTATCCTTGAACGCATCACGCCGATATGGAAAAGGCTCGGCTTTTTGCAGAAGATTACTGTCCGAAATATGTTCCGTTACAAGCAACGCCTATTTATGATGCTTGCCGGAATTGGATGCTGTGCGGGACTTGTGGTAACCGCTTTCGGCGTACGCGACTCTATGATCCACGTTGGCGAACTGCAATACGGCACAATTCAAAAGCAGGATATTGAAGCCAGTTTTGATGATGGTAACGAGGCGGACATTATTGCCGAATTAGACAAACAGTCAAATGTAAAGAAATATATTACCGTATCCTCAAGCCGCGTGAATATCAGTGCCGAAACTTCAATGAACTCGGTCAACATGCTTAGTATTAAATCAGACGAAGATTATTCAGATTTTTGGGATTTTCATAGCGTTGATAAATCTTTCAATCTTCCGGCAAAAGGTGAAGTTTTAATCAGCCCGAAGGTTGCAGAAAAATTGGAGTTGTCTGCAGGCGACACCTTTACCATCCGTAACTCTGATATGGTAAGCGGTACGGTAACAGTAGGTGCGGTATTTGACAATCATATATACGATTATGTGGTGATGTCAGATGAAACCTATGCAGAATTGTTTGGTGATTGGGAAACCAACACCGCTCTCATCCTTGCAGGCGGTGACGCCGAAGAGCTTGCTAAAGCACTAACCGAAACCGGTAAATTCACCAGCGTATCACAGCTCGATATGATGCGTGCCAATATCAGCGATGCTCTCGATTGCCTGAACTATATTATCTGGCTTATCATCTTCTTCTCGGCAGCCCTTGCTTTTATTGTAATATTTAACCTTACAAACATCAACATTGCAGAGCGGAGCCGTGAAATAGCCACCGTTCAGGTGCTCGGTTTTTATCCGAAGGAGACAGAAAGCTATGTGTTAAAGGAAAACCTTGTACTGTCTGTGATTGCAAGCATTCTCGGTCTTCCGCTGGGAAAGCTATTCCATACCACCGTAATGAGTATGGTAAAAATTGATATGATAAACTTTAATAACTGCGTTTCACCGCTGAGTTATCTGTTTGCTTTTGTATGTACGGTGCTGTTCGCCGTAATTGTCAACCACTTTATGAAACGCAGAATTGATAAAATCAATATGGCTGAATCACTGAAAGCGGTAGAATAGCTGTATAAATGGAGTTCTATAATAAAATTAAATATATGCTGCTTACTATATTTATTTTTTCACCGCTTGTTGTGGGCACAGTTTTTGCACATTTTTTTGAGGATAAGGTTAAAAAATCCTCCATATAAAGGAGATAATACTATGGAATTTACACCCGAAAAGAAAAAAAAACTATCACGGTGGCTGATTAGCATTGTCACCGCCTGTATATTGATATTCCTTGGAGTACAGAATATAGATGTTATTGCAGGCGCTCTATCCTGGGTAGTAGGATTAATTATGCCGCTGATTCTTGGCTTTGCATTTGCACTAATTCTAAACGTGCCGATGCGGTTCTTTGAATCTCACCTTTGGAACAAGACCAAAAAGAAACTTCTATGTAAGCTGCGCAGACCTCTATCCTTTATTATTTCGCTTGTTTTGATTATCGGTATTTTGGCCGGTGTCATATGGCTCGTCATTCCTGAATTTGTGAGCGCAATAAAGGTCATCGTACAGGGTATTATTGATATTGTGAACAAGATGAGCTCTATGAGCAAATCAGAGCTTGCCGAATTACCGCTGGGAAGTATCCTGCTGAATATTGATTGGGACAAACTTCTCGATGCCATGCAGAACTGGCTTAAAAATAGAAGCGGTACCATTGTTAATACTGCTGTTGGTACAATTAGTTCCTTGGTGGGCGGGATTTTTGACTTCTTTGTATCCTTTGTATTCGCGATATATATTCTGTTCAGCAAGGACAAATTAAAGGCTCAAACAAAACGAATGATTCGTGTTTGGTTACCGAAGAAATTTGGCGAGTGGTCAATTCATGTCGCCTCCGTTGCAAACATGAACTTCCGCAACTTCGTCTCCGCTCAAACATTGGAGGCCGTTATTCTTGGTGTCCTCTGCATGATCGGTATGTGGATATTGGGCTTCCCTTATGCACCAATGATAGGCACTCTGGTGGGAGTAACCGCCCTGATTCCCATTGTAGGCGCATTTATTGGTGCAGGAATCGGTGCGTTTATGATTCTGACTGTAGAGCCGATAAAAGCAATTTTCTTTTTGATATTTATTGTTGTTTTACAACAACTCGAAGAAGCACTCATTTATCCAAGAGTTATGGGTAACCGTGTTAATCTTCCGGGCATATGGATTCTCGCCGCCGTCACTGTAGGTGGCGGTATTGCAGGCCCCATCGGTATGTTACTTTCTGTGCCGATTACCTCAACTGCTTATGTTTTGATACGTGAAGCGACTAATAATCGCGAGAGAACTCTAAAAGAAAGGTAATGCTCTTATGGCGGGAAACGCCGCTATGATGAAAAATAGCGGTGATAAGACAAATGAAGAAAAAGCAATTCAAAACAACGCGGAAATATATGTACGTTTTTGAATTTATCGATACACTATAATAACAAAGACAGGAGATAAAAACATGGCACAACACATCAAACTTAATCCAACTGAGAGAAGGACAATACGCACCGTGGATGAACGGCTTATGTCTTACAATATTGAAATGACCGAAGTTACAGGCGGTACCTTCTGGAAAGCCTATACACCGGGACAGATCGCAGGGACGGAAGAATTCACTTTTTCGGGTGATCTCACCGATTTTACCGCAATGACAGACCTGATGCAGTATTATCCGCCCATCAATCTGTATGATGAAAAACTGCGTAAGCGCGCAAAGGAGCTCGGCCCTGCTTGGATCCGTGTATCCGGATCTTGGGCGACTAAAACCTACTATGATTTTGACGGAACCACAGGCGGCAAAGCTCCCGAAGGTTACGCAAGCGTGTTGACGAAGGAGCAGTGGATCGGTGTTCTCGATTTTGTAAAAGCAGTTGGTGGAAAATTGCTTATTTCGGTAAGCAACTGCGCGGGTGACCATCCGAGCGGCGGTCCTCTCGATCTGACACAGACCAAGAAAATATTTACCCTCAGCCACGAATACGGCGTGGATA
>CAZDVZ010000054.1:0-9497 GCA_964509125.1 uncultured Oscillospiraceae bacterium | reverse complement strand
TCCTTAAAGATATTTTCATACACAATTCTTCTCGCCATACCTTTGGGTTTGCCCCTTGCTTTGGGAAGCATAAACAAATTTTTACCTCTTAAAGGTTTGTGTCGGCTGTATATTCTTGTTTTCAGAGGCACACCTTTGATGCTCCAGCTTTTCTTTTTCTATTTCTTTTTGCCCATAACTTGCGGCATTAGACTTGCGGCTTTACCAACGGCGATAATTACATACGTTTTAAATTATGCAGCGTATTTTGCGGAAATTTACCGCGGCGGTATTGAAAGTATAGATAAAGGTCAGCACGAAGCGGCACAATCCTTGGGAATCTCAAAAGCAAGAACGATGTTCGGTGTAATAATCCCGCAGGCGGTAAAAAGGGTTTTACCTTCTGTTGCAAATGAAACCATAACACTTGTAAAGGACACTTCTCTTGTATATGTAATTGGAGTTGGTGAGCTTATGAAGGCGGCGAAGGGCGCGGTAAACCGTGACCAGAAGCTTTGGGCATATGCTGTAGCGGCGTTGGTTTATCTTTTGGTTACTTTTGTTTTGACAATTGTTTTCAAAAAGTTGGAAAAGAGATTTTCAAATCATGAAGAAACGGGAGGGCGTAAACGTGAAAGAAAATTCGAAAAATGAAATGAGAGAATTTGAAGAATCGTCTGCTCCTGTTTTGAAAATGCAGAATATACGTAAATCTTACGATGATTTTGAAGCCGTAAGGGGAGTTGACCTTGAGGTTAGAAAGGGCGAAACCGTGGCAATAATCGGCTCTTCGGGTTCGGGAAAAAGCACTCTTTTGAGATGTGTTAATCGCCTTGAAAAAATCGATTCGGGTGAAATTGAAATATGCGGCGATGTGCTTTGTCGCACATTTGAAAACGGTAAGGTTGTATACGCTTCCGAAAGCTCGTGCCGAAGTATCTGTTTAAAAACGGGAATGATCTTTCAAAGTTATAATCTTTTTCCTCACATGACTTGCTTGAAAAATATATATTATTCTCCTGTTCATGTAAAAGGCGTGCCTAAAAATGTAGCTATAGAAAAGGCTCGTGAACTTTTGAAGCTTGTTGGACTCGAGGATAAGGAAAAGTCATATCCAAACCAGCTTTCGGGTGGGCAGAAGCAACGTGTTGCCATAGCAAGAGGACTTGCTATGGAGCCGGACATTTTGTTGTTCGATGAGCCTACAAGTGCTCTTGATCCCGAAATTACAGGCGAGGTGCTTTCGGTAATGCGAGATCTTGCCAAGAGTGATGTTACAATGCTCGTTGTTACTCACGAGATGGGGTTCGCCAAAGAGGTGGCTGACAGAGTTATCTTTATGAATGAGGGCGAAATTGTTGAAGAGGGTCCCGCAAAAGAAATTTTTGAAAACCCAAAAACGGAACGTCTTAAAACATTTTTGAATTTTACACTTAAAATATAATAAACGGGGATGCGAAAACAGTTTCGTATCCTCATTTTAATATCTTTGGGGTTTAAGGTATACTCTTTTTGTTTTTTGCATATACTTTCTGTGAAACCAAAAGGAGTGTATTTATGGAAAAAACATTGTTTCGCTGGCAATTTGCAGGCTTTATTTTCACTTGTGCTTTGGGAACTCTGCTTCATTTTTTGTATGATTGGAGTGGAGGCGCCGTTTTCATAGCACCATTTTCGGCGGTTAACGAATCCACGTGGGAACATATGAAAATACTGTTTTTCCCTATGTTTTTGTTTTCGTTTTTTGAAAGGCATTTATCCGGTGAAAAAACAGAAAATTTTTGGTGCGTGAAGCTTAGAGGGATATTACTTGGAATAATTATGATTCCCATTTTGTTTTATACCTATAACGGCGTTTTCGGCACCTCGGCATCTTGGGTTAATATTGCTATTTTTTACATTTCTGCCGCTATTGCTTATTGCGTGGAAACAAAGCTTTTTAAAAAGAAAATAAAATGTGTTTTTTCTCAAACCATGGCGTTTTCTTTGCTCTGCGTTGTCGCGTTGCTTTTTGTATTGTTTACCTTTTTTACACCTCATATTTCTATCTTTAGAGATCCCTTGACATCTACGTTTGGAATATAAAAAAGCGGAGCAGTAAAAAAACAGATTTTGTTTTTTACTGCTCTATAACTTTTGTTTGAAAAAGTAAGGCGATCTACCATCAAAATGTGTATGGCTGTTTGCGTGGAATATGACGGCATTTTCCGTGTTATTACGGTGCTTATTTTTATTTTAATTTGTTTATTATTTCTTTCATTTGCGGAAGCTTACGTTCCATGTCCGCAACTAAGGCAAATTGGTTTCTCGCTCGGTCTAAATTATGCTTTTCTCGGCTTGTTTTGAAATATATGTCTCCGTCCAGATAATCAGCGAGAAATCTCATTCCGCATTCGAGAGTCATCATTATTGCCCCTTCGGGGAGAAGGTCAAGCTCTGCATCCAAAAGCTTTCCGTCACATCCTTTGATAAATCCCTTGGCGTAAATTTCGAAAAGACGCAGATCGAGCGAAACTTTCGAAAGATCTGTTTCGTCTTCTACGGCGGTGTTTGCGCCAAAACGTATGGAATCTCCAAAGTCATTTAATGAATAACCCGGCATAACTGTGTCAAGATCAATGACGCAAATCGCTTCTCCGTTTTTTTCATCAAACAAAATGTTGTTGAGCTTCGTGTCGTTGTGAGTGACTCTTAAAGGGAGTGTGCCGTTTTTGCGCGCTTTTTCGAAAATTGAACAAAATTCTTTTCTGCTTTTTGCAAATTCAAATTCTTCTTTAACTTCCGAAAGCCTATCGCAAACATCTTTCTCGGCAGATATCATAAGGTTGTCATATCTTTTGGGTGTGTTGTGAAAATCTTTGATGGTTTCGTGAAGACGTTCCGCGGGATAGTCCGCCAAGTGTTGTTGAAATACACCAAAGGCTTCTCCGCAACTGTAAAAATCCGTTTCGTTTTCAACGGTTTCTTTTGTAACTGTTCTCTCGGTAAATTCGTATACGCGCCAGCATTGTTCCATGGTGTCTTTAAAGAACATTTCCCCGTTTAAAGTGGGAACTACCACCAAGGTACATCTTTCTTCGTCCCCACCCGTGGCGCTTACTTTTCTTTTTATATGAGCTGTAACGCCTAAAATATTTTCCATCAATTCGTCGGGATTCTTAAATATACTTGTATTCATCCTCTGCATTATAAATCTTTTGCCGCATACAACTAAAAACGTGTCGTTGATATGACCGTTTCCGTACGGTTCGCAGTATGTGGGAACCTCTTTAAAATATGCCGAAAGTGCTTCTGACGTGTTTATGTTTTTTCTGTTTCCTGCCATGGCGTTCTCTCCCTTTTGCTTGAATTTAAAACTAACTTGATTCATTATATATCTTTTTTCTCTTTTTGTCTATAGAAAACAAAAATAAATTTTCCTCAAAGTGTTGAATTTCGTTGGAATTTGTGGTACAATATCCGATAATGAGAGGGGTGGAACTTGTGGTTAATAAAAGAACGATAGCTTTTTTGTGCGTAACCGCCGTGTCGGCAGTTCTTGCGGTTGTCGGCTTTTTCGTTCTCCCCGAAGAGGTCAGTGTAAATATCAGCTTCCGTGGTTCGCGGGAGTATATAAGCAAAATTCCCGCTTTAATTGTACCTTTTGTAATCACTTTTCTCTCTTCTTCCCTCTATTGGAAGTATGAAAAGTTTTTTTTAAAAGAGGTTGACCCGTCCGACTTGAAGATGGGAGTCAAATATTTGGCTTTTGCGATCATTGGTGATCTGCTGGCTTTATGGGTAATTGTTAATAATACGATCTTATGAATCTTTAATTATAGTAATCTATGGAGGAGTTATGTCAGGATGTAATCACGATTGCTCATCGTGCAGTCAGAAATGTGGAAAAGAAAGTTTGCAAGCCCCTTGCAACGCAAGTTCAAATGTAAAAAAAGTGTACGCCGTTGTGAGCGGAAAGGGTGGCGTGGGAAAATCTCTTGCGACGTCTCTTTTGGCTGTTAATATAAACAGGAAGGGGTATAAAACCGCTATCCTCGATGCTGATATTACGGGGCCGTCTATCCCTAAGGCTTTCGGGCTTAAAGAAAAAGCGACAGGATGCGAAGCGGGTATAAACCCCATAGTGACAAAAAACGGTATAAAAGTTATGAGCGTTAACGCTCTTTTGGAAAACGATACAGACCCTGTAGTTTGGAGAGGCCCGGTTATTGCCGGTACTGTAAAACAATTTTGGACAGATGTTGTTTGGGGCGACGTTGACTATATGTTTGTTGATATGCCTCCGGGAACGGGAGACGTTCCTCTTACGGTGTTCCAATCTCTCCCTGTAAACGGTATAATTATCGTTACATCCCCTCAGGATCTTGTTTCCATGATCGTTTGTAAAGCGGTTAAAATGGCTAATCTTATGAATATTCCCATTGTGGGACTTGTTGAAAATTATTCTTATTTCAAATGCCCCGACTGCGAAAAAGAACATTTTATTTTCGGGGAAAGCAAGGCTGACAGCATAGCAAAAGAATATTCTATCCCCACCGTTGCGAGAATACCCATTCAAAGAGAATTGGCTGACGCCGAGGATAATGGGAAAATTGAAGAATATTCAGGCGATTGGCTGGACAAACTTACAGAAACGCTTTAGAAATAAATATTGATACCAATCGTTAATAAAGCCGCAGGTAAAACCATGTTTTACTGTGCGGTTTTTTGTTTCAATAATGAACGGGAGAATAAATTTTGTAAAAGAAGTTTATAGATATTTTTCATGAAAAAGTATTGATTTTTCATCATGCGTATTATATAATGTGAATAAGGTGTATTATTGTCGCCTTACCATGATTTGTCATAAGTTTTTATATATAAAAAGCTTAAAGACTCACTGCGAGTTTTTATTTGGGCATTAACGGAGGTATTTATGAACAGAAAGACCAGGCTGCTTATTCCATTTTTTGTTTTCGTTATACTTATAACTCTTGGAATGGGCGGATTATATACAGATTTTTATAATACGTTTGGAGACTTGTTTGGAAGCTCTGAAAGGGTGGATGAACTTATCGTTCAAAAGGCATCTGCCTATAGTGCGTCATCTTTGGCGGGAGCTGTTGAAAATGTGAGCTCCGTTAATATTCTTGAACTGACTTTGGAGAATGATATTTCCTACGAAGGCGAAGCGTTGGTTGCCGGGCCTCTCTCTGTTAGTGGCTCAAATACCTTTTATATTGACGTAAACGGTCACTCGCTGGACATTAAGTCCGAAGAAAGCGGCGGATTTTTCATGGAGGAAAGTACGTTTTATGCTGTCGATACTGTTGGTGGCGGTGACATTGAGATAAATTCAAAACAAACCGGCATACTTTGCAAAAACTTTGTTTTTGAAAGTGGAACTATGATTGTTGACATTGCAGATGATGAAGGAGAGTGGGTAGGGCCTTACACTCCTGCTGAACATTATTATTCTTCCGAAACTTCCGAGAGCATCCTTGAGGGCTCTGACATTGATGTTGACGAGCTTGGATATTGGAACGTGGATTATAATAACACTATAAATAATTCGGGTAAGTATTTGACAGACGGCGTTAGAGCATATGTCAGCGCCGTTATTGGAAGCAACAGCGATTATGCTGATACTCCGTGTTATCTTTATCTTTATGGCGGGTATGGTTGCGAGGATAAATCATCTTTCAGAATTCAGACAACAGCGTGCGGACTAAGGGTGGGTGATAGTTCTCCACACGTAAATGATGGCAAGATCATTGTTAAAAATTATGGCGGTGAGTTTGTCAGCACGGGAAGCATGGGAATGTTTGCCAATAAAATCGAATTGCTGGGCGGTACGTGCAGAGTTTTCGGCGCTTGTGGCGGCATTTCGGATTATTTTGATCAGACTGCCATATGTTTCTCCGACTCACATGGATTTGACGGATATTTTCAAATAGGTGCAAATGCAACTGTGTATGCTTCGACACCTGTTAATACGGGCGCCATTTTTTCCTTCTGCTGCGACTATGTTAAAATCGAAGGTACGCTTTATAGCGGATGCAGTGGGATGGGATATTATCAATCTGACGGAAACATTTCCATGACTCCCGAAACTACATATTTTTGGCAAACGCATAGGGACGACGGATCGGGTTGGCAGAAGCTTGCCATAGGTGTTGATATAGGCGACATCATAATTGACGGCCCAAATGCGAAGGTTTGCTTGTTGGGCAGTGGTCGTACCATTATGGCAGGAAGAGATGCGTCAGGCGCTTGGGGCTTTGGAAACGGTGACGGCGGATGCGGATTTTACGATATGGGATGGTCTACTTGGAGCGGCGGTGTTCCCAATTACGCAACATGGATCAACGAATGGGGAAGTGTTATCGCATATTCCCTTTACGATTATGCCTATATTTCCGCTGAACTTTATGCAGGAAAAATAAAGGCGAAAAATCCGGAATTTGTTGATGGACTTGAAAACATTTCTCAGCTTACTTATCAGTTAACTCATGCCGGGTCGCTGACTATAAAAAACGGTGCTACGGTTATGGTGAAATCTGACGAAAACGGAAAGGGAATGCACTCGTCCGCGATATATTGTTCCGGAACTGACAGGTCGGGAGAAAATGCTGCAATAAATATAGTTGGAACAAAGACTGATTTTACCAGGGTTTATTTGGACTCGTCACAGTTTGGAATTTATACTGATAACTGTAGTGTTAATGTTGGTGAAAATGCTCTTTTGAGTATGAGCATTCGTCACGAGCCCACGGATTCTTCATGGAATCCGGATAACGGGAAAACAACTTATGCTTGTTACGGATATCGTGGAATAAGCCAAGCGCAGTTTATGGCGAGGTCTGCATGGGGATTATACGGTTATTGTATAGGCAATAACGGCGGCGGATTTTTCATGGATAAAGGCGCTGTGGTAGAGTGTCATGTCGCTGCCGGAAACGGTTATTCCGTAGGTATCGATGCTTCGGGTGGAATGTCTTACGCTGAAAAAAATTACGAAAGAATTGGTGTAAGGGTAAGAAACGGATCGACTTTGTATGTTGAAGTTGATAGTGTTGTTAATAGCGATGGAACATATAACCACAATAAATCCTTGGGAATAAATTCTTGGTCAAAAATACTTATACAGTCGGGGTCGAATGTTCAATGCATAGCGGGTGGTACCGCCTTGAGGTCGAGCGATGGAGACCTTTGGATTACCGGCGAAAATACGAAGTGTACTTTTGTAACAAAAGGCGGACAGTTTAACATTGACAGCGAGCTTTGGGAGCTAAATTCCCATTACGGAGCTGTGTCGATGCGTTGGGGGCAAGTTTACATTTGCGGAAGCGCAACTGTTTATTGTTCATCTACCGATGAAGACGACCGTACGTCGGGACTTGCGGGTATCCACGGACTTGGCAACATCAATATTTATGACAGAGCGAAGGTTGTTTGTACGAACTTTGAAAAGGGAATTAGAGGCCAACACGCTGTAAATATTTATGATAATGCTACAGTTGAAATTTATAATGTTTTAAAAGGTATCAATGCTGATTATACTTCCGGCGCGTCTACTGTAGATCCGGGAATTTATATTTGGGGGAACGCGACCATTAATGTTGATGCGGAGCGTGATGCGATCACTGCGCATTCTCTGATTCGTATTGGCGGTACGCCCAAGATATCGGTGAAGAGTTCTTATTCCGGCACGGCGAGTTATGGTGCCGGGATATGGACATATATCGGAAAAGATAATGTTGACGGTATTAACATTGATATGGGATATGAAGGGTATATTTCTGTAAGTGTAGTTAATGGCCTTTACGGTATAGGTACTGCGGATGGAAATGTAACAATAAAGGGATCGGGCACTATAGTTTCAGAGGCCGAAAGAGCTGCTGTTCGTTCCTTTGATAATGTTTATATCGAAAACAGCGCAAATTCCAATTTTAGCTTTTATGGAAATGACGGTTATGGAATTTACGGAGATGTATCTGTAAATATCAGCGGAAGCGGTTATATTTACGCGGGCGGAAAGGAACACGCGGTATTTTCAGGTACGAAAGATACAAATGCAGATGTTACTTCGGCAACGTATGGCAATGTTAATATAAGTGGAACTGTAAATTTGGTTGCTGATGGAACGTACGGTGGAACTTCTTCTGTTTCTTCTGTTTCAACTGTAACCCAAAACATTGACGGAACAACTCAGGCTTCCTCGTCAAATTCTAAATACTATAAAACATTAACGGATTTGGCGATAGATAAGGGCGGGTTCTACGCTATTATTACAAATGCGGAAACAAAATCAGCATTTATTGCCGTGGGCGAAGAGTATTGGAATAATGGTAATTACAGTTCAAGATACAGTGTAATGTCAACCTCTAATATTTCAGGCGGCCCGGAAGAAATATGGTATTTTGATTATCAGGAAAGCGGAGAATATGCAGGTTCATATACCATTCAAAACTATCTGACGGGTCAGTATATGTGTGTTGAGGGTACACCGACTGAAGGCGCGAGGGTGGTTACCACGACAAAGCTTTGGGAAGGAAATTGTCATTTCGGCATAGTTGCTTCAAGGCTTGAGACGTCTGAACTTGCAGCCCCATATGCTAACAGATATATAATTTATTCATGCTGGAATGGATTCAGCTTTGTGAATAGTGGAGTTTATGGCGAGGATTACGGAAAATATTGCTTGAATCTTAATGAAAATTTGGGCACTGCCGTGGATGGCGATTACGGCACTCAGGTTAATGACAGAATATATGTTCATTTAGGTGCAAACGATGAGGCACCATACAGAGATTCCGAGACGGGTGAAATGGTTCAACCCAAAGTGACAAATATGAACCAAGTATTTTCCATCGATGCCATTGCAGATCTTGGCGATGAATTTTATTCTTACATCAAAAGCGTTAAATTGAATCAATATCTGGATTTTCACGGCGCTGCAAGCTTTGGATTTAATGAAACGGGCGATAACTTTTTCTTTGACCGTGATGACACGGGATTGTATCCTTTCTCTTACGAGATAAGCAAAAATGGTTATTGCTTGGATCTTTCAAACGGGGTTCTCACAAAGAATAATCCGATTTCTGTTTGGTATGAAAATAATCTGACACCGCAGAAATTCAGAATAGTATACAGCATCGGCTCAAATGCGTACAGCTTTATGCCTCTGAAAACCCCGTGGATGGTCTATATACCTGAAAACGACACAAGGATGATTTCTCAAATAAGCCACTACAACGCCAATAGAAGGTTTATTTTAGAAAACTACGGAAATGAAGCTGTTTCTAATATTTCTGACGGAAAGTCGGGAAACGAAGGTGTATGGTACACTTCCATGTTTGGAAATACGGTTACATTGAGAATAGACCTTTCCACTTATGATGTGAATAGGTTTGTTATGACAATGTCATCATATAACATTTCAGCGGTGGATCCCGAAAAATGGACGCTCTATCAGTGCGATCCTTCCGATCCATCTAAAATAGGTAAAAAAGTTTCCATTACAGAAACCTCTATCG
>CAZDVZ010000053.1:0-9582 GCA_964509125.1 uncultured Oscillospiraceae bacterium | reverse complement strand
CGCAAAGCATGACAAGGTCAGCAAGCTCAAGGGAGTTAAGACCCAAGTCTGAGATAAGCTCTGCCTCCATGGTGATATCATGTTCGTTAACGCTCATATCTTCAACTAAAATTGCTTTGAGTTTTTCAAACATATTAAAATACATTGGCGCCTGTGCCAACTTCTCCTTTCGAAATGTTAACTGCCTTATTCGGGCAACAAGACTAATTATAATCATAATCTTTGGAAAGTCAAGAGTAAAATTGCTTTTTTTAAAAAAAGATATATTTTTTTAATTTTAGGCAAGAGAGATTCGCAAAAATGTGGATTTTGACGGCGATTTTTACTCTTATGCAAAAATCGTTCCAAAATCCATGAGCGTTTTGTTTTTTACTGAAAAAATAAGGTGGGGTATTTGAATATTTTTCTTTTCACGGCAAACAATATATGGGAAATTAAAGAAAGGCGGCGTTAAAATTGACGAAAGAAAAGTACGGAAAAATTTCATCAAAGCGTTCGGATAGATCGAATCTTTGTATCAATCTTGTTAAAGCATATATTATTGGAGGACTTATTTGCATAGTTGCCCATGCTTTTTTTGTATTGTACAATGTCTATTTAAACATTGATTTTCAAACAGCGAGACTTCTTTCTACAATAACCTTGGTTTTTATTGCGGGACTGCTTACGGGATTTGGAGTGTTTGACAAGATCGCAAAACACGCAGGCGCAGGTACACTTGTGCCAATAACCGGGTTTTCCAACGCTGTTGCGGCACCCGCCATTGAAAGCAAAAGCGAGGGATATATAAACGGAGTGGGAGCAAAGATGTTTGTAATTGCAGGGCCTGTTATAGTTTATGGTGTTACTGCCTCTATTATTTACGGACTCATTTATTATTTTTTGAAATAGCGAGAGGGATAAATGAATTATATTACAAAATTGAACAATGTTTTTATAAAAGGTTATGCGTCTGCTGTGGGAAAAAAAGAGGGTGAAGGCCCTTTCGGAAACTGTTTTGATCTTCGTGACAAAGATGTGCGTTTTGGGGAAGACAGTTGGGAAATGGCAGAGGCGGAGCTTTCCCGCCGTTGCGTGGAAATGCTTCTCCATAAAAGTGGCAAAATGGGAAAGGACATCTCTCTTATGACAGGCGGTGACCTTTTAAATCAATGTATAGCTTCTGCGTTTTCCGTTTCCGGGAGCGATATACCATTTTTGGGAATATATGGCGCTTGCTCCACTTGTGCGGAAGGCATGATAGTTGGTGGAACTATGGTGGAAAAATGTGATGGCGATGTTATTTCCTTCGCATCGTCTCATTTTTGCTCTGCTGAAAAACAGTTTCGTTTTCCGTTAGAGTACGGAGGGCAGCGAACTCCCACATCTCAAAGTACTGTAACGGGATGCGGATCGTTTTTGCTTTCGAAAGAAGGAAAAATAAAAGTTGTGGAAGGACTGTTTGGAAGAGTTAAAGACGGAGGGATCACTGACGCCAATAATATGGGCGCAGCAATGGCACCCGCGGCGGCGGATACGCTGATGAGATATTTTGCCGAATCTCAAACCTCCCCCGATGATTATGATGTCATAGCTACAGGAGATTTGGGAGTGGAAGGTCACGAGCTTGTAAAACAGCTTATGATGACAAACGGCGTCGTTATGGGAGATAATTTTTTGGATTGCGGAATAATGATATACGACATAAAAAAACAAGATGTGCATTCGGGCGGATCGGGATGCGGATGCAGCGCAGCTATTACCGCAGGGCACTTTTGTCCTCTTTTGGAAAGAGGCGACATTAAAAAAATGCTTCTTATAGGTACAGGTGCTTTGCTCAGCAAAATAAGTGCTTTTCAAGGAAAAGCAATTCCCGCAGTGGCACATCTTGTCAGATTGGAGAGTGTAATATGTTAGAATGGCTTTGGGTGTTTTTAATAGGTGGCGCGCTTTGCGCCGTGGCTCAAATATTTATCGACCTTACTTCTGTTACTCCCGCAAGAATACTTGTTACCTATGTGGTGAGCGGGGTTATATTAACGGCAGTGGGACTTTATGACCACCTTGTATCTTTTGCTTCCACAGGCGCAACCATCCCTCTTACAGGCTTTGGTTACTCTCTTGCAAAGGGGGTTGAAGAGTCGGTTGACGAGTACGGACTTATAGGTGTTCTTAAAGGCGGCCTGACAGGCGCTTCCGCCGGAATCGCCGCAACTGTGTTCTTTGCTCTTGTATGGTCGATCATATTTAAAAGTAAAGATAAATAGTATTATTGATACAGATCGTCAACGCCGAGGAAGTATGCTTTGATCTTGAGATAATCCGTTGAGTCTACGACCCCGTTTTCGTCGGTATCCGCCGCCGTTAAGTATGCCAAATTCAAGAACAATTGATTTAAAAAAGTTTTTTTAATTTGAATGTAATCGGTGGAACTTACAGAGCCGTCTCCGTCAGTATCGCCTTTTACAATAATCGTTACAGAGTCGGTGATTTCGCCGTTTACAGTTATTGAAATCACCATACCTGTTCCCAAGGTTTCGGTGGGAGCCACGTCTTTTCCGTCGGCGGTTTTTATTGTGTATTGTTGGTTGGACAAAGCTTGAGAAAATTGTTCGGCGGAGACATTTTCTTTTATTCCCGTAATGTATTTTCCTGAAACGGAAATGGTTTCGTCGGCAAAAACAGTATTTTGGAATTTGGTGCTTATAAATTCAAATCCGTTTAACAATGCATATTCTTCTGCTTTTGAGCCGATAACGCCGTATATTTTAAAATCTTTGTCGGGAGTTGAGGAAGAATCATAATTGTAATATCCAAAAGCGTGTTCCCCGATCTCGGTCACGCTTTCGGGAATGTTAATGCTTTTCAGAGCGCTGCAATCGTAAAATGTAGAATCACCTATGGAAGTAATATTTCCTTCAAAAACCACGCTTTCAAGAGCGGTGCAACTGTAGAAAGCACCCCATTCCGTTGAAGTTATGTTTTGGGGTAAAATAACTGATTTAAGATTCGTACATCCTGCAAACATGAGCGCCGATATTTTGGAAAGTCCTTCTCCGATGTAAATGTTTTCAAGGGCAACGCAGTCTTCAAAGACATTGCTTCCCATATAGATTACGTTGTCGGGAATATTTACCGTTTTAAGTTCGGTACAAGCGCAGAATGCTCCGTCATATAAATGCGTAACACTTTCAGGTATTACCACCGTTTCAATGGCGGTGGCCGAAAATGCGTTTGATCCGATGGAAGTGATTGTAGAAGGTAAATTAATGGTTTTGAGCGCAAAACACGAGGAAAATATAGCTCCGCTAAGTTCTGTTAATGTGGATGGAATGGTTATCTCTTTAATGGAAGAACAGGCCATAAATGCGGCGTTTTCCGTTTGAGATAACCCTTCTTCCAACGTAAGAGAAGTAATATTTTCACAATAGGCGAACGCAAACGAACGTATGGTTTTAACATTAGATGTTATGGTTACGGAGATCAGATTGGAGTTTTTGTAAAAAGCTTGATGTGAAATTTCTTCAACGCTTTTTGGGGTAATAAAAGAAACATCGGTTTTTCCCGTGGGATAAGATATGAGAACGGTTTTATCCGAATTATAAAGTATCCCTTCTTCGGAGACATAGTTGCTGTTTTCGCTATCTACGATAATTTCTTTAAGTTGGGTGCAGGATGAAAAAACTCCTGTTCCTACCAATGTGACGGACGATGGCAAAAATACACTTTCAATGGCGTAACAGTTTTGAAAAGCATAGTCTCCTATGGTTTCAACTCCCATCGGTATATTAATGCTTTGAAGATTGTAACAACACCTGAACGCACTTTTATCAATGACTTTCAGTTCTTCTCCCAAAGATACCTTTTCAAGTCCTTCACAGAAGAAAAATGAGCTGTCGCCCACGGTAGATGCAGAAGAAAGATCTGCCTCTTTAAGCTTTTTACAGGAATAAAATGCGTTTTTTCCTGTGGATTCGACGTTTTCAAGGTTTATTTTAACAAGATTTTCACAATTTTGGAAGGCTTTTTCCCCAATGGTTTTAATATCTATTCCCAAACAGACTTGTTGGATAGAGGAACATTTGTAAAAAGCTTCTTTACAAATTTCTGATATTCCATCAGAAATCAGTACGTTTTTCACGTCACTCATGTATGAAAATGAGCCTTGTTTAATGCTTCCGCTACCCGTTATTGAGAGAAATCCGTCAGAATAAAGGGTGAAACGAGCGCTGTCGCCGCAGGCGCCCATTAACGTAACGGTTGAGCCTTCCGTGGGCGCGGTCTGCATAGTCGCTTCATTTGTGCTTCCTTCGGAAACTGAAGAAGCTTCGCTTTGGGCAATAGTTATGGTGGGTGACGTTAAAGGGAAAATTAATGAAATGGCCAAAAATGCGGACAGGATCTTTTTTTTCTTTAAAAATTTCATTTGAACCTCCGTGTTTTAATTAAATGCTTTGGTTTTCCGATGAGGCAAAAATAAATATCTGGCTGTCTTTTGCTGGTGAGGCCAAAATTGCTTTTTTTATCTGTTCAAGTCGTCTTTTATCAAGTCTTACAAAGGCGTCGTCAAAAATGATGGGAGGAAATGTATCGTTGAAAATGACCTTCATAAGCGCAAGACGTAAACATATATACGCCGTTGCTCTTGCTCCCGCGCTCAGATATTCGGCGCTTTTTACTGTCTCGCCGTTGTCTGTGGAGAGAGAAAGTTCGGTTGTTACGGAAAGGGATTGGTATTTTCCGTCTGTAGCAATTTCAAAAAGTTCTGACGCGTAATGTGATATTTTAGGGGCGAGTGTTGCTTTCATCTCGTCACCTGCCTGCTCCAAAAGCTCTATGGCAAGTTCAAGCGCACGTAAGCGTTCTTTGGCTGCAATTAATTTTTTGTACACCGCTTCGGCTTTTTCGTACATAAGGGAGGGAGGAATGACGGATGATTCTATCACCGCCTTTTCTTTTTCCAAGGTTATAATCTTTTCTTCCATGAGCTTTTTACCGTTTTGTACAAATTTAAGCTGCTTTTCTATTTCGTCACGGCTTCTTTCGGGTTTTACCGCTCCTTCGGCTCTTTCTTCAAGATAGGTGAGGTCTAAAAGCTCTGAAGTTTTTTTCAAGGCTTGATATTTGCTTTCTGCGCTTTTTTTCGCTTCGGCAACTTTTTCGGAGAAGTTGCGAAGGCGTTTTATAAGTTCTGCAGAGTCATTGGAAGTGTCTTTAAAATATTTCCCCAAAATCGTCGAAAGCGTTTCTTCGCAAGATAAAAGCTCTTCACGTGTTTTTTCTATTTTTTCTTTTAGAGCATATATTTCCTTTTCTTTGTGAGAAATTGATATGGCTGTATCTTCTCTTGCGTTTAAAAGCGCCAAAAGCTCTGCATCTGTGGAAACATTAAATCCTCTTATGTAAGAATTTCTTTTGGTTCCCTTGATTATGGCAATTGTGGAGAATATCACAGAAAGCACCAAGGCGGCGCATCCTCCGTAAATAACGTGGGGAATATTTAAAAAGCTTAACGCGGAAAGTCCAACTCCTAAAAGCCCTGCTGCTCCTGCAAATGCGAAAAATTTCTTTTGGCTTTTAGAAAGGGATTTTAAAGTGTGTTTTATATCTTCCGTTGATTCTTCTCCGGAAAGGTCTTTTTCTTTTAAAAGCGAAAGTTCACGCTCTTTTTCTTTAAGGCTTTGAGAAAACTCATCAATGAGAGCGGTTTTTGAAAGCTTTTCTGTGTTTGCGGAAACTAACCGATCTAAAAGTTCGCCATCCGGAAGACCTTCTCCGTTAAGTGAAGAAATGGCTATGTTGTATGCGGTTTCCGCGTTTTCTGCCTCTTTTTTCAGCTCTGATATCTCTAAAAGCTTAAGGTGGGCTTCGTATTTTTCCAAGTTATCCATCTCGGCGAGAAATTTTTTTTCCGATTGGACGTTTCGTTCAATTGTTTTTTCTGTTTTGGCAATCTGCTCGTTGATTTCTTTAACAGCGGAAATTTTGTTTACGGCTTCATCGTATGAGGATTTATATTTTTCAAAGTCTTTTTCAAGGGTATCTATCATTCCGTTTCCGCGACTGGGCTTCAACTCTTTTTTTGCAGCTTTAAGTCGTTTTAGGGCGCTTTCACTGTTTCCGTCCTCGTCTCCTTGGAATACCATGTTTCGTATGCTGTCAAACAACTCGCTGTCTCTCGCGGTCAGCGCACAAAATTGATCGAAAATAAAGGTTTTTTCCGCTGTTTCTCTATCTACACCAAAAAATAATTCTCCTATCTCTTTTCCCGGAGAAACTTTTTTGCCTGATGACACCTCTGTTAATGCAACTATTTCTTTTTGAGAAGGCGCATATCTCCGTTCGATCCTATATTTCGTTCCGTCTGCGGATATCTCTGCCGCACCCGCCGCGAAGGAGGAATCCCACGGGAGATATAGCTTTTTTTCGCTGTCTATAATATCTTTTTTGGACGTCCCAAATCCATAAAAGATAAATTTGATGAAAGCGGCAAGAGTGGTTTTTCCGCTTTCGTTGGGAGCGCATATTCTGTTAATTCCTTCCGTGGGGGAGTATGTTGCATTTTTTAAACAACCAAAGGATGTAACTTCAAGCTTTTCAATTATTATCTTCATCACATCCTCCTAAAAATCAAAGGGAATATCCCGACCTTCGAGGGCGGCAAGTCCCAATTTTATTGCATCGTTAACGACCTTTTTTTCTTCTTCCTCGGTTGCTTCTTCGCATTTTGAGGAAGCGATCCTGTAAAAAAGCCCTCTCATGGAATTTTCCTGCTCAATTTTACCTATGTCGGGCGTTGGTATGGTTTTATCAATTATTTCAATTCGGTATGGAAGAGCGTTGCTTTCTCCAAAATCGCTTTGAGAAAGGATAAACGCACCCTTTACCCTTCCCAAAAGTGTTATCCGCAACGCCGTGTCGTTTGAAAAAGCGGAAAGATATGGGCGTATCTTTTCGATGGCTTCTGCTTTGTTTTCAGAATCGGAGATATCGCACTCTATCCATTCATAGCGTTTGCTTGAAAATTGTATAAACATCATCTCTGTTTTTTCTTTGGAAACTATTCCGAAATATGCTCCTTTATGCCCGGTTTCGTCAAAGCCTCTTCCTTGAAGACAACCGGGATATGCATAGTATGTATCTCCTGCCTTTTGAAGCTCGGTTCTTTTGTGAATATGGCCAAGCGCAATATAGTCAAACCCGGACAAAGCCATCTCTTGTTCTGAAAGAGGGCCGTATTTTGAATTTCCGCTTAAGTCGCCGTGACAGACAAGAATGTTTATTTTGCTTCTGTCCAACTTGCCGTATCCCACAACGGGACTGCTTATGTATTCTGTGGCGGTGAATCCAACACCGTAAACGCATACTCCCAAGTCGGGTATGCTTACGCACTCTTTTGCTCCGGAAAAAACGTGAACATTTTCAGGAAAAGTATAGTTTTTATAAACCGATGTGTCGTTGTACGGATCGTGATTTCCGGGCGAAATAAAAAATTTGCATGAAGGGAAAGAGGCAAGGTCGCGCATAACTCCTTCAACGGTGTCTTTGGTTACAAACCGTCCGTCGAAAAGGTCGCCGGAAATTAAAAATATATCTGCTTTTTCACGTTTGGCATAAAAAATGGCAGATGAAAAAGCACCCCTGAGCTGAATGCGTCTTTGTTCCGACTCGGAAGGAGACGAAATTGTAAAGGGCGCGTCCAAGTGAACATCAGCCATGTGAAAAACTCTAACGCTTTTTTGTTCCATATTTCCTCCGAAATTTATAATACTACACAATTATCTTATCATGTTTTTTTTCGAATTACAATAGACGTAATAAAATTTTTGAATGAATTTTCAAAAATCTCTTTTCAAATGAAAAAAAATATGTTATCATATACTTTGGAGGTGTGTGTATGGAGCTTAACCGTGAACTGAAAAACAGGTTTTTATCACTTATAAAAAACGGGAAAGTTTCCCATTCATACATTATCGCAGGAGGCGAGGGTGCGGGTAAGGTTGAGCTTGCAAAGTATTTTTCAAAAGCTTTGCTTTGCGAGGGCGAGCCTTGCGGAAGGTGCGCTCATTGCAAAAAGGTGGAGCTTGACACTCATCCCGATGTGATTTTTATAAATAGAGGTGGCAGCACGTCTTTTAAAATAGATGAAGTGAGACGTGTTATAGAGAGCGTGTATTCACCGCCCAACGAAGGCTCGAAGCGTATTTATATTCTGGATCATTGTGAAAATATGACACCTCAGGCGCAAAATGCACTTTTGAAAGTTTTTGAAGAGCCGCCCGAATATGTTGTATTTTTTATCCTGACCGAGGTGAAGGAAGCCCTTCTCCCTACGGTTTTGTCAAGGGCGTCTATGTTTACCGTTCCGCCTACCGAAGAAAAAGAGCTGTGTCAATATCTTGAAAAAAAATATCCCAAAGAAACACCAAAGTCTGTTTATGATGCCGTCAGGCTTTCTGAAGGGTTTTATGGTAAGGCTGTCAAAATGCTTGAAAAGGGAGCAAAAGAAGAAAGGGCGGCAGGCATTGAGCTTGCTTCATGCTTTTTGGGAGATAAAAGCGGCTATAAGGCGTCAAAGCTTTTGTTTGGTTATAAAAACAAACGTGACGTTGCTGTGCGCGTTTTGTTTTATCTTCTTTATGCCGTTAGGGATACGGCTTTGTACAAGAGCGGCGGGGAGGACTTGTGCTTTTTGTCCGCGGCGGAAGCGGATAAGTTTTCCTCAAATTCTTTTCAGTGTTTGTCTGAATTATCGGACATCATTTTAGAAACCGTGCAGTCGTTGGAGTCGGGCGGTAATTATACCTCTGCCACAGGAAAGCTGTGCTGTATAACATTATAAGTTGTGAGGCTTGATATATGGAAGAAAAAAACAAGAAAAAGAAAAAGTATAATCCTTATTGGAAGAAAAAGAAAACAGAAAAAAAAGCAGAAGCGGTAAAAGAAGAAAATGCTTTGGAAAATGATACCGCGAAAGAACCGGTTAAGGTTAAAAAACAAAATACCGTTGCAGATCTTTACGAGGAAATACACGCGGTAAATAATGAAAGCGGAGCAGAAGAACCTGAGATTCCCCCTGAGTATGATCCCATGAAAAAAGTTATGATAGTGGGTGTTCGCTATAAGGATGGGGGAAAAACGTATTATTTTGATCCGGGCGACTTTGAGCTTTCTCTCGACGAAGAGGTTATCGTGGATACAAGCCGTGGACTTGAGTTTGGTTTCGTTTCCGTGCCGAATAAAGAGGTAAGGCTTACAGAGCTCGTTGCAGATCTTAAAAGCGTTGTGAGAAAAGCTACGGATGATGATCGGGACAAGTATGAAAAAAATAAATTGGTGGAAGAAAAAGCGAAAAAGATCTGGTCGCAACGCATTGCCGCTTTTGGTCTTGTTATGCAGCTTGTAGACGTGGAATATACGTTCGACAACACCAAACTGATTTTTTATTACACCGCTGACGGCAGAGTTGATTTCCGTGAGCTTGTAAAAGATCTTGCGGGGCTTTTTCACACAAGGATCGAACTCAGACAGATCGGGGTTCGTGACGAAGCTAAGCTTCTCGGCGGCTTGGGAATTTGCGGACGCCCGTTTTGCTGCAAGGAA
>CAZDVZ010000052.1:0-10056 GCA_964509125.1 uncultured Oscillospiraceae bacterium | reverse complement strand
ATTCTTTTCCGCTACATTTTAAAAGAACAAACATTTATTCTTTTCCGCTACATTTTAAAAGAACAAACATTTATTCTTTTCCGCTACATTTAAAAGTGAAAACATTTATTCTTTAAATAAAAAAAGTTATTTTTAAAAAATAATAAAAAAGCATTTTTCACACACCGCAACTGTGAGAAAACTTCAAGTCCGCTTCCACTTGCACACGCATTTTTGAAATTTTAATTTTTGCGCGCCGGGCGCGCTGTCTCTCCTGAGAGACACAGGTACAGGGTCTGTGTCAGGAACAGGATCAGGTTCAGGGTCTGGGTCAGGAACAGGTTCAGGGTCTGGGTCAGGAACAGATTCAGGATCAGGTACAGGATCACATAGCAAAAAATAGCAAAGTATAGCATTTGCCATAAATGTTTAAAACAGTTTTCAATTTTTCCCTTCCCATACGCCCCAAATTTAGCTTTAAAAGCAAAAAAGTCGCTTTAAGGTGAGAAACTTACATTAAAAGCAAAAAAGTCGCTTTAACGTGAAAAACTTACATTAAAAGCAAAAAAGTTGCTTTAACGTGAAAAACTTACATTAAAAGTAAAATTACAAGAAACATAAAAAAAGCATATCTCCCGCTGTTATCACAAAGTCTTTGCCCCATTCATACAGGGGGGAGATATGCATTATTTTTATTGCTACAACTCAAAAAAGCAAAAACAGCATTTGCCATTTTTGCTTTTTTAACAATTTACTTTTTAATAATTTAGAAAAGAAGGTTTTAAAGCAATCCCAAAAACACACTTTACCTAAAAAACCGTAGCCTTTTAACTACTGTATGTTTTTTAATGTCAAAGAAATTTTCCCTTTTGCCACATCTACACCAATTACCTTGGTTTGTACAATATCACCTATTTTTAAAACCTCGGATGGATGTTTGATATATTTTTCGCAAAGCTGGGAAATGTGCGCAAGTCCCGACTGATGAACGCCGATATCGATAAACACGCCAAAATCCACAACATTTCTAACCGTTCCGCTAAGCACCATTCCCTCTCTTAAGTCCTTAATATCAAGGACTTCGGTTTTAAGAATAGGTTTGGGAAGCTCGTCACGAGGATCTCTGCCCGGTCTTGCAAGCTCTGAAAGAATATCCGCGACGGTGGGAAGTCCCATTCCAAGTTCTCTTGCCAAGTTACCAACGCCGATTTTTGTCGCTTTTTCCTTAACGGTGGAAAGTCCGCCCTGTTTCAATTCTTCCTTAGTGAATCCGCATCGTTGAAGTATAGACTCTGCCGCCTCATATGATTCGGGATGCACCGCGGTGTTGTCCAGCGGGTTGTCACTTTCTGCAACACGCAAAAATCCCGCACACTGTTCAAAAGCTTTAGCACCCAATTTAGGAACTTTCAAAAGCTCTTTTCTCGACTTAAACGCACCGTTTTCCTCGCGGTATTTCACAATATTCTTGCAAACTGCACTTGAAAGCCCCGAAACTCTGGAAAGAAGCGCAGGAGACGCAGTATTAAGATCCGCACCCACGCTGTTTACACAATCTTCAACAACGCCATCTAAAGTTTCGGAAAGACGTTTTTGCGGCATATCGTGCTGATATTGACCTACGCCCAAAGCTTTTGGATCTATTTTAACAAGCTCTGCAAGCGGATCTTGAAGTCTTCTTGCAATAGACACCGCACTTCTGAGAGTTAAGTCAAACTCCGGAAACTCATCTGCAGCAAGCTTTGATGCCGAATAAACAGAAGCACCCGCCTCATCTACCATAACATAAGCCGCGCCGCACTCGGGAAGCTCCTTAAGCACTTCTGCGGTAAAAGCCTCTGTTTCTCTTGAAGCTGTTCCGTTTCCAATGGCAATAGCCTTTACTTTATGTTTAACAATGAGCTTTTTGATAAATGCCTTTGCTTCATCGATCTTTGTTTGCGAATGAGTGGGATAAATAACTCCCGTATCCAAAACCCTTCCCGTAGAGTCAACAACAGCCACTTTGCACCCTGTTCTGTAACCGGGATCAAGTCCGATGGTAACATATCCTTTAACGGGAGGTTGCATTAAAAGCTGCTTCAAATTCACTTTAAATACTTTCATCGACTCTTCGCAAGCTCTATCTGAAAGGTCTCTGCGGACCTCCGTTGAAACAGAGCTGAAAATAAGCCTGGAGTATGCGTCCTCCGCTGCCGTTTCTACAGCTTTTGCGGAAAGAGAATTATTTAAAATTACCATAGAAAGGATTTTTGATAAAGCTTTGTCCTTATCAAGCTCCACGGAAACCTTAAGCGCATCTTCGTTTTCACCGCGGTTTATCGCCAATATACGATGAGTAGGCACAGTCTTTAGAGGCTCTCTGTAATCATAGTACATTGTATAAACCGTTTCCGCCTCCAAATCACTTGCCTTGGTAACGATTTCGCCATCGCTCCAAAGGAGAGCACGAAGGGTTTTTCTTATTTCCGCATTATCGGAAATATTTTCCGCAATAATATGTAATGCACCCTCCAAAGCGGCTTCTCTTGTTTCTACCTCTAATTCCGGATTAACATATGTCTCTGCCATTACAAGCGGATCTTCCGCTTCCGTTTGAGCGAAAATAACATCAGCCAAAGGCTCAAGCCCTCTTGCCCTTGCCACAGACGCCTTTGTTTTTCTCTTTGGACGGAAAGGAAGATAAATATCGTTGATCTCCGCCAATGTTTTTGCATTATTCAACGCTTCGTTTATCTCGTCTGTAAGCTTTTCCTGAGCTTGGATAAGCTCTCTTACCTCTTCACGACGCGCCTCAAGAGAACGTAGATATTCAAGCTGTTCTGCAATTTCTCTTATCTTCTGGTCGTCCATAGAGCCGTGAAGCTCTTTTCTGTATCTTGCAATAAACGGGATAGTATTTCCCTCGTCAAGAAGTGCTATTATATTTGAAACATATTTTTCATCACAAGAAAACTGTAATGATAACTCTTTCGCAAAATCCATAAATCACCTATATATTGCTTTTTAAAATTATTTTCCTATAAAAAATCCCATCATATCGCATCCCTGTTCAATACGAAGCTTTTTATTTCTTGCGGTCTTTTCCGAGAAAACGAAATTCGTCTCCTTCGCTTCATTTTTGCTGTCATATATAAAGAAGGGCACCATACCCCTTGTATGGGTACGTCTGGGAACGGGTGTTGCATGATCGGGAAGAACTAACAATTTAAAATCCTCGCCCGCTTTTCTAAGCTCTTCGGTAATATATCCAATCACTTTTTCGTCAATAAGCTCTATAGACTTGATCTTTGTGTCAAGCTCGCCCCTGTGGCCACATTCGTCAGGAGCCTCCACATGAACATAAACAAGATCTTTGCCTTTTTCCAAAAGCTGTGAAACCGCCTCTTTGGCTTTACCACTGTAATTGGTATCAAAATTACCGGTTGCGCCTTCCACATCAGGCACTTCCATACCCGCGCAGGCACCAATTCCCTTTATAAGGTCAACTGCGGAAACTACTGCGCCTTTCAATCCGAATTTTTCTTCAAATGCAGGTAAAAACGCCTTTTTCCCCGGACTCCACGGCCAAAGAGAGTTTGCCTTTTTCAAGCCTCGCTGTGCCCTCGCCAAGTTTACAGGGTGATTATTAAGCAGATCAAAGCTTTTTTTCATCAGCTCGGTCATGGGAGCGCTTTCTTTTTTATAGGGCAAATATTTTCCAATGGGCTTTCCCAAAATATCATGGGGTCTTGAAAAATCAGTAAATTCAAAGCAATTTTTCCATATCATGCAATGTCTGTAGCTTACGCCTGTATAAAATTTCCTATACTCCGTGCCAAACTCTTTTTCCACTGCTTCTATTAAAATTCTCGCTTCCTCCGTGGATATCTCATCGGAAGAATGATCAAGCATGATCTTTTTTTCATAATCTTCGCCCAAATCGGAAAGCGCAACTAAGTTCACCCTGACTGCCGTATCCTCCGGTGACATTTCAATCCCCATGCTTGCCGCCTCCAAGGGCGATCTTCCCCTTGAATAAACAAGTGGGTCATACCCCATCAATGCTAAATTAGCCGTATCACTTTCAGGGGTCATGGATGGTGGAACAGTCAAACACATTCCCACAACTCCGGCCGCGGAAAGTGTGTTCATATATCTTTTATTTGCCGCCGCCATAGGAGTAACTCCTCCCAATTCATCCGACGCATAGTCTGCCATGCCGTCGGGAATAACAACAACATATTTCATTTTTTTTACCTAACAAAGTAACATTCTAACGCCTTGTTTTTTCCTTCCTTGAAGCTAAACAAATTTCGTCCGCAAAATCAACCTGCCGCCACGGGACCGTCAGCTCCGTACATTACTAAATATTCATCCACAGTAAGATTGTGTTCGTAAATATAAGTCGCCGCTTCCACTCCCAAATAACGGATATGCCATTCTTCTGCCATGTAGCCCGTTATCCACTTGTTTGCCTCTGTATAGTGAATGACAAAACCGTATTTATGAGCATTATCAAGAAGCCATTCATATTCCTTCGTCTGTCCGAAATTTTGATATGACACCGTATCGGTCTGAACGTCAAGGGCGAAGCCTGTATGATGTTCGGAATAGCCCGGACGTGCGCTGTAGGTGTCTACAACTTCCTTTGAGTCCTTTTTCAAATAATTGTTGTACAGATTTTGCTGATAAGAAAATGATCGGTAACCGGACATTCCTAAAATGCAATATTCAAGCTTCGCCGCATCTGCGGAAAGCGAAGCGAACGCATCTGCCGCCTCTTTAACAAGCTTTACGGATTTATTTGAAACCTTACAAGCATCGTCAAGCTCAACTAAATTTTCGGGCACATAATCTTCATCCACGTAAGAATATTTATTTACAAGAATAAATATTCCGTCATCTACGTCTGCTTTATAAGTGTTTGTGTAATAATCTCCGTCAAGTCCCATATTAACATAGGTCACTATCTGTTCTTCTGTAAACTCAGGGTTTTCCTTGGCATATGATACGTATCTTGAGCCGTTTTCGTTTTTAAACCAAGCTATATGGGAATATTCGCTACCAACCTCGTCTGCAGAAACATCGTCGGCGGACAGATCTTCCTCGGAGCTTTCGCTCTCATCATCACTTTGATAGCTCTCGTCCTCTTCGGACTCGCTTTCGACGTCATCCCCTTTGGATGTTTTATCGCCATTGGACTCTTCAGCGCTTTCAACCTCTACAGAAACCGCTTCATCTGAGCTTTCATCGGAGTCTTTACATCCCGCCAAGGCACATGACAGGATCAAAGAGATCAAGGTTAAATAAATGGCGGGTTTTAATTTTGGCAAAGTGTTATCGCTTTTCTTTATTTTCATATAATTACTTCCTTTCCTCAAGCGGAACATAATTTTTATGTTTAGCAACATTTTTATACGCAGGACGAATGATCTTGCCTGCATTTACTATCTCCTCTATTCGATGAGCACACCAACCCGAAATCCTGGCTATGGCGAACAACGGAGTGAATAGCTCCTGAGGCAATCCCAACATTCTATATACAAATCCGCTGTAAAAATCCACGTTGATACAAACGCCTTTGAAAATCTTTCTTCGGCTCATGATAACTTCGGGTGCCAAACGCTCTATCCTGCTGTATAACTGAAATTCATCTTCTTTTCCGTTTTCTTTTGCAAGTCGCTCTACAAAGCCTTTAAAAACCTTTGCACGAGGATCTGAAAGAGAATAAACAGCGTGTCCTACACCGTATATCAAGCCGCTTCCATCAAACGCCTTTTTGTCCAAAATATCGTTAAGATACTTCCTTATCTCGTCTTCGTCTTCCCAATCGTTTATTGTCTCCTTTATATCGTCAAACATCTTTACAACTTTGATATTCGCACCGCCGTGGCGTGGGCCTTTAAGAGATCCCAGCGCCGCCGCTATTGTAGAATATGTATCAGTCCCCGAAGATGTAACAACGTGGGTGGTAAACGCAGAATTATTTCCGCCGCCGTGATCGGCGTGGATAACAAGACAAAGATCCAATGTTTTCGCTTCTATATCGGTGAATTTTCCGTCGGGTCTTAACAGATTTAAAATATTTTGCGCTGTGGTATACTGCGGGTTTGGGGCGCGAATGATCAAATCTCCAAAATCATGATAATGCTTAAACGCCTGGTAGCTGTAAAGTGCCAACATGGGAAAAGTGGAGATAAGCTGCAAAGACTGTCTCAACACATTTTCCACAGATGTATCGTCTGCGTTGGCGTCGTAAGAATATAGCGTCAGAACGCTCCTTGCCAGGGAGTTCATAACGTCACGACTTGGAGCCTTAAGTATTACATCACGAACAAAGCCGGTGGGCAACACTCGATATTCGTTTAAAAGACTTTGAAACTTTTCCAGCTCGTCTTTATTTGGCAGAACACCGAACAAAAGGAGATAAGTGGTTTCTTCAAACCCGAAACGATCGTTTTCTCGATAGTTTTCCACCATTTCTTCGATATCGATTCCACGGTAATAAAGCTTTCCTTCACAAGGCACGTACTCCGAATCACGAATGGTGTAGGAATGAACCTCAGCAATTTCTGTAAGTCCGGTTAAAACGCCTTGACCGTTTATATCACGAAGTCCTCTTTTCACATGATATTTTTCGTACAAAGATGGATCTATATACCCTATATCTTTGGCAGTTTGTGCCAATTTAATAATTTCCGGAGTTATTTTTGAAAATTTAGGATCTATTTTGCTCATCGTATTTTCCTCACATTAAAAATCTAAAGCTCAAACACGAGCCCAATTACTGCTCCGGCGGCAATAAAAACAACAGGGTGTATCTTTTTAAATTTAAAAATGCAAAGAACAAACGCTAAAAATGTTACCGTTTCCACTAAATTAATAGAGCTTATAACGCTTTTCGTTGATTCCCACGCCTCGCTGTTCCACAGCATGGAAACGAAAACACTTCCCATTGCTCCGCATATCAACCCGGGAGTTGACGCTCTCACGCCTGTAAATGCCGCCTCTATATATTTATTTGTTTTAAATTTTTCATAAAATTTTGCTACTATCAAAACCGCGATTATGGAAGGTACTACCAATGACACAGGTGCAACGATTCCTCCCAAAACGCCCCACAACCCGCTTTCATATTCATTGGAAATCGCTTTAAAGCCTGCATATGTCGCCATATTTATCCCTATTGGGCCGGGCGTGGATTCTGATATTGCAATAAAATCTGTCAATTCACGAAGAGTGAACCAACCACGGTTTTCGCTTATTTCTCTTAAAAACGGAATGGTTGCAAGGCCGCCACCTATGGCAAACGCTCCCGTTTTGAAAAATTCTAAAATCAACAAAAGAAATGTCATTTTACGCCGCCCTTCCTTCCGCTGATTATCTTGAACCGCAAAAGAGAAGCGGAGAGGACAGCCAAAATTACGATTATGGGCGAAACGCCTAATATGCCTATGGCAACAAAAGCACCAAGTGCAACAAAAACAGAATATATGTTTTTAACATTTTTTTTGACCAGTCCTATGACCGTTGTAAATACCAACGCGCAAACCGCAATGCTGATACCCTTAAAAGCACTTGACACGTAAGGGTTATCTTGAAAAGCCTTGATCATGTTTGCAATAATAGTAATTATTATTATGGATGGAGTAATAACTCCCAAGGTTGCAACTATTGCACCAATGACCCCCTTCATTTTATAGCCAACAAAAGTAGCAGCGTTTACAGCTATAACGCCGGGTGTACACTGAGAAATGGCATAATAGTCAAGAAGTTCTTCTTCCGTCACCCAATTTTTCTTTTTTACAATTTCTCGCTCCAAAATGGGGATCATTGCATAACCGCCGCCAAAAGTAATTGAACCCACTTTAAAATAACTTAAAAACAGTTCTGCCAATATATTCAAGAAAAGCACCTCTTTTCTCACAAACACATCTCTATACCTATAGATATTATATTTTACACCATTTAACCAAGTTTTTCAATGGTTTCTTGAAAAATTACATTATTTTTTTCATTTTGTCTACATGACTATTGACTAAACGGCTTTAAAACAGTATAATATCAACGAAAGGAAGGTAGAACAGCTTGAAAAATACTATTAAAATAAACTCCAAGCAAACAAAGATGATCGCTCACAGAGGGCTTTCAGGCTTGGAAAGAGAAAATTCATGCCGCGCTTTCATTGCCGCGGGAAACAGAGAAAAATATTTTGGCATAGAAACGGACATACATCTCACTTCTGATGGAAAATATGTAACCATACATGATGACAACACCGCAAGAGTTTCCGAAAAACATCTAATAATTGCACAAAGTACTTTCGACGATGTAAGGCAAATTTTACTGAAAGATATGGACGGAAGCTCGGCGCGTGCCGACCTGAGGATCCCCACCCTTGAAGAGTATATAAACATTTGCAAAAGATATGGGAAAAAGGCAATTTTGGAATTTAAATGCAACTTCACCGAAGAGCAGGTAAAAGAAATAATTGAAATAATAAAAAATGAAGGTCATCTTGAAAACACGGTTTTCATTTCCTTCATACGCGAACCACTTGTCATTGCCAGAAAATTATTGCCAAAACAAAAAATTCAATACCTCACCGGAGAATACAACGATGAGATATTAAATTTCATGAAAGAAAACAAGCTGGACTACGATGTTCACCACTCCGCAATTAACGCCGACAACATTAAGACCTTAAAAGATGCGGGTATTGAAGTAAACGTCTGGACGGTGGACGATCCGGAAAGGGCAAGCCAACTGATAGATTTGGGCGTCGATTATATAACAACCAATATACTTGAATAAATTTTGCCGATTAAGAGTGCATATTTTTCAACATTCACAATCTTTATGAGGCAGCCTGGGACACGAAACATTATCCGCGCCCGTGGCTGCCTCTTTTTGCGTTATTATCCGCAGAACAGTATTTTAGTTTTTAGATACGCCTGCATTTTTAAAAATCAATTCAAGAACTTCATTTGCGCTCATGGAACGTATTCCATCAGGATCTGTCAAAACAGATCCGTTCCATGTGAATATTCCTGCGTTCTCAGGTGAAAAGGAAGTATATTCGTCAAAATCCTTTAATGATACCGGGTATCTGTCATACCAATCGGGAAAATAATTTTTCATATAATAATCAGCCAAAACGTACGCTTCGCACTGTTCGCTTTTTCCTATGGCGGAAAGCTGAACTCCGCCGCCTTCTTTACCCAAACGTGAAAGCGAAGGTGTGGAGTGAAGGATGACAGAGCTACCGTCAGAACAAGTTCCTACGCAAATATATACATGACCTTTTTTGCTTATAATGTCTCCGGGAAGCAATGGATTTGAATCCATGCTTATGGCGGAGTTTGACCATATTCCCCATCCTTTGTCCGCAAAGCTTTTTGCCATTTTCTGAGCAGACATAACATATCCTTCTTTGCCGCTCTCAGTGTTGAGTGTGTTGTATATGGTCCATCCCACATATCCGGAACAGTCCAAGCCCGCGTAATAATATTCGTTCCACTGACCGTAAGGGAAATAACCTTTCGCATTATTGCTGCTTTTATATTCAAAGCTTGCGGTTTGGCTTTGGAAAAATTCATACCACGAGGATGAAAGACCTATAGATGTTGCTTGAACAGACGATCCCGCATCTTGCCAATTCCAACCTCCGCCGTAAATATAAAGAGATGTTCCAACGGGCATCATAGCAGTAGAAAGTAAATTTTCAATGGTTTTCACTCCCGCTTCTCCCGAAACAGGCGGAGTGTACGAATTTTGGCTCGAAGCCGTAATTATTTCTTTTGCGCTTGTTACTTTTCCGTCTTCAACGGTAATTTCGTATGTATATCCTCTTTTTAAAACATTTTGAATATCATAGGAATATTGACCGCCTGAAAGCATACCGTTATCCACGGTGAAGATTTTTCTTTTCCCGTCAACTGTGAAAACGTATTTAAACGTATCTTTGTTGCTTGAAGACAAAGCACTGCTTCCAAAGTTTTGAACGCCGCCATAAACCGCTGTAAAAGTTTCCACCGAATCATCTTCGCTTGTAGCATCTTCGCTTGTAGCATCTTCGCTTGTAGCATCTTCGCT
>CAZDVZ010000051.1:0-10613 GCA_964509125.1 uncultured Oscillospiraceae bacterium | reverse complement strand
CGGATGTTGTATCTTCGGATGTTGTATCTTCGGAAGTTGTATCTTCGGAAGTTGTGTCGTCAATATCGGCACCAACTACTACTGTAGCTGTATCTGCTGCGCCTTTTACGCTTCTAATTCCAACTCTTGTTGTGCCTTTAACGGTGCCGTCAATCATAGAGAACACGATTTCATCACCGTCAACTACTGTATCAAGAACTTTGAATTGGATAGTAACAACGAGATCGCCGTCGTTAATAATTCCGTTTGCGTGTGTTTCACCGGATTTGATGAAAGGATACGAAATGAGATCCATGAATTTGCATTCATATACGCCTGTTTCAGTGTTATAGTAGCAAATCTGCTCATAACGAGGTGCAGGGCTTTCCATTGTGCCAACAACAGCTGTGTACATAGGTACAACTGTCATGAAAGCATTCATGGAATCGGAATCTTGGATAACGCCTTCTACTTTTGTTTCGTCAAAATCAAGGTAGAATTCAACAGCGTCAAGGTCTTCTTTAGCGCCTTTGAATGTGATAACTACATCAATAACATCACCTGCTACTGCATTTGCAGGAGCTTCGATGTCAAGAGTGTAAACTGCATCTGCAGGAACTTCGGAAGATGTTACTTCAGATGTTGTATCTTCAGATGTTGTATCTTCAGATGTTGTATCTTCAGATGTTGCGTCAGATGTTGTGTCATCTGTTGCGTCGGATGTTGTGTCATCTGTTGCGTCGGATGTTGTGTCATCTGTTGTGTCAGATGTTGTGTCATCTGTTGTGTCATCTGTTGTGGAGTCTTCAGCGGGTGTAGCTGTATAAACAACAGAATCACCAACGCCTTTTACGCTGAGAATGCCAACTCTTGTTGTACCTTTAACGTCTGAGAGAGAGAAAGCAATTTCTGCATCTTCTGCAACGCCGTCAAGGATTTGGAATTGGATAGTAGCAACGAGGTCACCATCATTGATAAGGCCTTTGTATTCTTCTCCGGACTTACCAAATGGATATGAAAGAAGGTCAACGAATTTACAAACGTATGTGCCGGCTTCAGCGTCATAAGCACACATTTGTTCATAACGAGGTGCAGGGCTTTCCATGCCGCCGATAACAGCTGTGTATTGAGGTACAACTGTCATAAAAGCGTCCATAGCATCACCGTTTTCGGTGATAACGCCTGCAACTTTGGATGTGTCAAAATTAAGTGTAAATTCAACAGCATTGAGTTCCTGTTTGAAGGATTTTGCTGTAATAACTACGTCGATGATGGAGCTGTCGTCTGCGTTTGCAGCAGCAGTCATATCAAGAACGTATTCGCCATCTGTAACCTCTTCGGAAGTTGTATCTTCGGAAGATTCGGGAGTTGTAGCGGAACTGTTGTTAGCAACTTCGATTTCGTATACAGCACTTGCGTATACAGGGTTTTGAATGGACAAAACAGCAGAAGTTGTTGTAACAGCAGATGCCAACGTAACTGTAGCAACAGGATATGCTTCTGTTGTAGTGTCAACAGCTACAGAAGCAACTGTAACAGCAGCGCCGTTAGCTGTAAGTGTGTAATTAGCAGCTGTGGAAGCGAGATCCCAGCTGGCGCCGGATTTAAAGCCGTAAACAATGACTGTGTCAAAAGTTGTTTCCGTGCTAAATGTCATGGTGTAATCAGTCCATTTGCTGGATCCGTTAACATTAACGGACAAGCCTGAGTTGTAAGAACCGTTTTTAACACCATCAGTAAGTACAGCAAAATCTGTTGCACTGTCAGAACGTATTGTTGTTCCTTCAGTTGCAGCAGGAGCCGCTGTGATGGAAAGAGTAGCAGCGGATGCCGTGTAAGAGATGCAAGTTGTAAAGAGCATCATGATAACGAGCATAAAAGCTACAGTTCTCTTTGTCATGATTTTTTTCATGAATTGCGTCCTTTCTGTTTTTTATTTTTCGCAAATTCACGCGGACGCTAAATACTTTCTGCATACACCTTTGACGCTGTACAAGGTGAAACGCAGTTTTTACCGTTGCAACGATGATATCGCAAAAACTGCGATGGCTTCGAGCAAAAACATCCGAATAAATCCGCATAGTCATTCTATCATAAGTCATTTCTTTTGTCAATAGGAATTTTTTAGTTTTTAGGGCACATTGCCCAAAACAGCGAGCTTTTTTACCGCTTTTTTTATATATCGGCGCGCATTTTCACATTTTTAACGATGCCCGAATTTTTTCTCTGAATATTTTCCGCAAGGGAGGCAAAACTACTATTGCCGGCAAAAAACACAGGAGCAAGCATATGAACACTTACACATCGATAAAAAGAGGAGATATTTTTTATGCCGATCTCAGTCCCGTGGTTGGCTCAGAGCAAGGGGGAATAAGACCCGTTTTAATCGTTCAAAACGACGTGGGAAACAAATACAGTCCCACGGTTATTGCCGCGGCAATTACAAGTCAAGTGGGAAAATCGCGTCTTCCAACGCATATTGAGATACATTCGGCGGGAGGGCTTTCCAAAGACTCTGTTGTGCTTTTAGAACAAGTACGCACGCTTGACAAGCGCAGACTAAAAGAAAAAGCGGGACATCTTGACGAGCTTTCCATGGGACGGGTAAATAACGCTCTCGCCGTAAGCTTTGGCTTGGAAACGGAAGCTGAAAATTCAACCACTGCGTAGAAAAACATACTTTGTTTTTTTACAAAATATATGTGTACGGTCACGCTGAGTCGAATTTTAGCCTTTCAAAAAAAATTAATTAATATAAAAAATCTCCCAATGCGCCTAAAGTGCCGATTAAGCGAATAAAGGTCGTTCTTGTTCTCACAAAAACGACCTTTGTTTAAAACCTTTTAATCTGTTTTATCGCAATACCGTTTTCAAATTGTTTCGCCTCACCCAAGGCAAAAAACACTCCATTGTCATAAACTCTGAAAACGTCGCCTACAGCGGCATTTTTAGCGGGGCTGTCATTTTCTAATTTTGATACATATATCTCGCACCCGTTTGAAAACAAGCGGTTATAAAACGGCGGCATGGAAAGTTTCGGATATTTATCAAAAACGTCTTCCGTGGCAATTATTGCACTGTCGGGAACATTTCCTTCCCTCACCCATTCAAGAGGAACAGAGTTTTCCGTATGAAACATAGGACAAAAAACTCCGTTTTTTACGTTGCCAACGGCCTTCCTGCAGAGAGCGCTCATGGTTGCACCGCATCCCAAAGCGTTTCCTATGTCTTCTATAAGAGTTCTTATATAAGTGCCTCTTGAACAAAGCACATTCAGCACAATGCCGTCTTCCGTCTCTTTCGCAGACAAAGAATACACGGTAATACTTCTGCCTTTTCGCTCAACCTCGATGCCCTGCCTTGCAAGATCCACAAGTTTTCTTCCGTTGACTTTAAGGGCAGAATACATAGGCGGGGTTTGAACGATTTCTCCTGTAAACATTGGAAGAACTTCCAACACGCAAGAAAATTCGGGAAGTTTTCCGTCGAAACGCCTAATAATGTTTCCTGTAACGTCACCCGTATCGGTTGTGACGCCAAGGAGCATTTTTCCCTCATAGAGCTTGTCGTGCTCCACAAGATATTCCGACGCCTTCACTCCACGTCCTGTCATGACGGGTAAAACGCCCGTTGCCAAAGGATCAAGGGTACCGCAATGCCCCGCGGTTTTTATACCCAAAGCGCGCTTTACAGCGGTAACAACCCCCTGTGAAGTCACGCCCGACGGTTTAAAAACATTTATTATGGCATTATTACGCAGATCACTCATCCTCGTTTTCCCAGTTGTGCCATACATTTTGAACGTCATCGTTATCATCTAACGCATCAAGAAGTCTATGCATTTTCACAGCTTGTTCGCTATCAAGGGCCGTATACGTAGATGGAATCTTTTCAACCTCTGCGGAAACGATCTTATATCCGGCGCTTTCGAGCCCTTCCTTTACAGCGTATAAATCAGAAGGCGAAGTATACACTTCAAAGATCTCGCCTTCGTTGCTAAGGTCATCTGCACCTGTTTCAATGGCCGCTTCCATTAATTTTTCCTCATCAACGCCTGCGGCATCAACTACGATTATTCCCTTATCGGTAAAAAGGTAAGAAACGCAGCCGGACTGACCCATGTTTCCGCCAAATTTATCAAAATAGTGGCGAACTTCCGCGGCAGTTCTGTTTCTGTTATCCGTCATTGTTTCCACAATAACGGCAACGCCGCCAATTCCGTACCCCTCATAAACTATAGTTTCATAATCAACCGCATCCGCACCCGAAGCTTTCTTAATAATACGGTCAATATTATCATTGGGAACATTGTTACTCTTGGCTTTGGCAATAAGATCACGAAGCTTTGCGTTTACAGCAGGATCAGGCCCTCCTTCTTTAACCGCAACTGCCATTTCCTTGCCTATTTTAGTAAAGATCTTTGCTCTTTGAGCATCGGTCTTTTCTTTTTTATGCATTATATTTTTCCATTTGGAATGTCCTGACATAATATCCTCCTATATTTCCTCTGTTCTTCTCATCCCCAAAAGATCAAGGCATTTGCCCAAAACAGACACAGCACCTTTTGCAAGGCATGTTCTGAACGCCACGGCGTTTTCCTCACCGCCGATAATTCTGCAATTGTGATAAAAACTGTTGAAAAGCGCACAAAATTCCAAAGCGTATCTGGAAATTACAGAAGGCTCATAATCATTCAAAGCCAAAAGCACCTTTTCGGGGAACTGCATCATCTTTTTAACAACCGCAATTTCCTCTTCAACAGGTACATAATCTCCAAAGTCCATGCTCACTTCCCCGCTTTTTCTCAAAACCGAAGATGCTCTGGCATAGGTATACTGAACGTATGGGCCCGCGTTCCCTTCGAAGCTGAGAGCGGTCTCCCACGAGAAATTCGTATCTTTTATTCTGCTTCCCGAAAGTGTCCAGAAAACAACAGCTCCAACGCCTACAGCTTCCGCAACCTTTCTTTTATCTTTAAGGGATGAATTTTTCTCGTCTATGATTTTTTCCGCTTTCTCAATAGCATCGTCAAAAAGATCATCAAGAAGAACAATGTTTCCCGTTCTGGACGCCAATTTTTCGCCGTCCATGCTCATTGTGCCATAAGGGATGTGAACAAGATCTTTTGCCCATTCCTTCCCCATAAGCTCAAGCACTTTGAAATACTGAGCGAAATGCAAGCTCTGACCGGCAGAGGTTACATAAAGGCATTTATGAAAATCGTATTCGTTTTTACGCCAGATAGCCGCAGTAATATCTCTTGTGGCATAAAGAGTTGCGCCGTCACGCTTTAAAATCAACGCGGGAGGCATATTGTATTTATCAAGTCTGACAATAGACGCGCCTTCGTCAAGAGTTAAAAGGTTTTTCTCCTTAAGTTCCTCGACTATAGCATCCATTTTATCGTTAAAGAAGCTTTCGCCGTTCCACGATTCAAACTGAACGTCCAAAAGGTCGTATGTTTTTTGATACTCTTTTAAACTGATATCTTTAAAATATTGCCAAATCGAAAGGTATTCTTCAAAACCGGTTTCCAATTTTGCAAAAGCTTTTCTCGCCTCTTCGTTGAGAGAATCATCAATTTCCGCTTCACTGCAAAACTTAACATAAAGGTCTGCAAGCTCAGAAACGCCACGTTCTTCCACTCTTTCTTTACTTCCCCATTTTTTGTAGGCAACAATAAGCTTTCCAAACTGTGTGCCCCAGTCGCCCAAATGGTTTATACCAATTACATTATATCCGCAAAAAGCGTGGATGCGTTTTAAAGAATTTCCGATAACAGTCGTTCCCAAATGTCCAACGTGGAAACGCTTTGCAATGTTGGGAGAAGAAAAATCGATGCAGACCGTCTTACCTTCGCCCACATTGCTTTTTCCAAAATCTTTGTTGCTCAAAATGAGACAAAGCATATCTTTATAATAATTTTTATCAATGAAAAAGTTGAGATACCCACCAACACATTCGACTCTCGCAATAGTTCCGTCGGCCGGGAAAAGCTCCGCCAACTCCGCCGCAATGTTTTGAGGAGAATTTTTAAGCACTGACGCCATTTTAAAACAGGGAAGTGCAATATCTCCCTTTGAGCTGTCGGCAGGGTTTGCAAAAAGTTTTGAAACATCCATATCGCAAACGCCCTTTGACGCCAAATGTGCTGAAACTTTTTCACATATATATTGTTTAATTTTCTGCATTACATACCTCGTTTACAAAAATTAAAGGCTGTCACACAAAGCGCTGTTTTTGCAACAGTCATTTGTGCGGCAGCCCCATTGGTTACGCCACAGCGAAAACCGAAGCGAAATATTCGGTTAACGTTTGCTGAACTGGGAAGCTTTACGAGCCTTCTTCAAGCCGTATTTCTTTCTTTCCTTCATACGAGGGTCACGAGTGAGAAGACCTGCTTTTTTAAGAGCGGGCTTTAATTCTTCGTTAAATTGAAGCAAAGCTCTTGCAACGCCGTGTCTTACTGCGCCTGCTTGACCGGAAACGCCGCCGCCGATAACGGAGCATTCTACGTCAAATTTGCCTTCTGTAGCTGTTGCTGCGAAAGGTTGACGAACGATAAGCTTTAATGTTTCAAGACCAAAATAGTCATCAATATCTCTTTTGTTAAGAGTGATAACGCCTGTACCGGGATAAAGGCGAACTCTTGCAACAGACTTCTTTCTTCTGCCTGTGCCGTAGAAATAAGGTTTTTTAGGTGTATACATTTGTTATTCCTCCTTATTTAACTTCAATAGCTTCGGGCTTTTGTGCCTGTTGCTTATGTTCGGCGTTTTTGTAAACGTGGAGTCTTGTAAGACTTGCGGAACCGATCTTGTTCTTTGGAAGCATACCTTTAACAGCGAGCATAACTGCCATTTCGGGTTTGGTTGCCATAAGTGTGCGATATTTGGTAGCTTTGAGGCCGCCAACGTAACCGGAGTGACGATAATAGAACTTTTGATCAAGCTTTTTACCTGTAAGAACTACCTGAGAGGCGTTCACGATAACAACACAATCACCGCAATCTACATGAGGTGTATATTCGGGACGATGTTTACCGTTAAGCAATGTAGCCGCAAGTGCTGCAACCTTACCAAGTGTTTTTCCACTTGCATCGATAAGATACCATTTGCGCTCTACATCTTCTTTTCTGAGCATGAATGTGGACATGATAATATCCCCTTCCGTATTTTTGAATTTATTTATTTTTAATACAAAACTATAAACGCACTCAAAGCGCTTCCCTATTATACTACTTTTTTCCTGTTTGTCAAGTACTTTTTCGAACTTTTTTTAAATTCTTCGTTTTTTCTTCGTTTTCCTCGTTTTTTGAAGAGTTTTGAACAAGTAGCATCTTGATTTTTTTCACCATATGTGATAGAATCAAGTATGATGAGGAATTAGGAATTTAAAAAAGGTTTTTTATTATGAAACATTTCAAATCTATACAGCCCTTACTTAGCTACACGAGACGCGCGGTGGACACATACGGAATGATAAATCAGGGCGATAAAATCGCCATTGGAGTTTCAGGCGGCAAAGACAGCATGGCGCTTTTATGCGCTATGAAAGCATTGTCTGTTTTTCATCCAACCAATTTTTCTGTCGTAGCAATAACCCTTGACATGGGGTTTCCCAACGCCGATCTATCACCGATAGAACGACTTTGCGACGAATTGGATGTGGAGCTTCACGTTGTTAAAACTGATATTTACGAAATTGTATTTAATATAAGGAAAGAAAAATGCCCCTGTTCTCTTTGCGCAAAATTGAGAAGAGGAGCACTCCACGATGCAGCTATAAGCAAAGGCAGCAAAAAAGTGGCGTTGGGGCACCATTTTGATGATGCTGTGGAAACATTTATGATGAACCTTTTCAATGAAGGCAGGATCGGGTGTTTCTCCCCTGTTACCTATCTTGACAGAAAAGACATTACACTTATCAGACCATTTATTTACCTTCCCGAAAAAATGGTTACGGGTTTTATAAACCGCGAAGGAATAGAAATAACAAAAAAAGTCTGTCCCGAAGACGGAATTACAGACAGAGAAAAAATAAAACAGCTTCTCTATACATTGGAAAAAGAAGACAAAGGCTTAAAACAACGAATCTTTGGAGCAATGGAAAGAGGAGAAATTGACGGTTTTAAAGTTTCGGAGTACACAAGAGGGGAAAGTAAAAAACTTTAAAACTCAAAAACACCAAAAAGCCAAATTAAAACATAAAAAGTGGATGAGGCCGTCTCAAGTGCGAAAAAAAATTCGCACTTGAGACAGCCGCTTTTTTAATGCTTTTTCAAGTCGAAAACTTTATTAAATGTAGCAAACAATACCTATTTATTCAGATTTCAATGAATCCATCTTCGTCTTAACAGCCCAAACCGCGCCAAAAACAAACAAGCCTATGCTTATTATTTGGGATGTGGATATTCCAAAGAAAACCCCTCGTTCCGCATCGCCTCTAAAAAATTCAAGCACAAAACGAATAACAGAATAAGACATAGCATAAACCGCAACGCTTGAAACCTTTTCTCTGAATTTTAAATACACAAAAAGCATTACAAAAAACAGCAAAAGCAAGCAAGCGGCTTCAATAAGCTGTATGGGCAAAAGCGGAACATTAAGAGGCGTCATTCCAACGGTTTCTGTATAAACTACGGAAAAAGCTCCGTTATAATCCATTCCATAACAGCATCCGCCAAAGAAACATCCCACTCTGCCAAGAGCGTGTCCCAACGGAAGAACTGTTGCATAAAGCTCGAAAAAAGTGCGAAAACTCATTTTAAACTGTTTACTGTAAATAAAAATTCCCAAAATCCCGCCAATCAATCCGCCGTAAAAAACAAAGCCGCCTCTTATCACATTAATAAGAGGAATTTGAAGTTTAATAATATCTTTAATGCTCACAGCGATAAACAAAAGCTTTGAACCTAATATAGCACCTATCATTATGTACACTGCGGAACACGCAAGATCAAATATTGGGAAAAGCTTTAATTTTTTCACAATAAGATATGCTGCCAAAACCGCAAGTGATATTCCAATAAAAAAACAAAGCCCATACAAAGGAATTTCTTTTCCTAAAATCTCTATGGAATCAAGCATAATACCCTCCTTCACACAGTAAAATCAAAAAATTGAAAACGCGCCCGCAAAACCAACAACGGCCTGATGCAACAAAGTAAATCAGACCGTTGTTTGCGCGGAAAAAGAGTAGGGTTAAAAAATCTTTTTTAGAAAAACAAGGAGGCCAACTTATAGGACGAGTAAGCTGATGAAGCAGCGCAAATTCCACAAGTAAAGAACGCAATTGCTCCAATCGACGTGGCAACGATGCCGATAATCAATCCCGGTCCCGCAAACCCTTTAGGCATATTTTGAGCTTGAAGTTTTTTGCCGCTCAAAGCAGAAAGAACCAAACCAACAACTCCCACAGGAAGCGAAAGTAACGCAAATAACGGTGCCATACTGCTAATAAGAGCCAAAACAAGGCTTACTATGCCACACGCAAACCCGGCGATTCCTAAATTTTTTTCCATAACAATAAAACTCCTTTCATTTTTTTATTTGATGAGGGATTCCCCTTCATTCAAAGCTTTTCTGTTCTTGTCCGCCCGAAAATAACATTTTTTAAAGATTATTGTGATGACTATTCCAAAAATAAGAAACCCCAAAATTTTATTCCTCATAGCTTATTATCCTCAAAACAATTATTTAGTTTTTTAAACTACAAATTTTATCCTACAACCCCATGACCATGATTTTAAATATAAATTTATACCGCATTTTGTAAAGCCAATATTCTTAAATCCAATAGTTTCAACACGTCACCGCGTTTTGCGGTAAAAGTCAATACCTTTTTTTCAATATTATATAATGAATTTGCATAGGATTTTGTATTTCAAGTTATAACCCCAAATGGGTATCATAATTTCAACGCAGATTTCATTATATTTCATTGGAAGCAGGAAAAAACCATGTTCAGAAGAATAAGAGATTTAAGAGAAGACAACGACATGACACAAAAACAAGTATCAAAAATTTTGAACTGTTCTCAGCAAGTATACAGCAACTACGAATTGGGGCAAAGAGATATACCGACCGAAATACTGATAAAACTTTCAAAGTTATATAATGTGTCTGCGGATTATATTTTGGAAATAAGCGATAAAAAGGAAATAAATAGGTAAAAATCATTATAAAGGGAGATATCTACTCTAAAAAAATAATCCCCTTAGATAAAATGTTTGAAAAAGAAATTTTTCAAATTTACACTAAGAGGATTATATAAATTTGGAACTCAACTACGATTAGAAAGTTTGTGCGCTAAGCAAAAAACACACTCTTATCGTTAGACAAAAGTGTGTTTCTCTGGAGCTGATGACGAGACTCGAACTCGTGACCTCATCCTTACCAAGGATGTGCGCTACCACCTGTGCCACATCAGCATTAACATTTTATTTGATTTTTACTTAAAATAAAGCGGACTTATATCTAAGTCCGCTTTACAGAAGTATGGAGCGGATTACGGGGCTCGAACCCGCCACCTCGACCTTGGCAAGGTCGCGCTCTACCAAATGAGCTAAATCCGCAGGTGGTGCCTCCGGTCGGAATTGAACCAACGACACGAGGATTTTCAGTCCTCTGCTC
>CAZDVZ010000050.1:0-10696 GCA_964509125.1 uncultured Oscillospiraceae bacterium | reverse complement strand
ATTGGGGAGAGTGCGTTCCGGTCATGCGAATCCCTTACAAGCATAACCATACCTGACAGTGTAACAAGCATTGGGCATTATGCGTTCTATTGCTGCGACTCCCTTACAAGTGTTACATTATCTAATCATAATGGATGGTATGTGACCAAAACATCCGGTGCTGCAAGCGGAACTGATGTTATTGTGACGGACAAAGCTAAGGCGGCAACATATTTAACGTCTACATATTATGCTTACTATTGGTACCGCAAATAATTGCAGTAAAAAAGCTAAAACAAAAATAAACAGACAAAAGTGGTGGAGAGATCTGCCACTTTTATGTTTGGGTTTGAGTTTGCGAAAGCTTTTCTCTACATGATGTTAAAAACAAAGAAAACAAAAGCAACACTTCCATGGAGAATTCCATTGACAAGATGAGAATTTTGTGGTATTATCACTATACATGATTATTGAATTTTAGTACAATTTTCTACAATGAGTTTTGCTTATGAGAAGTTTAAAATTGTCTTCATCATTGTTTAGATATTTAATCCTTTGCTTGTTGTTTTCCTGCCTGTTAGTTTCGTGCAGTGAAAACCATGACGAAAGCGTGGCATACAGCTTTTACGAAAGCGGTGGAATTGAATATTCCGAGCATTTAACAGAAGACGAACAGGTATCTGATATTAGTGGCGAAAGCCCGGAGCTTCCCACTCCCCACGAAACATTGAGCAGTATTATCGAAGATATGGGGAAAAAGGATAATTTTACATATGAAATTTCTGCAACATTAACTGCAGGAAAAGAAATTTCTCACTTTACCGAGAGTTACATTAAACAAGGCGAAGACGTTCATTCACGTGGCACTATCAGTATTGATGACATTACAATTTGGACAAAAGATTGTTTTTATATTGACGGCGTTGCGTATATTGATGACGATATGTTGGGTTTATGCAGGTTTTCCTGTGAACAGGAGCATTTTTCAGAATATATAAAACTCAACATCTCATATTATGAACTTTTATCTTCTTCCTTTAACGTGACACAAGCGGAAGAAGGCATATTTCAATACGAATTTTCTTCTCAAATTTTAAACGAAAGCTTTGTGAAAATGCCCGCAGACGCTTTGGGATTTTTAAATGTAGAGCTAACGAAGGGTGAATGCACACTATATAAAGAAAATGACATTATCGCAAAGGCAGACGGTACTATTTTCGGTGAGGGCATTTTAGGCGGGAAATCATGCGGGATGAAAGTGGATTTTGAGATTTTGTTTTCAGAACAAGCGCAGATCGTACCGCCCGACGAAAATGAATATGTAAATTTTGAGACATCACAAGGGTTTGCATTTTCTAAAGCATTTTATAATTTAGCATACTCTGATGCTTATGAAGTTAGTGAGACAGTACGCTTGTACACCAATTACGCCGACAAGAAATTTTACGATATTTCTTCCGAAACAATTGCCAACTTTTTGATGAGCACGCACACATTGAATTTTAAAGCAACGTGTACAAACGAAAAGACAGCCATTGTGGAGCATATTATTGAAGGCGATACGCTATATACCACATCATATTTTGACGGGGAAAATGCGTCTGAAACCTTTTCCAACGAACTTGAAGTTTTTTTGACCAAAGAACTTGCCCTTCCCTATGCTTCGATTTATCCTTTCAGCTTCATACAAATGGAAAGCTATGAAATTTTGGAAAACGACAATTTTTACATAATTGATCTCACTTACAAAAATGATGCTGCGAAAGCGATATTTACCGTTTATTACAACAATTACAAAGGACTTTTCCCGCATATTGACGACATACGCCCCGAAAATGAATACGTTTTCGTAGCAGAGGGAAAAGGCAGTATTACAGTGAGAAAAAGCGATATGAAGCTTGTTGAGCAAACATTAAATGTTACTCTCTCGACAAATGACGGAGGATCCGTTTCTCTTGTTAGCACATGGGAAGTTATTGCACTAAACGAAGATGTGCACATTGTTCAGTAATTTTTTTAAAATAAATTAATCCAAAGGAGTTATCAAATGAAAAACAGAGGAAAAAAACTCTTTTCCGCATTTTTGACGATTTGCATTTTGATGTCTATGGTATGTGTGGGAACATCCGTTTCGGCAGAAACTACCATGCTCAAAAGCGAATCTCTATATTCTGTAAAGGACAACTATGTGTTTGAAGTTTCTGTGGAAACAACACTTTCAACCTTTGTATCCAATTTTAACACCGCACCCACAGTATATCTTTCAGACGGAACTGTTGCATCCGACGCAGATATAATTTCCACAGGATGTTATTTCACATACAGCGGTACTAAATACTATATTATTGTAGTTGGTGACGTTGACAGCTCCGGAAAAGTTGATTCTACAGACTATCTCAGGATCAAAAACTTCTTTTTAGGGAAAATTCAGTTCGCTGATGCTGAATTTAAAGCCGCGGATATTGATAATACAGATAAAATTGACTCCACAGACTATCTTAAAATTAAATCTGCTTTTCTCGGATCATACCTTCTTCCCAGTTCGAAGGAATATATGAGCCGTAAAACTTTGATATCACAATCTCTTCAAGGATTGGAAAATCTTGCCGCGCTAAAAGAATTTGATGCGGTTATTGATATAACTGCAACTACAGATACGGGAAGCTTTGATATTGACGGAACCTTCCGTGCAACCGATGTAGGTTCTTCTTCACCCGATTTTTCCTTCATACTTAATGCATCGGCAGATGGAATTACATATCCTATTTCTGAAACTTACTACGGCAACGGAGTTTTATACACAAAAGACAACGGGGTAAAATACAAAGTTGATGCAAATTACGCAGAAGTTTCTAAATTCCTCTCAAGTTATCTTCCCGCATCACCCGTTTCTGCTGATGGAGAATTTATTTTAGTTCCCGCCGTAAATAGAGAGAAGATATTGTACGAAGATTATTCAGTAATATCCTCAATTATTAAAAATGTTGGATTTTCAATTAATAACGCCACGTTTGTATACTCTTTCGAGACAGATAACATTTTGCACACTTCCCTCTTTTACGATATTTTTACTGCTACAAACGGCTCGGAATACTTTGGAAGCATTAACATACGTGAAATGTTTGAGAGTGTTACTCTAAGCGGAACTTCTTCAGTAAATTCCAACGGCATTATGACAAATATAAATGTTGATTTGGCACTTGTTCTCTCTGACAAAGCTGTTAATGCTTTAGGATATGATACACCAAAAACAATGGATGTTAACATGAACCTTACTTTTAAAAACATTGGGAGTGTTATCACTGTTGAGATGCCAAACGATTCGGAATACACCAAAATTGATAATATTTACACAAGGTTTGCCTGCTCCGCATATACTAATGTTTTTGATATCACGTCTGCACTTTCCACTTCATACAAAGAAACGATAAAATTCGGAAGCTCAACTGCTCAGATCATCAGCACAACAAACGCAAAGAATGTTGAAAGCGGCATTGAACTTTACAAGAGCACACAAAAAACTATTAATGGAACAAACAGCACTACAAACCTTTATATAGGCAACTCCAAATATATTACCGAAACTAACGGAAGCAAAACAACCATAGACCTGAACACTTCAAATCAATCTATAGAGAAAAACGGTATTTTCTTTACACCACATTATGACTCTGTTGGAGATATCAATTCCTTCGCAACATTCTCGCTAACAGAAAACGCAGACAGCTTCACACTAAATTATACCTTAAATAAAGATTATGCGCTTTCATTGCTGAAAAATTCCGACGTTATGGATATTTCAACATTCTCCACAGATTTAGGTATCTATTCTGACAGCGCATACACATTATCAGCATCTTCCGGAAGCATAACATTTAGCAAAATTGATTATGAAGTTATTTCAAACAATGTTTCCATGAGCTTTAACCGCACAGACGGAACTGTTATTTCATACACATACGAATTTGTAGTATCTGATACAAATTATAATTCCGTTAAAGTTGACAGTTCACTGCTCGGCTAAAAATACAGGGCTGAAAAAAACAGATTTGTTTTTTTCAGCCCAATTTTTATAATAATAGAAAAGATGGTATTTTTTAAATTCCATACTTTGTTTTGATACGTATAAACTTTTTCCCAAAAGGCTCGGCGCATATAAATAAAAAAATAAAATTTGAGATGCAATACATTACAGTATGAGGCATTGCGGTGATTATGGCTGCTTTATAAAATGTTAAATTAAATTCTCCGTTATACCAAACGGTTGACCAAACATCCATTATCAATGAATACGCAACCCCTGCGATAATACCGTATATTATCATCAACCATTTACTTTTGGAAAGTGGTTTTGAAAGATATCCCGCCAAAAGTCCAATCATTCCCCAAGCAAACATTTGAAAAGGTGTCCAAGGCCCTTGTCCAAAATAAAAATTTGACAAAAAAGCGGATAAAGCACCAACTAAAAAGCCGGAGTCACTACCTATATACACAGCGGTAATTATCGTAAGCGCGGTTATTGGTTGAAAAAAAGGCAAAAACCGACCCACAACGCTAAGCGCCGTAATTACAGATACGATGACCATCCTTCTGCTTCCAAGATTCTTTTTTTCAAATCCGATGAAAAACAAAATAAGGGATAGAACAACAATACCAATAGAAATTATTAAATATCTCTTTCCATTAAAAACAAAGGATGCTAAAATCAACAAAAACGGAATGAGAACAAACGGGATCAAGAATTTTGAAATCATCTTTATTATTTTGCTTTTTATAACCTGCATTTTTAACGCTCTTTTCTACCGTTCAATTTTGTTATTTCAACAAGATCGTCTAAAGTAACAACATCTTCATAATATCCACGTGTTATTTTGTTTACGGCGGTTGTATAAAAATTGTTGCCACTGAAAAAACCCCTACAATCTTCTTCCGAGACAATTTTCCCACAAAACAAAAGTGCGCATCTATCTGCACACGAAGCGGCAAATTCCACATCATGAGTTACAATGATAACAGTTTTTCCTTCGTCTCTAAAAGACTTTAAAATCTCTGCAAGACGTAGCTTTGATATTGCGTCGATGCCTTTGGTAGGCTCATCCAGCAGTAAAATTTTTGGATCGGTTTCCAAAACTTTATAAAGGGCAAGAAGTTGCTGTTCGCCGCCTGATAGATCATACGGATGCATTTTTTTAAGATGGGTAAAATCGAATGGAAAAGAGATATTACGAGATATCTCCTCTTCCACAGTTTCATGGAGAAACATCGTTTGAACGTCTTGGGGTAAATACGCCAAACAATTTCTGTAAAGAGATGATCCTTTGTATTCTTTAATTTTTTTATCAAATATCTTCACTTTTCCGGAATATGGTTTTTGTAAATCAGCCAAAACGGAAAGCATTGTCGTTTTTCCCGAACCGTTTCCACCTAAAATGCAAAAGATCTCATTTTCAAAAACATTTAAATTCAAGTCATGCAAAATGTCTTTAGAGTCTCTATTATATCTAAAATACACATTTTCAAGTTTTGCGGCGACATTTTTGGAAGTGGATCTTTTTTCAATGTTTAAAGATGATATTTTGTTTTCAAAGCCGGATGAAACATAATTTCTACCACTTCTAACATCAATAGGACATTTTCCATCCCCATTTGATATTAAATAAAAACGAGTTGATGCGGGCATAAATTCAATCAGATCGCTTTTTAATTTGATGTTTTCCGCCACAACATACGGAGAATCAAACTTTGTCACCATTCCGTTCTCTAACAAAAGCATTTTGTCACTCATTGGCAAAAGTTCTTCAAGGTTATGCTCCGCAATTATTACCGTAACATCAAGGTCACGGTTTATTTTTTTTATCATTGACAAAAAATCAGATGCAGCAATTGGATCAAGCTGTGATGTAGGCTCGTCTAAAATTAAGATCTCCGGATCCATAACCATTATTGATGCTAAATTAAGCATTTGTTTTTGACCGCCTGACAACGTGTCAACGCTTTTATCATACCATTCTTCTATCCCAAAATATGAAGCCATCTCACCGATTTTGCGTGAAATTACTTTTTTGGGAATGCCCAAATTTTCAAGTCCAAAAGCAAGCTCATGCCACACCTTGTCAGTAACTATCTGTTGTTCGGGACGTTGCATTACATATCCCACAAAACTTGCGCTTTCCCTCTGTGAAAGAGAATCTTTTCCTCCAAATAATACTCTTCCGCTTTTTGTTCCCAGAGGTGTAAGTTCGGATTTTAACATTCTTAAAAAGGTTGATTTTCCACTACCTGTTGCACCGCAAACCGTTATAAATTCCCCTTTATTTATTGATATGGAAATATTTTTTATATTAGGCTCATCCTTGCCCGGATATGTAAAAGTCAAATTTTCCGTTCTAAGTATTTCCACTTTAAATTCTCCTTTATCTCTATAACGGTAGGTAAAAAAACTGCCGTTCCATAGGCTATATAAGAAATTTTTGAAATTGGCAAGGGTTTAAATTCAAAATTGGGATAAAAAGCAATATTTGTAAATTTTGAAAAGTAAATTGAAATAAAAGCCAAACTCAAAAACAAAATTGCAAAAAGCACATCTGACAAGGTAATTCTATAATGGGAAAATCGGCTTCTCCTACCTATTCCATATCCCCTGGCTTCCATACTTTCAGCCGTTATAATTCCATTTTCAATTGTCCATGTTACCATAATTGAGAAAATGCGTATTTTTCCCTTTACTGTATCAACAATATTTTCTTCACTGTATAGCCCCAACGCTTTTTGACTGTGGTTTATCTTTGTTATTTGCCTTTTAAAAAGTGGAATGTATCTAAGGCTCATGGAAATGATCAACGCAAGCTTTGGAGAAACACCTCCAAAAATGTATATGATCTTATCGCTCGTCATAATAGAGGAAAACGATCTAAACCAATATAAAACCGAAATTATCATCACTGAGGCGCAAAATCCGTATAATATTGATTCCAATGTTATCGGTGCATCGTTTACAACAAAAATAACGGTTGATCCGCGGTGAGAAAAAACAGGATTTATGGCTGTCATTACAAGCAGTAAAGCGAAAGAAAAAAAATGAACACTTTTGTTTTCCCCTTTATTTATGCATAAATACAACGAGACACTACCAAAAAGCGACAGCGCCAAGAATATAACATCCATTGAAAGCATAGGAATCATGGATATGCATATGAAATATATAAACAAAACCAAAGGATTTATATCGGTAAAAGCTCTCATGCTCTTCTCCTTTTTAGTTTTCTATATCCTTACCCATGTCAAGTGTATATCTCCACTGAATGATGTCACCATCAGACAACACATGAGAAGAACATCCCACAGAACTTTCCACGCCGTTGACGTAGAACATCCATCCTGACAGATCGCCAAACTGAAATTGATAAATATTATTTATCCCTGCAATATATGCCATTTCTTCGTTTCCGTTGTTGTCAATTTGAATTGAATGTTTACGCGCAGCTTCTATCAAAATATCATACACAGTGTCACCCTCTTCGATTTTAAACGCTGTTTCACATAAAATTACTCCGTCTGAAGGTATATAGGATTCATCAGTAGATCCTACAAGTGTTTTACAATCTATAGAAATTGTAACTGTGCCGATAACATTTTCTTTTGAAAGCTCTGCTGAATTGTAATATTCCTCCGATGATTTTATATCAACGGTGAAAACAAACACAATAATAACCAATGACAATGAAATTAAAACGACAAAGTTTTTATAATTTCTCTTTCCGGAAAAATAAAAAATCAAACATATAATTAAACACGTAAAAAAAACAAAAAGACTGATTATTATCTTTATGGGTATGCTTTTCTCTGTTTTGTCATTGGAATCTCCCTTTTGAGAAACACTTTCTTCATCCACGGTATTTATTGTTTCTTCAATTTGGACGGAAGAATAATTCTGACTTACATCAGATACGGAGAAATGATAAAATCCTCCTTTGCCCAATAAGAATTGTTCATACGCAGTGACAGCACTAAATACTTGAGCAGTTGCATTAACATTACTCTCACCATTTTCCACGTGAGAAAAGCTACCGTCTGAAAGTCTGAATTTTAAAATACCATCAAGAAGTGTGTTTCCGTTTTTTATAAACCTTTCATCAGTAAACGGGTCGATATTCAACGAACATAATGCGATTATAACCTGTGACGCACTCTCAGGATTTGAAACACCGTACGATGAAAAATCTCCACGTTCAAGCTGTTTAGAAGACAAAATCGCTATGGCAGAATCAACAGACTCGGTTACATCGTCATAGATGTTGTAATATGGTGCCAACGCTTGGATCGTCATCGCCGTCACATCTACATCAAAAACGTCACCTCTGACCGCCCATCCTCCGTTTTGCAACTGAAGAGAAATAATTTTTTCAATCACATCACTCACGGTAAAATCCGAATGTACAACTCCGTTATTTAAAAGATGTAACCCAAAAACATAACTCATAATTCCCTGCTCTCCCAAGGAATTGTTGAGTGTATCGGAAATATATTCACTTTTACTTCCTACGGCTAAAAGTGAAAGGGCAAACTTTTCCCTTGTAGATGCAGAATTTATTTCTTTTTCTTGCACATAGCTTTCAAGCGCATTTTTATATGCCGTAAGGTCATTTTCCCCATTTTTTGAAAGACACATGGCATACCACTCTGCATCTATACTTATACAAGTGGGAAAATAATCTTTAAGCCATGCTTCTTTCGAAGATGCGCCACTTTTTGTTATATTATAAGACAGTATATCATTCTTTATTTCCCCAACCTCTGTAATGGCGGCTCCACAAGGAGCAGCCATCATACAGAAAAACAAAATCGAACATAAAGAAATTAAAATTAGTTTTAAGGTTTTATTTTTCATATTTCTTTTTAAATTTTACGGCTACGGCAATAATACAAATTGAAAACACGCCTAAAATAACATACAAAGCCATAGAACCATCCCCCGGCTCTGCAGGAGATTTGGAAGTTTCCGTTTCATCGGACACCTCTGCTGACACCGTTACGTTAGAAACGCATACGGGCGGGACAAGTGTTTGACTTTCAGATCTGGCGCTGATTATATATGTGCCACCTTTTTCAAATATAATTGTCGCTTTACCTTCCTTATCGGTTGTAACCGACGTGTCAACGCCATTTACCGTTATAATTGCATTTGATACAGGAACCGTTATAGGAGACCAATTTTCATCATATCCTATTGAATTTAAAGTGAGATCAACGCTTTCACCGTGGGATTCATATTTATCAAAAAAACAATACGTATCAGACCAAGTTGTAAGATCGGTATATATAAATGCAACTACATGATCACCTTCTTTCACTTCATCGGTTAAGCTCATCGCAGAAGCATTGTTTAAATAATATCCATACGAAATGCCTTTTTCTACACCCCATAACTTATCTATCTTAAGTCCGTATGAACCGATAGAGGAAGCGTACCCCACTGCACCTCCTTCGAATTTTAATTCGTGTGCACAGTATAATGCATCATTAATTGTAAGCTTTCCGTCAAAATCAATATCGGTAACATTAACTTTTTCCCTTGATAACTTAAGAGTGCTATTTGATATCGTTACATAAACTTCTATTCCTTCATCAGCTAACGCCGTTGCAGAACAACAGACCAAAATCATCATTGCCAATAATAAAGATAACGCCTTTTTCATTTTAAAGATCCTTTCTTTTTAATCTTTTTCTCTTTCAAACCTGCGGTTTCCAACGCTCTTGGCCACGGCCCCAATAAAGACTTTATCCTTGCTCTTGTCACTTCATCAAAGTCGGATTTTTTTGGAAGCCTGCCAAGAAAAATATATTTTTGCTGTAACTGTTCTACCGCCCAGATCAGTTTTTCCTTGTCTGCCAAAATAACCCTCCTTTCATAAAAAAAATCTCCCGCTTTTTCTTCGGGAGAGTACAACAGATTTATAAAATGACAGAACAGACCTTGCGCAGAAAAGAGAGAACCCGCAAAGCCGTTTTGCTTTAGATAAATCGGTTGCACTCTTCGCGCCCAAAACGTGTTAAACCCAAGAAAATACGACAGGTATCCTGACTTATGACAAAGTAAATTTCTTTACAGAAAATGCACCTTCTCAGATGTTATCCAATGGTTAACGCACTTTCATCTCATCAAATACAGTAATGGCGGTTGTTCCGGATTCGAACCGGATTCCCTTTTTCATCTACTCAGTATACAACTTTTCAAACCGTACTTTCCTTACCAACTATTCAGTTTTTACGATATTTTTATACCATATAATGGGTATCTTGTCAAGTATTATTTTAAAAAGCGGCTTCTACTTTTGTTAATGATAAAGCCTCTTTTGATTCTTATATAAAGCAATCTTTTTACTATTTGCCTGCGTAGGTTATTGTTATGCTTCCAAAATCATTACCGCTTTTTTCTATAGCGTTCCATTCTGCTTCCGTGCCTTCAAATGTGATTTCCTTAAGGGAGTAGCAGTCAGCAAACGCATAATCCCCAATGGAAGTTATGCCATCAGACATAACCACGCTTTTTATATCGCCGCTTTGATCATACCATGGGGTTTGGAATTTATCATAATCAGGCATTTCACCATATCCGCTTATGTTTAGAACGCCGTTTTCCAACGACCATGAAAAATTATCTTCATTTCTATTTTCATAGCCTTTAAGGAGGAATAAGATTACAGCGATAATTACGGCA
>CAZDVZ010000049.1:0-11492 GCA_964509125.1 uncultured Oscillospiraceae bacterium | reverse complement strand
GTCACACCGCCTCTTACATAAATACTTCGTTACCGCGCCTCGCCATTATCTTTTGCGCCATTTTTAAATGGTTTTATGTGTGAATATTTGGAAAATTTTTTTAAAAAAATACCATTCCTTTATAATTAAATATTGACTGAATGTCAAAGATGTGGTACAATGGAAAAAATAAAATATAATTTGCAATATAATTTGCAATATAATTTGCAATATAATTTGCAAAAAAATTGATATTGAAACTTTATTTTCGTAAATATATATGAGATGGGGGAGTTGTTCGTGAATTGCAAACACTGCAATAAGCCGCTTAAAGATGGAGTGAAATTTTGTTCTTCTTGCGGCTGTAGAGTTGATTCGAATGAAACATTTTCGGCAAATGTTGATAAAACAATAACTGTTGATGAAATGAGACGGTTGGAAGAAGAAAGAAAGCGCCGCCAACAGTTTGAAAATCAAGAAAATCAACGCGAGGCTCAAAATGTCGGTGAGAGTCGTTCTGTACATCGCGGCCCTTTCCCAAATCAAAATGTGATGGAAAGACAGCGACCACAGCAGATGCCCGTTCAGCAACAGCAGAGACCTGTTCAGCAACAGCAGAGACCTGTTCAGCAACAGCAGCAAAATCATAATATGCATCGAAACGATACGTTCGTGCCTCGCCAAGTTAAGACGTATACAGAGCAGGGAAAAATTAGAACTGTTTTCTCAATTGCTTTAACTGTATTGCTTTGCTTTTCTCTTGCTGTCTCTATGTTTCTTACATTAGTTCATGTGGCTTTTTCGGAAAACAGCGTGGAATCGTGGATCAGAAAAGAAAAGATATATGAAAAATATGTTCCCAACGGCGATGGCGAAAAAGGATCTGAAAAAGTTGTTGATATTGTTCACGAGTCTATAGATTGGTATTTTGGCTCACTTGTTACAAAAAATAGAACAAAAGCCCTTATAAAAGAAGATTATACTCTGGATTTTATTGTAACTATTGCTTTGGAGTATAGAGACTATATCTTTAATGGAAATGTTAATAACGAAGGTCTTACCCCACAAAGATTGGCAGATTTTATCGTTAAAAACCAAGATGATATTGTTGTTACTTTGTCAGACGCAAAATCGGGTGGTACGTTTGAGAAGATTTCAAAAGAATTAACCGAATATATAAGTGATGAAGAATATATTCTGGAAGAAGCAAAATATTATTTGGGTGAAGATTCTTCCATCGCATCTATAGATGAAATGTACGGCGATGATCTGGCTATAGTACAGTTTTTCCTTTCTTCCGACTTTTTGGCGATTATGTGGGGAGCGACTGTATTGTTATTGCTCACAGTAGTTCTTTTAAGTCTTTCTAATTATAGAAACATACTTAGCTATGTGGGCTCAGCTTTACTTTTTACAGGTGTTGCAGTGTTTGTTTCAAAGCTTGTTATTACTTCGTTTGCGGGAAGCACAAACTCTTTGATATATTGTGCGTTGGAAGGGTTTCTTGCAAAACTTTCGACTTGTATGTTATCGTTTGTTATAATTGGTGTTGTTATGGTTGCGGTAAGGATTGTTTTGTATGTAATTCAAAAATCAAACTCAAACAAAACTTTTTAGTAAATCAAAACGGGAGCATCAAAGCTTAAAATTGCGTTGGTGCTTCTGTTTTTGTTTTTTGTTGCGTTTGTTTCTTTGTTGTGTTTTAAATTATCGAAAAGGTATTTACTTTTTTTAATGTTTGATGTATAATACAATTTGTATTAGCATAGGCATAATTGTGATAGAAATTTATTTCACCTGTGTAGAAAGGTTTTGAATCAATGGTAGATAAGAAAAGTGTTGCTTTAATTTTCGGCGGCGCGTCGTCGGAACATAGTATATCGTTACTTTCTGCGTATTCTGTACTTAAAAATATATCAAAAGATCAATTTAACGTCATAAAGGTTGGAATAACTAAAAAAGGTGTGTGGTTTGTATATAACGGCTCTGAGGAAAATGTTAAAGATGGAACATGGGAACAAGACACGGAAAATCTTGTTCCTGCGGTTATTTCTCCATGTACTGTTCAGCATGGGCTGTTCCTTTTTGATAAGAAAAATATGAAATTCGACACGTTACATATAGATGTGGCTTTTCCTTTGATACATGGAAAAACAGGGGAAGATGGTGCTTTGCAAGGACTTTTTACATTGGCTGGGATACCATTTGTTGGATGCGGGATACTTTCTTCTGCTTGTTGTATGGATAAAGTTGTAGCAAAAGAGCTTTGCGAAAAGAAACAAATTCCTGTGGTGGATTGGCTTGCGGCTTCCGAAAGCGAATTTGATGATGGTTTTATTGCACTTTGCGAGGAAAAGCTTTCTTATCCTATGTTTGTAAAGCCGGCTTCCGAGGGATCGTCTTTCGGCACATCGGCGGCAAACTGTAAGGAGGAACTTTTATCTGCCGCTAAAACGGCGTTTTTTCACGGAGAAAAGATTTTGATAGAAAAATATATAAAGGGCAGAGAAGTTGAGCTTGCGGCTTTGGAAACGGATGATGTATATATTTCTTCGCCGGGTGAAATTGTAACAGGGGAGGGCTTTTACGATTTTGAATCAAAATATGTAAATGACAAAGCCACGTTGCATATCCCTTCCGTTCTTGATGAAGAAATTGTAATTCGTTTAAAAGAAACCGCAAAAAAAGTATTCAAAATATTGCATTGTAAAGGCTTCGGAAGAATCGACTTTTTTGTAAAAGGAAACGAAATTTATTTTAATGAAATAAATACTTTACCGGGGTTTACTCATATAAGTATGTATCCAAAACTTATGGAGTACGATGGGGTGCCTTACACGGAGCTTATTACCAAGCTGATAAATTCGGCTTCTCTTTGAGTTTAATTATGAAAATTTGTGTGAAAATTAAGATAACTGTAAAACGTATGGCGTCACCTGTATTATCCTCATCGGGAACGGGAGAAATTGAAAAAAATGTTTATGATGACATTTGGGGATTTTTAACGCCGTTAAGAGAAAACTTAACAATGAATGCAGAGAGCATGGTTGATGGAGACGTTTTTGATATAAACATAAACGGTAGCGGAGAAGCCTCTGAAGTTTGTATAACGTATCACGGCGTTCAGTCTCATTTTAACGGCTTTTTTTCAAAAGGAAAAGAGTGTCAGTTTACCGTAATAACTTCTAACGGACGGGGATACACGGGAATATTTCAAACTATAGATGTGAATAATGCGATGACAAAAGATGGAGGAAGAGTTTCCATAAGGTTTAAAACCGTTTTGAGCGGTGTTGTTACAAGCATAAATGAAATGTTTATTGATGTCACACCTATGGAGTTTGATCTCAGATCATAATACAAAGGCGGAATTGAAATGAAATTTACTATTCTTGATGGTGCCACAGGTACAAATTTAATGAAGGCGGGGATGCCTCACGGGGCGTGTGTTGAAAAATGGGTGCTTGACAATCCTGAGGTGATTATTTCTTTGCAGAAAGAATATGTAGAAGCCGGCTCGAATATTGTGTATGCACCTACTTTTGGAGCAAACCCTGTTTGTTTATCAAAGTATTCTCTTGAAGATAAAACCGAGGAAATGAACGAAGAACTTGTTTCCATTTCAAAAGGCGCAACTGAAGGAAGGGCGAAAGTCGCCGGAGATATTTCGTCTACGGGACTTTTAATGGCTCCAATGGGAGACTCATCATATAGTTACGTTAAGGATGCATATATGCGACAAGCGAAGGCGTTAGATTGTGCCGGCGTGGATCTTTTTGTTCTTGAAACTTTTTCGTCGCTCGCTGAATGTCTTGCCGCTTTTGATGGGATAAGAGCTGTCTCTTCAAAAGATATAATGGTTTCCGTAACGATAGAATCAAGCGGAAAAACACTTTGTGGTGATTCCCCGGAAAGTTGCCTCGTTTCTCTTCAAGCAAGGGGAGCTTGTGCCTTCGGAATCAATTGCTCGTCCGGCGTGGACTCAATGACAGAGATTATAAAGAAATTATATAATATATCTTCCATTCCGTTGATCTCGAAACCTAATGCAGGTTTACCCATCCTCGTTAATGGAGAAAATGTTTTTCCGCAAGGCCCTGAGGAATTTGCTGAACTGTATACATCTTTGATAGAAGCCGGCGCATCTTATGTAGGAGGATGTTGCGGAACGACTCCGGCGCATATAAAAGCTTTGACGAAAAAGATTAAGGAAAAATCACCCCTCGCAGTAAAAGATGGAGGTGTGTTTGCTTCTTCGAATAATGATATTTTTAGGGTTGAAAATATAAATGATATTCCCGAAAGAACGCCGTGCGACGGGGATATGATTTTTTCCATCCCGGAAAAGGGGGACGTTCAATTTTTCAGACTATATGTCGAAAAAGAGGATGAACTGGAAAATTTCGTTGAAGCGATGTCTGCGATAGAAACTCCGCTGATTTTGGGTGCTTCCGATGTAAGCCTTTTTGAAAAAGCGGTCTCCATGTATGTAGGCAGATGTATTTATGATGAAGAATGCGGATTTGATAAAATAACCCTCGGAGAATTGAAACAAAAATATGGGTTTATAATTCCTTCCGAGCTTTAAAAAGGACAAAATATGGATTTAAAAAAAGATAACGCTATTGTAGCGGAAGGATTGGATGACTTTTTTATAGTTCCCAAAAAGATCTTGAGTTGTATAAAAGGTATGAATCACTCGGAAATGAAGCTTTTTATATATCTTTGTGCAAACAAAATTTGCACACCGGATGATGCGCGTGAGGTTTTGGGACTAACCAATGAAGAATATGAAGCGGCGGTAGGTTATTTAAGGGGAGCACGTCTTTTTGAAATTTCAAAAACGGAAGATTCGCCTAAAAAGAAAATGTCCAATGCATCTCTCATTCAAAGCTATGATGGGGAGCTTATTGCAGAAGCCCTTGAAAAGAACAGCGAGTTTAAATTTGTTGCCGAAGTGGCCGCAGAGTGTCTTGGAAAAGCGAACTTGAACAGAAATGATTTAAATTCACTTTACAACCTTTTTGACTATGTGGGGCTTGACGCAAAATTTATAAGCGGCGTTATACATTATTGTTCTTCAAAGGGAAAAAATTCCATGCAGTATATAATGAAAACCGCGCTTTCTATGGCAGATTCCGGTATTGATACATATGATGATTTGGAAAAATATTTGAAACAAAAAGAAGAAGCAAATTCGGAAATATCAAAGTTTAAATCTCTTTGCGGTTTTGGAAACAGAGCGCTTTCTTCCAAGGAAGAAAAATTCTTTTGCCGCTGGTTTGAGGAGATGAGATATAGCTTTGAAATTGCTAAGCTCGCGTATGAAATTACTGTAGATAAAACCCATGAAGTTAATTTTAATTATATGGGAAAGATCATGGAAAATTGGTTTGCATCGGGATATAAAACTGTGGATGATATTAAAAACGGCTCCAAAAAGACGGTGGAAAAGGGAATCCCCGACAGCTTTAACGTGGATGATTTCTTTGCTGCCGCACTTAAAAAAAGCGGTTATTAAACATTAAGGGGAATGGGATGGATTTATTTAATCGTGAAGCTACAGAATCTGAAAAAGCCTTTTTAAAAAATCGAATAAGAGCTATATTTGGCTCAAATGAAATGCTGGCGCATGGAATAATAAAAGGAATAATAACATTACTTTTTATTTTCGGCGGATTTTCAACTCATCTTACCATAATGGGGGTTGTATTTTTCGCTTGCTCAACTGTTGCAACATTTTTGATGTTTTATAAAATGCAGGGAGAAAGAAAATATTCTCCTATTGGTGCAAAAATATATTCCGTTTTGACTTTAGTGGAAAGTATTATCATTAAAGTGTATTTAATTGCTTATTGTGCGTTTATAATTGTAGCATTGTTTGGCATGAGCCTTTTTGGAAAATTTACTCAAGAAGCGGCTGTCATCCCCTATGAAATGGGTTTTTGGAGCATATTTGTCGTTATTGGAACGTGTATTGTTTTTGGAACACTTTCCCGATTTTTTGCCCTACAGCGTCGTTTTGCCGAAAATGTTTACGACTGCGTAGATGCGGAACTTGTGTTTTATAGTACAGAAAGGTCATATGCATTCAGGAGCTATGTTCTTGCTTTGGTTGTGCTTATTTATAATGTATTTAAAATGATAAGTTCTTCGTGGAGTGAGATGTATCTTGTTCCCGCAAAGCTTGCCATGTATTTGGATAGCGGAGTTATAGTTGAAAGATACAACGCTGTAACCTTTATTGTGCTTTTGCTTTTAAGCGCTCATTTGGTTCTTGGCGGCAGGCTCGCAATGAAGTATATGAGTGTTGTAAAAAAGCTTGAAAAGCGTGTAAATGAAAGACATATCTCGTAAGTGTATGATGGAAAAAATGAAAATAGAATTTACGAAAATGCATGGCTTGGGCAACGATTATATATATGTTTATTGCCCTGAAAAAGAGCCTGAAAACCCAAACGAAATATCACGTATTCTTTCCAAACGCCATTTCTCTGTTGGTAGCGACGGTCTTGTTTTAATGTGTCCGTCTTTTGTAGCTGACATAAAGATGAGAATGTTCAACGCTGACGGAAGTGAAGGTGGAATGTGCGGAAACGCTGTTAGGTGCGTTGGAAAATATTTGTATGACAAAGGTATTTTGAAAAAGAAAAATATATCTGTTGAAACTTTGTCCGGAATAAAATATCTATCTCTTGAAATAGGAAATGATTCTTTTGTAAAAAGTGTTTCTGTTAAAATGGGAAAAGCGAGTTTTGATCCTAAAATAATACCAACAACTTTTTTTGACGAGGCAATAAATCATCCAATTTTCATTGACGGAGAAGAGTTTTTAATAACGGCACTTTCTACTGGCAGTGCCCATTGTGTCACATTTGCGGAAAATGTATTTAATATGGATATTAGTTATTTAGGCCCTCTTTTTGAAAATCATGAAGCTTTTCCTGAGAGGGTAAATACAGAGTTTATTGAGTGCGTGGATAGGACGCATATTAATATGCGAGTTTGGGAAAAGGGAAGCGGGGAAACTATGGCGTGTGGCACAGGTGCCTGTGCGGCGGTTGCCGCTTCTGCTCGTCTTGGAAAATGCGATTTTGGTGTTCCGGTTACTGTGAATTTGCGTGGCGGAACTCTTGAAATAACATGCTTTAATGATTATTCATTGTTGATGAAAGGCACCGCGGAATTTGTTTTTGATGGTTTTATCCACATTCCAACAGAATTATTTTGATTTTTGAAGGGATAATGTATGAAAATTCTTTTTCATGATAAAAACATTGTGATCTGTGAGAAACCAATAGGGTTTGATTCTGAACATCAAATGCCGCAGGCAATCAGAGAAAGCATAGGGGGCGACGCTTTTACAGTTCATCGGCTTGATTTAAACGTGGGGGGAGTAATGGTTTATGCCCGCACGAAAGAGAGTGCCGCGTACCTTTCAAAGATGATACAAAACGGAAAGATTGTAAAAGAATATGTGGCAATTGTACATGGTGTTCCCGAAAAAAGAGGAATTTGGGAAGATCTGCTCTGGAAAGATCTTTCCAAAAACAAAGTGTTTGTAGTCACACGTATGAGAGGCGGCGTAAAAAAAGCTAAGCTGGAATATGAGGTGCTGTGGAGCAAGGACGGGGTTTCTCTCGTTTATATAAAGCTTCATACAGGTAGAAGCCACCAGATTAGGGTACAGTTTGCAAGTCGTGGTTTCCCTCTTGTGGGAGATCATAAGTATGGCTCAAAAGATAAAGAAACTTGTCCGCGGCTTTATTCGTGTAAGATATCTTTTCCGTATTGTGAGAAAAATGTTGCGTTTGAGAGCTTTCCCCTATGGATGCAATATGAGTGAGTAAAAGAATAAAAAAATTACCTTTTGGCATTGTTCTAAGTGCCAAAAGGTAATTTTATTTTTATGATGTAATTATTTCATGCCCTCTATAACTGTGTCGTAAAGCTTTGAGAAAAAATCGTTGTCTCTTGGATATTTGCTTACGGTCAGTTCGTATCCAACGACGTCTTTGAGCATTTTCAGGGTGTTTTCCCTTCCGTGTTTAGACTCGTATAATTTTAAAAGCCTGTGATCTTCCATTGCTTCACGCATTGAAACAAGTCTTTGAGATTCCAACGGTCCGTCTTCTCCGGGATAAACCAAAAAAGCGTCCCCCGAAGGTGCAAAGTATTCTCCTGCGGTCTCTGCAAAGGGATTTATTCTGTCGTATGAGTAAATGTTGTTGTAGAAATTATATCCCCAATGCAAAAATCCTTCCACGCCCAAATGATAAAGAATAACACCTAAAATTCTTGTTCTTGCAGGCGGCATTCCGTGGGCTCTGCCCGTGCCATTTTCACCACCGCAAAGTCCGCAATAATACGCCCATAAACCTTCGATCTTGTGCTCAACAAAGGAATCAATATGCGCTAAATGGGGAACCGGTTTTTTTAATGCTCCGGATTTATAAAAATCAAAGGATGAAAGAGCGTCGATAATATTGTAACCTTCTAAATAAGGCGCGATCTGCTCCTTGCAAGCAATATAATGTTTCAAATGTTCTTTTCCCGGTTCGTCAGAAATGTGGAAGAAACATTTTTTGTCCACGCCGAGAGATTTCATATACTCAATAGTAGCGGGAATTAATTGTGCGAGAAATTCTTTGTATTCTCCGCCGATAGCGTTCGTCTCCCATCCAAAGATTCGTTTTTCCTCGCCGTCAACTTCCGCAACAAATTTTGGAGCGTGTGCTGCTCCCCATTGTGTGTAAAAATGGGGAATCTCAAAATATTCAACGCCTGCTTCGAGACACATTTTTACCCATCTTCCGAGAAGATCAAAATTGAATTCATAGCTATCTTTACCTGTAACTTTGATCTTTACAAGTTGAGTTGTAAGTCTTTCGCCGCCAATATATGTGTCAAGTTCAGGAGTAAATAATGGTGTCAATATCATATTGATACCGTTTTTTACAGCGGTGCGTATATATTTTTCCAAAAGTTCAAAATGTTCTTCGGAAAACACTTTCACTTTGTGCGCTTCTGCAACACAATCGGAATAAAACCATTCTGTGTGTATAAGCTCCAATTTGGGAAGTATCATATCCACAAGCTCTATTTTAATTTTTTTCTTTTCCGTTATTACCTTTCCGTCAGTGCCTTCTTTTAAAGCAACAGTCAATGTGTATTTGCCGCTTTTGAATGTGGGGGGGATTACAACATCAAACCAGACACAGTGAAGCCTTTTAGGACGGAGTGCCAAGCATCCGTTATAGTGCAATGGACGAATAGGGTCGGGGTAGAAGCCGATGTCTTTTCTTAAATAGTATTCGTCTGAGCCAAATACGGGAACGGGATATGTAGAGGGAACATAAATGACCTCTTTGGCTGTAACAAATTCTGCCAATTCGCCATCAATGTACGGGGCAGTGAAACTAAGATCTTCTTTCTCGTCCTCTCTCATGCAAGCAAGCTGAAAAGACAAAGATTGCCCTTTCAAAACTTTAAAATAAGTTGTTTCTTTTTTTGAGTTTACATTTTCGTCAATAAAACATTTTTCAAGGGAAGATAAAACTTTTGTTTGTATTTTAAACATGATTTCCTCCTGAATTTTTAGTGTATCAAGCATTTTTCTTTCTACATCTTTTTTACGTTGAATTATACTACACCATTTCGGATAAATCAAGATATCAAATTGAAATTGTTTGTAGTTATTCCTTTATATAGATCAAAATATCCTCTACATTGCAGTCGAGATACGTACATAAGTCGTTTATGGTTGTGGTGCTTATTGGTTTATCATGTTTTAATCTGTCAAGCAGACTTCTGCTTACACCAAATTGGTTTATAAGCTTATAAGTCGATATTTTTTTCTTTTCTAATGTCTTATAAAACGGCTTGTACGATATCATAAAATGTTTCTCCTTGCTTTTGTAGAGTATAATTATTCATGCTCTATATATAGAGCATATTTTTGAAAGGAGAATTTTATTGTGTCAATAAAAGATATGCGGAAAAGCGAGGAATTATAAGGATGCTTTCATTTGAGAACTGAGATGATATTGAAAATGCGAGGGATGGTATGAAAAAAAATATTTTATTTCTTTGTCTTGCTTTGCTGGTTTTTATTTATGGACGTGAAGAAGATAAAGTTTCTATTGATTATTGCGAAGGTAAATCGTGTTATAAATGCGGAGCTGATGCGGAAACTTGGTGTATGGGTGCGGTAGCCGAGGCGTATACTCCCGCGGATCGATATGAAAATATGGGAAGCTTTTATCGAATATTTTACTGTCAAAAATGTTGGGATGAAATGCCAAAAGCAGAATCCCCTTTTTAATTTAAATATAAATATAAATGAGCAGGAGAAATAAAAATGTACAAAAATTACGAGACTAATAGTGGCTCAGAAGGAAGATTTTATGCGTCCGGAGCGTTGTCAAGGTAGTATTGTATACTTTTCAATGCCTGAAAACTTTACAATCTCCACCTTGACAATCCTTACAAGGAAAAGTGTCACCCATCATTGACATTTCTGCAACAAAAAAGAACCATAAAACGGAAACCATTGACAAATAAACGCATTGCGTTATAATTGTCCAATCATTAAAGAAAGGGGGTTCAGTAATATGTCCATGAAGGATCTTTTTGAAGATGAGAACTTTTTATTAGCGGTTTTGGGGATATTTTCTTTTACTATAATTATTAGTTTTATAATAGTCGGCGTGAAAAAAACTCAAGAACATTCAAGTCCATCTTATCAAAAGTTCAATCTTAAAGTAATAGCAAAAGACGGGTCGCCCCATCAATTCAATTCTAATCTTATTATTTACTCTATAACATTTGAATCAAGCGATGGCAGTCGAATAAGCTTGAACGCACCCAATAGAGAAACTTATAATTGCATTGTTATAGGCGATATTGTAGATGTAGAATACAGGGGCGAAAAACTAATAAGCTTTACAAGAAAAAAATAATATTACCACGGTGGAACCATGACTCTAAAAAAATTCTTATATGCGCATTAATATGTACATTGCTGTTTTTTCTTTTGTGTGGATGCGGAGTAGGAGAAGAACAATCGGAATCCGTTAATGTACTTGAAGGCAAAAAATGCTCCAAATGCGGAGCCGCTGCAGAATGTTACACTATGGGCGGAGGAGTGACATACACCGCGGGCTATTCTCCCAACAATTACGACTTTTCTTTTGGTTTCAATAAAAGGGTCTGTCCTGAAAACCCAATAACAAACTATAGAAAAAAGGCATAGCAAAAAGGCAAGCCACCAAAAGTGAGCTTACCGTGGAAAATATGTAAAAAGATTTTAAGAAAGCGAGACTGAAAATCCTAACTTTTCAAGGGATTTGATGTTTCGCTTTTTTATATTGAATCAGCATCGCGTCGCCGAAGTTTACGGGATATGTGAAAATTACCGATTGGTAATCACTTATCCAATAAACATTGCGTCGCCGAGTTGTATGGGATATAAGATTGGTAATTTCACATAACCAATCGGTAATTTTCAATGC
>CAZDVZ010000048.1:0-11705 GCA_964509125.1 uncultured Oscillospiraceae bacterium | reverse complement strand
GGTAGGGTCCCAAGCGGTATATCCTCTCGCTTCAAATGTTGCTCTCAGTCCGCCGGAAGGAAAGCTGGATGCGTCTGGTTCACCTTTAATTAAACATTTTCCCGAAAACTCAATAATTGCTTTTCCGTCTTTATCACTTGACAGGAAACTGTCATGTTTTTCTGCCGTAATTCCGGTAAGTGGTTGAAACCAATGAGAATAGTGTGTTGCACCTTTTTCAATAGCCCAATCTTTCATTGCATTTGCAACGGTATTGGCAACAGTGATATCAAGCTCTTTGCCTGAGCGTATTGAGTTTTTCAACGCTTCATAAGTGTCTTTTGGAAGAACCGACTTCATTACCTCGTCGCTGAAAACCTTCGATCCGAAATTGCTGGTGAAGTTTTTGGTGTTCATATGTTTGCCTTCCTTTTTTGGAAAATTATACTTGAATTTTGATTATTATTGTGATAATATATCTCTACCTGAATTTTGGAGAACAACATGAAAGATAAAAATAAACAGTTTATTTGTGGTCTTAAAGATGGGATACCGATTGCTTTAGGATATTTATCCGTTTCGTTTGCGTTCGGAATCAGCGCAGTTAAAAGCGGAATTAGTGGCATTGGTGCTGTTATAATATCCGCTACAAACCTAACATCGGCAGGTCAAGTTGCCGGTGTTGAAATTATTGCTGCTTGCGGTACAATTTTTGAAATGGCTTTGACTCAACTTGTAATTAATTTGAGATATATGTTAATGAGTCTTTCACTATCGCAAAAAACCGATGAAAGTTTTACTTTTTTAGATAGACTTCTTGTTTCATTTGGTATTACAGATGAGATTTTCGCTGTATCATCACTGAAACGTAAAATTTCTCCCCGGTATATGTACGGACTTATATTAGCTCCTTTTGTAGGATGGACATTTGGAACATTTTTAGGAGCATTTGCGAGTGAGATAATTCCCGAATCTTTAAAAGATTCGTTGGGAATTGCAATTTACGGTATGTTTATTGCAATCATAATTCCTCCTGCTAAAAAAGAGAGAGGGGTGGTTGTTGCATTAACTCTTTCGGTTATTGTTAGCCTTTTACTTTACTACATACCGATTTTTGATTTTATCACAGAAGGATTTTCTGTAATAATCTGCGCCTTGATAGGAGCAGCTTTTGCCGCATATTTAAATCCAATTGAAACGCCAAAGGAGGATGAGTAATGCTTCCTTTTTATATACTTACAATGGCTTTGGTGACATATCTTATAAGGATGATGCCTTTCACCCTCGTAAGAAAAAAAATATCAAATATTTACGTAAAAAGTTTTTTGCATTATGTTCCCTATGCCGTACTTGGTGCAATGACTTTTCCGGCTATTTTTTATTCAACCGGTAATACTCTAACATCTATCGTTGGAGCAACTGTAGCAGTGATACTGGCTTTCTTTGATAAATCACTATTAACGGTTGCAATATTTTCTTGCGTTTTCGCTTTTTTATGCGGTTTGTTTATTTGAGTATAAATGTTAATTCTGAAATTTTGTCAACTTCCAGATCGGGCTTGTTGCATCCATTGATCCATTTTCCGTTGGTCTTCACCCAAATAGTTTTGTATCCCGCTTTTGAAGCGGCATCAATATCATTGACAGGATGATCTCCTACGTAAACAAGTTTGGAAACAGGAATGCCAATTCTCTTGGACATTTCAATAAAAATCGATTTGTCAGGCTTGTGCTTTCCGTATTCACCGCTCACGATAATTTCATCAAATGAATTTTCAAGTCCCAGCATTAAAAGCTTTTTTCTCTGAAGTTCAGAACTTCCGTTGGTGATCAACCCTAATTTATATCCCTTGTTTTTTAAGGAAACAAGTGTCGGTAAAGTAAAATCATACGGCACAGCTTTTTTTGAAAAGCATGAAAATACAATGTCTGTAAATTTTCTTTCAGAAATTGTGTTTTTAAAATATCCAAGGTCAAAAACGTATCTTGCTATACTGTCCCATCCTTGATATAAGTATTCTTTATCACCGTTTTCAATCGCTTTATATAAATCTCTCGGAGTTACATCCTCCGAGAGATATTTTTTTAATGCATTATAAAAGACATCTTGCAGCTCTTCAAAAGTAGAATATCTATCAAATAATGTGTGGTCAAGATCAAAAATAATGCCATTGATTTCCATCATACTTTTTGCGGTTCGGGATAATCCACTCCCAAAGTGTCCACAGTTACAGATTTAATTTTTTGAGGTGTTAAGGGCTTATCTCTGTAATCTGTTTTTACCAGTGCAATTTTATCGATTATTTCCAAGCCCTCCGTAACTTTTCCGAAAGCTGCATATGCTCCGTCGAGATGAGGAGACGTTTTATGCATAATGAAGAATTGTGATCCGGCAGAATCGGGATGCATTGCTCTTGCCATGGAAAGAACGCCGGGTGTATGTGAAAGATCGTTTTTGAAGCCGTTTTGAGCAAACTCTCCTTTAATTGTATAACCCGGTCCTCCTGTTCCGATTCCTTGAGGACAACCGCCTTGTATCATAAATCCTGCAATTACTCTGTGGAAAACAAGTCCGTTGTAAAAGCCTTTATTTACAAGCGAAATAAAATTGTTTACTGTGTTGGGTGCAATTTCAGGATATAGCTCTGCTTTGAATACGTCACCATTATCCATTGTGAATGTTACGATTGGATTCATAATAATCTCCTCCTTTATATCTTATCCCACGGGAATGTATAATCTATTTTGTATTCGTCTCTTACGTTGGAAAACTCACTTTGAATTTCTTCGTTAATGGGTAGACCGTTTACCTTTCTATCGAGCCAAACGTCCCATTCTTTTTCCCCTGCGGTGTAAATACGCTCTTGTCCCGGAGCTTTTTTTGATGATCTTAAAGCACGCAAAATATCGCCTGCGGTCTTTTTAAATTCTTCTGTGCCCATGAATGCTGCAGTATCAATAGCAATGAAGAAGTGTCCCAAATGATAAGGAACCTTTTCGCCGTTTGCACCTATTCCGGTTAACATTTTTAGATAATTTCCTTGTTGAAGTGCAGCAGAAAGAATTTCTACAACTACTGCATATCCATAACCTTTGTATCCGGCTAATTCCTCTCCAATTCCTCCCAATGGAGCTAAAGCTGCTTCGCCGGTGTTAAGCTCATTAAGAATTTTAACAGTATCGGTTTTCGCTTTTCCATCGTTCCCAATGACCATTCCTTCAGGTGTGGATTTACCTATGCGGGCGTAGTATTCAAGTTTGCCTCTTTGGGTAATAGAAGTGGCGCAGTCGATTACAAAGGGAAAATCTTCATCGGTCGGAAGTCCAATTGTAAGTGGGTTTGTGCCAAGCATATTTTCTACACCAAATGTTGGAGCGATGGAAGGTCTGGCGTTTGTTCCTGTTATTCCGATCATGCCGGCTTTGGTTGCCATTGTTGCGTAATATCCTGCAATCCCGTAATGGCATGAATTTCTTACGGCAACCATGCCCATACCATATTTTTTTGCTTTTTCAATTGCCATTTCCATGGATCTATATCCAATAACTTGCCCCATGCCATCATGTCCGTCAATCACTGCGGTAGTTGGGGTTTCGCGGACAACTTCAAAGTTTGTAACAGGATTCTGAATACCCGCTTTGATCCTGTCCATATAAATTGCTTTAAACAGATACACCCCATGACTTTCAATGCACCCTTCCTCAGATTCTATAAGAATATCAGAGCATATTTTAGCATAATCTTCGGGGATTCCCGCCGCCATAAATGCTTTCGTGGTAAAGCTTATTAACGATTCAAAATCCATATTGTACTTTGCCATAATAAATCTCCTTGCTTAATTAATTTTTGGGCGATTAAAGAAAAAACCGGATACAAGTGTATCCGGCATAATGGAGCGGGTGACGGGAATCGGACCCGCACGGCCAGCTTGGAAGGCTGGAATTCTACCATTGAACTACACCCGCAAAGCGTTTATTTTCGTCTGCTCACAAACTATATCACAAAAAAAGGGGTTTGTCAAGTGCTTTTTTATAATTTTTTTGAATTTTCGGAATTATTAATGTTTTTAGCAAGTATATTTATCGTGTAACACTATGAAAGGAGAGCGTAGCACGCTTTGTTTATGAAAAAATATTTTTTGATTTTGTTATCCTTTGTATTGTCCTTCACTTTAAGTCTGTCTGCTTCTGCAGAAGAATATACTCTTTATCCCATTGACATTCCGACTGAATCTTTTTGGTTTGAAGAGGCTGTTGAAAGTGCAAATTTTAATCCGGACTACGATGCAAAGGCATCGATTTTAATGGAAGCATCAACCGGAAAAGTTATTTTTTCGCAAAACGAAAATGATCGTCTTCCAATTGCATCGGTTACTAAGATAATGTCAATACTTTTAACCATCGAAGCAATTGACAGCGGAAAAATATCATTAAATGATACAGTGACCGTGAGTGAATATGCATCATCCATGGGCGGATCGCAGATATTTCTCGAACCGGGAGAGAAAATGAGTGTAAATGATCTTTTAAAATCCCTTATCGTAGTTTCAGCAAATGATGCCGCCGTTGCCCTGGCAGAGCATATATACGGAAGTGCTTCGAGCTTTATTGACGCAATGAATGAAAGGGCAGCACAATTGGGGATGGTAAATACTAATTTTATAAATACAACCGGACTGGATGATGATGGACATTATTCATCCGCTTTTGACGTCGCAATAATGACGAAAGAACTTTTAAAACATAAATTAGTCTTTAATTATACGTGCATATGGATGGACACAATCAGAAACGGCGCTTTTGGTTTATCAAACACAAATAAACTTGTCAGATTTTATGATGGCGCTACCGGCATGAAAACAGGATTTACCGATAAAGCAATGTATTGTCTTTCCGGAACCGCCGAAAGGAACGGAATGCAACTGATTGCCGTCGTATTGGGAGCACCGACTTCAGGCGAAAGATTTGAAGCCACAAAATCACTGTTGGATTATGGATTTGCAAATTATTCCATTGTTACTCCGGAAAAACTTTATATCGAAAACCTTTCTGTAAAAGGTGGTGAAAAAAATACTGTTTCAGCAGACTATAACCCCATTTCTTTATTGGTTGCAAAAGGTGGAAAAAATGAAATAAAACAAAATGCGTCTTTTGAAGATGATATAATTTCTCCTGTAAAGAAAGGCCAGGTTATCGGAAAAGTTGTATATACCATCAACGAAGAAATAGTTGGGGAGGCTCCCATAATAGCTATGGAAGATGTAAGAAAAGTAAACTTTAGTATTATGCTTAAAAAAATATGGAATCACATATTATTTGGAATTTGATACATCAAAAGAAAAAAGAAAAATCGCTTTTAATGTTTTATTTTTGCTATTTGTTGGTAAAATAAATAACAAAAAAAACTTCGTAAAATTATAAAATCCCATTGACTTTTTAGGATTATATTGGTATAATGTCTACGGTAAAAATGTTTTAAAATTTTGGAGGTTTTAAAAATGTCAGATGCAGTATTAAGCCAATTTACAGCTCCCACAGAAGAGAAAAAAATTTCCACCGACAAAAAGCTTAAATTCGGAATCATTGGCACAGGATGGATTGCAGAAGCTCATGTAGCTTCGCTTCTTAAGTGTCCCGATGCGGAAATTGTTGCCGGTGCAGATTTGATTCCCGGTAAGGCAGAAGCTTTCTTTGAGAGATTTGGCGTAAAAAATGTTCGTCTTTATCCCTCTCACAAAGAGCTCATTGACAATGAGGAGCTTGATGCTGTTTGTGTATGTACATATAATACAACACACGCTGAATGTACGATTTATGCACTTGAACACGGTGTTAATGTTCTTCTCGAAAAACCTTTTACAGTAACTCTTGATGAGGCTGTTGAGGTATGCAAAGCTGAAAAAAAATCCAACGCGCTTCTTTCTATAGGTTTCCAACCTCGCATGGATAATAACATGAAAAAAATTAAAGAGATCTGCGAATCGGGTGAATTGGGTAAAATTTATTATATCCAAACAGGCGGCGGAAGAAGACGTGGTATTCCCAACAGCACGTTTATCGAGCAAAAGACCGCAGGCATTGGTGCTCTTGGCGATATAGGATGTTACTCTTTGGATATGGTCCTTAATGCTATCGGCTATCCGAAACCCTTAACAGTTTCAGGATATACGTCCGCTTTTTTTGGAACTAATCCCAAATACAATAATCCGGCAGATGCTGCAAGATTTAGTGTTGATGACTTTGCAGCCGCTTTTATTCGTCTTGAGGGCGATATCATTTTAGATTTTAGAATTGCTTGGGCGATGCATGTTGATACTCCCGGTGATACAATTATTTTTGGCACTGAAGGAGCGCTCAGAATTCCATCTACAGATTGCTGGAATGGTACCGTTGGTGGTCCTATGACTCTGTATAAAGATGTTGCAGGTTCAAGAGTTGAGATGAAGATTCCTCTTTGCGCAGAAGTTCCCGGCGGACTTTTCTATCAAAAACTTCGTTCATTTATAGATGCAGTTAAGGAAGGTACAGCGGCTCCCGTTCCAACAAGCCAGATTTTGATTAACCAAGCTATTATTGATGGTATTGTTAAGTCTGCCGAAGCGGGTAAAGAACTTGAAATAAAAATTCCAGAGATTTAATTTTGTTTTATACATTAAGAATCCCCCGATTTTTCGGGGGATTCTTAATAGGTCTTATAAAAGCTTTTCTCCGCAATGAGGGCAGAACTCATAATTTTCATTTGTTTGAAAACCGCATTTAATACAATACTTTTTGCTGTCACATTTTTCAAAATTAAGGTGTGATATGTCTATTTCTTCGTTTTTTTCAACTTTTTTGCCTGCGACATTATCAAGTTCAGTGAATTTGTTGCAGCATGGTAGTGTTATAAAGTATTTTTTATTCCACTTTATTATTGGTATAAAGAATAGCATAAAATAAGAATATTTCATCCATATTTTTGGAATCTGCTCTTTTGAGCAGATGGGACATTTAACTTTTTTAGTGTAATTTATTTCGCATTCTTTTTGTGATATTCCAAATATTAAAAACATTTTGAATCCTTTCTTTGGTGGTAGTTATGTTCAATATAATTTCAAAACATCGAAACTCGTTAATGGGGTTTGCAGCAATTGTTATAATTGTGCATCATTATCTTACTGAATTAATGGGAGAGCCGTATAAAATCGGTGCTATTGGCGTTGATATTTTTATGTTTACCATGGGCTTCGGTTTATATTTCTCTCTTTACAACAGAACAGAAAAAACTTCTTTTGTAAAAGCCTTGCCTTCTTATTTTTGGAGAAGATTAGGGAGAGTAATTCCCGTACTTGCCTTATTTTTAATTGCCTGGGGTATGTGGAAATATTCCAATGGAGGGTTTACAGTTAAGGATTACTTTTTAAATTTATCATTGACCGGATATTGGACTTTGGAATACGGTAAATATTTCAATTGGTTTATCAGCGGGCTTTTAGTTTTTTATCTTTGTTCACCATTAATATTTTTGTTTTTTTATAAAGCTAAATATAAGTTTATTCCAAATTTAATTCTTTTTGTATTATTATCAATTGGCGTTTTTTTCATGAGAAAAAATGATGCCGGAGAAATAACGCGAACTCTGATAATGTATGTTCGTTTGATTCCAATGACATTTGGAATGCTTTTCGGAGCATATTGTAAAAATCCTCCCGAAAAAAAAGAGAAAATATTTACCTCGTTTTTTTTCATAATTATTTTTGCCTTTGGGTGCATACTCCACTGTTACAATAATATGTATTGGAAAGATTCAGGATTTACGTACGGTTTGCCATGGTACGGTTTTGGACTGATGACCCCAATTATCTGCGTTGTTTTTTCTTATTTTATGGAGCTGGTGTGTAAGATAACAAAAATCCTTTCTTGTATCCTAAGCTTTTTTGGCATGATCAGTTTTGAGATTTATTTAACGCATATTTTTATAATTGAATATGTTTTGATAAAGTTGAATCGTGCCAACAATCTTTGGTTTGAAGAACCTAAAAATTTTATTGCAACATTTATTGTTTCAACGGTTTTTGCGTACGCTTTAAGTTTGATATCAAACAAAATTTCAGAGCTTGAAAAGAGAAAGTGATATAAAATACAATTAGTATGTTTTATAATAACACAATTCTTAAAAGAAAGTGTTACAATTTTTTGAACGTCAGAATTTCCGTTTAGAAAGGTATTGACTTTTAAATTTATAATGTGTATAATGAAAAGGATATTTCAAATAGTGCGGTGATGTATTATGATAGAGAAATTTTTAGAAAAAGTTGAATTTGATTCATACGAAGATTTTAAAGCGAATTATAAAGTTAAAGTCCCTGAGGGATTTAACTTTGCATATGACGTTGTTGATGCATGGGGAGAGCAGGACGAAAATAAGCTTGCGCTTTTGTGGTGCGATGATGATGGTAATAGAAAAAGATTCACATTTAAAGATTTAACACGTATTTCAAATCAAGTTGCTAATTTTTTTCTTTCAAAAGGGCTTAAAAAGGGCGATAGAGTTATGTTTATGTGCAAGCAAAGACCTGAAGCTTGGCTTTGCTTTTTGGCACTTCACAAAACAGGGATTGTTGCCATTCCCGCCACTTTTCAACTTACAAAGAAGGATATTGTTTACCGATGCAATAAGGCGAAAGTAAAAATGATAGTTTCTGTTGATGATGCAGAGCTTGTTGATAGCATTGCTGAAGCTCTTCCACAATGTGAAACATTAAAGCATGTTGCTATTGTAGGTGAAAATGTACCTTCAGGTTTTATAGATTTTAGAAAAGAAGCTTATACATATTCTACAGAGCTTGAAAGAATTCCCAACGAGCTTACTGATGAGATGCTTATATATTTTTCATCAGGAACTACGGGATTCCCCAAAATGATACTTCATGATTATTCTTATCCTCCGGGACATATTCTTACTGCAAAATATTGGCAAAGAGTTGAAGACGGAAAATTACATCTTACTATGTCTGATTCCGGATGGGCGAAATTTGCTTGGGGGAAGATCTATGGTCAGTGGATATGCGGAGCTGTAATTGTAGCATATGATAACGAAAAATTTAATGCTGTTAATACGCTAAATTTATTGGCTGAGCTTCAACTTACAACTTTTTGTGCTCCTCCAACGATTTATAGGTTCTTGATAAAAGAAGATCTTCAAAATTACCCCGATAGTTTTAAATCTATAAAGCAATGTTCAATAGCCGGTGAACCATTAAATCCTGAGGTGTTTAATAAATTTAAAGAACTGACGGGTTTATCTCTTACCGAGGGATTTGGTCAAACAGAAACACCTGTTATACTTGCAAATTATCCGGGAATTAAAATCAAACCCGGCTCTACAGGTAAGCCATCGCCTATTTTTGATGTAGACATCGTAAATCCCGATGGAACATCTTGCGAAGATGGTATTGTTGGACATATTGTTATCAAAAATCTATCAAAGCTATATCCTACCGGATTATTTAAAGGCTATATGGATGATCCTGATGCAAACGCAAAAGCATTTTATAACGATTGGTATGATACCGGCGATACAGCACGAAGAGATAACGACGGTTATTACTGGTTTGAAGGTCGTTCTGATGATGTTATTAAAAGTTCGGGGTATAGAATTGGACCTTTTGAAGTCGAAAGTGCGCTTATGACGCATCCTTCTGTATTAGAATGCGCTGTTACCGGTGCGCCGGATCCTGTTAGAGGACAAGTTATTAAAGCGACTATTGTTTTGACAAAAGGTTATACGCCTTCAGAAGAATTAAAAAAAGAAATCCAAAACCATGTAAAACATTCTACCGCTCCATATAAGTATCCTCGCATTGTTGAATTTGTTGATCAACTTCCTAAAACCATAAGCGGTAAAATTAAAAGAGATACCATAAGAAAACAGGATAATTGATTTTGATATGAAAGATAAGACAAAATTTTTATACACACCCAAATTCAAACTAATATATTCAATATTTCAAATGATTTTGTTTTATCTTTCAATATCTCTGTTTCCCAAATATGAGATCTTAACAATTTTATGCGTTATTATAACATATCTTATTCCTTTGTATATAGATTCATATCGGGTTAAATTTCAATGTGAAAATGTAATGCTTTCGGAGATTTTTTTATCTCAATTTCTTTATTATTTCTTGCCGTCTGTAGCATCGTCTTTGCTTTTAGATTTTGGGATATATTTTTCAGGTATTGATGATGATTATCCCGTGTGTATTTATACAATATGTTTATTTATCGCATTTCTTTTGGTTACACTTTTTCAATGGCTGAAAATTTTTGTTCAGTATAAGATGGCAAAAAGATTTCATCATTAAGTAAATATGATGGAGATGGTAATAATAAATAATATCTGTCCGTGGCACAGCTGGATAGCGCATGAGACTCCGACTCTCAAGGTCGCAGGTTCGAATCCTGTCGGGCAGGCCAAAAAATGGGACTGTTGCAATGCGGAAGATTTTCCGCATTGCAACAGTCCCTATGTGTATTTCTTGGATTAAAAGCTAAAATAAACGATAAATTGGTGGGTAAAGATAAATAAAAAATTACGGATTTAAAGTAATAGTCTCGTTGGCTAAATGATCACTCGCCCAATCGTTGTAGTTATAAGCGAGAAGTTTAAATTCAATTTCTTCAATATCCGTTATGCCGTTTTCTTCCAATGTTGAATCTAACCAAGCCATTGAGCCAAAAGCACATTTACCTGCAGCAACATATTCTGCATAAAAGGGATCAGCCATGTAACCGTTTACAGATACTTCTTCGGCACTAATCATAATGTTTTTGTCGCTTTTATTCAACAGAAACAGTTTTACAGTATAACCGCAAATTTCATCTTCTTCGTAGCCTGTTACAATAACCGTAACATACTCATTGTCAACGATTACGTTGTCGGATGCTCCCGGACTTCTAACAAATTGTACCGCCTTATCTTCTCCGTAAGGATAGATGTGGAGTGTTTCTTTTGCAACATATTCTGCATCCCAATCGTTACTATCATAAACGCAGAAAGTTAATTCGATATCAGTAAAATCACCAATCTCTTCAAAATCATCTAACGTAAAGCTTATGCTTTCATTCGCTTTTTTGCCGGAAGCAACCTCAGTTGCGAAGAATGGATCACATTGAACACCGTTGATTGAGGCGCTATCTACGGAAAACATATATGTTTTGTCAACGGACTTGTTTTCAAGTTCTGCTTTTAGTGTGTATCCCCACATATTATCCGGATCAATTTCTGTAATTTTAATCGTGCATTCATCATTATCCACCGCTACAACACCGGTAAATGAAATTTCATTATTTTCATCGTTTTCGGAATTGTCATCGGATTCGGAATTGTCATCGTTTTCGGAATTGTTATCGGATTCGCTTTGTGACGAAGATGTTTCATCATCACTATCGGACGATGTTTTTGTGTTACAGGAAACAAACGATAAAAGCATGAGCGTAATAAGAAATAGCGCGAGAATTTTTTTCATTTACTTTTCCTCCAAATTACTTTAGTATGTCAATTATACAATGAAATATGCTTTTTGTCAATACATTTTCTTTTTCTGCGTAATTTGAGAATTCACTATAAAATATTTGCATCATTATTTATCGTTTAAAAGACTTGCTATTTTTTATGTTTTATGCTATATTAAAATTGGTATTTTCATGTTGAATATAATTTATAAGTATGCATTTATGCAATAA
>CAZDVZ010000047.1:0-12377 GCA_964509125.1 uncultured Oscillospiraceae bacterium | reverse complement strand
AACAATAAATATAAACATAAGAATCGCTGCCATTCGCGTGAGAACGAAACAATAAATATAAACATAAGAATCGCTGCCATTCGCGTGAGAACGAAACAATAAATATAAACATAAGAATCGCTGCCATTCGCGTGAGAACGAAACAATAAGATATATAAAAATCGAGGTGTTTCTTCTTTTGCTTCTTTTCTTCTTTTCAAAGAAGAAAAGAAGTTAGAGGTAGCCGTATTTTTTACGTTTAGCGAAGATAAAGGCAGCAGAGACAATCACCGCCATAACCTCAGCTACGACAACGGACCACCATATCCCGTCGGTGCCAAACACAAGCGGCAATAGTAGCACAGCGGCAATCTGGAATACCACAGTTCTGAGGAAGGAAATAATAGCGGAGGTAAGTCCGTCGTTGAGCGCCGTGAAGAACCCGGAACTAAAAATAGCAAACCCGGCGAGCAGAAACACAAGCGCGTATATCTCAAATGCTTCGATGGTTAGCGCGTATAAATCGGGATCATATCCCACAAAAAGTTTCGAAAGCGGCTTTGAGAACGCATAGCACGAAGATACCATAAATATAGCGCCCACGCTGATGATGACAACGCTCCTTTTAAATAATCCTTTAAGCTCCGTGCGATTTTGCGCTCCAAAATTATATCCCACAACGGGAGCAATGCCAACAGTAAACCCGATAAATGCAGAGAGGAAAACAAATCCCACGTACATAAGAACGCCGTAGGCGGACACCCCGTCCTCTGATGCATATTTTAAAAGCTGTACGTTGTAAAGCATCCCCACAAGCGACATGGAAATATTGCTCATCAGCTCAGATGACCCGTTGGTGCAGGTTTTGAGCAAAGCTTTTCCATCGAACTTTGTCTTCCCAAGCTTTAATAAGCTCTTGTTTTTACGCGAAAAATAAATTACAGGAACAACGCCGCCAACAATTTGGCTAAAGGCAGTTGCAACTGCAGCACCAATAAGTCCGCCGCCAACCACACCAACAAGCAGAAAGTCCAATACAATGTTTGTTACGCCGGATGCAACGGTAACAGCAAGCCCCAACTTTGGCTTTTCGGCGGTTACAAATATGCTTTGAAACTCCATCTGCAAAACAAACGCAGGCAGCGCCGTAAGAATGATCCTTCCATATGTCACGCAGTTTTCCAGCAGTTCCCCTTCAGCCCCCAAAAGCTTTGCGATGGGACGAATAAAAACAAGCCCCAAAGCGGCAATGATCACACCGACAACAATAGAAACATAAATTATAAGCGAAAAGATGTTGTTCGCCTTTTCCGGCTTCCCTTCGCCAAATGTTTTGGCGACCAATGCGCTTCCACCCGTGCCAAACATAAACCCCACAGCGCCAAGCATCATCAAAAATGGCATGATAAAATTGACCGCCGCAAAAGGCGTTTCGCCCGCATAGTTTGAAACAAAAAAACCATCCACAACACCGTATATAGATGAAAAAATCATCATACATATGGAAGGCAAAGTAAACACGAGGAGCTTTTTATATGTAAAATGCTCTGATAAAGTAATCATAATTTAATAAACATTCTCCCCGATTTATGCTTTTGCCCTTTTTATAAGATCATAAAATTCCCTAACAGCACCCCTTCCGCCCTCTTTGGACGAAACAAAATGAGACACCGCTTTAATCTCATCAACAGCGTCAGCGGGACAAACAGCAACGCCGCATTTCTTCATACATTCCAAGTCAATTACATCATCTCCGGCGTACGCCACGTTTTCAAAAGTGTAAACCTCTCCGTTTTCCAAGCTGAGCTTTTCAAGAAGCTCAGAAAGCTTTGTTATCTTGTTGTCCACACCTTGATAATAATGTTCTATCTTCAAATCGCGGCAACGGCTCTCTACGATCTTTGAAGACCGCCCCGTGATGATCGCCGGAATAATCCCAAAATCTTTGAAGTGAATAATGGCGTGTCCGTCTTTGATGTCAAACGCCTTCATCATTTCACCGTCCGCACCCATGTATATTTTGCCGTCGGTGAGTGTGCCGTCAACATCCATGACCATGACTTTGATTTTGTTTAAAGTTTCTTTATTCAGCATATTCTTTTATTTTCCCTTCGGTGTATTTTGAAAGCGCTTCTTCTGCGTCGATCCCGCTCGCATCGCAGCGCGATACAACGTCAAACAGCAATGCTCCCGCGTCTTCAAAGGTGATTGTGTTGTCATCAAATGATTTCCCTGTGCGCTTTCTAATCTTTTTGCAAACTTTTTCACTTCTCATAAGTGCGGGCAAGGATGCTGAAATACTTTGAAGTTCATCACCCAAAGTTTTGTTTTCTTTTTCTATTTTTTTAATGTTGTCCCAATTTTCCAAAACCGCGTCTGTTGTGTTTGCGTTTACGGATGCAAATATGTGAGGATGCCGTCTTATAAGCTTTTTGCAAATATCGGTTATCACGGCGTTCATGTTATATTCTCCCGCCTCTTCGCCCATCGTGGCGTGGAACACAACTTGTAGAAGCAGATCGCCCAGCTCTTCTTTCATTATTTCGGAATCGTCGTTATCTATCCCTTCCACAACTTCGTATGCCTCTTCCAAAAGATTATTTCTAATGGAGGTATGTGTTTGCTCTCTATCCCAAGGGCAACGACAGCGAAGCACGGAAACCACGTCTTCCAAATCTTCAAATTCAAAGCTTGTTTTCCCTTTCAATACTTCAATTTTTTTATCAATATACTCTTTGTTTTCCATGGCGCACTCTCCTTTTCATGTTATTTTACATTATATCCCCTGTAATGTCAAGAAAATACTTCTCTTTTTTTGAAAAATCCTTGAAATATGCAAAATTGCGTGATAAAATAGAGATTATAAACTATGCTTTATATGGAGGCAATTATGAATTTTACAAAAATGCAGTCGTTTGGTAACGATTATGTCTACATAGAATTACTAACTCAAAAGATGGAACGCCCGGACAGATACGCGCGTTTCTTGTCGAGGAGCCACTTTGGAGTGGGCAGCGACGGTATGATACTCATTTGCCCTTCCGAAAAGGCAGACTTCAGAATGAGGGTTTTTAACCCTGACGGAAGCGAGGCTGAGATCTGCGGAAACGCCATAAGAAGCGTTGGCAAGCTTGTTTTTGTAAAAGGATTTACTAATAAAACCCAAATCACCATTGAGACTTTGGGCGGAATAAAGGATATATTTCTCCACGTTAAAGACGGAGAGGTGGAAAACATTACCGCAAAATGGGGTCAACCTATTTTAAACCCCGATAAGATCCCCATAAGCGAAAACGACGTTATTGAGCATCCGCTAACGGCGCACGACAGAACATTTTATATGACTTCCGTTTCCATGGGAAATCCCCATTCTGCCGCTTTTGTTGATGATGTGGAAACATTAGACCTTAAAAAATACGGCTCGTCTATTGAGTGCAACCCGTTTTTTCCTCAGAAAGCAAATATTGAGTTTGTAAAGGTGCTTGACAGAAAAAATCTGTTTTTGCGCACTTGGGAGCGAAATTGTGGCGAAACCCTTGCTTGCGGAACAGGGTGTTGCGTGTCAACGGTTGCGGGCGTACTTACGGGAAGATGCGACAGAGAAGTTAACGTCCATCAGCTTGGCGGAATTACCAAAATACGATGGGATGAAAACGAAGACTGTCTTTATATGACAGCTCCTTCGGAGATAGTATTTGACGGTTCGTTTGATGACAGAGCACTTGAAAAATTTGAAAAATTATATGCGGATAAAGGAGTTTAATTTATGAAGCTTTTTTCATTGTTAAAAAGCGCAGGCATAGAATGTAATTCTGAAAGAGCGGTTACCGCCCTTTGCAACGATTCAAGGAAGGCAAACGCAGACTCTGTTTTTGTGTGCATAAAAGGATTTTCAACAGACGGGCATAATTTCGCTATGTCCGCTTACGAGAAAGGCTGCCGTGCGTTTGTAGCAGAGGATAAAATCACATTACCTGATGATGCAGAGATTTTTTACTGTCCCGACACTCGAAAAGCCATGGCGCTTCTCTCCGCCGAAATTTATGGGAATCCCGCCAAAAGCTTGACACTTGTGGGAATCACGGGGACAAAAGGAAAAACAAGCATCAGCTACACGTTGAAAAGCATTTTAGAAAAACAAGGTCACAAAGTTGGTCTTATGGGAACGGTGGGAATTATGTACGGAGACGTTCTTATAGAGTCTCCCAACTCCACTCCCGAATCTACAGTTATACATGAGTACTTAAAAAAGATGCTTGAAGCCGGTATCGATACAGTTATTATGGAGGCAACTTCACAAGGCTTTAAACTTCACAGAACATACGGAATTACTTTTGATGTGGGAATCTACACAAACCTCTCTCCGGATCATATAGGGCCGGGCGAGCACGAAAGTTTTGAAGAATACAAAGAATGTAAAAAAATGCTTTTCTCCTCGTCAAAAATCATTATTGCCAACGGAGATTGTGAGTATCTTGACTTTATGACGGAAGATCTTTCAGTACCCGTGGAAACATTCGGCTTTGGAGATGTGAACCACAAGGCAGAAAACGATAAGTACGAAAAAGACATAAACGGACTTTATACCACTTTTTGTTGTGACGGAGATGAATACAAAACTTACATCCCCGGCAAATTTTCCATATACAATGCGCTCGCCTCCATTGTCACCGCAAAACACTTAGGCGTTGCTGCCGATGCGATCCGTCAGGGTTTGGAATCTACAAGAGTTGAAGGAAGAATGGAATCGGTTCCCCTTCCCACAGGAGCAGTTGCCATTATTGACTATGCCCACAACGAACTTAGTACGGAAAACTTGTTTGAAGCATTGAAGCTGTATGCGCCAAAAAGAATCATAACCGTTTTCGGATGCGGTGGCAACCGTTCAAAGCTGAGACGGTATGGTATGGGCGAAATCGTCGCCAAAAATTCTCATCTCTCCATCGTGACTTCGGATAACCCCCGCTATGAAGCGTTAGATGACATTATTTCCGACATTTTCGTTGGGATAAACAAAACATCGGGTAAAGCTATTGTTATGAAAGACAGGAAAGAAGCCATAGAATATGCGGTAAAAAATTCTTTGGAAGGTGACTATATTCTCATTATCGGAAAAGGTCATCAGCATTATGAAGAAATCAACGGAAAACATTATCCGTTTTTCGAAAGAGAGATCATTTTAAATTCATTTAAATAAAAAAATATGGGGTGAAACCTTGCGTTTCATCCCATGTTTTATTATTCCGCTTTGTTTTCTTCTTCCGGCTTTGGAATCGCTTCAAGATAATTTATAGCAAACCCTTTTTCGGAGAAATTTCTCTCGTATTCCGTCTCGATGTTGTCCTTCATCATAGGGCTGTTATGAAGATCGTAGCATACATTTATCAAATCATAACCCGCAGATTCAAACTGTTCCAGTGAAAATTCAAAAAGCGGAAGGTTATCTGTTTTGAAAAAGATTTTTCCGTCGGTTTTTAATATTTTTTTGTATTTTTCAAGAAACGGAACCGCAGTAAGGCGACGCTTCGCTGTTCGAGCTTTAGGCCACGGATCGGAAAAATTCAAATATATAACATCAACAGAATGAGGCGGTAAAAGTGTATCTACAATAGTTGCATCGCAACGGTAAAACTTAACATTATCACAATTTTCTCTGTCACATTTTTCCATCGCCATGAGCATAACATCAGAGGCAAGTTCTAAAGCTAAAAGCCTATCAGATGGAAACTTTTTTGAAAGCCCGGAAATAAACGCACCTTTTCCACATCCTATTTCAAGCCTTAAAGGCGATCTGTGAATTTCAGGTGCATATGATTTCTCCAGATTTATAAGTCGTCCTTCGCCTGTGCGCCGTATTATGTCAGGAACAGTACAATCTAAATCTTTAATTGTGTGTACCAAATATTTATTAACGGTCTCAAACCGTTCTAACCTATGCTTTTTCGGTCTCGGCCTCATAGTCTCACTCTTTTCTTGAATATTTTTTCTAAAACTGCAAACAATAGCTAACAAGGAGAGGAGATGAAAATATGTTAGATAGAATATCCTTAATATTAGCAATTATCGGAGCTTTAAACTGGGGCAGCATTGGACTATTCCAATTTGACGTGGTTGCGTGGCTCTTCGGCGGACAAGACGCTACATGGAGCCGAATTATCTATACGTTGGTAGGTCTTTGCGGACTTTGGTGTATCACACTTCTTTTCAGAAAAAGAGAAGCCATTGCAGAAGAGAACCGATAGCCCAAAAACAAAAAACAATTTTCAGAGACTGTGCGATTGTACAGTCTCTCTTTTTTCTTATCTTATTATACTGTTCATTTTCTCTTTTGTCAATTAAATACACGAAAATTAAAGGTTAATTTACCTTGAACTATACACGCAATATTCACACCGAAAACGATAAATGTTAATTTTATAAATTTTTGAACAATATTTTGTCACAAATTTCTTGTCCGGATTTTAAAACAATGATAAACCCATTAATTGAGTGTCAATACAAAAGGGTTTAACGCCCAATATTGTTTTGTAAAGGCTGTTTTTTCGCACCCTGATTCAGGTTAACATTTTAGAAACAAAAACATTGTTTTTATACCCCGAATAGTGTTCCCCGACATAAACATATACTTGAAAAAAGTTTGCGATCGTGGTATAATTCATTCATAAATCTAAGGATGGTAAAAATGAGCATACTTACTCTTAACAACATTTGTCTTTCTTACGGCGTCACAGATATTTTAAAAAACATTTCGTTTTCCGTAAACGAAGGCGACAAGGTTGGAATCATCGGCGTTAACGGTGCAGGAAAGACTTCTCTGCTTAATATTATTTACGGAAGCAATATTAGTAATTCAGGAACCGTCAATTTAAAAAAAGGAACAAAGATCGGGTTTCTTAGGCAACACGTCAGCGATATTTACGAAAGCTCCACCGTTTATGACGTTATCTTCGCATCTTTAAAAGAAGAATACAAGACAAAAGCTTCCGGCGTGCTTAGAAGCTTGGGTATTCCCGACGAGCTTCATTACCTAAAAATGGAGCAGCTTTCCGGCGGCCAAAAAACAAGAGTTGCCCTCGCCGCGGTTATGATGGGTGATTTTGATATTGTTATACTTGACGAGCCAACAAACCATTTAGATATGGCAAGTCTTGTTTCGCTGGAAAACATGGTTAAAAATTCCAAAAAAACTTTTTTGATTGTCAGCCACGACAGATATTTCTTAGACAAAACCACCACCCACACCCTTGAAATAGAAAATTGCGAATGTGCCATGTATTCAGGCGGGTACAGCGTTTTTGCCGAGAAAAAAAGGAAGTTAAGAGAAGACGCCATAAAGCATTATAACCTCCAGCAGAAGGAAATTGCAAAAATTGAAGCATTTGTTGCCAACCAACGAAAGTGGAACAGAGAACACAACATCATCGCCGCCGAAAGCCGCCTTAAAGCTCTCGACCGCATGGAGAAACTTAGCAAGCCTAAAAACACGCCTCGTAGCATCGCTTTTGAATTTAAAGCTACGGAAGGAGGCAACGATGTGTTGAGCGTTAGAAATCTCTCCAAAGGTTATAACGGAAAAGAGCTTTTTAACCTCTCCTTCGAAATAAAAAAAGGGCATCGACTTTTTATTTTAGGGTCCAACGGATGCGGTAAATCCACACTTTTAAAAATACTTACCCGTCGTGAAGTTCAAAACAGCGGGGTTTTTGAGTTTGGATACAACCAAGAAATTGGGTACTACGACCAAGAGATGCAGAATCTTAACGAAAACAACACGGTTTTAGAGGAGGTTTACGGCTCAATAGAAAACATGGGGATAACAAAAACACGCTCCCTTTTGGCGTCTTTCGCTTTTATTGGAGACGATGTTTTCAAACCTATTTCCGCCCTTAGCGGAGGAGAAAGAGCAAGACTTTCCATTTGCAAAATGATTTTAGAAGAAAAAAGCCTTATCATTTTGGACGAACCGACAAATCATTTGGATATCCCTTCACGAGAAATTTTGGAAAATGCGCTTTCCAAATACGAAGGAACTGTGCTATGCGTTTCTCACGATAGATATTTTATTAGATCTCAAGCGACACATATTTTAGAGATCAACAAACAGGAATTTGGTGACGGATTTAAATATTTTGCCGGAGATTATGACAGATACCTGCAGCTTCGTTCTTCTTTCGTAACGCCCATGGGAAACGAGCCAAAAATTAACTCCCCAAACAATGCCCACTCCGATGCCAAGCGCCTAAGAAACCAAAAGCAGCGAGAAGAAAAGCGCCTCAAGGCTTTAGAAACTATAATTCCGCAAACAGAAGCGGAAATAAAAGCCTTGGAAGAAAAAATTTCAGGAGAATATGCCACAGACTATGTGAAATTAGAAGAAGCGGTTAACGCCAAAGATGAATTGGAAGAAAAGCTTCTCCTTCTTTTAGAGGAATATTATTCATTGAGCTGAAAAACTTATCCCTTTGACACGTTTAACATTAACGCGCCAAAGGGATTATTTTTATTTATGAAATAGGCTCAAAATCAGAAGCGCCATGCTTACAAAGCGGACAAACAAAATCTTCCGGCAATTCCGCCCCTTCATATATATATCCGCACACCTTGCAAACATAACCTTTTTTGCCCTCGGTTTCGGGCTTTGGTTTTACATTACTTTGATAATAAGCATATGTCATGCTCTCCTTATCAGAAATAACTCTCGCTTCAGTTATAGAGCAAATGAACATTCCATGTGTTTCAAGATCCACATACTGCTCTACTTTAAGAGATATAAACGCATTTATATAACGCGGAAGAAAAACAAGTCCATTATCGGAACGAAGTGGTTCGCAACCGGCAAATTTGTCCACATTTCTACCGCTGGTAAATCCAAATTTCTCAAACACAGAAAACGGTGCATCGGTTGTAAGACAATTTATGTTCATTTTCCCTGTTTGTTTAATCACATGGTGCGAGTAGTTTTCTTTATTTACCGTTACCGCAACTCGGTTTGGTGTGTTTGTAACTTGTGTCACCGTGTTAACGATAAATCCATTGTCCTTTTTGCCGTCGTTGGAAGTGGCAACATACAATCCATATCCAATATTGAACAAAGCTTTAAGGTCATTTTTATTTGCTGTAGAATCTCCCTGTGCCAAATAATCCTTACAAAGCTCATTTGCAAGAGAATCAAGCTGCGCGGCGCTATCTTCATTTAATGCAGAAACAATTTTAACTGATGTTTCGGCATATGTCAAATTTTTGCACTTTTCAAGCATACCTTTCATCACCTTTGCGGCAAGAGGCGCCCAGCTTCCGTTTTCAATAAACGCAACCGTTCTGTTTGAAAAATTGCGTTCTGTCAGGTGATTAATAAATTCTCTCATAAATGGGAAAATTTCTGCGTTATATGTTGTTGTGGCAAATACGATTTTACTGTATCTGAAAGCATCTTCTACAGCTTCTGCCATATCACACCTTGCAAGATCGTTTAAAACAACTTTCGGACATCCGTTGGACTTCAATTTTTCTTCCAACTTTAACACAGCTTTTTTCGTGTTCCCATAAACAGAAGTATATGCAATAACAATCCCTTCTTCTTCCGGTTGATAGCTTGACCATGTATTGTATAAATCAAGATAATATCCCAAATTTTCACTCAAAACAGGGCCGTGCAAAGGGCATATTATTGATATATCAAGCCCTGCCGCTTTTTTTAAAAGGTTTTGTACTTGCGCTCCATATTTTCCAACGATTCCAATATAATATCTTCTTGCTTCGCACGCCCAATCTTCGTCCACATCGTTTGCGCCAAATTTTCCAAATCCATCCGCGGAAAACAAAACTTTATCTGTAGAATCATAAGTTACAATCACCTCCGGCCAATGTACCATGGGTGCAGTTACAAAAGTGAGAACGTGCTTTCCCAAAGACAATGTATCACCTTCACCTACAACAACTTGTTTTTCTTCAAAGTTTGTTCCAAAGAAATTTTTCATCATAGTAAATGCTTTGGCGGACGAAACGATTTTGGCATTAGGATATGCTTTTGTGAAACTTACAATGCTCCCGGAGTGGTCAGGCTCCATGTGTTGAACAACGAGATAATCCGGATTTCTTCCGCTAAGTGTAGTTTGAATATTATCAAGCCATTCATGAGAAAAATTTGCATCCACCGTATCCATAATGGCTATTTTATCATCCAATATAGCATATGAATTATACGCCATTCCGTTTGGAACGATATATTGCCCCTCAAAAAGATCTATCTTATGGTCATTTACACCTACATACTTTATGTCATTTGTAACAAACATTATGTTTTCTCCTTTAAAAAAACTTTATTTTATTTTCCCCAAAATTGGTATTTTAAATCACCGATTACACGCGTTTATTCTCTTCCACATTGGAGATACTTTCATTTTTTAACGGCCGCTTCTTTCCCAACTTAAGAATACCCGTTACCAAAGCTTTTTCTTCTTCGTTCAAAACAAAAGCCCACATCGAAGCAGCAAACACAACAGTATACACTCCAATTCCTGCGAACATATTTTTCCAACTGTAAAAGTCAACAAATTTTTTTCCAATAAACAAAGTGCAAACGCTCATTATTGTAGGAATGAAAAAAATTTGAAGCATATTAAGCCAAAAACGCTTTACATTCAAATTCATTTTTTTGGAATAGAACCGGTTCAAAAGGAAGCCGGGGCCTATTATATACGAAATGCCGGTTACTAAAGCCGCACCTGTTATTCCCAAAAACTGAACGGCAAAATATGTACCAACAACATTGACCACAGCAATGAACAGGTAAACAAGGGATCGGTATTTGTGTTGATTTTTAGCGGTCATAATACTCAACGCAACGCTTTGGACAAGGGCGATACATCCCGGAATCATAATGAGCACCGCTACATTATACGCTTCTGAATACCCCTCGCCCGCATAAAGTTGAACAAAGGGTTGCCCAAAAGCAACAAAGCCGGAACACACAAGAGATACAAGGATGGCTTGTAAACGCCCTGATCTTATTACAAAATTTGAAAGTTCTTCATCGGACGCCTTTGAAAAAACCATTTTGTTTGCTTTAGGCGTAAGCAAGTTTTGAATGGTTTGAGCAAGGCTCGACACTATGTGGCTGAAAACAGTTCCCACACTATACACAGACACGGCAGCAGTTCCAAGCTCAGGAATAGCACCTATTATCATTGTATCTGTTGCGCTGTACAATTGGTTCACAACCGTGCCCACAAAAATCCATGCAGAGAAAGCGAATATCTCTTTTATATGTTCGGTGGGTAGATTTTTATACCTTGGTTTTAGATGCAGTACTTTTCGCACGTAGATAACGCACATAAATCGTGCAATGGTATTGACTATCAATGTAGAAATGGTCATCCCAATGGACGCATATCCCATATAAAGCATAGCCAAATTTGCAATGGGAGAAACGCAAGTGAGCATCAGATTTATAATCTGTATAAACAAAAACCGTTCATGACTTGATATTGCGGCATTGTAAGAGGATGAAGAAAAGCCAACGGCTGTATTTAAAGTTATTATAAACACTAAAATTTTCAATCGAGCCAAATTTTCTTCTCCCAAGTTGGAATAGAAAAGCCCCAATGAAAGCGCCAAAGCCGTCCCCGCAACTAATGTTATGGCGGAAACTATCCCAAACAGAATGTTAAACAGACCAAACATACGTTCTTCTGCTTCTTTTCCTTCCTCTGTTTTCGCCTTTATTAAATATCTGGTAACGGCGGTTCCAATGCCAAAAGCAGCAAGGGAAAGATAACTTGCGGCACTATTGGCTAATTTATAAAGTCCGTGCTGGTCTTCGCCCAATATTTTTAGCATTATCGGGGTATAGAAAAAAGGGATAAGATTGCCTATGATAATATTGACATACCCCAAAAATGCACCTATTTTTATCTGACTTTTACTTTTTTCCATCTGAAATACATCCCCGTTTTTCAACAAACAAATACAATTATTAAATCACCCAACTATTTTATTCTATATCATTTATTTATATTTGTCAATAAGGACACAAGATATTTTTTAATAATGTATCCACCAATTTTCAAAACTAAAAAAACCGCCGCAAGGAAAAACCTTACGGCGGTATCTTTAAGTGATATTAATCACTTTAAACAGTAAAGAACGAATCGATTATGCTCTTCTTGCCTTTTTAACAACTGCGAGAGCAGCAAGAGACAAGATAGCAAGAACTACAAAGAGGACTATGCCGGAATCGCCGGTTTGACCGGGATCTTCTGTGGGTTCTTCTGTTGTAGGATCGTCAGTTGCAGGGTCAGATGTTGTATCTTCAGATGTTGTATCTTCAGATGTTGTATCTTCAGATGTTGTATCTTCGGATGTTGTATCTTCGGATGTTGTATCTTCGGATGTTGTAT
>CAZDVZ010000046.1:0-12909 GCA_964509125.1 uncultured Oscillospiraceae bacterium | reverse complement strand
ATCAGTTGCCCGTTAATACAGACATCGATTCAAGGCTCAAACGTGAACTTGAAGCCAAAAAGAAAGGTCAGAATCTTTATATGTAAAAGATATCACCTCCAACGCATTTCACGTCGGAGGTGATATCTTTGGGTGAATTATAAGTAACGCGAGATTGATAATTTTAACAAGGAACGAGACAGAAAAAACGCTTAAAACCTCACTTTTTCAATGGTTTCGAAACATCCCCTGTCTCCCCTCAATACCCTGCCCTGTCAGACAGGCTTGTTTTGATGTTTAAAGCCTTCTATAAACTTTCGGTTGTATTTAAAAATGAATTCGTCCACTTTGCGTTTGTAATTTACTTTCTCAATTAACATAAGTAACAATTCCAATGCATCATCATATAATGTTTTGTTTATTACTGTTACGCTTGATAAATCGTATTTAGTTTTTTGGGACACTTTTACAAGATTAAAAAGATTTAATACAGCAGAGGATAGTTCGTTTAATTCAAAAAAGTTAATTGCACTGATAATTAACCGTACTCTCTTTTTTTCTATTTCAGTTGGAATATAGACCTTTCCAAGTTTTTGAACATTTTTTATAAAACTATAACAAATAAAACTTTTTCGGTATTTTGGTGTTACTTCATAAAAAAGCCTTGAGTCAATCTCTATAATTGTTTTCATATGTTTTTCAAGCTCTTCACCACTTTTTAAATAACCTAAATTGCCAACTTTTTTTACTCCTATTTTTCGATTTGTAGAATAATCATCATAGGTTTTAGTTATTTTGCGAAAAGGTTCTCCCAACGCATAGTACATAAGGAAAAATTCAATTGTTATATGAACGTATGTCGGGCTTGTGTAGTTTTCATAGTCGGCTGGAATCTCCTCGCACAACGTTTTTAATAGATATAATTTATCTATAAAAAAAGAATCATCAAGTCCATAAAAAAGTCCCATATCACAAGCGAGATGGCGAAGATATATTTCTTCGTTTTCGTTTAAAGCTATTTCTTTTAAAGCTTGGACAAATAAATTTTTTTCTTCAAAATATAGATATTCTTTATCTAAATAAAACTCATTTTCAACGCTTTTTTCTTTAAGTTTGAAAGCACCCCCGCTGTGTAAGTTTTTGTGAGAAGTCTTTTTAACGTTTTTAAAAAAACAAATAAGGTCATTATACAATTCGTTCATTTCATACCTCTTTTAATCCCTGAGATAGCAAGATTTTCAAAATGGACACTATTTGAAAACTTTTTGTTTAATAATAAATTCTTGGCACAATACAAGAATGCGATTGAACTTTCATATTTGTTCTTACGATTGTCCAGAATGCTCAATAATGGTGCTAAAATATTCTGCACAAAATAGAATATATGTGGAATTAATGATCAAATTTCAAAAAAATGTAAATATAAAAATTGCAGAGGGTATAAAAACTCGTTTTATTCTCGAAAAACATATAATTTTCATAATTTTACAAATTAAACGCAAATCGAACACGAGAAGATGATTTTTGTTTAAGATTTTTTATCCCCTTGTATTTTATTTATTATTTTTTATGTAACACATGTTTTAGGTAATTCCTAAAACATGTGTTACATATATGTTCTAGGCACTTATTTATGGTGTGAATATTTTCATTGCTTCATTTGCAAAGTCCATTATTTGACCATATGTTGCGTTGGGATTTTCCAATATGAATTTTCCCCACATTGCATTATATTTATAACTGTATTTTGAATGTTCGATTTTATTGAGCATTTTGCCATAAACCGGACTGTGTATATTTATGCCTCTATTTTTGAAAAAAGAATTAAACTTTTGTGGCAAAATATGGTGGGCTTCTTTATTAATTCCATCTGATTTAGTGTACCTCATAACATTGTTTCTAAAATTATTCTTTGTCAAAGATTTGTATTTTTTAGTTGAACACCAGTTATGAACTAAAACAGAATCTTCACCAACGTAATACGTATGGTAATCTTCAACTTCAAAGTTATATACGATTACAGGAGAGGATAAAGCTTCTGAATAAACTTTAGAAACAACAGCTGTTTTGCCATTTGCAAGTTTTAATATATCACCTGCACGGATTTCGATAGCGGAACACCATTCACGGTTCATTTCCCAGAACGGATGTTCGGAAGTTGTTACAATTTCTTCGTCTTCAACATATATATGAACAAGATTATATGTCTGTTTAACAAAGGTCTGTACAACCCTTTTTACACCTTTTTCACCGGTTTCAGGATTTTCAGCAAGAACCTCATCGCCCTCGGAAATATTTTCTATAGCAACAAGACCTGCAACGGTAAGAATTTCTGTGCCTGCAACGAAGCAAGATTTACTTGTTATTCCGCCAGTTAAAGCTCCGAACACCGCACCGGATGCAGCACCTGATTTTGCTTCGTTAAGCGTTCAGCTTATTCATCACCTCCAACGCATTTAAACGTCGGAGGTGATGAGCTTTTAGTGAATAATAAGCACTGAATACAGAATGAGGTTGATCAATTTTAACAAGCAACAACTCAAAAAACAGCTCATAACATCACTTTTTTTGTGGGTTTAGAGCGATCCCTTTCGGCTTATCTTGTGAACTATAATATTATTTCCAAGTCTCCATCTACAAATCCTGCAGTTACTCTCTCGGCGTTGAGGAAAATATGTTTTAGTTCCCCTGAATTGGAGTACTCTTTAACCAATTCTATGCATTGTTCCAAGGCCGTTTCCCAATCATCACTATTTATTGTAAAAAGATCTTCTTCGGAACTGAAAATGGTATCGCAAGCCCAATCATCATTCTCACTGTCGTAATATGGTGATCCTACAAGTTGTATATCATATTCATTTTCTTCATTACTTTCATAAAGATTGAAGTTGAACGCCTTAACGTTTAAGGATTTTACCTGAGATAAATGCTTGTCAATCCACTTCATAAATTGGTTCAATAAAATTGTTGTCATAGTTAATTATTCCTTTCAAGTAATTGTTTTTTTGAAAAAGTTACAAATGTTTTTAGAAGAGGAGTGAAGACTGCTGTGCATTAAACATAAGTAACATAATTTAAATAATAAATTATGTTACTTGTATCGCTTCTTTACTTCTTTCTATTAGTGTAAAATCTATTTTTGCTTACTATTTCATGTACATTACATTTGGATGTGCTTGCACATAGTCGGTTAATTTTTTGAAATACTTCATAAATATGTCTCTATTTCCGTTCGCTATAACATCGAATGATTTTATTTTTTGAAGCATAAATTCGTGATATGCTATAGTATGTCTGCCCAAATGGTCTTTCATTTCAAATACATTATCCTTGCTATTAAGTTTTAAACCATATTTATCTGTTATACTCTTAAATTTTTTTGTATATGTTTTATTTTTGTTGGACAGCATTTGGTGTTTTTGGGTTTTAGTTGAACACCAGTTATGAACTAAGACAGAATCTTCGCCAACGTAATACGTATGGTAATCTTCAACTTCAAAGTTATATACGGTTACAGGAGAAGATAAAGCTTCTGAATAAACTTTAGAAACAACAGCTGTTTTGCCATTTGCAAGTTTTAATATATCACCTGCACGGATTTCGATAGCGGAACACCATTCACGGTTCATTTCCCAGAACGGATGTTCGGGAGTTGTTACAATTTCTTCGTCTTCAACATATATATGAACAAGATTATATGTCTCTTTAACAAAGGTCTGTACAACCCTTTTTACACCTTTTTCACCTGTTTCAGGATTTTCAGCAAGAACTTCATCGCCTTCAGAAATGTTCTCTATAGCAACAAGACCTGCAACGGTAAGAATTTCTGTGCCTGAAATTTTTCAGTATAAAACTAATACCAAGTATCTAAAAGGAATAATTTATAGATTTATATATAAATTATCCTTTGTGATTTGACATTTTTTGTTTAAGTCTTTTTTCAGCTTTTTTTGCTGCCATGACTATATCTTTATTGCTACTTTTTAATTTTTTAGCAATTTTCTCAGCTATTATTCCATCTTCATCCATGTAATAACTCAATGCTTCCATAGATATAAAAACCCTATTATTTTTTTCATCGAAATAATCTATATATTGCAAAAAATAAGGTTTAGCTTCTGTGACTTGCCACTTGCCTAACATAATCATAGTAAAAGGAAATCTACTTGCTTCTTCGGGGTTTTTAAGGATTTTTAAATATTCAAATATATATCTTTTGTCTTTTAAGTTATTTAGTGCATTATCATAAAATACCGCTTGACTTAATTTATTTTTCATTGAAGAAGTCATATAATTCTTTATTATAATTTCCGTGGCCGCTTTGTTTCCTTTTATACCCACAACTCCAACCAATTCAGCAGAAATACCTTCATCTTCAAAACGACCTATATACTGCAATAAAATATTCAAAAGTTTTAAATCTTTATTATCACGATGAGTAATATCTGCCAAATATTTGTATCTATATCCAATACTTCTTATACTTTTCATCATCTCGTCAACTATCTTAACATCATATGCATTGGATTTATCATTTCGCCACTCTTTTTCTTCTTTTATAGCAAATTTATATATTGCCTCGGTTACAAGCTTGTTATTATTTATCATATTATATTCGCCCCATTCATTAAGTGCTTTGACTTTTTTGGATCAAATTTTTCTTTTCATATTCATAATTGTGTCTATGAGATCACCAACTTAATGGGTGATCTCATAGATTTTTTGGTAGTTTATATAAAAACTATTCTCTATTGAGTTCTATCAAAAAACAAACCGAAAGATTTATTATACTAAGCCACCAACACAAAACTATTTGGGTACTACCACGAGTAAGTTACTTTTACTCCATATGTTTTTATAGCCTCTTTTAAGGGTGCTGTCATATATGTGTCTGGTCAAACAAAGAGTTGGAAAGTTTTCCCCACATCTTCCGCAAGTTGAATAGAATCTTTTAATTGCGTTGTATAAGATAACCTTTTACATTTTTCACTTCTTGAACATATTTCGCAGTTATTCCGTCCGGAATCCTTGTCCTACCATTGACTATGTATTTTTTTGTATTTTTTACAATTCCGGAAATTTTCTGCAACACTGCCAACCACTTTAGCAACGCCCAAAGCAACAGGAGCAGCTCCACCGCCCGCTGCAACAGTCAATGCCACAGCTCCAACAAGAGCCACCGCTCCTATAGCTACTTTTGCCCAGTTCTTCCAAGATAAATTTCCGTTAGCATCAAATCGATTAACAGGATCATTAAGGCAATAAGCAAATAAATTATACTGACCAAGGTTTGCTTGTTCAACGCCTAAAACATCTACTGCATCAGGAGTTGCAAATCTTCCGGTTACAGGGTCATAATAACGGCTGTTAAGATAATAGCAGCCTGACTCTGAATCAAAATAATATCCTCTGTATCTGAATGGGTTGATTTCACCGATTGTTGTTGCAAGAGCTCCTGTAATGCCTGTACCATTTCCCAAAGCATCGTAGGTATATCTTACAACAAGGTCAGCGTTTGCATCATATATGGAAACTATATCACCTTGAATATTTTTTCCATAGTAGTATGGAGTTCCGTTATATGTAAATCCTGCGAGTTCACCTTTATCATCGTAAATATAATAAAGGGTTTCTGTCATAGGATTTTCGCCTGTTCTTGTTCTCTTCTCGCCTATAATTGTGCTTCCATCGAGAATATATTCTACGTTTATAATGTATTCCCAATCAATGTGATATATTATCTTTTTAATTCTGATTCCGTCGGAATTATAGTAACAATGAACGTATTCATCGCCACATCCATATTCCCAAAGCATATCCGCATCATCATAACCTAATGGTGACATAGAGACAGTGCCAAAAGGGGTTCCGGCAGAATTAAAATTAAAGTTTTTGTTTTTGATTACCGTATTTTCGGAATCAAGAACCTGGTAATTTGTTAAGAGATCCTTCCAGTTCGAATTACCATAGGTGTATATTTCGGTTTGAAGAATGTTTCCAAGGGAAGGAGCAGCCGTGTATTCGTATGTTTTCTTAGCTGTTCTGTTTCCGTTTTTATCGTATTCGTAAGTTTGTGCAGGTTCTTTTGTAAGAGAAATTCCGTCGAAGTAAGCAGTATTTGCATTACAATTATACTCACAATATACTTTGATTTGCGTAATTATTAATGAATTCATATCCGTTTCATCGAGCTTGGGAACAATACCCATAGAAACGTATTGCCAATCTTCAGATTCAAAATTGAATTCTGCACTTACTATTTGAGTTTCGTTGTTTGAAAAGGTTAACGTGTTTTATAGCTGCTATATTAACTTTTAAAATAAAAATGAGTACCAAAACAATACAGAGTTTTTCTCTGTATTAAGTTCTGATGCGCACCCTTAATTCCCACTTTCACTGATGGGAGGATAGCTCACTTGGGATTTTTTGGGTTTTACACCGCTTTAATAATCGGGATTGCTACATAGCCGTGTGCAACTTTTGGCTTTTCAATAATTGCAACAAAGGTTTTGCATTTGGAGCACATCATTGTTTTGCCTTTATAGTTATCATCGGCAACCTTTGTTTCGATGTAGTATTTATCCTTTGGATTTCAGCTAAACAGAAGCATTCTCCCGCACTATGTATTGGGACATATCGCAATAGGGATACGCTTGCTTTTTTCACGCAATATTATCACCTCTCATTTCAAAGTGTTTATGTATGCGCTCATGTCAAATGAAACAAGTCGGGACGTGCTTTTCTGATATAACGGATGCTTTTGCGCACAGCTTTTGTTGACGCCGATTGACAACCAATTGATTTTTATTCCCGAAAGCTTTTCGTAAATATCTTTCAAGCAGTAACTCATATACGTTCTTTCGTAAATGTGGTTACCAAATGCAACCCATATATCAACTTCTTCGTATTTGCTTATTGTTTCGATTATTACTGCAATATTTTTTTGTGTTCTTTGTCTTTGATGCTTGTATCAACATTGTCAAATACAGTATCACGCTTGGGATATACGTTAAACATAATCCAAATATCATTTCATTCCATCAAACCAAAATGTCTTGCAATTTTATCGCACATTTCTTCTCTTGTATCAAGTCCGTTATCCTCGCGTACAACGGTGAAAAAGCCGCTGTTGGCGTATTCGTCATAGTGTTCTTTGCTGTTGATGAGCGCAAGTCCCCTACGATAGTTTTCCATTACAGCAGCAGAATCTTCGCAACTGTCAATAATGTTCAAAAGAAATTGTTTGTCAGGATCGTTTCTGTCAAAGAAGCGTTCCACACTCATAGACTGAGGCGAAAGCATAACTGCGACGTGATTATAATCCGATATCTCTTTAAGTATGTCCAAAGGAATGCACGTGTCAACAATCACTTTTTTGTTTTTGGAGAGGGAAATAAGCTCTGCTATCTCAAATCCTGCTCCCTCTTTTCCAGAGTTATACATCCATCGTTCGTATTCAGCAGGGGCGCGGGTAACGAAATCCTTCCAATCTGTAAGACTTCTTCTGTAACAAAGATCGGGCTGTAAATCGGGTGTAGCTACAATATCTGATACTGCAATATGGTAATTCTCTCCACAGAAAACCATATCGTAACGCTCTGAAAGCATTTTAACGGTAGTGGATTTGCCCGCGTATGCTGTTCCCGTGATGAAATATACTTTTTTTAAGTAGTGTTTTAAGATGTTATTTTCAATCTGCATATCCAGTCACCTTGTAAAGTATGTAATAGCTTCAAATACAAATTCGGCAGTTCCTTCGCCGTACTTGTCGATATTCTTCTTGAATCGTTCGTCAGCAACGTACATCTTACCAAGCCCTGCAAGAATTTCATTCGTACAGGTGTAGTAGTTTGCTGTGATGTGTAATTGAAGCTTTGCAACAAGCGCTTGTGCCTGGGCAGAATCATCACTCGCACCGCTATCCTTGCACGCGGCAAACTCGGCAAAGATAACCATTAACCCGTCATTAGCTTCTGCCCACTTTTCTTTTGTGTGATTCTTTGTTTTTTGCTTGTGCTCGCGGTATGCGTCGGTATGGCCCCAACGCTCAAACACTTCGTTTTTGTAGTTATTCATTTGTAAACCTCAAAAACTTGTAAATTTATTATTAAATGCATTTCCTGATTTTAAATGAAACAAATTGAATTATAGCATCACAGTATCATTTCACATTTTCATTATATCATAAAAAAAGATTACAGTCAACATTTTTTGACGAATAAATTCATTTCCTGATTTCGTTGATTTATCAAGTAATAGTAAATGAAAATGCTTCAAACGTCAATGAAATATCTGCTTTTCGTGAGGGAGTATAGGTTGACCTATGGTTCGAAAGTGCTCCGTGAAATTACAACATAAATAATAAACAAAAATAACTAAAACTATTGCATATTTTATTTTTATGTGATAAAATCAAATACAGAGCAACGCAAATGATTTGTTTAAAAGTAATTAAGAGAGGATATATTATGATTTTTAAAGAAGCCGTTGATTGTCCAAAATTGGAAAGATTTACAATTAAAACAGATTTATGGTCTGTGATAATTGACGTATCTGAAGACGGTGCAAAGATTTGTGACGGAAGCTTTGGCCAGTTTGCTTTGATTCAATCATCACTTTTTACTATGAAATTGAAAGATTTAAACGGAAGGTTTTATACGTTTGATTCATCTCAGGGCTGGAAAAAAGTTTGTGCAGAATCAGAAAAAGATTCTATCAGAATTACGTTTTATGATTACAAAAACTTTTCTAAAATTTGCGTAGAGCTCGTGGGAAAAGCAGATGAAAATGGTATTTCGTGGCATACAAACGTAATAAATAATTCGACAGAATTCGCCGCGGAATATATTACCTATACAACGCCCGCGATAAAAGGCGAGGAAATCAACCTTTTTGCTCCTGACAGAAGCGGACGTGCTATAATGAATGTTGGGGTTAACGGATTTGATTCATATTATCCATATCCGGGATTTTATTTGTCCATGCAGTATTTTGCATATTGGGGCAAGAAAAACGGGTTGTATTTAGGTATTCATGACCCAAATGCTTGCTTTAAAGAATTCAACGTCCTTGCAAAGGATAATGAAGCAAAAATAACTGCATGGTTTGCTGCTATTGGTGCCGGAACGGTTGCAAACTCTTTTTCTGTTGGCGGATTCATCAGATGGCAATTCTTTGTTGGAGATTGGTACGATGCTACTTTGATTTATCGTGAATTCGTATATAAAGACGCAAAATGGCTTTCAGAAAAAGGACGTCCTGATACGGCTTCAAAGTTTAAAGAAATTGGAATGTGGGCTAAGTACAATGGAACAGAAGCATTTCACGAAAGCTCCACAAAAGGGCTTTTGCAGCTTCGTGAAAAAATGGGAGTACCTATTGCCGCACATCCATATTCGTGGCATAAAATTATTTTTGACGTCGACTATCCTCATTATATGCCTGCCAAAAAAGAGAGCATCGAATCCTTCAAGGCTTTCAAAGAGGCAGATATTTACGTTGCTCCGTATATAAATGCTGTAAGCTGGGATACAAAAGATGGTGATTCTGGTTATGAAATGAATTTTGATAATACAGGCGTTCATGGTGTAGCTATTTATCCCGATGGAAATAAGCATCAGGTGGATTACGGAAGCAAAAGACCAAACGGAGACAGTGTTTATCTTGCAGCTATTTGTCCCGGCTATTCAAAATGGCATGAAATTATTGAAGATTTAGTTCGTGATATGGAGAAGAACCTTCCCATTGACGGTGTATATTTTGATCAGGTTGCAGCATTAGAGCCTGTTCCTTGTCACAGTACAGAGCATGGTCACATACCTGGTGGCGGAAGCTATTGGACGGAATTATACAATGAAATGATGGAAAAAATCAAGAAAAACCGTCCTGCAGAATCTTTTTACTTTACAGAGTGCAATGGCGAAGGATATTTGAAGGCTTTTGACGGATTTTTGACCTGGCAGTGGAATCTTAATGACCTTGTACCTGCTTATTGTGTAATTTATTCAGGATATATACAGCTTGTAGGACGTCACACAGAATGTCTTGACGAGGATGAGAATTACTTCCGTTATCATTTTGCCGAAGCGGTTTTGTATGGCCAGCAGCCTGGATGGTTTGGCGCAAGAGAAGACTTTGATGAGGATAGACTGAACTATATGAAAAAAGCCGTGGACTTCAGAATGGCAAACCTTGACTTTTTCAATAAAGGAGTTATGCTTCGCCCGCCGGTGGTGGAAAGTGGTCTTGAGTGGTTTTCTACGTCTGAATGCGATTTAAAAAACATATTGGTTCAGGCTTGGAAATCTGAAGATTCTTCAAAAACTGTGATTATGATTGCTAACATCTCTGAAAAGAAAAAAACGGTTAAGCTCAAGTTTTCTCCCAATGAATATGGTGTTTCAGGAAACGGTTTGATCGACGTTGAATTAGAGCCGTATGACCTTCGTTCTATTGAGCTTTAATATCAAGTGTGAAAAATGAAAATTAACATTTTGCATTTGATAGACGGATCGAAAAATCAACGGGAATAGCTGTATAATAGACGTTTTCAGAGTAATGAACCCGCCTTTTAGGCGGGTTCTAATCACATAAAAAGGGATTTCAATCAAATCTGATAAAAAATGCAAACTCCTCTTCCGGAGGATGAAAGCGATTTTTTTCATGTTCTGCACCGCTACAGTGAGGAGGCATTGTTCGGAAACTTTTTCGTTTCCGCGCATACGACAATAGCGTAGTTCATGCGGTTCTTTTGTTTCTGCAAAGCTATTCTGCTACGGTTTCCGTTTCAGAAGCGGAATCGGAAATCTCTACCGTTCTGATTGTGATTGAAGTGATGACCGGTTGTGCGTCTGATTCAATGGTTCCGTTGCCATCGGTAGGTTCTGCGGATTCACAAACGGCATCAACCACCTCCAAGCCTTCGATTACATAGCCGAATACAGCATACTCTCCGTCAAGACCGGTGCAGTCTTCGTGAACGATAAAAAATTGCGAGCTTGCGCTGTCATAGGCGTCAGAGCGAGCCATGGATATGGCGCCTCTGGTATGAGAGAGACTGTTTTCATAGCCGTTATTCGTGAATTCGCCCACGATATTGATTTCGTTGCCGTCTTCATCCGTATTACCGCCTGTGCCGTCGCCATGCGGATCGCCGCCCTGCATCATAAAGTCCTCGATAATGCGATGGAAAGTGAGTCCGTCATAAAATCCGTTCTGGGCAAGATTGACGAAGTTGGCAACCGTCACAGGCGCTGCGTCCGGATCTAATTCAACGGTGATCGTGCCGTAATTGGCAATTTCAATATCTGCGTAATAGGTAAGGGTTTCATCAAGGTCGATTACAGGCTCCGAGATGATCGTGTTACCGGTTGTATCAAATGTTTCGGCGGTATCGCTGACAGTGGTATCATCACCGGATGTGTATGTGTCGGTGGTATCTCGTGTGGCGAGAGCAATAATGCCGATCACCAATACGCAAACCGCAAGTGTAACGACACCAATAATCGTAAGTTGTTTCTTTTTCTTCTTTTCAATAGGTGCTGCAATGCTGTCAATAACGGCAGAAATTCTCTCGTCTACGAAGGTAGGCACCTTCGCACTTTTCTCTCCATCACGAATAACTCCAAGTACCCGTTCATATGTCTTTTTGCTTTCGACCGAATGACAGGCAACTCGTTCAATGTTGGTTTGTTCTGTTTCTATTGCCATGTCGACTGTCTTCATATCAAACTTGAAAACTTTTGCAATCTGTTCGGGCGGATAATTGCCGGCAATTCGAAGAACGAGGATAAATCGCTGCAGGGGCGGGAGAAGCCTCAGAACATCGGCAGAGACATTATCGCTGCCGTCCCATAAGTTTTTATCCCCTGTAATTAGAAAATTGCGATTCTGCGGGATACGGAAAGCCTTTGGGGTTTCCTTTATAACTTTCCGCTTGCAATACTCCGTGGCTTTACGAATCGCCAAATGATTAAAATCCTCGTCAGTCTGAACATCGTGAGCAGTCATGATGTTCCATATATTCTTAAAAGCAAAGAATGTTGCATTTGCCGCCTCTACTTCATTACCAAGCAAAAGTAGGGAAACATAATAAACCTTCTGCTTGTTAGCCTCATAAAGCTGCTCCATTGCTTTGCGCTGCCCTTTAATCGCTTGTTCAATGATCGTTGTCATTTTATTTGTCCACCTTTCTTGTGTTTGTATCTCTAAAATTATTTTGTGGGTTTGTACTATACGGATCTTTTGCATTGCTTTTGCCTGCTTTTAGGGGGAAACGGCTACTCATCCCTATTTTCGAGTTATTATACCGAGGGATTATTGAAGAAAAATTGAAGTCTTATATTTTTTTGGATAATTTACACCGACAAAAAAGACCCGCTGAATGAAAAATCACTCAGCGGGCACTTCGCAATTTTCCCGACGAGAAACTGCCCGACGGATTACAAATACTTTTATTTTTTTTAGTTCAAACCGCTTTTTAAAATTTTATTATGAAAAAAATGTAAATTGTGCATTTAAATAAATTAATTAAAAATGCTCTGTGTTTCCAATTTGTAAAAATGCTACCATTATTTTTCATCGCTGTTGACAAATTTATGCCCTCGTGGTATAATATTTTTGTTCAAATAGAACGAATAAAAATATAGTGAGGGGTAAAAACAATGAGAAAATCTTTCTGTAGGACATTTTTGTCATTAACACTGTCTTTGATGTTCTGTCTTTCTGTGATTGCTGTCGCACCCTTTATGGCGAGTGCGGCGAATGAAGAAGAGATTACTGAGGTTTCTTCGGAATTTTACAGTGCCGCGGAAAACGGAGCAACGCAAAATCAGCTTAACATTGCCGGCAGAGGCGATTATATGTACAGCCTCCAATGGACTTGTTTGAAAAATATTTCTGCTCATTCTTACAGTTCGTATTATACTTTCT
>CAZDVZ010000045.1:0-12949 GCA_964509125.1 uncultured Oscillospiraceae bacterium | reverse complement strand
AAAGAAAAAGCAAAAATTAAACATGAAGCCCTTTGCACAAAAATGGATTTTTCCGATAAAAAGGTAATGTTTATAAAACCGCAAACATTTATGAATGAAAGCGGCAGAGCGGTAAGTTCCGCAGCGAAATATTATAACGTGCCGGCTGAAAGAATAATTGTAATTTTTGATGACATTTCATTGAATCCCGGAATGATTCGAATACGGCGAAACGGTAGTGCAGGCGGTCATAATGGAATAAAATCTATAATAGAATATCTTAACAGTTCGGATTTTCCAAGAATCAAGATAGGAGTAGGTTCGAAGCCGCATCCTGATTATGACCTTGCAAGTTGGGTTCTTTCGCGTTTTCCTGAAAATGAAAAAAAGAAAATTGATTCCGTTATGCCTTTTGTATCTGATGCATGTGAGCTTTTAATTAATGAAAAAATAAATGATGCAATGAATAAATACAATTCTAAAACATTGGAAAACGCCGAATGAAATATTGGGTGACAAATTTTGAATGATAATATTATTGTAACTATTTTAAATCAAGTAAAAAAAGGAAAGATTTTTTCTGACGTAATTTCATGCGTAAAGGGAAAGAATGCTTTGCCTGTTGCCGTTTTAGAGGGAGATCCTTCTTATAAAACGGCTTTTTGTGCTTCAATAAAAAGCGAGATTTCCGATCCTATTTTGGTCGTTGTTCCCGAAGAAAAGCAGGCAAGACTTTTAAAAGATGCATTTTCCGTATATATGGATAATGTTTTTGTGTATCCTTCCAGGGAATTCGTATTCGATCCGGTTTCTGCTTATTCAAAAGAAATTGAACAAGAAAGAATAAATATAATATCTCGATTAAAAAACAAAGAGTGTAATGTCATAATAGCTGTTCCCGACGCTGTTGCCCAGTATACAATTCCAAAAGAAAATCTTTCAGCTTCAAGCATAGAATTGAAAATCGGTGATCAGGTTGATATTTCTCAGTTTATAAAAACCTTGTTTTCTATGGGATATAAAAAGTGCGATATTATCGAAGGAACCGGGCAATTTTCTGTTAGAGGAAATATTTTGGATATTTTCTCTCCTGCGTATGATAAGCCTTGCCGATTTGATTTTTTTGACGATGAAATTGATGGGATGGGATTATTTGATGTTCAAGATCAAAGAAGAGTAGAGAACATCAATCGTTATACCGTTGTTCCCGTTAGAGAGGTTTTAGACTTCGATAACGAGATTATAAAAAAAGAGATAAGAGCACTGTTAAATAATGCTTCCGGCGACGGGAGAAAAATTTTAGAAAAAGAATTATCTTCCATTGAGGAGAGTGGAGAATTATTAGGACCTGATAAGTATTTTTCACTTATATATCATAAAAAAGAGACGATTCTTAACTATATCGGTGATGGCAAAATAATAATTTTTGAAAGCAAAAAAGTTGTAGAAAGATTTAAAGCTTTTGAATGGACAACAAACGAAATTATAGAAAATCTTGTAACAAAGGGTATTGCGCTATATAAGAACGCCGATGTATTTCTTCACATTAATGATCTTCTTTCGGAATTTGAAAAAAAGTCAATAATTTTTGATTCTTTTGAAAACACAGAAAGTGTTTTTCCCCTTAAAGCTAAATTTATTTCAACATCTTCATCAGCTTCTTTTAATCGTTTTGAAACAGAACTACTTTTTAATTCTGTTGATACATGGGTTTCTCAAGGAAAACAAATTCTTATTGCAGTCAGAAGTGAACGTGAGGCGTCTATCATGCGTGAGAGTTTTGAGGAGGTTGGATTGAATGCAATTCCTTTCTCCGGAAAACTTTACAATGGGGTTGTTGCCGTTGCATCTTCTTTACGCATTTGTACCCTTGGAGGATTTGCTGATGAGAATTTTGTTTTTGTTTCCGACCGAGGAACAAAGTCTGATGGTTCTTATTCAACTTCCAAAAAGAAAAGTACTTCCAAAAAGAAAAAAAGCGAAAGAATAACTTCATTTACCGATTTGGAAATCGGCGACATTGTTGTTCATACAACTTTCGGAATAGGTCGTTACTGCGGCGTAGAACGTATCAAGACCGAAAGAGTTTATAAGGACTATATAAAAATACAATATGCAGGTACCGATGTTCTTTTTGTCCCATGTTCCAATTTGGACATGGTTAGCAAGTATATTGGAAATGAAAGTGTAAAGCTTTCAAAAATGGGAGGAGCGGAGTGGAATAAAAAGAAAAGCCGGGCAAAGAATGCTGCAGAAGGAATTGCAAAAGAATTAGTAGCTTTATACAGCGAGAGAATGCAAAGGAAGGCATATGCATTTGCTCCTGACGATGCTCTTCAAGCGGAATTTGAAGATTTGTTTGAATATATTGAAACCGATGCCCAGCTTGAGGCCGCTCATAATATCAAAAATGATATGCAGTCTAATGTTCCAATGGAAAGACTGTTGTGCGGTGACGTAGGCTTTGGTAAAACAGAAGTTGCTCTAAGAGCGGCTTTTAAATGCGTTGAGCAAGGTAAACAAGTAGCAATTCTTGTGCCAACCACGATTTTGGCACTTCAACATTATCAAACCATCTCACAACGGTTTAGAACCTTTCCCGTAAAAATCGATATGATTTCAAGGTTTAAGACTAAGGCGGAACAAAACGAAACACTTGAAGCTTTAAAAATGGGAAAAATAGATATTATCGTTGGAACTCATCGAATCCTACAAAAAGATGTTGGATTTAAGGATTTGGGGCTTCTTATAGTTGATGAAGAACAGCGTTTTGGGGTTAAGGACAAGGAAAAACTAAAAGAGATTTCAAGAAATGTACATTCTCTTTCCCTAACTGCAACTCCTATCCCCAGAACATTGAGTATGGCAATATCCGGTATAAGAGATATGTCTGTTTTGGACGAAGCGCCCATGGATAGACAACCTATACAAACATTTGTGCTGGAACATGATGACGTTATTATTTTTGAAGCGATTCGTAAAGAGTTGAGGCGCGGTGGTCAGGTTTTTTATTTGCATAATCGTGTAGATACAATATATGCAAAAGCAGAAACTATTCGCCGCGAATTTCCCGATAAAAATATTGAGGTAGGTCATGGTCAAATGAGCAGAACTCAACTTTCGCAAATTTGGCAAGGACTTGTAGACGGTGAGATTGATATTTTGGTTTGCACTACAATCATTGAAACGGGTGTTGATGTTCCCAACGCCAATACATTGATCATTGAAGAAGCAAACCGTATGGGCGTTTCTCAATTGCATCAAATAAGAGGTAGAGTTGGTCGCTCATCAAGAAAAGCTTATGCATATTTAACTTACAAAAATGAAACCAACCTTTCGGATATTGCTTCCAAACGACTTGAGGCTATACGAGAATTTACAGAATTTGGTTCCGGTTTTAGAATCGCTATGCGCGATTTGGAATTGAGAGGTGCCGGAAACTTGCTTGGAACCTCTCAAAGTGGTCATATGGATTCTGTTGGATACGAATTATATATTAAAATTCTTGAAAACACTGTTCTTGAACTTAAAGGAGACAGTTTGAAAGAAGAAGCCGACTGTATAGTTTCTTTTGTTCTTGATGCCTATATTCCTGAAAGCTATATTGAGTCCAATAATATAAGAATGGAGTTATACAAAAAAATCGCAGAAGTTTGTAATCAAGAAAATTTGGATGATCTTATTGATGAGCTTATTGACCGCTTTGGTGTACCTCCCAAAAGCGTTGTAAACCTCGTTACGATTTCCATGATAAGAAACATGGCGAGAAAAGTGAATGTTATAAATATTGTTCAGCAAAAGGAGTATTTGAAAATTTCTCTTGATAAATGCGACGAGGGATTACCTTCATTTGTGTGCTCCCAAACTCTTTTTAGAGGTCGTTTATTTTATTCTGATAATGAAAAGCCGTGCTTTACTCTTCGACTTCAAAAAGGAGATGATGTTTTGGCAATTACCAAAATCATCGTAAATTTGTTTAATGAATTTAAGGAAAAATTAAATAAAATAACGTAGAATATAAAATAATCCTATTTTATAATTAAAAAAAGTCCTGTAATTATTTGTTGGTGGAAAAATGAAAAACAAAAAGATTTTTATAAGAATTTTTGCTTTTGTACTTTTGTTTTCATTTAGCTTTCTTTCTTCATGTCAAAATCAAGGTGATGAAGTTGTTTTTTCGTATGAAGATAAGATTGTAACGAAAGCGATGTATGAAGCTTTTTATGAAAAAAATAAAGAGTCGTTGGTTTCACAATTTAAAACCGTTTATGAGGAATATTCTTATTATCCTCAGTTGTACTATGCTCAGTATGGGTTTTTACCTGACGGAACCGACGAATATTGGGAAACTGATTTTTGGGATGTTACGATTCCTGATTTTGGCACAACCGCAGGTGAATATTTGGACCAAAGCACAATTCGTGCCTGCAAGGAATATATAGTATATGAAAAAATTGCATCAGATAATAATTTTTCTGCTTTGCCGGACGAAGTTATTTCTGAGTTTGAAACATTAAAAAATGACAGCATATCAACTTATGGCAGCTATGCGGCGTGGGATATAGCAACCATATGCAATTACGGAATCACTGCTGAGGAACTTATGGATTTTAGCATTGTAAGTTCCTATGGATTGGTTCTTCCTGAATATATTTTTGATTTTACGGAAGATGAGGTTGTTGATAAATTATCCGACAGCGTTCAGTTTAAGTATTATGTTTATGAGTTTGGTGATGAACAGCAGGTGACATCTGAAAATGATGATGAAGGGTCATCGGAGAGCACTTCTGGCGAATCTTCTGACGAATATTATAAGGAATTGATGTATAGCAAATACAAAGAAGTGTCTTCCGGTGAAAAGGAATTTGATGATATTTACAGTGAAATTCTACAAGAGACAGAAGACGCAGATGGAATATTTTATTCTTCATCATATCAATATTCCAATGGCGTTCTTTTAAAAAAGAGTGATTTTGAATCTTATTTAAATATAGATGATATCTCTTATAATGCAGGGGAAGTTTATTTTGCCGAAAATGAAGTTGGATTTTTTTTAATTCAAATATCTGATTTTACTTCCGATTATATTGAGTTAAAGAGAGAAAGCATGGTTGACGCATCGTTTTCAACCCTTGTTGAATCATATTTTGAAGATATAGAGGTGAATCAAGAACTTTTATCTGTTCTTACAAAGTTTACTGATGACTGATTGGGGGATGTTGTATGAAAAGTTATTCAAAATTAATATGTTTTTTAACTGTAATCAGCTTTATTTTATCTCTTTGCGCTTGTTCTGATGATGGGGTAGAAATAAATCAAGTTGAAAAAAACGAAACAGCAGACGTAATTGTTTTTAAATACACTGATGAAGAATCATCGGAGAGCGCCGAAATCAAATCGGGACTTTATGCATTTATTCTTTCGCAAATGAAAACGGAATGTCTTTATTATTATTCACAGTATTATGAAAATGCGAGCACTCAGTATACTTTAAATGATAATGAAGCATTTTGGAATACTGTATATGGTGACGATGGACGAACATTTAAACAAATTGCGGAAAGCGATATACAAAATTATTGTAAGCGTCTTGTTGTCGCTAAAGCTCTTTGCAAAAAATATGGTATTTCTGTGACAAAAAACGAAGAAACAAAAGCTGAGATAGAGGCCGCTGTTCAAAATCATATAAATGCATACGGCGATGAAACGACATTGAATTCATATCTTTATCGATACGGAATAACTTCGGAAGATGTTTTTGAATATTATGAGATGAAATATTTCAATCAAGCGTTGGAAAATTATCTCTTTGGCGTCGGAGGAAAATTAGCAATTGATTCTAATTTGGTTGAAGAGAAGTTTGAAGAAAATTGGGTAAAGGTTAAAAATGTATTCATATCATTTACCGATCCGGAGATTGATGTTGTTGAGGACGAAAATCAAAAAGAATCATCAGAAACGTCAACTGAAAACGCAAAAGAAGGATTTACTTTTGATGGTGATAGAACAAAAGAAAAAGTAGTTTCTTTAGGGAAAGAACTTTTTGAAAAAGTACAAAACGGAGAAGAAGAATTTGATAATCTTTATGTTTTGTCAGAGGATAACATGGCCGAGGAATGCCCTGATGGATATATAATCCAAAAAGGAGTAGCTTATGAAACGATTGATAAAGCTATTTTTGAAATGGAAGAAGGAGAAACGCGTTTTATAGAGGGCAATACCGGAGTTTATATAATACAAAAACAAAGTTTCTCTTCATCAGATATAGATGATTATTACGAAAAAATCGAACAAAGCATTATCGATGTTGAATATCTTGATTTTTTTGAAAATTATAATGCTTACGTAGAGATAAACAGCGAGGAATTGTCAAAGTACGATATTATTTCAGCAGATTGCTATGAGTGGCAGTAAAATTGAAAAAATTCCCTCTTATATTTCCTTGAATGGGTGCAATAATATTAGCGAGGATAAAACCTCAAAGAAAAAAAGTTTAAACCATTTAAAGGAGATTAATATAATGGCAAGTAATAAACATGTAGTTCCCGAAGCAAAAGAAGCAATGGAAAAATTTAAGATGGAAGCAGCTAACGAAGTTGGCGTTACTCTCAATAAGTCATATAACGGCGATATAACTGCAAGACAAGCAGGTTCTGTAGGCGGCCAAATGGTTAAGAAAATGATTCAGCAGGCTGAACAGAATATCCAGAATAACAAATAACCAAAATCGACAATATTAAGAATAAGATTTCAAATATGACAATATCATTCTTAGGTCAATATAATCTTCACGGGATTTATAATTATATAATTTATGTTTATCATAATATCTATTATATTGTAAAAAATGATGATATCAAAAGATCTGCTGATAAGTTCTTTGAAATTATAAATTATTCTGACGAGTTGATTATTGATCAGATAGATGAGTCGTTTGAAAAATTTGAAATAAAAAATAGGGTGGCTTTAAATAGTCACTCTATTTTTAATTTTATAAAAGCAACACATAACTACACGGTTTAAAAACTATAAAAAGGACCCGCCTTTTGTATAAACTTTACATCAAAAATATATTGACATTGAAAAAAAAGTGTTATATAATCAAATTGTATTAATAAATATAAGGAGAAGTTGATAAATCAGCTTGTTTTCAAAGAATGACTACAAAGAAATTATTGCTTGGTAACGAAGCGATTGCACGAGGATTGTATGAAGCGGGATGTACATATGTTTCGAGCTATCCCGGCACACCTTCCACTGAGATCACTGAATTTGCCGCTAAATATCCGGAAATTTATGCAGAATGGGCGACTAACGAAAAAGTTGCCGTTGAAACAACTTTTGGCGCATCTGTCGCAGGTGCGCGTGCTTTTTCTGCAATGAAGCATGTTGGACTTAATGTTGCCGCGGATCCATTATTTACATCTTCATACACAGGTGTAAACGGAGGATTTGTTCTTGCCGTCGCTGACGATCCCGGAATGCATTCTTCGCAAAATGAACAGGATTCGCGTCATTATGCTGTTTCGGCAAAATTGTTAATGCTTGAGCCGTCAGATTCTTCTGAATGTAAAGAATTTACAAAATTAGCTTTTGATCTTTCCGAAAAATTTGATACCCCTGTTTTGATAAGGCTTTGCACAAGAGTTGCACATTCTCAGAGTATCGTGGAGCTTTGTGAACGGACAGAAGTTCCTGTAAAAGAATATGTAAAAAATCCCGCAAAATACATAATGAATCCCGCGGGTGCTACAAGAAGACACCCTGTAGTTGAACAACGTCAGAAAGATATTGCAGAGTATCTTGAAACATCTTCTATAAATAAAGTGGAAATTAATGATACGGACGTTGGTATTATTACAGCGGGCATATCATACCTTTATGCGAAGGAGGTTTATGGGGATAGTGCTTCATATTTGAAATTGGGCGCTGTAAATCCTTTGCCTGAAAAACTCATTAAATCCTTTGCATCTAAATTTAAGCGTGTTATAATAATCGAAGAACTTGATAGAGTTATTGAAGATTTTTGCCGCTCTATAGGAATTGAATGTGACGGAAAAAACATTCTTTCAAATATTGGCGAATTTTCACAAGAGATCATTGCCGAAAAGCTTAATAACCAAAAAAATAATTTTGTGTCATTTGATGGAGAAGTTCCTGTTAGACCACCTGTAATGTGTCCGGGGTGTCCTCATCGAGGCATTTTTTATACACTTAAATCCTTAAATTATACAGTTTTGGGCGATATTGGATGTTATACATTAGGGGGCGCGGCGCCTCTTACTGCGCTTGATACAACTATTTGTATGGGAGCATCTGTTTCAATGCTTCATGGATTTAATAAAGTCCGCCCGGAATCTGCTTCAAAAACTGTTGCCGTTATTGGTGACTCTACTTTTATGCATTCGGGCATAACGGGTCTTATTGATATAGCATATAACAGAAGCATTTCAACGGTGCTTGTGCTTGATAATCATATAACAGGTATGACAGGTCATCAGCAAAACCCATGCACGGGCTTAACTCTTAAAAATGTTCCTGTAGACCCTGTTGATATTGAAAAGGTTTGCCTCGCGGCGGGAATTAAACGTGTTAGAAAAGTGGATCCCAACGATCTTAAGGAATGTAAGCGTGTCCTTCAAGAAGAAACGGCGGCAGACGAACCATCTGTAGTCATTGTTAGACGTCCTTGCGCACTTCTCAAAAAGGTTGAGAAAAAAGCATCTCTTACTATCGATACCGAAAAATGCAAGAAATGTAAAGCATGTATGAAAATTGGGTGCCCTGCAATTTCTTTTGATGGCGAAAAGGTATCTATAGATAAAACTCTTTGTATCGGCTGTGACCTTTGTAAAGGTCTTTGTGCCTTTGATGCAATTAAATAATAAAGGGGAGAATATATCATGAGTATAACAAAAAATATAATGATAACGGGCGTTGGCGGACAAGGCTCTCTCCTTGCAAGCAGAATTATAGGCGAGGTTGCATTGTCGCAAGGGTATGATGTAAAAGTATCAGAAGTTCATGGAATGGCGCAGCGCGGAGGAAGCGTTGTTACATACGTTAGATATGCAGAAGAGGGAGCGGTTGCTTCTCCTGTAATTTGTAAGGGCGAGGCAGATTATCTTATTTCTTTTGAACTGCTTGAATCCGCAAGATGGGTTTCATATTTAAAAATTGGCGGCACTGTTGTTACAAATACACAAAAAATATTGCCTATGCCTGTAATAACGGGTGCGGCAAAATATCCCGAAAATATCGTGGAGGATCTTAAGGCTAAAGGTGTAGATATTGTTGCCGTGGACGCTCTTTCTATTGCAAGAGAACTTGGAAACGAAAAAGCAGTCAATGTTGTTTTAATTGGCGTTTTTGCAAAAAGATCTCCGTTTTCAAAGAAAGCGTTTATTGATGCTATAAATAAATGTGTTCCCGAAAAATTCAGAGACTTAAATTTAAAAGCTTTTGAAAAAGGATATGAGGCGTAAAATAGCAATCTATAACAACCCGGTAGAAACATCAAAAGTAGCGATATTTCGAAAGGCAGAGGAGTTTTTATCCTTTGCCTTTTTGGTTTGCAATAACATCCATCAAGGTATGCTTCGGTGGATATCTTTCAAAATACGGAAAAATTAACATTTAATCTAATATATATGATAGAAAAAAAATCTCAAATATGAGATTCTAATAATTATAGTATGGTCGAAAAGGAGAACGGAAATCGCAAATGTTAAAAAGACTTTCAAAATGCGTGAGAGAATTTAAATTGCCAGCTATTCTCACACTTATTTTCATCGTCGGCGAAGTTATAATTGAAGTATTGATACCGTTTATAACAGCTGATTTAGTAAACAAAATAAAAGATAATAGCGAAATTGATGTCGTTATTAAAACAGGCTTGTTGCTTGTGGTGATGGCATTTATTTCTTTAGCTTGCGGTGGAATTGCAGGATATACTTGTGCAAAAGCATCTGCGGGTTTTGCAAAAAATCTTAGAAGTGATATTTTTGAAAAAATTCAGGAATTTTCATTTGAAAATATTGATAAATTTTCTTCCGCATCTCTTGTTACAAGACTTACAACAGATGTTGCCAATGTTCAAATGGCTTTTATGATGCTTATTCGTACAGCAATAAGATCTCCTTTAATGCTTATTTTTTCATTTATAATGGCGTTTAAAATGGGCGGTCTTCTTGGCTTGGCTTTTGTTGTGGTTGTTCCTGTTTTAGCCATAGGACTTATTTTTATTGCAAAAAATGCCATGCCTGCCTTCAGACGAGTTTTTAAAAAATATGATAAGCTTAATGAATCTATTGAAGAAAATGTACGTGGAATGCGTGTTGTAAAAGGGTTTTCAAGAGAAGAATATGAAAAAGAAAAATTTGAAAAAGCATCTGAAGATATAAGACGAGACTTTACAAAGGCAGAGCGAATTGTTGCACTTAACACGCCTATAATGCAGATATGCCTTTACTTTATAATGGTTTTTGTTCTTATGGTTGGTTCTAATCTCTCCATCGTTTCCAAAGCCATTGATGTTGGTCAAATATCCGCTATACTTACTTACGGAATGCAGATCTTGATGTCGCTTATGATGCTTTCAATGATTTTTGTCATGCTCACCATGTCCAGTGAGTCTGCAAAACGTATTTGCGAAGTACTTGATGAAAAATCGTCTTTAACAAGTGGTGAAGCTGCTGTAACACACCTTGATGATGGTTCGATTCGATTTAAAAATGTTTCATTTAAATATTCTGTTTCTGCAGAGAAATATTCTCTTGAAAACATTAATATAAACATTGAATCGGGAATGACGGTTGGTATTATTGGCGGTACAGGTTCAAGTAAATCTACGTTTGTTCAGCTTATCCCTCGACTTTATGATACAACTGTAGGCGAAGTTATTGTAGGTGGGCGTAACGTAAAGGATTATGATTTAGATTCACTTAGAAATTCCGTTGCAATGGTCTTGCAGAAAAATCTTTTGTTCTCCGGAACAATTAAAGAAAACCTTCGTTGGGGCAACGAAAACGCAACTGATGATGAAATTATTGAAGCCTGCAAGCTTTCCATGGCAGATGAATTTGTTTCTTCTTTCCCTGATGGTTATGACACAATTATAGAACAGGGTGGAACTAATGTTTCGGGTGGTCAAAAACAAAGATTATGCATCGCTCGTGCACTTTTGAGAAAACCAAAAATTTTGATTTTGGATGATTCAACAAGCGCAGTTGATACAAAAACAGACGCAATGATAAGATCAGGTCTGAAAAAATATATCCCTGAAACAACAAAGATAATTATTGCACAAAGAATTTCTTCTGTTGAAGATGCTGACATGATAATAGTAATGGATAACGGCAAGATCTCCGATGTTGGCACACATAGTGAACTTTTAAACAAAAGTGTGATCTATCGCGAGGTTTACGAGCAACAAACGAAAGGGGGAAACGGCAATGAAGAATAACAGAAAAAAAGCTGCCCCCGGAACATTTAAGCGCGTTATAAAAATGCTTTTTAGTTCTTATCCTAAGCTTGTACCTATCACTATTTTGTGTATATTATTCTCGTCAGTAACAGCTGCAATTCCCGCTGTGTTTATTGAGAGTGTTGTTTCTTCCATTGAAAAATGGCAGAAAATAGGGGATTGGGAAGGGGCAAAAGCTGAGATATTTCCAAAGATCTTTTTACTTATAGGTCTTTATGTTGTATCTATAATTGCAATCACGGTTTACACTCAGCTTATGGCGTATATTACACAAGGCTTTTTGAAAAAAACACGTAAGACGGTTTTTGACTCAATGCAAAACCTTCCCATCAAGTTTTTTGACACAAACAAACATGGTGATATAATGAGCCGTTACACAAATGATATTGATACAATGCGTCAGCTTGTATCAGGTGCTCTTCCTACGCTCATACGTGCGGGAGCTATTGTTTTAAGTGTATTTTTTATCATGCTGTATTTCAGTATATGGCTTACATTGATTGTCGTTTTGGGCGTCGTTGTCATGATGTTTGTTACGAAGAAAATAGGAGGAGGTTCTGCTAAATATTTTTTGCGTCAACAAAAATCAATTGGTGAAACCGAAGGGTTTGTTCAGGAAATGATGAACGGGCAAAAGGTTGTAAAGGTGTTTAGCCACGAAAAAGAGTGTATTGATGGTTTTAAGAAAATAAACGAACAGCTTTATAATGACAGCTTTAAGGCGAATGCTTTTGCAAACTGTTTGGGGCCGATCAATATGAATATAGGAAACATTCTTTATGTTATTATTGCAGTTGTCGGTGGATTGTTTATTTTATCAGATGTATCAAATGTCAGCATTTCGGGGAAAGCATTCGGCGTTAGCATAATAGTTCCGTTTCTTAATATGACAAAGCAATTTACAGGAAATATAAATCAAGTTTCCCAACAAATAAACTCCATTGTTATGGGACTTGCCGGTGCACAGAGAATCTTTTCTATAATGGACGCAAAACCGGAAGAAGATAATGGTTATGTTACTCTTGTAAACGCCGAAATTGACAAGGATGGTAATGTTAAAGAAACTGAAAAGAGAACAGGGAAGTGGGCATGGAAACATCCGCACGGTGATGGTACGTTAACATATACGCCACTGAAGGGCGATGTTCGTCTTTTAAATGTTGATTTTGGCTACGAAGAAGGAAAACAAGTTCTTCACGATGTTTCCGTTTATGCAGAGCCGGGCCAAAAGGTTGCATTCGTTGGCGCTACGGGTGCCGGTAAAACTACAATTACAAACCTTATAAATAGGTTTTATGATATCGCTGACGGAAAAATAAGATATGACGGAATTAATATTAATAAGATAAGAAAATCTGACCTTAGACGATCTCTTGGTATTGTTTTGCAAGATACCAATTTGTTTACAGGAACCGTTATGGATAACATCAGATACGGTAAATTAGATGCTACTGATGAAGAATGTATTAACGCTGCAAAGCTTGC
>CAZDVZ010000044.1:0-13066 GCA_964509125.1 uncultured Oscillospiraceae bacterium | reverse complement strand
GCATATATCATCGCACGAAGTGCGATATCATATCGAAGATATATCACCCGTTCCGATAGGAACGGATATCATTGAAAAAAGGCACTTTTGTCGGTAGACAAAAATGCCTTTTTTCATGGCACGCCCAGAGGGATTCGAACCCCCGACCTACTGGTTCGTAGCCAGGCACTCTATCCAGCTGAGCTATGGGCGCACACGCTGTCTTAAACAGCTTCGCTATTTTAACATCTTTTACACGTTTTGTCAAGTGCTTTTTTAAAGTATTTATTCTATTTTCTTGTTTTTTTTAGAATTTTTTTTGTAAAAAGTCTTGACAAATGATTTTTTTTATGATACGATACACTCATAAAAGCAATGAAGGGGATAAAACAGTTAAATGTCGCCGTCCAGAGAGCTGCCGTTAGGTGCGAGGCAGTTGGTTGTTTTCTGTTACTCACCCCGGAGCTGTCTGCTGAAAGGCAAAATCTTGTGGTGGTTTGGGTTTTTGCTTATTAGGTCGGAACGGGTGCACCCGTTACAGTGCAGGGGCATTTTAGTGTCCCGTGAGTGAGCATTTTATGCTAATAAGAGTGGTACCGCGGAAGTTTACTTTCGTCTCTTAACCGTAAGAGATGGAAGTTTTTTTTATTTCCATTTCTAAGCCTCACAAACAAAAAAGAAGAAACGGAGTAAAAAAACTATGAAAATTTCATTTTCAACACTTGGCTGTCCTGATTTTAGCTGGACTGAGATCTATTCTATGGCAAAAGATTTGGGATTTGACGGAATTGAGATTCGTGGTCTCGGAAAAGACATCTTTTCCCTCCACGCCCCTTTCGGACGTCAAAATATTTCCTCAACAGTGGAAAATTTGAAAAAACTGAGAATTGAAATCAGCTGTTTTTCCTCAGATTGTCTCGCTTGCGACGAAAACTTTGACGTAAATGCAGTTTTAGAATATATTGAACTTGCAAAAAAAACAGGCACAAAGTATATTCGTATTTTGGGCGACAAAGCCGCCGGTCCCACATGTGAAATTGATGACAGTGTTGTTATCAAAAACATGAAGAAAGTTGCACCTTTCGCAGAAGAAGCAAATGTAACTCTTCTTATTGAAACCAACGGCGTTTACTGTGACACAAAGCGTCTTTGTGATGTTATTACCGCCATTGAAAGTGACAATGTTGCAGCCCTTTGGGATATTCACCATCCTTATGTATATAAAAACGAATCTGCCGAAACCACCGTTCAAAACTTGGGTGCATATATTAAACACGTTCATTTAAAAGATTCCGTTGTTGAAAACGGAAACATTACCTATAAAATGATGGGCGAAGGCGCTCTCCCTATTAAAGATTTTATGAATGCACTTCGTTCTGTAAACTATGAAGGATTTTTCTCCTTGGAATGGTTAAAAACATATACTCCTAATTTGGAAAATGCCGCAGTTGTATTCCCTCACTATGTCAACTATATGAACAGCATTATGGGAATGGAAACAGCAGGTCACAGGCTTCAAGACAACAATAGGAAGACCGGAAAATATGTTTGGCCAAAAGAAACTCTCATTGATTACACATTCCCACAGGTTCTTGACAAAATGGTTGAAGAGTTCCCTGATCAATATGCTTTCAAATATACAACTCACGATTATACAAGAACTTACTCGGAATTCAGAGACGATGTTGACACATTTGCGAGAGCACTTATATCATTAGGCGTAAAAGCAGGTGATCACGTTGCGATTTGGGCAACAAATGTTCCACAATGGTATTTAACATTTTGGGCAACAACAAAGATTGGTGCGATCCTCGTTACTGTAAACACTGCATATAAGATTCATGAAGCAGAATATTTGCTTCGTCAATCTGACACACACACTTTGGTAATGACGGGCGGATACAAAGATTCTGACTATCTCGCCATAATCAAAGAGCTTTGTCCCGAACTTGAGAGCCATGAAAAGGGTAAGCCGATCCACTCAAAGAAACTTCCTTTTTTACGTAATATAATCACCGTAGAGTCGGAACTTGAGGGTTGTCTCACATGGGACGAAGCGTTGACTTTTGCTGAAAGGACTCCTATAGAAACCGTTTATAGACGTGCATCCATGATAAGCAAACATGATGTTTGCAATATGCAATATACTTCCGGTACTACCGGATTCCCCAAAGGCGTTATGCTCACCCATTACAACGTAGTTAACAATGGTAAAGCTATTGGAGATTGCATGGATCTTTCTACGGCTGACAGGATGATGATACAAGTTCCTATGTTCCACTGTTTCGGCATGGTTCTTGCAATGACTGCATCCATGACCCATGGTGTTACAATGAGTCCTATTCCCGCATTTTCGCCAAGCAAAGGGCTTGCTTGTATTACACAGGAGAAAATAACTTGCTTCCACGGCGTTCCAACTATGTTCATTGCTATGTTGGGTCACCCTGATTTTGAAAAAACAGATTTTTCAAATATGAGAACCGGCATTATGGCGGGAAGCCCCTGCCCTGTTAAAGTTATGGAAGAAGTTATATCCAAAATGAACATGTCCGAAATTTGCATTACCTATGGTCAAACAGAAGCATCTCCTGCCACTACAATGAGTAAAACCACAGACTCTATTGAAACGAGGGTAAACACTGTTGGTAGTGCTATATTTGGTGTTGAATGCAAAATCGTTGATCCTGCCACAGGTGAAGATCTCCCCGACAATGTAGACGGTGAATTTGTTGCTAAAGGTTATAATATAATGAAGGGCTACTACAAAATGCCCCAAGCAACAGCAGCCGCGATCGATAAGGATGGTTGGCTCCATACAGGCGATATTGCCAGAAGGCTCCCTGACGGAAACTACAAAATTACCGGAAGAATTAAAGACATGATCATACGTGGCGGTGAAAACCTTTATCCAAAAGAGATCGAAGATTTCATCTATACACATCCGAAAGTTTCCGATGTTCAAGTTATCGGTGTTCCCGACAAACAATATGGAGAAGAAATGATGGCATGCGTTATTCTCAAACAGGGTGAAGAATGTACCGAAGAAGAAATTAAAGCATATGTAAGAGATCATATGGCTAAACATAAAACTCCAAGATATGTAAAATTTGTTGATAGCTTCCCCATGAATGCCGCCGGCAAAATTCTCAAATATAAGATGAGAGAAGCGGCAGTAAAAGAATTTGACTTAAGAGCCGAAGGAACAATTACAACAGGCGACAATGTTTAACAAATAAAAAATGCAATACCACACCGAAAATGTCAATTTTAATAAACATTTACAATTTTCTATTGACATTTAAGTAACGGTGTGGTATAATTGCACATAAGAGAGTAGTATCATTTTTGCAAAATGATACTATAGTAAAAAAAGACATAAAGGAGTCAAAGTAATGAAAAAAGTTTTATCCATTTTGTTGCTTCTCTGTCTTGTAGTATGTTCCTTTGCCGCTTGCAGCGGCGGTGATGACGAAAGCGAAACATCAACAGTTTCTACCGTCACTTCCGGAACAGACAATTCGGGAAACAACAACACGGGTGAAGAGATTGCTTATGCCGAAATCGAAAAGAGAGACTTGGGCGGCAGAGAAATCTACATCACAGAACGTTGGTTTGGATACGGAAAAAGCACCATAGACTTTTCCGGTGAAGTTCTTTACATGGAAGATGATGATGGTACTCTTACTAACGTAAACAAAACCAAAAAAGAAATCATTGAACAAATTCAAACAGATTACAACTGCACAATTACCGGTGAAATCTACGGTGAAGGTTCTACCTCTATTGTTGCTGAGCTCAAACAGCTCATTACAACAGACATTTCTTCCGGTACAAACATTTACGATTTCTTCTTTGAATCAAACTACTATTACACATCACTTATTGCGGATGGTCAACTTCTCGACATTAACGAACTTTCCACAATCAACCTTAAAAGTAGCTGTTGGGACCAAAATGCTGTAAAAGAACTTTCTATTTGCGGCGGTCTTTACTTTATCCTTGGTGATATTAATACCTACGATAATGACGGTACAGTTACAATGCTTTTCAATAAGGAGCTTTATGAAGAGCTTGGTTACACCGAAGATCTTTATCAATTGGTTAAAGACTACAAATGGACTTTCGACAAACTCGTTGAGTTATCCACGCAGTTCAAGGCTATAGACTCTAACAACGACGGAGAAAGAAACGAATTTGATAACTGGTTTATGGGTTCTGAAACCTCTAACCTTTACATCCACGTTGTTGCCGCAGGTGAAGGTATCTGCGCAAAAGACAACAATGATGAGCCTATGCTCATCATGTCAAACGAAAACGGAGTAAATGCTCTTAGAAATGCTGTTGAGTTTTACCTTAGCGGTCAGGTTTTAGTTGCAAACCTTGACACATATTATGCAAAATATCCCGGAAACGGTGAGGCATACGAAAAAACCGTTACAAACGCATTCCGTGAAGGAAGAGAATTGTTCTACATGACTACTCTCATTCACATTCCCTACTTTCGTCAAATGGATGACGAATTTGGAATCCTTCCCGTTCCTATGTTCTCAGAATCACAGGATAACTACTGCTCCACAATGTCAGTTCACACATCCTCTACTCTCATGATTCCCAACTCTGCAAAAGCAGATGATGATCTTGGTCTTGTAATTCAAGCTCTCGCTGAGCTCAGTGAAGAAAAACTTACTCCTGAGTACTATGAAAAACAATTGAAATACAGAGACTTCAAAGACGTAGAGTCCGCTGAAATGTTGGATATCATTTTCGACAACCGTCACTATGACTTGGGTGCTATTTTCGGACAGAGCTGGAACAATGCTGATCAACTTTATCAAGTTCTTGACACCAACATTGAGTCAAGATTCAAAGCTCAAGAAAGCCTTCTCACCAACCTTATCTCCACAACAGTTGAAGATATTAGAGGAGAATAATATAACAAATAAAGTTTAAGCTATATAGTGGGGCTGCAAAAAACTCGTAATGAGTTTTTTGCAGCCATTTTTTTTGTGGAAAGAAAAAACTCCAAAATTGTTAAACAAATTCCTAAATCGTACTATTTACGACGTGAAGTGACATTTGTTCATAATAAAAAAATAAAATAAGAAAACTTTGCAAAGCACGAATTTACATACACTAACACAAAAAAGTTTTGTATTGTAATAGTACATTTTTTTAGAAACACCACCGAAATGTGGAATTATTTTTAAATCCAACCTTTTTTTATATTGACATTGAAGGTAAAATGTGGTATCATTTTTCAATAGGTAAAGTATAAATATGAGGTGATATAATGCTCAATTTATCTGAACTTCCCGAACCTATTGCTTCTTTTTTGTCTTACAAAAGAGTTATCCAAAACAGGTCTAAGCTTACTGTTGAAGAATATTACAATGATTTAAGAACATTTTTCAGATACATAATAGCTTCAAGACAAAATGCTGACATGACAGATCTTTCAAAATACAGCATTGAAGATATTGATTATGACCTTATATCAAGCGTTACAACAGAGGAGATATATGCTTTTTTGCTCTTTGAAGCGGAAGAAAAAAACAATAATTCAGCCTCCCGCGCAAGAAAGCTTTCTGCAATAAAATCTTTTTACAAATATCTTACAGTAAAAGCAGGAAAGCTGAAAAACAATCCTGCAAAAGATATCGAATCGCCCAAAAAGGACAAACAGTTACCAAAGTATTTATCTCTTGAAGAAAGCGAAGCTCTTCTTTCCTCTGTTCAAAGAAGCAGCGAGCATTATTACAGAGATTACTGTATTATTACTCTTTTTTTAAACTGCGGGATGCGTTTATCTGAACTTGTTGGGATCAACCTTTCGCACATTGAAAGCGATCTTTCCAAAATGACGGTAACAGGAAAGGGCAACAAAACAAGAGTAATATATTTAAATTCTTCATGCCAAAACGCAATATCGGCGTATCTTTCCGCAAGGCAAAAAGAAATATCAAAACCCGGATATGTTTTAAAAGACAAAAATGCTTTGTTTTTAAGCGGACGTGGAAACAGGATCTCCAACAAAACGGTTCAATGGATGATAAACAAACATTTAGAGCTGGCAGGACTCTCCGGAAAAGGATATTCCACACACAAACTAAGGCATACCGCCGCAACATTGATGTATGGTACAGGTAAAGTTGATGTTCGTGTTCTTAAAGATATTTTAGGGCATGAACAGCTTAATACAACACAAATTTATACACACATTTCAGACAAACAAATGAAAGAGGCAATGGACCACAATCCTCTTTCTCGCGCTAAAACCAAAGAGGCAAAAAATAATGATTAAAACAAACGTCGTTTTTAAACCTGAAGATTTTGATAAACACGGAAATTTAAAAAAATCTGCTATACTTCTGTATATGCAAGAAGCCGCAATTAAAGATGCAACTCAATATGGAGCGACAAGGGATAATCTTCTTTCCGATAATATGTTTTTTGCTGTTTACCGAAACACATTAAAACTTTCCGCGCCTATTACAAGTGAATTTAAAGAAATGGTATTAATTACGTTTCAATCCTCTCATGACAGAATGCGCTTTATGAGAAGCTATTTTATGTATCTTCCCCAAAATGTTCCTGACATTTCGGGAGAATTTGATCCTTATAAAAACTCTATTTGTTATTGTAACAGCATTTGGGTACTAATGGATTTTGAAAAAAGAAGTCTTCTAAAGGCATCTGCTTTAAATTATCCCATTGAAGAATGCACCATTCCGTATGAACGTCCATTTAAAGTACTTATGAACGCAGACAAAGCAGAAAAAGTTGGTGAATTTAGAGGTGTAAACTACTATATAGATGCAAACAACCATGTAAACAACGCTTCATATGCAGATATTGCAGACGATTTCTCGTCGGTTGAGACTTCACTCTATTTTGATGTAACATATGAACACGAAATTTTCAAAGAGGAAACCGTAGAAGTTTTTTCGGAGAAAACAGATGAAGGAGAAAAATTGTTCGGAATAAGGGTATCTGATTCCGCAAATTGTTTTTCAGCAGAATTCAAAAAATAAATATGGGAGGCATTCATGGCCTTGAGTTCAAAAAAATTAATTGCGCAAAACAAAAAAGCAAGACACGATTATTTCGTTGATGATACTTTTGAAGCGGGAATTGAGCTGTGCGGTACTGAAGTTAAATCACTCAGAAGCGGAGCAGTTAACCTTAAGGACTCTTTTTGTCGATTTATAGATGGAGAATTGTATGCTCTTGGAATACACATAAGTCCTTATGAGCAAGGAAATATTTTTAACAAAGATCCAAAAAGAGACAGAAAACTTTTGCTTCACAGAAAAGAACTTGACAGACTCTTTGGCGCAGTTGGAAAAAAAGGGTTTTCAATTATTCCCCTCAGCCTGTATTTTTCCGGGAAATGGGTCAAAGTAGAATTAGGACTTTGCAGAGGTAAAAAGCTTTACGACAAACGAGAGGCTGACGCCAAAAGAACAATGGACATGGAGATGCGGAGAAATTCCGCTGAATAGTTATAATATGAAACACAGAAAACCTAAAAATTCAAAATCAATCTTAATGGTAGTAAATCCTGTTTCCGGAAAAGGCTTGGGAAAACGATATGCGTTTGGCCTTGTTACATTCTTTTCAAGAGAAGGATACAACGTGACATTACGACCAACATTCCCATCACGGGATGATAACATTGAATTTATTAAAAACAATGTAAAAAAATACGATATTATTGTTTGTTGCGGCGGAGACGGTACACTTAGTGAAACAATAACGGGTTTGATCCGCTCAAAAGCCGACATTCCTCTGGGATACATACCTTTGGGGACAACAAACGATTTTGCAAAAACTTTGGGTATACCGTCATCCCCTTTTGAAGCCGCCCTTGCTATCACAAAGGAACATTCAAAAAAGCTTGACTGCGGACTGTTTAACGGGAAACCTTTTGTTTACGTTGCCGCTACAGGCGCTTTTACGCAAGCTTCTTACGGAGCTTCATCTGCAGAGAAACATTTTTGGGGCTCATTCGCCTATATAATCAAGGGAATTGAAAGCCTTAAAGTGTTAAACCCGTTTCATCTGAAAGCGAAAGTAGGAGATCAAATTATTGAGGGAGATTACCTCTATGCTTCTGTTTCAAATTCCACATCTCTTGGTGGCATTTTTAAATTAGATCCTTCAAAAGTAAAACTTGACGACGGTATTTTTGAACTGGTTTTGATTAAAAATCCTAAAACTCTTTCAGAGAAAAAAAGTCTTATAACAGGTCTTTTGAAAGAGAGTCTCAATTCCGAATATGTTCAGCTTATTTATGCAAATGACTTTAAAATTAAACTGAAATCACCTCAAGTTTGGTCTTTGGACGGCGAAAACGGTGGAGCTACAAAAGAGATCATAATAAAAAACATTCCACAAAGAATTAATATGTTGGGATTAAAATAATACTTCAATCCCAGACGTTTTACTTTCACATAATTATTTAACCCGGAGCTGTAGAAAAAATTTGTTTTTACAGCTCCCATTTTTTCCTATTTTTACAATATTTTTTTCCCGTTTTTCAAATTAATACTTGACTTAGGATGAAAAATTGTGTATAATACTCCTGTTGACTGTTTATTGTCAAAAATGCGGTCAAAATCGCCTGTGTTTAGAATATTTCACAGAGCTTTATATATACCGGGAGGTTTAAATAACTATGAATTGGTTTAAGGCAGTCTCAGTTTCAAAATTTGTTCTTTTGATACTTTGTACGGTTTTACTTTTTGCTATTGCTTTACTGGGTACACCCGACGTTTTGTTCTTCGGTTCACCCGGCATTTTTGATGAAGACGCTATTACTTTGGGTTTGGATCTTAACGGAGGATCCATCATAACATATGAAGCTATTCCCGAAGAAGGGTCTGACGAAAAAGTTACCGCAGAAGGAATGAGAAGTGTTGAAGAGGTTATGCGCAGACGTATAGATAACTTGGGTTACACCGAGGCTAATGTTTATACATTTGGCGACAACTGCATTCGTATTGAAATTCCCGGTATTTCCGACCCAACAGAGGCAGTTAATACTATTGGTTCAACAGCTAAACTTTCATTTACCGATGATGATCAAGTTGAATTTATGGATGGTAATGGCATTAAATCTGCTTTAGCAATGTATGGAGATTCAGACGGTGACGGCGAATATGAATGGTTTGTTGAGTTGAATTTCACTTCCGAAGGCGAACGTGCTTTTGCAGAAGCAACAGGAAGAGTTTCGGCACTTTCTTCTTCAAGCAAAAACTACATTAGCATTTATCTTGATGAACAGCAGTTATCGCGTGCATCCGTTACTGAGAGAATTGATGGCGGAAGCGCTGTAATCAATGGCGATTTTGATGAAGAATATGCAAAAGAACTTGCTGCACTTATTAATGGCGGCTCTCTTCCCTATCAACTCCTTTGTGACGGTGAACACGGAAGTCTTAGCTCTGTGGCTGCTTCTTTGGGCGAAGAGGCACTGAAAACCAGCCTTATAGCAGGTGCTATTGGTATTGCTTTGGTTATTATTTTCATGATAATAATTTATAAATTCTGTGGCGTTATTTCCGCGCTTTGTCTTGCTGCATATACAGCTATTATGGCGGTACTCCTTATTGTTACAAATGCTAACCTTACTCTCCCCGGTATTGCCGGTATTATTCTTGGTATTGGTATGGCAGTTGACGCCAATGTTGTTGTTTTCGAAAGAATAAAAGAAGAAATCAAATCAGGAAAAACGACTGCTGCTGCTGTGAAAGCAGGTTTCTCCAACGCATTGTCCGCGGTTATTGACTCTAATATAACAACACTTATAGCCGCAGGCGTTCTTTGGTATTTAGGTTCAGGTTCCATTCAAGGTTTTGCTCTTACACTTTTCTTGAGTGTTTGTGTTTCTATGTTTACTTCTGTATTTTTAACAAAAGCTTATCTTAAAATATCGCTTGATCTTGGTGTTACAAAGTATTCGTCATACGGCGTTAAAAAGAACCAACTTCCTGTTGCCAATACCGGCAAGGCAAGTCATTAAGGAGGGATGTTAAATGAAAAATTACAATTTCCTTGAAAAAAGAAAAACAGCCTTCATTATTGCCGCCGTAATTTTGGTCGCCGGTGTGCTTTCTATGATTATTAGAGGCTTTAATTTAGATATAGACTTCTCCGGAGGGTCTGAACTTTCTCTTACAATAAACAAAGATGTTTCCGGCGAAATCGATACTATTAAACAAATTGTTAAGGATGTTACCGGTGAAGAACCGTCTTCTGTTGCAAAATCAGGTTCAAATCCCCAACAGGTTATTATTAAAACAAAAGAACTTTCAAATGAAAACACTGATGCGTTGCTTGAAGCGTTAAAAAATGAATATTCTCTTAGCGTTGATGTGTTTGATTCAATTGAAACTGTAGGCTCTACAATAAGCGGCGACACCAAAAAAACAGCACTTGTTTCTTCTTTGGTTGCAGTTGCACTTATTCTTGTTTATATCACAATAAGATTCCAATTTACATCGGGTCTTGCTTCAATAGCTTGCCTTGCTTTTAATATCTTTACAATGCTTGCATTCTATTCAATTCTTCAAATCCCTGTAAACTCCAATCTTATTGCCGCTTGTCTTACAATTTTGGGTTATTCCATTAACTCCACTATTGTTATTTTCGACAGAGTAAGAGAAAACTCTAAAAATTCTTCACAATCATTTGATGTTAACGCCAACGCAGCTGTTCATCAAACACTTGCTCGTTCGCTTAACACTACAATAACCACACTTCTTACAATCGGTATGGTTTATATCCTCGGCGTTGACTCCATTAAAAACTTTGCACTTCCAATTATAATTGGTATACTCGCCGGTTTATTCTCTTCTGTATTCCTTGGCGCACCTCTTTGGGGCATTTTTAACAAGGTTTTTAAGAGAAACGAAAAGAAACAGGGTAAAGCTGTTTCAGCAAATAAAGAACTTAAAAAAGCCTAAGTGCTTTTATAGCGGTAGCCGGCATATATTGTCTTAGCTACCGCTTTTTCATAAAACGATACTCACAAATTTAAATTTGAAAGGTGATTTATTATGGTACTCATTACAGGAATTGCAGGTTATATCGGATCCCACACAGCATACGCTCTTTCCCAAGCCGGCTATGAATTTGTTGGCATGGATAACTTTATAAACAGCAGAAAAGAGAATATAGAAACTCTCAAAGAACTTACAGGTAAAGATTTTAAATTTTACGAAGTTGATATGCTCGATGAAGAAGGAATGGAAAAGATTTTCAGCGAAAACAAAATTGATTCCGTAATTCATTTCGCAGGTCTTAAAGCTGTTGGTGAGTCTGTTGAAAAACCTGTTTTGTATTATCACAACAATATTACAGGCACATTGATTCTTCTTGAGAAAATGAAAAAATACGGTTGCAAAAAAATCGTATTTTCTTCATCTGCTACAGTTTATGGAAACCCTGAAAAAGTACCTGTTAATGAAGATATGCCTACATCAACAACAAACCCTTATGGCTCTACAAAACTTATGATAGAAAACATTTTGAAAGACGTATGTGTTGCTGATAAAGATTTTTGTGCAGTGCTTCTTCGATATTTTAATCCCATCGGTGCACATAAATGCAAAAAAATTGGTGAAAATCCCAATGGTATTCCAAACAATCTTATGCCACGCCTTTGCCAGGCGGCTTTGGGAATTACAGAATCTTTGACGGTTTTTGGCACAGACTACCCCACCCCGGACGGAACCGGCGTGAGAGATTATATTCATGTTTGTGACCTTGCGGACGGTCACACCGCAGCCTTGAAAAAAGCTCTTGTATCCACAGGAGCACTCACTTACAACTTGGGTACAGGTAACGGCTACAGTGTTTTTGATCTTATTAACACATTCTCTCGCGTAAACAATGTGAAAATTCCATATAAGATCTGTCCTCGCCGTCCGGGAGACGTTCCCGCTGTTTATGCTTGCCCCGATAAGGCGTACAAAGAATTGGGCTGGAAAGCACAATTGGACTTAGAAGATATGTGCCGTGATAGTTGGGAATTTATCAAAGAAGCTACAAAAAAATGAAATTGATTGTCAATTAAGGATACTGTTTTGAAAGATATAAATAAAATTAGGAATTTTTCAATTATAGCTCATATAGACCACGGCAAGTCCACGCTTGCCGACAGACTTTTAGAAAAAACAAACTCTATCTCACAACGTGAAATGGACGACAGAGTATTAGACAACATGGACTTAGAAAAGGAACGTGGGATAACTATAAAAGCCAGAGCCGTTTGTTTTAATTATGAAGCAAATGACGGTGAGGTTTACACGTTTAATCTCATTGACACACCTGGTCATGTTGACTTCAACTACGAAGTAAGCCGCTCTTTAAAAGCTTGTGAAGGTGCACTTTTAGTTGTAGATGCAACACAAGGTATTCAAGCCCAAAGCTTGGCTAATGCTTATTTGGCAATTGAAGCTGACTTGGAGATAGTACCCGTAATTAATAAAATTGACCTTGCAAGTGCCAACCCTGAAGCCGCAAAGGAAGAAATTGAGGAAATAATTGGTATTCCTGCTGATTATGCGCCTCAAATTTCTGCAAAATGCGGCATAAACATTGAAGATGTATTGGAAGCGGTTGTAAAATATATACCTGCCCCTAAAGGTGATCCCAGCGCACCTCTCAAAGCGTTGATATTTGACTCTTATTTTGACGCGTACAAGGGTGTCATTGTTTACATCCGTGTTATGGAAGGTACATTGAAAATTGGTGATGCCATTAAAATGATGAACACGGGAAAAGTGTTTGAAACCATTGAAGTTGGAACACTCACCGCATTTGGATTTAACAACTGCGGTGTGCTTTCCGCGGGCGAGGTTGGTTATTTTACAGCGAGCATTAAAAACATTGCCGATACTGAGGTTGGCGATACGGTTACTTTTGCTGAAAACGGTACCGAATTACCACTTGATGGCTTTAGAAAAGCGCTTCCTATGGTATTTAGCGGCATTTACCCCGCCGACGGCTCTCGCTATGCAGACTTAAGAGATGCGCTTGACAAACCCAGGCTCAATGATTCTGCCTTCATTTTTGAGCCCGA
>CAZDVZ010000043.1:0-13259 GCA_964509125.1 uncultured Oscillospiraceae bacterium | reverse complement strand
GTTGCGGAGGAAGGATTTGAACCAACGACCTTCGGGTTATGAGCCCGACGAGCTACCGGACTGCTCCACTCCGCGACGTATATTATTTTTTGAAGGATTACCTACCATTAAAAAAGGTGGTGCCGGAAACCGGGCTCGAACCGGTACGAGGTTTAAGCCTCACGGGATTTTAAGTCCCGGGCGTCTGCCAATTCCGCCACTCCGGCACAAATCCCTCACAGCGAAAAGTATTATATCACAGCTCTTATCATTTGTCAATACTTTTTACAAAAAAAATATTGCAATTTTCAATTAAGTGAATTCCCCAAGCAAACAACGGCAACTTACCTTTGTTCGCTTAGGGAATCTTTTATATCTATTTGGTTAAATCTCCATCGGAACAACTCACTTTGTAATTTGGAGTTTCGGCGTCCCAATCGTATTCCACGTTAATATCATACCACTCTTCCATAGTTCCTCCATAAACGAACTCAGATAAAGAGGTGCAATGTTCAAAAGCGCTCTCACCTATATATGTAACACTTGAGCAGAAACCAACGATGTAAAGCTTTTCACACCGCCAAAACGTCCCTCTTTCAATGGAGGTTATATTCCCTTCTATCAAAACCCCCTCAAGGCTTTCACAATAATAAAACGCCCACTCTCCAAGCTTTGTAACAGTTGACGGAATTATAACTTCCTTAATGTAATCGCAGTCTGCAAAAGCGTCGCCCTGTATTTCGATGACGCCTTTCGGGATAATTATCTCTGTTAAATTATCACAATCTACAAACGCACCGTAACGTATTATTTTCACCGTACTCGGTATCATGTAATACGAAGCTGTATTTGAGGGAAGATATACTACAAGTTCTTCCTTGTCCTTTGTAAATAAAGCGCCTTTTTCAAAAATGAAATATTTATTTTCGGAGCTCACCTCCATTTTTTTAAGGGATGAACAATAACCAAAAACTTCTTCACCAATAAAAGAAAGTTTTGCAGGGAGCGAAATATTGCTTAGCCTTGGGCAATCATAAAAAGCATAATCATTTATTGTGGTAACACTTCTGCTCAACTCCACATCCAATAAGTATGTGCATCCGTAAAATGCCCTATCACCAACAATCGTAACACCATCAGGAAATGAAACATAAACAAGATCTTCACAATGACTAAACGCTCCACCTTGAATTTCTGAAACTCCACTTGGAATTGTATAATATGTCTTTCTGCTCATCGGAATGCAACGCAAAAGTTTGGTTTTATTTTTGTCAAACAAAACTCCGTCTTCGATTATAAAATTCTTGTTAGCAGAAGGTACTTGTATACTTTCAAGAGACCGGCATCCCAAAAGAAAGCAGTTGCCGATTTCAGAAACACTTTCTCCCAATGTTACAGTTTCAAGAGAAGAACACCAAGCAAATGCAAATTCACCAATAGTTTTCACAGCACCGCCCACGGTTATAGATTTTGATCCTGAGCAGCCAAAAAATGCATAATCTCCCACAGTTTCCACTGTTGCGCCAATATCAATTTGAGTAAATGACTCACATCCGTAAAACGCAAATTCACCGATAGACATAAGATTTCCCGGTATAGAAGCGGAATAAAGGCTTGTACAATCATAAAAAGCATATTCGTCAACAGCGGTGACTTTCGTTCCTACGCTTACACTTTCCAACGCTTCGCATCCACGGAAAGCCCCTTTTGAAATAGAAGTGAGGGCCTCACCAATAGTTACACTTTTCAACGACCCGCAGTATGAAAAAGCATACTCTCCCATATATGTAACACTATCAGGAATTATAATTCTAATGATGGAATCACAATAAGAAAAAGCCTCTTCACCTATATACCTAACATTTACCGGTATGCCTATTGCAGAAAGATTTGAACAATTATAAAAAGCCGATTCTTGAATATTCAAAAGACTTTCAGGTAAAACAATGCCGCCAAGTGATACACAATATCCAAATGCACCCTGATTTATACTCTTAACACCCGTTCCCAAAGCAACGCTGATTAGCTCATGACAACCATAAAACGCCCATTCGCCGATGATTTCAACGGACGACGGAAGTTGAGCGCTTTTAAGCACTGTAAGATTGTAAAAAGCATCTGCCCCGATATAGTTTATCCCTTCCTCCACAACAACTTTTGTTATGCTCTCGCGACTTTCATACCAAGGAGTGTATAAATCTTCCAAGGAATCATAATCCGGCATTGCGCCGTTTCCGCTTATAGTCAACGTACCGTCATCAATGCTCCAACTAAAATCTTGGGCGACCTCAAAACTTTCATTAGATTCGCTTGACAGCCCATCTTCCGAGCTTTCAAAATTCGAAACCGCGTCCTTTCTGCTTTTATCACTTTCAGAGTCAATATACGGCTCGTCATTTAAAAATTCAAAGGCGGCAAACACGCCCACCGCAAGCAAAACAAAAAGAAATACAGCTACTATTAAACCTTTTTTGCTCTTTTTTGTTTTATGAGGAGATGAAGGCGACTTAATTGGAGCATTATTTGGAGAATTGCTCCATTCTTTCGGCCCCGATGACGGCGATATTGGTGTTGTTTCGTGGGAATGATCGTCATTATCAACCGAAACTACACCATATTTACCGTAATCAACATTAATATTTTTATCCGAGATATTCGTTTTCTCTACAGCGTCATCCGCGCCTTCTTTGTTGAAAGGAGAATTTGCGGAAAAAACGATATCACTTTTTGAAAACATCACTCTTTGCAGAACATTATGAAACTCTTCTGCAGTTTGGAATCTGTCTGCAGGATTTGGAGCAATAGCTTTCAAAACTATGCTTTTGAGCTGACTGCTTCCGTTTTTAGGCTCAGGTACCGCCTCTCCTTTCAAACGGCGCTCCATAGCCTCGGCGTTGATTGAAGGTGTAGGAACAGTAGGCGGAAGCGGAATAAATGGAAGTCTTCTTTCGTTGAGAAGCCAATAAAGTACGATTCCCAAAGAGTAAATATCCGCCGTAGCGTTATAAGGCTCACCTGCATATACCTCAGGAGGGATGTATGAGTATGTGCCTATTTTTGTTGCTCTTGTAGTATGATCCATTACACGAGCGATGCCAAAGTCGCCCAATTTAAAGTCACCAAATTCGTTGACAAAAATGTTTTGCGGTTTTATATCACGGTGTACAATATTTTTCTTTGCGCAAAGCTGTAAGGCGCGGCAGATGTCAAGACCTACTTTAATAATTTCATTTTCATTAAATGCGTGTCTGTTTCTGTAAGATAACAGAGTTTCCAAAAGCTCCATACGGATAAGGATGGTATATCCCTTCCCGCCTGCTCTTTCCACAATAAAGTGATCCTCGTAACTCACTATATTTGCCGTCCCTCTAAAACTCGACATGAGTTCAAACTCAGAAACGATGCTTTTAACCTGCTCACGAAATATAGTGGTAATACTCTTTTCGTCCAATCCTTCTTCAACATACTGATCGTACTCATCAGATGAAGAAGGAATGTTTATGACTTTTAAAGCAGAGTACAGATCATTAACTCCGCAATCGGTTTTTCTTATTTTATAAACCCTGCTAAATCCACCTTTGCCGATTAGCTCCACCGTCTCCCAACCGGGTAAGAACTTTGGATATTCCATATTTTCTCCTACACTTTTAATCTTTTCTTCCTGTCAAATGTCCCAATTCCGAAAGATCGGGATAATCAAACTGTCTCAACGCCTCATATACTACAACCGCCACAGAATTTGAAAGGTTAAGAGATCTCACAAATCCTTTCATGGGGATGCGTATACATCTGTCATAATTTTCCTTTAAGAGCGGTTCGGGAAGACCGTAGCTTTCTTTTCCAAAAACAAAAAACAAGTCTTTATCTTTGGGATATTCCACTTCCGAATGACAACGCCGGCCTTTAGTTGAACAATAAAAAAACTCCCCCGAATTTTTCGACTTAAAATCTTCCCAATTTTCGTACACGTTTACCGTCAGGTATTGCCAATAATCAAGACCTGCACGTCGTATGGAACGCTCACTTATATCAAAGCCCAACGGCTTAATTAAATGAAGATGGCAACCTGTAACCGCACAAGTGCGGGAAATATTCCCTGTATTTTGCGGTATCTCAGGCTCATAAAGTACAATATGTATCATAACTCACCATTATATCTTAAATATATAAATATATTTTATCATATTTTTTATGATTGTCAACAATTATAACTAAATTACCCTTTCAACGCACATTTTATTTTTATGTGACTTTGTTACAGTTTACTTTAAGGAAACATGATACAATATACAAAAAAGGGAGGATGTAAACGTGAAGTTGGTAATTTTAACCGCATTTGGCGTTGGAGGCGCAACAATTATCGGTGCGCTTTTGGGATTTTTATTTAAAAAGCCATCTCATAAATTGAGTGATATTATTTTATCATTTGCGGCAGGCGTAATGCTCTCAGCGGCAATAGTTGGATTGATACTCCCATCCCTTGAAAAAAGCGGAAATCTATCCATCATAATTACCGTTTCAGGCATTTTTTGTGGTGCGCTATGTCTAAACATGGTGGACAAGTTAGTTCCTCATTTGCATACCATCACAGGAGTAAAAGGAGAAGAATATCACCCAAACAACGGAAAGATGAATAAAGTTTTACTTTTTGTAATTGCCATAGCAATACACAATCTCCCCGAAGGGATTGCGGCAGGAGTCAGCTTTGGAACAGACGATGTATCCCATGCCCTGACTGTAGCCGGTGGCATTGCTTTGCAAAACATTCCCGAAGGAATGGTTATTATTGCTCCAATGCTTGCCGCGGGAATGAAAAAAAGCCGCACTTTTATCATTGCAATGCTCACAGGAGCAGTGGAAGTCATTGGCACGTTTGTTGGATATTTTGCGGTAAACATTTCGGCCGCCGTCCTTCCCTTTGCTTTGGCATTTGCCGGCGGAACAATGCTTTATGTAATAAGTGATGAAATGATCCCCGAAACTCACGCTCACGGCAACGAAAGAGAGTCTACATACGCACTCCTTGCAGGATTTTGCGTTATGCTCATATTTGATCATCTTTTGGGATAAAAAGGAGGTAATAAAATGTCACCCATTAAAATTGATAAAACCAATTTTCAAAAAGAAGTTATGGAAAGCGATCGCCCTGTTATATTAGACTTTTGGGCATCATGGTGCGGGCCTTGCAAAATGACATCGCCCATAATTGATGAAATTTCCAACGAGCATCCCGAATTTAAAGTAGGAAAAGTAAACATTGACGAAGAGAGAGAGATTGCATCTGCGTTCCATGTAACAAGTATACCTACTTTCTTTCTTGTAAAAGACGGGAAAGTTTTAAAAAAAGCCGTAGGGGCAATGTCGAAAGAAATGCTCTTGGAAAAATTGAAATAAAATGCTAAAGGATGTAGAAAACAGGTTTTGTTTTTTACATCCCATTTTTTATTTCAAAATTTTAAGGTCTTCTCTCATTACCGCACGATGCTGTTCGAAAACCGCTTTACCCACATATGTAACGCAGATTTTATCCATAATATCAACGGCATTTTGCAAAATTTCACGCTTTTTTTCCAAATTACACACAGATGCCATGGAATGAAATGACAGCGCAAGCTGATGCCACGAATCGACAGTTCCCCTTGATTCTGCAAGAAATTTAAATATCCCCACAGATAGCTCGTAATTTTTTAATGCCTTTTCAATTTTACCCTCTCGTTTATATATACTGCCCAAAGATCTATACGCCAAAGCAATGTCATTTTTAACTTCGTATCCACCGTTTTGAACAATAATGGAATTTAAAATTTCAATCCCCGCTTTATAATGAGATTTCGACGCAGCAATGTCTCCCATCGTTTTAAACACTTTGCCAAGCCGCACATAACAAGATGCTAAAGCTCGCTTTTCTTCTTTGCTTTCTCCAATTTCCACGATCTCGTTTTGTATAGAGAGGGCGTTTAAATAACTTTCGACAGCCTTTTCCATACTTTGATCATATTCGTGAACTTTTCCCAAGCTACAATAAACCTTGCAAAGCTCTTTTTTAAACTTTTTAATGTTGGATGATTTTGATATGGGAATTAGAACCTCCTCCGCTTCTTCATAATACCTTATGGCTCCCCCTATATCGCCGTCAGCTTTGCACACATCCCCCATATTAATACAGCTCAGTGAAAAATCCCATCTTATCTCACAAGTGTTCATATCTTTCAAAAGATCTTTTCGTATATTGTAACCTTTTATAAAACACTCTTTTGCATAGGAAAGCTTACCCTCTCTTTTATATGCCGCCCCCAAATTATTATATCCTATAGAAAGGTCACGACGAGACTCTACTGTTTTGGTTTCACATTCAATCAATAACGCTATTTCAAGGCCGCTTTCGTAATATTCTATTGCCTTTAAATTATAGCCTTCGCTTTTAAAAATGTCTCCGATTTTATTGTAGCTTACAGCCAAATCGCGTCGCGATTCCAATGTTCCTGTACTACTTACAAGGCTTTTTCTAATATCCAAACCTTTTTCATAATATATCTTTGCCTTTTCAGTATCGTTTTGAATCTCACATAACCGCCCCAACTTATTAAACGTAACCGAAAGATCACGCAAGGAACGAACAGTCCCTATATCTGTTGCTAATGTTATTGAAATTTCAAGATCCTTTTCATAATAATATTTTGCAGAAGAATAATCCCTCTCAAGCTCACATATTTTCCCTAAATTACTATACCCTACCGACAGATCATGACGCGAACCTATGGTTTTTGTTTCTTCCGATAACGCAGTGGCTATTTTAAGCCCGTTTTCATAGCATTCCTTTGCCTTTGAAAGTTCGTTTTCTGCTTCAAACAAACGACCTTTGTTGTTATATGCTATAAAAAGATCTCTGCGAGATTCCAAAGTTCCTGTTTTTTGGGCAAGAAAAGAAATTATTTCAAAACCTTTTTCGTAAAAATCCATTGCACCGATGAGATTTCCTTCAAGCTCATAAATTCTTCCAATATTGTTATAAGCACCCGCAAGATCTCTTTTTGCTTCTGACGTTTTTAAAGCTTTCGAAAGAGAAAAGGCGATTTCAAGGCATCTGTCATAATATTCCTTAGACATGGAAATATTACGTTCCGCCTCATACATTCCTCCAATTTTGTTGAAGCTTATGCAGAGATCACGCCTTACCTCCCAATCCTCTGTCTTTTTCGCAAGTTCTTTTCGGATTTCAAGGCTAAGCTCATAATATTCCTTTGCCCCTGCCATATTTCCTTCGATTTTAAAAACATCCCCCATTTTATTATAGCTTATTGAAATGTCTCTGCGTGTTGAATATGTACCAAAGTGTAAATCAAGCGTTTTTGCAGTTTCCAGTCCCATTTGATAATATTCTTTCGCCCCCGCCATATCTCCTTCAAATTTAAAAATGTCACCCATTTTATTGCACAGAACAAGGGCGTTTCTCTTTTTATTTTGCCATTTATCGTTAAATCCGTTGCAAATGCGTCCGGCTTCATAATACTTTCGCTTCGCCATGGAAAGCTTCTTCATAGAACTATACGAATCTCCGCATTTTATCATAGCGTCAAACAATTCATCTCCGTTTTCTTCGGTCGGACTATCATTGTAACGTGTTTTTAAAATTTCTATTTTTTTCTCCTGCCATACAACAGCCTTATTATAATCGCGTTCAACACACTTTCCTATGTTGTACATATCCACAAGACGGTCAATAGCCTGAATTAATCCGCTTTCCGCAGAAGACAGTATCAACTCATATGCTTTTTCATGATCGACTTCTACATCTATTCCATCAAGGTATGCAAGTCCAATAAAAAAATTATGTTCAGGCGAATTATTGGTTTTCTTTATTGCAATCTTTTTTATCGATTCCAGCAACGCCTCTGAAAGTTCAGTTTCGTTATGGGCATCGGTGCAAGGCGGTACGTCTTCATAATTTTTCGCAAGCAATTCTCTGTCTGTCGGCACAAGTTCAGCAGGTAAAATCAACTTTTCCGCTTTTTTTGCCATAGGATATTCGGCGGTCATTATACAGTTGATTTCGTTTACTAAATTTGGGGTTCCCGTCATTACAAACAGTTTACTTTTTTCCAAAGCTTCTTTTATTGAATCATTGAAATTTTCGCCCGATGTTAAAAACTCATCGTACCAAATTGCAACATCACGGCAAAATTCGTTCTTGTGAATAAGGCGCATCAGCTCTTGTGCATATATTCTATCTTTTTTTCTATAGCTTAAAAAAACATATGCGTCAAAAGCGGCTCGTATCTTCTCCAAAAGGTCATCGCCAATGAAAACAGAGGAAAGATATTTTTTTAACTTTTCATCATAATTGATGGCGGGTACATCGCTTTCGTTTCTAACCAAAAATTGGATGTTGCCGCATTTTTGGTTAAATAATTCCTCCAAGCCGCCTTCCTGCATCAATGGTAAAACAGGGATGTGATTCTCCACGGCAAAGAAAAATTCCACATCTAAAGCGCGGTTTTTAGTGCAAAGAAGGTTTGTTGTTACAGGCATTACAAAAAGTTGCATCTGTTTTAAATCATTGTAAAACAAATCGTCTCTTAAATCATCATTGTCGGAATCGTACCATATGGCGCAATCTTGTTTTGATAAAATATCGTTTGTAATATCTTCAAGCAAAAGATCTCTATCCTTTGGATGGCAGCAAAAATACACCCTTGGCTTTCCACGAGGGTCTAAATTACCTCTTGTTTTGCAATTCAACCTTGCCATTTTGCCCTCCCATAAAACTCAAACATACTATTACACCATTTCTGTAAATGCGTTTTCAATACGAACCATTGTTATTTTTTTAGGTGACTCCCCTAATATCTCCATCCACTGAAATGTAATCTCTTTATTCTTCCCCAACGAAATTGCCGATTCAATTTCAAAATGTTATTTTTTAATTATTTTAACATTTTTTTATACTATTGTCAATAACAAGTCCTTAGCAAACATTCACTTTTAGAGCACGAAATTATGTGATAAATGAAAAAGTCAACTTTTTTCAAATATCCACATTTATCTTTTGGAAGTAACTTGATTCTCGCACTTTTGATTTTTAAAAAAGCTTTTGATATTCAAAATTGTTGTTTCGGCAATATTGGAAAGCGCCTCTGTTGTGAGAAACGCTTGGTGAGAAGTAACGATAACATTGGGCATTGAAATCAGCCGCGCCAAAATATCATCCTCGATGATTTTTTGTGAGTTATCTTCAAAAAACAGATCTCCCTCTTCCTCGTACACATCCAGACAAGCCGCGCCCACCTTTCTACTTTTTATACAGTCGATCAATGCATTAGTGTCTACCAAAGCGCCTCTTGAAGTATTTATAATAACCACGCCCGTTTTACATCTTTCAAGAGACTCTTTATTTATAATATGATATGTTTCCTCCATCAACGGTACATGAAGAGAGATTATATCACTTTTCTCGAAAAGTTCCGGAAGATCTACATATCTGACAGTATCACTATTTGCAATCCCCTCCGTAGGAAATTTGTCATACGCCAAAATTTTTATTCCAAAGCCCAAGCATATGTTTATAAATTCACGTCCAATTCTTCCCGTTCCAATAACTCCTACCGTTTTTCCATAAAGGTCGAAACCCGTCAATCCGGAAAGACTAAAATTAAAATCTCTTGAACGGATATACGCTTTGTGTATATGCCTGTTTGAAGCCAAAAGCAACGCCATTGCGTGTTCTGCCACGGCGTGAGGAGAATAAGCAGGGACTCTCACAACACAAAGCTTATTATTTGCATATTGAACATCAACATTATTAAACCCCGCGCATCTAAGCGCAACAAGCTTCACCCCATTTTCAACAAGTTTATCAATAACAATGCTATTTACAACATCATTTACAAAAACACAAACACCATCGAATCCGCTTGTAAGCCCCACCGTATCTTCATTCAGTTTCGTTTCAAAATATTTAAATTTAACATCGTGATAACTGCTGAATTTTTCAAACGATGTCTTATCATATGGCTTAGTATCAAAAAAAGCAATTTTCATTCAAATCCTCCAATTCTTCTTTATAATATTCCCTTTCTTTACAAAAATATCATGTTCATTTATCATATATTTTCTTTTGTGATCAGATCACGGAAAAATCTTTTTATTGCGGTTATAATATATATAGAAAGAAGAAAGGAGACAAAGCTATGTCAGTATTGAAGATAAACAAAACAAACATCGAAGAATTGAAACAAAGCGACAAACCGTTGCTTATTGACTTTTACGCAGAATGGTGCGGACCTTGCCGCATGATCTCCAAAGTTATAGATGAAATCGCCAATGAGCGAGAGGATATTTTAGTTGGAAAAGTGAATGTGGAAGAAGAAAGAGAATTAGCAGAAGAATTTGGTGTGATGAGTATTCCAACCATTGTCGTTATGAAAGACGAAAAAGTTGTAAATCAATCAACGGGAGTTCGTCCAAAAGCGCAAATTCTTACGATGATTTAAATAATCATGCCCTCATTTCAAGCATGAAAAAAGTGTCACCTTAAATGGCATCTTAAATTAATCGTGAATTCCCAAAGTAAATTCCACTAATTTCGAAATGTGGAGTTTACCTTGGGAAATCGGTGGAATTTAGTTTGAGAAAAACAAAAAAGCAACCCCACGCAAGTTGCTTTTGAAAGAAAATCGTGAATTTTAGTACAGCGAAAAAGCACCAATTACAGTTTTCCGGGCTAAATCCATATGTGGTAAAATTCCCTTCGAGAAAGCCGGAACTGCTTTCCCTCGTCATCCTTGACAAATCACACGCAATATGCACATCGAACTAACCGAAGGCGAGAAGCTTAAAAATGAGCATGTATAAACTCGCTTTCGGTATAACTATTGCAACACATTACACGATATTTGAAAAAGACGCTTCGCGCCACCTGTAAGAGTGAAAAAACAACCGCCATCTTTTTTGACGAGTATGGCAATATAATTGAGGTGCAGACCCACAACACCGCTCTGAAAAAGCGGCTGACAGCATTTGCGGCGAAATACTCGGAGTGCTGCCGCCAGATTGACGATGATGAACAAGGCGGTCTGACCTTTGAGATCGAAAAAGTCGGACTGAGTTTTCGGCTGACTGCGCCGTATAGCGAGGAACGCCGACAGGCAGCAAGTGAGCGGGCGAAAAAGAACTGAATGAAAAGAATGGAAAAGATATGAGTTAATTACACTCGGAAAATGTGAATAAATCTATTGCTTCCACGCATAGGCGAAAAAGAACGGGTACTCAGCTTTCACCGAATACCCGTTATCTCATTTACCAACCCCATCTGACAGATGCCATAATCGTAATTTCTGCAATTACTTTCTTATGAGCACTCGTGTAATGAGCGAGGTATTTTTAAAATAATCAATTATTTATACAAATTGTATGTACCGAGGAAGTGGGCTTTAACTCTTAAGTAGTCAGTAGAGTCTATAATTCCGTTCTCATCAACATCAGCTGCTTTTTCGGGAGCTGTGTCAAAATTAAATGAGCCAAGGAACGCACTCTTTATTCTAAGATAGTCTGTTGCATCAACTATACCATCCCCTGTAACATCACCACTAATAATTATAACAACTGAATCAATAATCTCATTGTTGGATAACAAATTTACCGTATATCCCGTTCCTACGGAAGTCGCAGAATCAACCGCCTGCTGATTCAATCCGTAAACAACTATTCCGGTGTTTTCAAATTGAGAAAGAACTCCGGACGCAGTATCGCCGGATGAAACTTTATAAAGATCGGTTCCATCCTTCTTCAAAGGAGAGTCAGATTTAAGAACAAGCTCTGTTTCTTCGGGAACAACGGGCACATCAGGCTCAGTCGTTTCTTCAACTTTCTTTATGGAAAACGCTCTGTAATCCGCTCTTTCATAACCGCAAAGTTGAACTGTTGAACCGTTACCGGTGTGAATATCGACAAGTCTGTTTGTATAAAAAGGACTAATATAATAATATCCATCAACTTCATATAAGCGGAACATCTGAGCAACCCATCCATTATCGGCATACATTCCCAAAGGACTTTCGTCTACATAATATGTATATGTTACATCAAGACAATTGCCCGATTGACCTATAATTTTATATGTAAGTGTTGTGCTATCATATTCAAAATGGAATTTTTGATTATCAGCATATGTTGTGGGCTGTGCAAGAACGCTTGCACCATCAACATCTGTAAGAGTGTTGCCTGAATACTTACCTGTAATATATGCATCAAACGAATCACCAAGATATGAGGGTTGAATCGAATTGTGTTCAATACCATCAAATACAATTTCAAATGTTTGAGCATTACGCGCCGTTTGATCGGATTTATCAAGATTTTGGAGAGTTAGATCTAAAGCAGAGCTGTCCATGTTTAACACTGTATGTGAATAACACGGTTTGATATAATACCATCCGGGATAGATTTCATTAGGAAGAACATAAAAGCCCTGTGGTCTTAAACCGTTCCAAGAATAAAGGTCAACTGTTGTTCCTTTTGCAATGCCACCATTAGCCACATCAAGATAGAGACCTGTAGAAACAGATTTAAATTCATAAGAATAGTCTGCTCTACGTACCATGATCCATCTTTGATCTTCGCTATAAACCGCATCTGCAAAAACAACACTTGTATCGCTTGCAGTCATCAATTTTCCTGTTGCGGTATTTCTGATAAACACAGAATTTTTCGCTCCCACATCATAGAACCAATTGCTATAATCGTTATTTATCTTCAAGATTTCAAACGCTCTTGCGGTTTTGGCGGCTTCGGTCGTTCCTATATCACTGCCGCACAACTCCAACTGATTATTGTAGGAGTTCAAGTCGAACACCTTTGTAGAGCCAACTGTACGGAAATAGAAATTACCGTCTATATAGTACATATAAAATCTTTGTGGCGTACCTCCGTTATAATCACATAGCCACAAATGCTTATTATCGGTGTAATCAGCATACGGTACATCTATATACTGTTGTCTTGCATCGTTTAAAATTGAATATGAACCATCATCAGAATTGTAAATGAAATGCCATCTTTGAGCCTCTGTATATTCGGCTGCGCCTGAATAAAGATAGCCATCAACTTCGCCGATAAGATTGCCCGTTGCTGTGTGTCTGATAAAGCCATCAAAGTTTTCGCCCATATAAATAGGTGATGATCCGCTAAGAGTATTTACAGAACCGCCAAATCCTGCAGGAGGAGCCGCAACAGAGCCGGTGTATCTGTAAATTCCATCATAACTGCTGTAAAGAGAAGCGAGG
>CAZDVZ010000042.1:0-13327 GCA_964509125.1 uncultured Oscillospiraceae bacterium | reverse complement strand
GCGCGGCAAAGAAGGATCCTGTTGTAGCGCTGAGAAGTGAATAAATAAAAAACAGGTGCTGTTGCAAATGCGAAAAAAATTCGCATTTGCAACAGCACCTTTCTTTTTGCACACCTGACGGTGTGCCGATCCAGCTTCGCTGATTCCGCCTACGGCGCCGGTGGCAGTCGTGTGTCGTTTTCTTCGTTTAAGCACAGCTTAAACTTGAAAACTCGCACTTTATACGAAAAATATGATATGAACTTTTTTCAAAATAATCGGGATTCCATTGTTGAACGGTTGAACGGCAATTATTGCGGAAGTTGCACTGAACCTCTTGTTAGTCATGTTCTTTCTGACCGTTTGAGCAGAAATCCCCTTGCGTGGAGTAAAGAAAGTCTGGGGAAAATGGCTATGCTACGTGTGTTTGAAGAAAATGGTGGCAAAGTCTCAGCAAATCATATCCGTATTTCAAGAAGCAAATTAGAAAGAACAAGGGATTATTATGCCTTAAAAAACGGATTTGAGATATACAACAAATATGCCGAAGAACAGATTAAATCTTTCTTTGGGGTTATCACAATTGGGGTATTTTTGAAAAAGAATATTTTTCATCTGGTTTTTCTTCCGGTAAGGTTACGGGCGCTTCCGTTCTTCTTAACGCTTATTCTCATTTCACCTCTAAAAATTTCTTTTAAAAAATCCCGGAACTACTTGATGAAAAAATGAAAAATTATATAATAATCTATTTTAGGGTATTGACTTTTAACCTGTTTCAGGTTATAATGCGAATGGTCTTTAAAAAAAATATTTTTCTAAAGGAAAGAAACGAGGTTTTTGTTATGAATGAGTACGAAAATTATGCACCTACCTATACTCCGTCCCAAGCGGGGGGTGTTCAGTATGGTATGAAGTGGTTCAAGTTTTTGATTTATTTTTTACTGTTCTTTGGAGCACTTTACACTCTTTGCCAGGGCATTCTTTTAATAACCGGATATATTCATTACGTAAATGACTACCAAGAAATCCAAGAGTATATCGGAGGTTTTGGAGAGTATTTGGAAGAGTATAATATTGGAGAGTATTACGTAAAAATGGTATATGAAATATATGGTGATGGCTTAAAGGCGTTGGATGTCACAGCCGGAGTTCTGTATATCCTTGTTGCGCCCTTTGGTATTTATACAAGATTCAGGTTGGCAAAGTACAAGGTGAATGGACCTCTATGTGTATATATCTGGTACGGAGCTAATATAGTTGTTAGTGTTTTTTATTACATCGCGTCATTAGTAGTTATCAAACCCGATCAGGCGACTGAAGGTGGAGGTATGTGGTTGACCTCTCTTTGTTTCGCTCTTGCAGTTGTTTGGAGTAACTACGTCTATTTCAACAAGAGAAAATCTCTGTTTGTGAATTAGGTCGTGAGAAGGTGTATATTAAATCTTTAACGAATGAATATATATTGAATAGACCTTTTGACAGGCGGGTAAAATTATGATAAAAAAGTACACTTTAGATTATCCTAAAAGCGGGAGGCGTAAAAAGTCACTTATTACCGCGACTCTACCGCTAAGGAAATTGACGTTTTCGTAGAGGAAAATAGTATCGTTCATCCGTTGGATATAAAGGAATCCGCTAATTCCCATATGCGAGAGGTGAAGAAATATATGGTTCTCGACAAAGCCGAGCCCGGACGTGAAAACGACGGCATCGGTTGTATGTGCGAAGAACTCATACCGGTCGATGAGAAAAATTGCTTTATTCCAAGCAATTTGATTTAATTAAAAACAACCGAATGCGAGAAAGCATTGTGCTCACAAGGTACGGTGCTTTTTTGTATGACGTTATATCAATCATCTGTGGCGAAAGTTCACTGAGGCGTAATTACCGAAGAACTCCATAGCGACTTGTTAGTTTTACATCGTAAGGTGTGGGAGGTCTGCTGATGAATTAATGGTTAGACTACCGCCGGATTCGCCGGAAATATGTTGAATTTTTTAAAAAAAATCAAAACATATATTGAAAAATAAAATTGCATATGATATAATTAAACATGGTAATACATTGTGCTAATTTAGTTAAGAAAGGGCTTTTGTTATGTCTAAAAGAAAAAAACTATTTTCAATTTTACTTTGTATTTGTTTGCTTTTGTCTTCTTTTTCGTTTTCTGTATGGGGAGTTGAAGAAAGTGATTTTTCTCCTTCTTCCATACCTACAATTGAGCTTCTCAAGACCAAATTTAGGGATAAGAATTCAGATATTTCAAAATCTTTGATAAAGTCCGAAAATGTTTTTGTTGATAAAGTGGGAGCATCCGGAACTTCGGGAGATATCACTTGGAATCTTTCTTCAAGCGGAGAGCTTACCATTTCAGGTAGCGGATACATGGAAGATTTTGATTATCTTTCCGGCACATTTGCTCCATGGATTGAGTATTATTCTTCTATAACCTCCATAGTAATAAATTCGGGAGTTACCAGCATTGGAGACGAAGCCTTTATAATTTGCGAAAAAGTTACAAGTATATCCATTCCAAATACAGTTGAATATATCGGTATTTCCGCATTTGAAGGATGTTCTTCTCTTACGAAAATAACCATTCCCGAAAGCGTTTACATTATAGGTGACTTTGCTTTTAGCGGGAGCGGACTCAACTCCCTTAACATTCCTTCGTCTGTATGGTATATTGGCATGGGCATAACTTCTTATTGTGAATCGCTTCAAACAATAACAGTAGATTCTGAGAATGAATATTATAAATCTGCTTCCAACTGCATTATTGACACGGAAACAGATTATATAATTGCTGCCTGTGAAGGAAGCTCCATTCCCGATGGGGATGTATATTTCAACACGTATTCCATAGATTCATACGCATTCCAAGGAATAACGTCTCTCGAGAGCATTCATATTCCGGATTATATTATTAATGTATTTGAAGGAGCATTCATTGATTGCCCCAATGTCACCTCCATCACTGTGGACGAAACGAGCGAATATTATTATGCTGTGAATAACACGTTAATTCAGAAAAACAACTCCGCTGTTGTTTTGGGATGCGGAAATTCAGATATGCCCGACGATGGAAGTATTCTTGAAATAAAAGCATTCGCTTTTTACAACTGTGATCTTTCTTATGGTCTGATTCCGAAATCTGTCACAGAAATAGGAATGGCTGCATTCTACGGCTGTTCAAACTTAAAACATATATACTTAGGGGATAATATAACGAAAATCGGTGCTTACGCCTTTGACGAAACGGGATATTACAACACCAGCGGATCAAACTGGGAGAACAGTGTTATGTATATCGGAAAATACGCTGTAGCCATTTCCTCCGGATTCTCAAAGGAATTTTGCAATCTGCGTGAAGGTACTGAAATTATGGCTGACGATCTGTTTGCGGGACAAACACAGCTTAAAAACGCAAAATTCCCCGACTCTATGAAATCTGTAAGCGAAGGAGCGTTTACAGGATGTATATCCCTTGAAACTCTTAATCTTCCTCCGCTTTTGGAAACAATTGGTGAATTCTCGTTTGCGGCGTGCACGTCCTTAACTACCTTTACAATGCCTGAATTTTTAGAGAATATCGAAGAAGGAGCTTTTGCCTTCTGTACCTCTCTTTCCGAAATTGTTATTCCAAAAAGCGTTAAAACAATAGGAGATTATGCATTTGCCTATTGTCCTGCCTTGAATAAGGTGACAGTGAAATCATATAATGTTCAGATAGGCGAACAAGCTTTGGGATACAATATTGATGAAGAAACAGGCGATGCTTCGAAAAACGAATCTCTCGTGATTTATTGTGAAAGTTCAAGCACCGCCGCAAGATATGCTTTATACAACGGCTTTACCACGGAAATGTTACCTGCGGAGGTAAAAGATCCATTCTACATTAATGTTAAATATAATACGATGCCTAACATTTCTGAGAAAACGACGACACAATCTTTTAATTATGACTTGGCGATGAACAAATACATTGTAATAGCTTCGTTTGTTTCGGGGGGAGAAAAATTGATTGGAACAGACTACATTCCTACGGGTTGTGTTATGACTACCACCGGCGGTGATGTATATATAGCGGTTGTAAATGGTGACGTAGACGGAAGCGGAACGGTTGATTCTACAGATTATCTGCAAGTCAAAAAGACGTTTTTGAATGACATTACCCTTGAAGGTGTATTTCTGACCGCGGCAGATACAAATCAAGACGGATTAGTGGATTCAACAGACTATTTGCAAATCAAAAATTACTTTTTAGGTAAATTCGATCTTTATAAATAAAGCCCATGCGGCGACGATATGGAATAATTGTTTCACACACTATTGTGAGATGGATTGCTACACAATAAATTGGATAGAGGAGAATACATATGTCTGTGAAAAAGTATTGTGCAGAAAATGGATTGGATGAAAATAAAGTATTTGTTTTGGTATTAGGCGAAGGGGGAAATATTTTACCGTGTCCAATCGGCTTTACCGCTTATATGACGGAAATTAAGGGAGATCGCTTAGTTTGCAATAATGATAAGTTAGGTGTGAAGAACAAAGAAATACCGTTTTCTTCTTTTCAACGTGCTGAATTTGGTATTGGCAGCGGTAATCTTTGGCTTCAATGCGTTATTGATGGTGAGCGTTTTGATTTTTGTACTCCCCGAAAAGGGTGGAAGTCTCCTGCAGCTAAATTGCTTCTTGAAAAGATAAGTGAGAAAACGGAAATTTTAGACAAGAAAGCATATGATCAATACACCGGCAAATTGTTTTTTATACATATGTTTAGGTGATGTATTATTACCCCATGATTGTATGAGAAATCAGTCCAAAAATTCTTGACTTTTGAAACATTATTATTGCTGTCAGATTTTTGTGTCACTTTGCCATACAAAGCAACAACCATATTGTTTTATATACGCTAACCCTAAAGGCGAAAAAGTGTAATATCGTTAGCGAACTTTTGCAAAAACCTAATGGGATAACCGACAGCATGGTTTCAAAGGCTACGCTGTCGGTTATATTATTATTACGAATATCTCACTATCGTTGTTTTATCGGTAGGTTTATGCTATAATATTATTATGACACGAAAGAAAGCGAAATTATGACGAAAACACCTGTATATTTCCGCTTTGGTATTTTTACGTTTATATTCGTCTTGATTTTGCTGCTGATTTCTCCGGCGATGTATCTTGTACGGCGGAAGTTATCAGTGATATTGTGAAGAACTGTATGGAGCATACATGGGAAGGTGGAAAATAAAGCAGATAAGAGTGCGCTGTTTATTCGTGAAAAGATGGGTACGCAAGGCGTGGACTAAAAGAAGGTGAAACGATTGAAAACAGGATTGATTTTAGAAGGCGGCGCTATGCGCGGTATGTTTACTGCCGGTGTTATTGATGTGTTAATGGAAAAGTGCATCACGTTCGATGGTGCCATTGGCGTGTCTGCCGGTGCTGCATTCGGGTGTAATTATAAGTCAAAGCAAATTGGGCGTGTGATTCGGTATAACACAAAATTTGTGCGTGACAAACGGTATTGCGGAGTTGGTGTTTTGTTGAAAACCGGCAATTACTACAGCACGGATTTTTGTTACGGAGAAGTGCCGCTCAAGCACGATGTCTTTGATTTTGATACATACGAAAGCAATCCTATGGAATTTTATGTGGTATGCACGGACATAGACACAGGAGACGCGGTATATCATAAGTACGAAGGAAGATCGGACCACGGTTTTGACTGGATACGAGCCTCGGCATCTATGCCACTTGTAGCACAAATTGTCGAAATTGAGGGTTTAAAACTGTTGGATGGCGGCATTGTAGATTCTATTCCGATAAAATATTTTGAAAGCATCGGATATGATAAAAATATTGCAGTGCTAACGCAACCCGATGGTTATGAAAAAAAGAGCAACAGTTTGATTCCGCTCATGAAACGAAAATATAAGAAATATCCCAAGCTGATCGAAGCGATGGAAACCCGACACATCAAGTATAACGAAACACTTGAATACATATCCCGAAAAGAGGCTGCGGGCGAACTGCTTGTTATCCGTCCTGAAACCGCGCTTCCCATTGGAAGAGTTGAAAAAAATCCGGATAAGCTACGTGCGGCTTACGAAATAGGACGGAATACTGTAAGCGGACGATTGGCTGCGATTGAGCAGTATTTGATGTTAGACCGGTAAAATATTATTGTGCAAAGATGAAAATCCCATACTTTTTATATAAATTAAACCCGCCTAAATTGGCGGGTTGGTCAGTAATTGTAATCCTCAAGGTGAAAGCCTTGGGGATTGTTTTTTTACGCCTACGGCGATCTTACCGGTTGTGTCTGCGATTGTTATCGGCATAAGAGTGCAGAGCGAAAAGCGCGTGCGGCAACTTAACAAAAACAAATTAGTTTTCGTTTTGATTTTGACATGGATTTAACAGTTCATCGTAAGTTACGGCGAAAACCTTGGCAAAAGCAATTATTTCAATATCGGTTACAAATCGTTTTCCACATTCTATGCGCTGTATGGCATTTTTATCTATGTCGATTCCAACCAATTGCATTCTTGCCGCAAGTTCTCTTTGTGAAATCTTTAACTTAATGCGAAATTTAGATATGTTTTTTCCGCATACGTTATTTAAACCTTCGTTTGTTTTGTTTATAAACATAAAAAACCTCAATTCTGACATTTTGTGCTTGACATTGTAATCATTATATGATAAACTAACTATGACTTGACATTCAGTGAATGTCAAAACGAGGCGTGAGTAGTTTGTGGGGAAGTATTTCGCTTGTTTTTATATTTGTATGAGTAAAAAAATGGTGAGGAATGAAATATGGCAATTATAGACAGAATAAAATATGATGGATATAAAGATGGTTCTCCTTGGCTGATTTACAAATATCCCGGAGAAGAATTTGTTTTAGGGTCGCAGCTTATAGTAAATCAAGGACAAGAAGCACTTTTTTTTAAGGGCGGTGAAGCGCTTGATCTTTTTGGTGCGGGCACTCATACTCTTCACACGGGAAATATTCCGCTGCTTAAAAAGCTTGTCAATCTTCCTTTTGGCAATAAAACTCCGTTTACGGCGGAAGTATATTATATAAACAAAACGTCTCGCTTGGACATGAATTGGGGGACAGCCAATCCGTTTCAATTGAGAGATCCCGAATGCGACATAATTATCTCAATAAGATCTCACGGCAAATATGGCTTGAGAATAGTCGATTCAAGAATGTTTGTGACTGAACTTCTTGGGGCGATCCCAAACGGTTCTACGGTAAACTATTCATTTGTTGCAAGCTATTTCAGCGGACTTTTGACTTCACGGGTGAAAAATGTAATTTCCAAATTTATGATTCGTCAAAAAATATCTTTTCTTGAAGTTACTGCGTATTTGAAGGAGCTTTCAGAAGAATGTCAAAAAGAAATTTCAAAGGAATTTGAACGCTTTGGTGCGGAAATCGTAAACTTTTACATTGAAACTATCTCTCCTCCCAAAGAAGAGTTTGAAAAACTTCGTCAATACAAGGAAGAGCTTGCCTTGGGAGAAGATTTTTATCGTCAAAGAAGGTCATTTGACATTATGGAAACTATGGCTGCCAATCCCGGAAGCGGCAATTTGGCAAACGCGGGAATCGGCTTGGGAATGGGTTTTGGAATGGCACCTATGGCACGCGATCTGTTCTCTAATGTAAGTGGAAACATCAATACAAAAAATACCGATACGGGTGTGACTTGTCCTCACTGTAATGCTAAAAATCCCAATGGTCAGAAATTTTGCGGTGATTGCGGAAAGTCTATTGTTGTAGGTATTATTTGCCCTTCTTGCGGCAAAGTAAACGCAACGGGACAAAAATTTTGCGGTGATTGCGGAGCAAAACTTTTAAAAAAATGTTCTTCATGTGGCGCGGATAACGATATGAATCAAAAATTTTGCGGAAACTGTGGGAATAAACTTTAAAAAATGTTTTGCATTGCAAATATTTATAATATTTTGTTTTTATACCCTTTCCGCCAAAGTCTGAATAACGTCGAATTTTGTAAGAAAGAGATAATGCATCATAGTATGTGCAAAATCTTGAAAGGAAAATATTTTTATGATGGGAAATACTGTATTAGGGTATAAAGTTGACGAAAAAATTGGTTCAGGTGGATTTGGAACCGTATACAAAGTGTCGAAAACAAATGCGTCAGGTACATATGTACGCGCATTAAAGCATATTACTTTGCCAACAAAAAAACAGTATACAAGTATACTTAATTCCATGGGTGGAGATCGTTCAAAGGCAGATGATTATTTTGCCTCCATGCTCAAAGATATCGTGAACGAAATTAGAATTCTTAGTACATTATCTGAAAGCGGTGTGCAAAACATTGTAAGATATTATGAGAATGATATTTTCGAAACACCTTCGCCAAAAAGATACGATGTTTATATACTAATGGAGCTTTTAACTCCTTTTGCGGACTATATTGAACATAATCCTTTCACCGTTCGTGACGTAATAAAGCTGGGGAAAGATATTTTAAGGGCACTTATGGCGTGTCACGAAAAAAATATAATTCACAGAGATATTAAAGATGACAATATTTTTGTTTCCTCTGATGGCGCATTTAAGTTGGGAGATTTTGGAATATCTAAGGCGCTTGAAGATGAATCGCGGGCAGAATCTGTAAAGGGAACACCTAATTTTATTGCCCCGGAGGTGTTTATAGGAAAAGAAAAATACGATAGCACCGTCGATCTCTATTCTTTGGGGATAGTTTTATATAAGTTACTAAACAAATTAAGAATCCCTTTTTTGCCAAAATATCCCGCGGCATACAGCGGTGTGGATGTAGAAGCGGCTTTTCAGGCCCGCATGGCGGGGAAAATTCCATGTCTTCCTGTATGTGCGGAAAACAAACTTGGAGAAGTTGTATTAAAAGCAATAATGCCTCGTAAAGATCGCTACAACACGGCGGAAGAATTTTATGTCGCTCTTGACGAGGTGGAAAAATGCTTTAGCCATGCGGAATTATCTGCTGATTTGGGACTTTGCATTTCACCAAAAGTTTTAAAGAATAATATCCCGAAAACCATTTTGGCAAACAAGTATCAGGGCGAATCAAGCATTGATGGAGCTTTACAAAACACATATGATGAAGCGGAGTGTGTTTGCAATGATATTAATGATTTAAAAGCAGATATGATGGATAACAGCAATTTTGATACGAATGAGGACGGCAGCTTTTTATCAAATGACACCGTTCCTTATAACAAAAAGGAAAATTTCCAACAAGTTGGGATTAAAGCGAAATACGACCCTTACAATTATTCTCCAAATCATAAAATGGCTGATGGAAAAGCCAATATAAGCTTTAAGTGGTTGCTTTACTTGTCGCCTGTTATCATTGCTGCGGTGTGGATTTTGGTGTACTTAACGATTATTCCCATAATGTACGGCAAGGCTGTATCTATTGTTGAATGGATATTTAATGACCCTATTTCTATTGTTGACGCACTAAAGGATGCGGACAATGTTTTGACGCCTATTTATAAAATTATTATTTTAAAGGTTTTTAACGTGCTTACCGCAATTGCCTTTATTGCTTCTCTTTTTTTTGTTGGCCGCTCACTTCAAAACAAAAAGGATAAAACAAACGCCAACGCAAGATTGAGAGGAAAAGACCCTTATGTAATCTCTCTTGGTATTCTTGAGGAAATTAAGTTGATTGAAAGCGGTGACGGAGAGAAAGCGCGAAAGGCGGTATATTCTCTCACGGAAAGGCTGAAAAACGAAAGCGCATTTGGAGAAGGATCCGACGCGGTTGTAAGATGTGAAAATGAAATTGCTATGTATCTGGACAATATTCAAAATACGGTTCCTCAGCTTAATGAAACAGCCACATCTGCAAATGCTGCTAAAAATATAGAAATTCTCTGTCAAAGATGTATGGCAAAGCTTAGGGCAAGAATTGAATTGAAGCGAAAATAAATTTAAGAGGTGATTTTTATGGCTCATCAAGTGGTAGAAATGGAATGCCCCGGTTGCGCTTTTCCAATTTCAACAAGTACCAGACAATGTCCTCAATGTTTCAGGGAGATAGTAATAACCACATTTAACAGTGTTAGCTCCATGACAACTTTGGAGATTAACAAGCAAGCTAATGCTTACCGTAAAGCGATGGTAAAACATCCTGATGATCAAACTTTAAATATGTCACTTGCCTTTTGTTATTTAAAGCTGAAACTTTATGATAAGGCACTCCCTTGTTTTGAAAAAGCAATAGAAGATAATTTTGACAATTCGGAAGTGTATTTTTATGCGGCAGTTACACTTCTTAAAGGCAAGAAAGCGTTCTTGGCTCCGAGGAGTATAATTGACAAAGCGGAAGAATATTTGCAAGCCGCAATAATGATTGAACCAAAGGGAATATACTATTATTTTTGGGCTTACATAAGATACGATCATCATTATCGCAAAGCGTATCAAATGAATCCCGATTACCGCGCATTGTTTGCTCAGGCAAAGCAAGCAGGCCTGTCTCAAACTGACGTTAAGGAATTGTATACCGTTTTAGGTGTGGATCGTCCTGCGGTCATTTAACTTTGTTGACACACGAGCGATGCCACCGCACGGATGTTAAAATAATGAAATAAAACGAGGTTTATAAATTATGGATAATGCAACAGAATACGCCAAGCTTATTGCACAAAAAAAGTCTTATCTTAAGGGTGCAACTCCTGAACAAAAAGTTGCTATTAAATATTTTATTCCCGATGAAGGATGTAAAGGCTTTTTTTCCGGTGTGAAAGATGAAGAGTACGATCAAATTGTTAATTTGATGATTAAAAAAAGCAACTCTTTTCAGCGAGCAATTGACAAGATTGGCCTTGATGAAAGTGAATTAAAAGAAATTCCGCCCGTAAAGCTTTGTGGATACGAAGCATCTTCTTTCAGTAAGACTGATATGGACGGTTCATTTAGAAGCAATTTGTATTCTATTACACATTTGTTCTTTTCTTCTACTCAGGTTTATATGTATCAAATCGTTTTTAATACGATGAAAAACGAAAGGAAAGAACGTACAGAAGAATATTTCTACAAAGATATAACAAATTTCTCCACATTTTCAGAAACAATAGAATCTCTTTCCTACAAAAAAGGATGCTCAGGCACTCCTTCAAGAGTATCTGTTGAGATTCAAAAATTTTCTCTTATTGTTCCCGGCGATAAATTCTCTTGCGCTACATATGGTGACATTGATTCTCAAGTTAGAGCGATGAAAAATAAATTGAGAGAAAAGAAACTTTAATAATTACTTTTATAGATAACAAAATTAATGGTTGGACATGTGGCATATGTCCAACCGTTTTCAATAAGGAGCATTGATGTATGTTTAAAAAGAAGAATAAAATTGTGGAAAAACACAAATATACGGTTATTGAAGAATGTAAGCCGCCGAAAGAGGAGATATATCCGGAAACAAATATGAAAATGATAAGACCTGATATTAAATGGAAAAGAGTTGTATTAAATGTAATTCTTCATTTGGCGGGAATTTGTATATTGGCTTTTCCGGCGCTTAAAGGAGTATCTTTTTTTTCTTGGTATGATAATATAGATTTAAGTTATGGTGTTAGCTACATATTGTGCTGTTTTTTTACGTCGTTGGTTTGCATTTTGTTCCGTATGAAAAAAATAATTATTTTCTTTATACGAGTTTATCAAAAATACGCCCCCTATGAAATAAGGTTTCGTTGTTTGTTTGTGCCAAATTGTTCGGAATATATGGTAATGGCTATTGAAAAATACGGCATTATAAAGGGGGTAAAAAAGGGCGTAGACCGTTTAAAGCGATGCCACGACCCAAACGGCGGAGAAGACTATCCGTAAATATCCATAAAAAAATAAAGGTTGTTCTTTTGAAGTTTTAACTTCATACGGAACAACCTTTTTTATATATTTCATTACTTTAAAATAGGGTTAAATCTTATGGATCGGTTGGAGTGCTTCTGCTTAGGGGGCCGTATTATTTGGTTTTTTATCAGGATTTTGATTGACGGTATAATAGGGATAGGGATTACGAGTGGGATTTGGGGGCTGTGTAAATTTTTGATTTATGTTTTGCTGAGTTGTATGATTTTGAGGAGTTGAGGTTCTGATGCCGGGGTTAATGATACGCGCTATTTTTTCAGCTTGAAGACTCATCATATTTTCGTCGTATTGAAACAACTGATTAAAAATGCAATTTTGAATCTCCTTGGGATTTTTTACGTAATGAAAAGTCAAAGGACTTGAAAATTTGGCAGTGCATGCAGCTGTATCAATTATAATCGTTCCATAATTTAATAATCTGCCAAACGCGGTTTGATTAATGGAAACACTTTGTATTTTTTTGAGTGGAGCCTCGGTGGCCTTTACAGACAATACCCCGTTTTTTCCAATGATTCTTTTGTTTGTTATGGATAATACTATGTTTTTGTATCTCAAAAACGCAACAACAAACAATGCAATCCCTATAATGAGCAAGTAAACTCCGGCTATCATTCCGACAATTCCTCCTGCTATCGCCGATAGAATAAACACGAGCACAACAAAAGCCATAAATAAAATAGGGACGAGTAAACATAAGCTGTTGATTTTGGCGCTTGCTATTACGATTTCATTACGCAGCAAATTGTTTGATACAAGATTCGTCATAAATTAAATCTCCTTATATAATTATATTTTTGAGAATTGCATACATTATAACCTGAAACAGGTTAAAAGTCAATACCCTAAAATAGATTATTATATAATTTTTTCATCAGGGATTAAGGAGAAAAATATGTATAAACGGCTTAGAGATTTGAGAGAAGACAAGGATTTGAATCAAACACAAATTGCAAAAATTTTAGGTATGTCGCAAACCGGATATTCTAAATATGAAACGGGAGAAAATGATATTCCAACGCAAGTGTTGATAAAATTGGCTCGATATTATAACACGAGTATAGATTATCTTTTGGGAGAAACGGATGAAATGAAGCGATATCCGTAACTTAAAGCAGAAATGTACCATATGCGTTGCAACGAGTGAAAAAATAGATTTGCTTAAAGGCGCTACATATTGTACTTTTTGCCGCTGTTTGTTTGTGCCAAACTGTTCGGAATTATGGTCGGGTTATTGAAAAATACGGCATTATAAAGGGATAAAAAAGGGCGTAGACCATTTAAAGCGATGCCACGACCCAAACGGCGGAGAAGACTATCCGTAAGTATCCATAAAAAATAAAGGTTGTTCTTTTGAAGTTTTAACTTCATGCGTAACAACCTTTTTTTGTATATTTCATTGCTTTGATTTATGGATTCTAAACTTATA
>CAZDVZ010000041.1:0-13672 GCA_964509125.1 uncultured Oscillospiraceae bacterium | reverse complement strand
CGCTTCGCGGGGTATGAGAGGCGGATTTAATTTCATCTGAAGCCGCAGGCTGAAGATTTCATCCGAGCTTGCTCGGATTTCATCGTGGCAGAGCCACGATTTCATTGACTATTTAGAGATTTTGTGATATAATGAGTGAAAGAGGTGATTATTATGGCAGAAAACAAACTTTCTGATATGTCAACCGAATTTGCGGTCAAAATCTTGACTTTGACAGACGGCATCAAAGGACACTATTCATTAACCACTCAACTCGAACGAAGCGGCACAAGTATTGGCGCGAATATCAGAGAGGCAAAGTATGCTCATAGCAAAGCGGATTTCGTTGCCAAGTTGCAGATTTCCCTCAAAGAATGCTATGAAACAGAATACTGGATTGAGATCACACAAAGGGCAAATATTATTTCGGAAGAAATTGCAAAAAGTGTATTACATGATTGCGGTTCTATTCGCAGATTGTTGATTGCTTCGATAAACACAGCGAAAGGAGAAAAATGATGTTCCTTTATTGTTTGTTTATTTCCAATTCAATGGAAAATGATGGTAACCACGTTGCAACCGATGACTGCGCTTTGTGTAGAGCTTGGTCAAAAAAGAAAGCAATAAAAAAGTTTCAAAAGCTATATTGTGATTTTGATGAATCGAATGTTTTCCGTGTTAAATACAACAAATACGGTATTGCTGTTTTATCCGACTATTGATTCTGCACACCTTTTTTGCGTTTTTACCTAACCTCGCGCACCGTTTGTGCGCTTTTTCGCAAATAAGGAACAGTAGATTGATACAATCGTATCGATCTACTGTTTTCTTTTTATCGTTAAAAATTGACCGAAAGTCCTTGTAAATCAAGGGCTTTTTCTCTTTGGTAGTGCATTTTGGTATTTACGGTGCCTATATCTTGTGCCAGGGATAGCCTAAAATGCAGAAAAGCACTACTCCCCGTCAAGGTATAGTGCCGTCCTATCGTTAAAATACCGCTATTCGTTAAATTACTGATTTTGATTATTCTTCCGCTTATTTTCCTCCATAGATAATAAAAGCCTGATGGCTGCTTGCTTGATTCTCTCCATACGACGTTCACGCTCTTCTTCCGTAAGGATGGGGTGGTAAACTTTTACGACGGCATTTGGATAGTAGAAGATTTCCGGTTCTCCGTAAACATCTTGGCACTTTTTCTGTTTCATAATGTTTTGCTCCTTAAAATATATTTTGGAGTTTTAATTATAACACAAAAAAGAGCCGACCGTAATAGCCGACTCTTCGTAAAAACTAATCAAGGATTTTTACAGTACACAATATGGTACAATCAAAACAAACATTGAACTCTTTTGTGTATTTTTTCAACCAAATGGTTGACAAAACGTATTTTTCGTGATATAATGTCTGTAGAATAAAAAAGAGAGGTATTTTGATATGACAGAGATAGGTAAATTTCTTAAAAAATTACGAGTTGATAACGGAGAGGTGCTTTTGACTATGGCAAAGAAACTCGATGTTACGCCTTCGTTCCTTTCCGCTGTTGAACTTGGAAAGAAAAAAATGCCTTATGAATGGAATTTGAAAATCCGTTCTGCTTATGCACTTACCCCAGCTCAAGAGGATGAGCTTGACGAAGCTATTTCCATATCGGAAAAAGCCGTTATACTTGATTTTGAAGAGGTATCACCGACCGCAAAAAAACTCGCGGTATCGTTTGCGCGCTCTTTCAGTGATTTCACTGATGAACAGTTAGAGGCTCTCAAAAAACTTATGAACAACGGGGATAGTGAATGAGCAAATTTTCTGTAAAACCCACTTCCAGGCAAGCCATCTGGGCGCACGTTAGAGAAATACGTCGCTCCTTGGGTGTTGAGGATAAACTGTATTTTGACATTGTTCATTTCGTTGAGCGCGTTATGCCGGAAGTATTCCCTGAGTTCGTGTTTGAGATTTGCACCGAAACTGAAATGGGAAATCTTCACGGTGAAACAATCCCGAGTGAGCATAAAATTCGTATCCGCGAGGATGTGTATATTGGTGCTTGCAAAGGCAAAGGCAGAGATAGGTTAACGATGGCTCACGAGGTCGGGCACTTCTTTATGCATGATGAGTCATCAGTAGTTTTCTGTAAGGCAGACCCTAACGAGAAAATTCCGCACTTCCGTGATCCCGACTGGCAAGCGGATGTGTTCGGCGGTGAGTTGCTTGCTCCGTCCTACCTAATAAATGGAATGAATGTGCCTGAAATACACGAAATATGTGTAGTATCTACCGCTTGTGCGGATAGACAACTATACGCTATTGAGTGCGAAAAGAAAAAGGGATTTGACATAATTCCCGTATAAATTTTATCCACTTTGTGAAAGGGGTGATGCTTATGATTTTGTATGCGGCATAAGAAACTGCTACCAACGGTGACTTGTGCCTTTCGGACAACCGAATATTTCAGGGGATATAAGAGTTCTTCAGTAAGCAGTTGTATTCATATCCCCTACCTTTACTATTACTATTTTACGAAAATTTTGCAGAAAGGTAGGTAATAACCTATGATTAAAGGTCTTACAGAGTTTGAGAAGTACAAGGTTATTCGTCCTATCATTGGGGATTGCGAATACGATAAATACGGATTCCCCGTGATTCGGCGTTTAACTCGCAACTTGGATTATGAGAACTTAGAAGTCCGTAATTTCAAGTGCATGAAATCGTTGCCTGACAACGATAACAAGTTGCTGATGATGTTCAGCTACGATAAAGATTTAATGCGTTTTTGGAACGATCCGCTAAAACGGATTCCGATGATGCAAACCTATGCTGCGGTGGCTACCCCCGACTTCAGCATTTATCCCACGATGAATATTAACGATATTCGTCACAATGTATATATGGGAAGATGGTTAGGACGCACGTGGCAAAATTACGGATTGTCCGTCATCCCTACAGTAGGCTGGGCATTACCCGACACCTACGATATGTGCTTTAGTGCAATAGAAAGCAAAACTCCCGTAATCATATCTACCTTGGGATGCACAGACTACCAAGAGGATTTTTTGCGCGGCTTTAACGAAATGAAGGCACGTATCGAGCCTCCGGTTGTAATTGTGTTTGGCAATATGATACCGGGGATGACAGGCACTTTTCTGAATTTCAAGTATACCGAATCCTTTACGGTCAAAAACAAACAGTTGAGGATCGAGTGGATACCTTCGATATTCACGATAAAGGAGGCGGTATAATGGGTTCTCGTGGTGCATTTGTTGACGTCAACACCGGAAATTTTAGTTTTGTGCAAGGCGGGCAACACTATATGTCATTGGGGTCTTTAAGCAGCAATCCCAATGTCAAAGTTATCATTCAAGATTCTAATGCGGTGAAAGCTCCCGAATACTCTCACACCCCAGGAAGAATCTATGCAGTTGTTAAAAATGGTGAGCTGAAGCATCTTGCATATTATGACGACGCTCACAAGCAAGCGGTAAGCATTGACTTGGCGCACGATCATAAAGGCGTGCAACCTCATCGTCATGTTTATCTCAGTCACAACAAAAACGACCCCGGCATTCCCCCGACACCGGAAGAGTCTGCTTTAATAAAAAAGATAAAGAAGGAGTTTCATTTACGATGAGAAAAAACGAATTTAATTCCCTTGAAGAGTTCACTTCCCAATATATCGGTGTTTGGGGACCTTCGGATGGTCATTGGTTTGGCTTGGATTTTTCTTATAACGGCACAGAATATAGATTTAACACAGGGTCGATATATGAAAAGCAGGATACTATTTTGCCTAATGGCAAAGAGGCTCTCTTCGGTCTCTATCGTAAAGACAGCAATCCTAAAGCAAAAAGAAAGTACGTTTTGCTTGAAGAATTTGCTGATATGGAAGACGCCCTTAACAGCACTTGTATCGAAGGGGTTGCTTTTAGAAACGTAATAATGGATGATAATACCGAAATTTTAGGGCAAGACTAAAAAAAAGCCCGATAAGCGCTACCAACACTTATCAGGCGACTTTCAAAGGATATAAGAATCCTTCAGTAAGCACTATTATTATACCACATTGCGCAAAAAAATCAATACTTTTTTCGTAAAAATGCGAATTTTTGTACGGATATTTTTACAAAAAGTTCGTTTTGGGCGTCGTTTTGATATAAAAGAAAGAGTCGGCTTCTATAGTCGGCTCTTTCAATTTTATAGATTTTCACATCATCACCGTCTCCTCGTTGCCGTTGCGGAAGGTGAACACAAGCCGTCCGTCATTATGTACGGTGATGCGCTCAATAATTGCGTGGAAACGGCTATCGCTCCATTCGGTGTCAAGGAGGTCAAGCTCGCCAAGCCCAAAGAGGAAACCGCTGAGCTCGTCCGCCTTGAATTGCTTATCCTCCCTCTGCCGTGTGAGAGTCGTATAACGCTTCTGCAAGCCTTGGTAGCGTTCGGTAAGGCTCTCATAGGTTTTGGCGTATTCGTCTTGGTCGAGAGCCGTTATCGCATTGGTAGCGATACTTTTCTCAATCAGCCCCGCTACCACCTCCATCTCCTCGGCAACCGCACGAAGCTCGGTGTCTATTTCGGTGTGATCGGAAAGCGCAGCCTTGACCAGCCGTCCGTCTTCAAACAAGGCTTCTCGATTTTTCAAAAGTAGGCTCAATGCGGCGATGGTATATTCCTTGAGCGCATCCTCGGTAAGGTGGGGCGTGGTGCATTTCTCCGCGCCCTTGAATTTATGGTTACATTGCCATATCACACGGCGGTACCGGCTATTGGAGTGCCATACCTTGGGACCGAACTGCTCTCCGCAATCACCGCAGAATACTCTACCAGAGAATGGACTCTGCGAGAGATTTCGGTGTGTGGATTCCTTCCGTCGGCGCAGTTCCCCTTGAACCATATCCCACGCTCTTGCGTCAATGATGGCAGGGTGGCTGTTCTCCACGTAGTATTGCGGAACTTCACCCTCGTTGACCTTCATCGTTTTTGTAAGGTAGTCGGTGGTGAAACGCTTCTGAAGCCTGGCATCACCTTTGTATTTCTCGTTTGTAAGAATGCTCTCCACGGTACTGACCTGCCATACTTTCTTGCGCCTCGGTGTGGGGATACCTTTTCCGTAAATGATAGTTCTTTATCCGAAGAAGAATACTACAAACAGATGACGAAGATTGTGAGGAAACACTTTATCAGGCGATACCCCCGCCTGCTCACACAATGCTTTCATCTCACGCCAGATATTGCAGCAGCTCATAGGTTTTCCGGATTTTGTAATAAAGATGCAACCTGTAGTGATACCCTTGGTCTTAATATAATTCAATAGCTTCTTTTGCAGTTCCCGAACGATAAACACCGTTCGGGTTTTATTTTTGCAAGACACAACCGCTTCGCCTTTACGCACAGCTTCAACAGTGATAAACTGCAGTTCGCTCACACGAATCCCCGTTCCGCAGATTGTCTGCAAAATCAAATTCAATCTCTCATCACCTTTTTGTTTTGCAGTGTTTACAAGACGAATATACTCCGCCTTCGTCAGTTCTTTGTCCTCAGAACAGAAAGACTTTTTCTGTACCTTAAACTGCTTGATGCAGCAATCAACCCAACCTATAAAACGCAGGAAGGCATTCACTGTTGCGATCATAGAATTGGCACTTGTAATCTCATAATTCTCAACAAGCGAAGCCTTGAACTCCATAACCACAGCCTTACTAACTTCATTAGAACTTGTGAACTCACAAAACACCTTTACATCACGCAAATATTTTTTAATTGTGTTTTCGCTCTTTTCATCCGAACGAAGATAGTTTTCAAATTCTCCGATCATTGAATTTGTAATAATTCTTTCCATTTGATATTACCTCCTATTGCTTGTATCATTTTGCAATATTTTTGCGAAAGTCCCCCCGTGTTCTGCCTGAACACGATTCACTATTGCAAAAGGTAATATAATAACGGAGATATTTTTGGCAAGTAATTATTCAATTAGGGTTTGCGCTAATAGCTAACATAATTATGTGGATACAGCGTGAAAGAACCAAAGGCTATAGCAGAATACATAAAAAATCAGCTACAATAAGATTTGGCGTATGAGCAAATGAGTATAAAAGCACTATTTGACCCGTTTACGTGTGAGCCAGTACGCGCAAGCAAAAAAATAAACCAACCGCTTTAGCGGTAACTTGAGACCGCTTGCGGTTGGCGGAACATTCGGTGGGCTTTCAACCCAGTCGGTAATACGCCCTTATATGGCTAAGCAAGCCATCGGCTTAGCCGGTGGCTATGACCATTTTTCCCGTTGCTTAATGCAACATCACCTTTATTATATAACCGGTGTTTATTATATGATCTTAGCCTCCGCTTCGTTATATTCTTGCTCTCCGACAATGGCAACAAGTTCTTCTCTTGTGAGGCTTTCGTTGTACGTTGAGTATCTTACATGAAGTATATCATAGGGTTTTATATGTTTTCCACCGTGTTCATCCACAATTGCGCTATTTGCTTTACTTCGCTTGATGGATAGCACAAAAAGGTTTGCAGGCCAAAATATGTCTCTTATTTGTTTTCCGATAGCAAAAGAATCAGGCTGAACAATAATATAAGTATCAATTACTTTAATGGTGTTTCCTTTTGATATCTCTTTAATTTTCTTATCAAGAACAACGTCATTAATTGATTTTGCATCAAAAATTTCCGTAACAATAAAAGCTGTGGTAGACACGACAATGATGTAAAAAATATTTTCATGACAGCAAAGCGCTTCTATGGAAAAGGCGATAGCGGTTATTGGCATTTTCATCATGCCCGAAATGCAGGCTGTTATACCTAAAACAAGAATCACAGAATAATAATCATGATTTAATGAGAAGGCTTTTTCAAATATTTGAGCTAAAATTGAAGATAGAACGGTACCAATAGCAAGGAGCGGTATAAAAACTCCTCCTGTGATTTTATTTGTATTTGCTCCCAAAGTCAGCGTTGATCTGATAATTAAAATCAAAGTCAAAGTAAGTAATGGCAGGTTATTTTCGAAAAGAGAAAGCATAAGTTCGTGCCCTGTGGATACAAAAGAAAAAGAATATATACCTAAAGCGGCACTTGCTAAAAAGATGAGAAAAATTTTAAGAGTAGCACTTACATTTTTAAGTTTTTGATTAAAAAATGTGTTGATAATACGGTAATATTTCAAAAACAACACTGCAAAAATACCCATCGCAATACCTATTACAATAGGAAGCCAAATATCTTTTAAAGATAAAGTCAAAATTTCAAATTTTGAAAAAAGAGTTGTACTAACACCAAATAAAGGAGCAAAAATCGCCGCTGTTAAGTGGGAAAACATAACTGCTGTTGCCGACACAATGATTATCATTGGAGAAACCCGTTGATGTGCTTCTTCTATGGAAAACAGTATTCCTGAAACGGGAGCGCCTGTTGCGACAGAAAAGCCCGCACAAGCACCACCTGTCATTGAATATCTTTCCCATGCTTTGTTTTTTTTCGGAAAAAGTCGAACGACACCCATTCCTATAGCAGTCCCCATCTGAACCGAAGGCCCTTCCGTTCCTAAAGGAACTCCCAAAAAAAATGAAGCAATGGAAAACAAAAATACGCCTACAAGATTTATCAACCATTTAAACGGTATAAGTCCTCTTAAAATTCCAATTGAAGTTGGAATTCCTCCACCACTTAAATTAGGGTGTTTTTTATATGTATAAGAAAAAATGAACGCAAAGGTAATGATTATCGGTAAAATAATCGGAGCAAATTGCAAATTTTCTCTGACATAATGATATCCATGTTCTGAAATGGCGATTATTTTGCTTGAACAAAATTTATATAAAACAATAATTATGGCTGTAAATATACCTGTTATTGCTCCAAAAATTACTGCAGGACCAATTAAATGTAAAAAGTAATTTCCGCGTTTCAGCTTCATAATAACTCCAAATGCTTTGAAATATACGCTAATTATAACACATTACTTTTTAAATTCAATGTTTTTGTGTGAAAAAAACACTTTTTCTGTAAAAAAGTTTGTATCTCAAAATTGTATAAATCTATTATCCGGGACTTATTTTTCTTATTTTGCCACGTTATCTGCTTTAACCTTATTTTCCTGTCGGTCATTTTCCGATTCCAAAACAATTACATCGTCAGATGGACTTTCTTCAGCTAATTTTTGAATTTCGGAACTATAAGAATACATTGGTTTGACATTTTTTCCTTTAATCTTTCTGTCTATGTAGTTCTTTGTAATTTTATACACAAGAGGCGAGAGAATAATCAAAGCAATAAGGTTTGGTATCATCATAAGACCGTTAAATGTGTCTGAAATATCCCAAGCGATTGATGATGACATTACGGATCCGGAAACTATCATTAATACGAAAAATACTTTATAGAATTTTGATGCTTTTAAACCAAACAAATATTCAACTGCTTTTGAGCCATATTGCGACCATCCGACAACCGTCGTAAATGCAAAAAATAACATTGCAATCGCAATAAAACCTTCGCCAAACGAACCAAATACGTTGCCAAAAGCTTTATTTATAAGCGTGGCGTCATCAACCGTTTCCACGCATACGCCTGTCTCTAAGTTAATAAATCCTGATGTTAATGCAATAAGTGCGGTGAGGGTACAAATAATAATGGTGTCAAAAAACACCTCAAATATTCCCCACATTCCCTGCTTAACAGGCTCTTTCGCATTAGAAGAAGAATGTACCATAACGGATGATCCGAGTCCCGCTTCGTTGGAGAAAACCCCTCGTTTACAACCTTCAACAATTGCGAGCTTCACAACGCTACCTGTAATACCTCCTGCTAAAGCTTCTGCTCCCATAGAAAACCTAAAAATCGATTTAAATGCCGGTATTATAAGATCATAGTTAAAGCCTATAACGATAAGCCCAAAAGCTATGTAAGCTAATGCCATAAAAGGAACAACAAATTCTGCAAACCTTGCGATTCGTTGAAGACCTCCTAAAATAATAAGGCCGCCCAAAACCATAAGCAGAATACCTATAATCAAATTTGTGGTGGAAAAACTACCTGTTACCTCGTCACCAATAAAAGCAGAGTTAATATTTAAAACTATCTTGTTTATTTGTCCCATGTTTCCTATTCCGAAGGAAGCTAAAATAGCAAATAAAGCAAAAAGGCAAGCTAAAACTTTAGATATTGTTTTTAAACCTCTAAGATTTCCAACTCCGTCTTTTAGGTAATACATAGGTCCGCCGGACCATTCGCCGTTTTTACTTTTTCTTCTGAAAAATATACCCAAAACATTTTCGGAAAAATTTGTCATCATTCCTAAAAAAGAAGCTACCCACATCCAAAAGACAGCTCCGGGACCTCCTGTGCAAATAGCGGCAGAAACACCTGCAATATTGCCTGTTCCTACGGTTGCTGCCAAGGCTGTACAGAGAGCTTGAAATTGAGAAATGGACTTATTGTCTGTTTTTTTGTTCGCAGTTCCGTTTTTCTTAAATAAGCTCCCAACGGTATTTTTCCACCAATGACCAATTTTGGTAACTTGAAAAACTCCGGTCAAGCAAGTCATAATAAGTCCGACCGCTAACAAAAGATATAAACCTACATCGGTCCAAACGATGTTGTTTATAATAGTATTAATCTCAATAATCTTTTTCAAAAAAACACTTCCTTATCTAAAAAAATAAAATAAAAACAGAACGCCTGAAAGCATTCTGCATAAAAAACAAAAATATAACAAAACAGTTACCTTTGTCCTTTTGCCTGAGAGTTTCGCTTTCGCTTGCACCTTCGGCACTCAATTAAATGAGGTTCTCCAAAGTTTAAAATCTTGCAGTTTTGATCCAACAAGACACACATATTTTTTAAGATAATAACACGAAAATTTATTAAAATCAATAGCAAAAAAATGAGTTTACAAAAAAGTATAAAAAACACAAAATGATTGACATTAAAGTGTTATTTTGGTATAATAAATTTACATTAAGTTTAAGAGGTGACGGTATGTTTTGTTCTTTGGCTGTTGATATCGGCGCATCAGGCGGAAGACATATTTTGGGTATGTTTGATGGCGAAAAAATTATTTTGAAAGAAATTTATCGCTTTGAAAATAATGTTTTTAACTTAGAAGGTGATGTTGTCTGGGATGTGGGTTATCTTGAAAAAGAGATAATAAACGGAATCAAAGAATGTAAAAAAGCTAATATGATACCGCAAACCCTTGCTATAGACACTTGGGGCGTTGACTATGTACTGTTAAATGAAAGCGGTGATGTACTGTCGCCCGTCATTTCATATCGTGATTTAAAGTCCAAAGAAGCAGAGCGAGAAGTTAAGAAGCTGATATCACATGAGTTGCTTTATGAAAAAACAGGTATACAATATCAAAGCTTTAATTCTATTTATCAACTTTATCGTGATAAAAAAAGCGGAAAATTAGATAATGCGCATAGGTTTTTGATGATGGGGGAATATTTTTCATTCAAGCTTACAGGCGTGATGAAAAATGAGTATACCAACGCAACTACAACAAATTTGGTTAACGTAAAAACAAAAACGTGGGACAATGAAATTTTGGACATATTGGGCATAGATAAATCGATTTTCGGAGAACTTTACTTGCCCGGAACATTCATAGGACATTTTACCGATGATGTAAAGTCCGAGGTAGGATTTGATTGCGATGTGATTTTCTGTCCTTCCCACGACACCGCCAGCGCGGTTGCCGCTTGTCCGATTTCGGAAAACAGCGTTTATATTTCTTCCGGTACATGGAGCTTGATGGGCACAGAGCTCACTTTTCCAATCGTTTCAAAAGATGCGTATGAGGCGAATTTTACCAACGAAGGCGGCGTTGAGTATAGATATCGTTTTTTGAAAAATATAATGGGGATGTGGCTTCTTCAGTCCATAAGGAAATCTGTTGATAAAAAGTATTCTTTTGATCAAATGATGAAAAAGGCGATGGAAAGTACGTATGAAGGGCGTATAGATCCAAATGATCCTTCTTTTGTTTCGCCGGAAAATATGCTTTTTGAGATAAGAAAAGCTTTGGGAAAAGATGATCTTCCCCTTGAAGATGTTTTAAAATCCATTTATTTATCTCTTGCATATTCTTATTCCGATACTGTTAAAGAAATTGAAAGCATAACCGGAAAATCTGTTGATTGTATCAATATTGTAGGAGGCGGTAGCCGCGATGCTTTTTTAAATCGTCTTACAAAGGAAAAAACGGGTAAAAAAGTTGTTTCAGGGCCAACAGAGGCTACAGCGATTGGAAATTTAATAATACAGTTTATGTATCTTGATAAAAATCTTACATTGGATGACGCAAGAGAATATATAAAAAAATCGTTTGATATAAGGGAGATATTTTAATGGGAAGATACGAAGACGCCAAAAAAACATATGAAAGTTTCGGTGTTGATACAGAAAAAGCGCTTAATACTTTAAAGAATGTTGTAGTATCCATTCATTGCTGGCAGGGGGACGATGTTGTTGGATTCGACTCTAAGGAAGCCCTTTCCGGCGGAATTCAAACAACAGGAAATTATCCGGGAAAAGCAACAACTCCCGAAGAATTGATGGCTGATTTTGACAAAGTGATTTCTCTTACACCGGGAAAGAAAAAGCTAAATCTTCATGCTTCTTATGCCATAATAGATGACGGTGCGGACAGGAGTACAATAACGCCAAAACATTTTTCAAAGTGGATAGAATATGCAAAGAAAAGAGATATCGGACTTGATTTTAATCCCACTTTTTTCTCTCATCCTATGGTGAAAGACGGACTTACACTTTCTTCACCTGATGAAGATGTACGTAGATATTGGGTTAAGCATGCCATAGCTTGCCTTAAGATATCGGAGTGTTTTGCAAATGAAACCGGCGTTCCGTGCGTTATGAATATATGGATCCCCGATGGCTATAAAGATATACCTGCGGACAGGTTGTCTCCACGTGAAAGATTTAAAATTTCTTTAGATGAAATATTGGAAACTCCGTATGACAAAACAAAGGTTTATGTTACTTTAGAATCTAAAGTGTTTGGTATTGGTGTTGAGTCGTACACGGTCGGTTCGTCAGAATTTTGTCTCTCGTATTCGAATTATAAAGGTATAACCCCTCTCATGGATAATGGGCATTATCATCCAACAGAAGTAGTATCCGATAAGATCTCCTCTCTTCTTTTGTTTAATGAAAAAATCGCTCTCCATATTACACGTCCCGTTCGCTGGGATTCTGATCACGTTGTACTGTTCGATGACGAAACAAAAGAGATAGCAAAAGAAATAGTAAGAAACAATGCTTTAGACAGAGTTTTTATTGCTACGGATTATTTTGATGCATCCATCAATCGAATTTCTGCATGGGTAACAGGTGTTAGGAGCGTGGAAAAAGCATTACTTTTTGCTCTTTTACAACCTTCAAAATTGTTGGCAGAACTTCAAAAAGATGGAAAATTTACAGATATAATGGTAATTTCCGAAGAAATGAAAACTGCACCCTTTGGTGACGTTTGGATAGAATATCTCGGCAGAGAGGGCGTAAAAGTGGACTATCTCACAGAAGTAAAAGAATATGAAAAGAAAGTGTTGGTAAATAGAAAATGAAAGATATATTAAAAGCGCCGTTTGTGAAAGAAATGACAGAAACTACTGCTAATATGTACCGTCTTGGGTGGGACGAAAGAAATGGCGGCAACATAAGTATGATACTCGATGAGGAATCGGTGGGGGAATATCTTGATCTTGAAAATGTTATCCGAGTGATTGAAACAGGGTTTGACGCTTCTGAATTAATTGGAAAAATTTTCATTGTTACAGGAACGGGAAAGTATTTCAAAAACGTAAAAGAAGACCCCGAAACAAATTTGGGCATTGTAAGGGTTGCAAAAGATGGTGCTTCGGTGGAGCTTTTGTGGGGATTTAAAGATGGCGGAAAGTTTACGTCCGAATTTCCGGCTCACTTGATGAGCCATGCCGCAAGACTGAAAGTGGATTCCGAAAACAGGGTAGTGCTTCATTGTCATCCCACGTATACCCTTGCCATGAATTATGTGCATGAGCTGGATGAGAAAAAATTCACTCACACCCTGTGGGAAATGTGCACAGAGTGTATTATAGTTTTTCCTGACGGCGTTGGAGTTTTGCCGTGGATGCTCTGCGGAACAAATACCATAGGTGAAGCCACAGCGAAAAAGATGGAAGAATTTCGTCTTGTAATCTGGGGGATGCACGGAATATACGGCACAGGAAGAACTATGGACGAAACCTTTGGTTTGATTGAAACTGTTGAAAAAGCCGCTCAGATATATATACTCACAGCTCATCTTCCGAGAGTTAATACTATAAAAGACGAGGATATGAAGCTTCTTGCTGAGTCATTCGGCGTTAAGTGCCGCGAAGATTTTCTTAATGTTTAATTGTTTATGTACTTTTTCTCTTCTTTGAAAAGAAAAGAAAAAGTACCAAAAAGAGAAGAAACAAATCATAAAACTGCCTTTGGTGTAAAAACCATAAGGCAGTTAGCTTTTACAAAAAATTAACACATTATATATATATATATATATCGTGGTATAATCTCCTTGAGATGTACTTATACTTGGAGAGATATACTATGAAAAAACTTATACGTATATACGAAACAATACATATTGTTGCTAAACATAAAAAAGTATATTTTGATTATTATAAAAAAAATAAAAGAAAAATAT
>CAZDVZ010000040.1:0-13929 GCA_964509125.1 uncultured Oscillospiraceae bacterium | reverse complement strand
GGCGTTTGTTTAGTATTATTGGAAACAATAATGCAATCCCCCGCCTTGTGAGACGGGGGGATAAAGGATAAACTTAACTAACCGATTACACAATGATGCAGCAAATCAAGGTGACAAACTTGATTGGTCTAATCGGCTGATGCTAATTAAAAAACAACGTATTTTTTAATTACATAGCATTGAGTTGCTTTGTAAAGCGACTCTTTTTCCTTGCAGCATTGTTCTTGTGAAGAATACCTTTGTTAACTGCTTTGTCAACTTTTTTAACAGCCTCTTTGTATGCAGCGGCAGCAACTTCTTTGTTACCTGCGGCAACAGCTTCCTTATACTTACGAATGGAAGATTTGAGGGCAGACTTTATCATTTGGTTTCTCAAAGTCTTTGTAGCAGTAACTTTTACTCTTTTCTTCGCAGACTTAATGTTAGGCATTTGACTTCCTCCTATATGTCTTTTTCCATTTCCTATGGATTATACCACATCTTTTTCTGTTTTGCAATAGTTTTTTCCAAAAAAACTCAAAAATAAAATTAATTTTTTTTGACGCATTTTTTTACCGTTGTTTACAGATAATAAAATGTGAAAAATACAGGGGGACGGACACATGGATAATAATTTTGAGAAAAACGGGATTGACAATTTGCCTAAAACCGATCTTGCCATTGAAACCCATGAATTCAACGCTGAAAAGGGAAAAGACGATGGAATAAAGTTGGAGACGTATACATTGAGCGGATATGAGATTACAAAAGCAACGGTATTTGAAGGAGAAGGAGAATATATATCGGGAAAGAGAGCAGGGTTGTATATTACTGTGGATGTGGGAAACATTTACATGAAAACAAGGGAAGACTTTGAATCCTGCGCGTCTGTTTTGGCGGAATTAATAAAGGGCATAGTTCCTTCGGGAGAGGGATGCATTTTGATCGCCGGTATAGGAAACGAGGAAATAAATACCGACGCTTTGGGGCCAAAATCGGCTTCCGGAATAATTGCGACGCGGCATATAAAAAAATTTAAAAAAGAATTATATAACTCTTTGGGACTTTCAGAGACGGTCTGCATACAAACGGGCGTGATGGGCACAACGGGAATCGAGAGTGCGGAAATGGTTTTGGCGTTAGTTAAAAAAATTTCCCCCAAATGTGTTATTGCCATAGATTCTTTAGCTTCAAGACGACTTTCGCGCCTTGCTACCACTGTTCAAATATCAAATGCAGGGATATCTCCCGGAATGGGTGTCGCAAACAAAAGGCCGGAACTCAACGAGGACACCTTGGGAGTGCCGGTAATTGCAATAGGTGTTCCTACGGTTGTAGATGCGTTTACATTGGTGTCGGATTTGACGGACGGAGCCGCTTGTAGAGATTTGTGTCAAGGAAAAGATAATTTTTACGTGGCCCCAAAAGAAAGCGATAAGATAATTAAGGAGGCATCCAGACTTTTATCATCGTCTGTGAATATGGCACTGCATGGTTTAAGTATATCTGAAATTTCAGAATTGCAGTAGCAAATATATTATTTTTTCAAAATTCGCCCTAAATATGAACTTTTTTAAATAAACTATTGACAAACAAATAAAAATAGTGTATAATCTTTTTGAACGAAGCGGATGGTATTTTGTTTTGCGTAGTTTAAGGAGAAAATGTAATGAGTGTTATCAGAGGAAAAAACAATGTTGAAATAAATCCGTGTAAACGGGTCAAAGTTGTTGCTTTGGTTTTGGCTGTTTTTGTTTGCAGTGTTGCTCTTTTTTGTTCTGCGGAGCACGTATTATCCTGCGACGGCATTCACGTTTCCGGAAAAATGATAAAAGATCTTGCTGAATCTTCAAAGCCGATTGTGGAGGAGGCGGGGGAGATGAAGCCGGTCGCTTTTATGGTTGCTTGTTTGGTGATGATGAGCGCTTCTTTGGGAATGGTTCTTCTCAATATTAAAAGAAATCGTTCGGAAAACGATGGCGAAGATGATTTTGGAGAATAAAAATTTAAATTTCTGAAAGATAAAATTAAATAATACGCTTGATTGTTTAGGGCGCAAAGCGCGTTTGATTTGTAAATGGTGTGAGCTGTAAAAAATGAATTTCGTTTTTTACAGCTCTTTCGTTTCCGTGGATGGCATATTTAAGATAAAAGTGCATTTTCTTTTTATGAAATAAATATTAAGTTGCTCATTCCATTGACAATGAATCTTTTTTGTGATAAAATTTAACTGTGTAAAAAGGAAAAGTGTGTTGCTATTTCTTGATACTTAAAAATCAAAAAGAGGGATAGATATGGGATATCCGAATTTTTTACCGGGCTGGGAAACTGTTGATCTTTTGGGTGCGGGCGGTTTTAGCAAGGTATACAAAATTAAAAAAATAGATGACGAAAGTACAAAAGGTTTTTATTCTGCTTTAAAGGTTATAACTGTTCCCGCCACGCAAGATGAGTATGATCAATATGTGGACGACGGCTGTGATGAACAAAGTATTTCTGCCATTTTGAGAGAACAGGTAAGTTCTATTGTTTCAGAGTTTGAACTTATGGCAAGCTTTAAAGGAACGGCAAATATTGTTAGCTATGAGGATCATCTTATATTGGAAAAGCCGGGAAGCAAGGGATATGTTGTTTTAATTCGTATGGAGTTATTAGATACTCTTACTACGTATCATAAAGCCCACCCTCTTGATGAAGAAAACGTAATAAAGCTTGGAATCGATATATGTCATGCGTTAATGCTTTGTGCAGATCAAAATATTGTTCATAGGGATATAAAGCCTCAAAATATTTTCGTGAACAAATTTGGAGATTTTAAGCTGGGAGATTTTGGCATCGCTCGTGTTATGGAACATACTACAAGGGCGACAAAAATAGGTACATATTCTTATATCTCTCCTGAGGTTTATAGAGGAGATCCATATAATTCCACGGCGGACATATATTCTTTGGGGCTTGTTTTGTATTGGTTGCTCAATGAAAGAAGACTTCCGTTTATGCCTCTTCCGCCGGAAGTGCCTACTCCTTCAAAAACTACGCAAGCTTTAGAAAAACGCTTGAAAGGTCAAGAACTTCCACCCCCTGTGGGAGGATGTGAAGCACTGAAACGTGTGGTTCTTAAAGCTACTGCGTTTGATCCTTCGCACCGCTTTTCTTCCGCAAAGGAGTTTTGTGCTGCTTTGGAGAGCGTGAAATATGCATTGAATCATTCTCCTGTGGTTTTGGACGACGAAAAAAAGGATTTCAGAGTTGACACCACCTTGGATCATCTGCCGGAAAAGACCGAAAACATTTTTTTGAAAAATGAGCAGGGGAGTTTTGAAGAAGAAAATATTGCTCCTCAAAAAACAACTCCAATTGAGAAACTCTCGCAGGAAAAGTCGGTTAAGCCTTCTAAGGAAAAATCAAAAGAATCTTATTCTACGTATCAAAAACCAAAAAAGAAACACACAGCGGTATGGGTCGTTTTGGTCATAATTGTTTTCCTTGTATTTGCTTCTACCATTGCTGTTATTGTGCTTAATGAAATGGGAATAATATCCATATTCAAAAACGAAGAAGATACATTGTCGGGAGCTATATCCATAGGTGTTAGTACAACTTCTTCAGAACCCGGTGCTGCTGAGGATTATAACTGGGGACTGACGGACGGAACATTGATGATCAGCGGCACGGGAAATATGCCGGATTATGAAGAAGGCAATTCTCCGTGGTATGGAAGGCATACAGAAGTGAAAAACGTCATTATATCAAAAGGTATCACCTCCATAGGAGCTAATGCTTTTGCGGGATGTTTTTCGCTGAAAAGTATAATCGTGCCAAATAGTGTAACGGTGATAGGAGAACGCGCTTTTTATTCCTGCGTTTCTCTTTCTGAAATTGTTTTACCCGAAAGCGTTGAAATTGTTGGGGAAGAAGCGTTTTATGGCTGCGATGCTCTTTTGAATGTAACCCTTAACGAAGGATTGGTTACAATTGGCGAACGAGCGTTTTATTCTTGTTTGAAGCTTGAGGAAATTTCAATTCCGAAAAGTGTTACATCGATTAAAGGTAATGCGTTTCGCAACTGCTCTTCTTTAGTATCGGTGGATATATCGGATGGAATTACATCTGTTGAAGAATATACCTTTTACGGATGCGTTTCCTTGAAAGATGTTAGCATACCCTCAACCGTTACAAGCGTAGGAGAATGGGCGTTTGCAGGGTGCACTTCTCTTGAAAGTGTTTATTTGCCGAAAAACGTAGAAAACGTGGGTGCATTTGCCTTTTGTGCGGATACTGCCCTTAGAGAGATGCGTTTTCCACAGACTCTCACTCTGATAGATGAAGGTGCTTTGCGTGGATGTACTGCACTGAGTAAAATATATTACGAAGGAAATGCTTCACAGTGGGGAGATATTGAAAAGGGTGCAAATTGGGATTATAACACGGGGTTTTATGACGTGACTTATGTCTCTTTGGACGACACCACATCCGAGGAAACCACGCACGATACAGCATTCGAGGAAACCACGGACGATACAACATCCGAGGAAACCACGGACGATACAACATCCGAGGAAACCACTGACGATACACCATCCGAGTGAACAACAGACGACACCACGTCCGAGGAAACTACAGACGACACCACGTCCGAGGACACAGGGGCACGGGTGAATTAACGCCCGCCTAAAGGGTTTTATGCTATTGACAATCGGGTGATTTTGTGATAGAATCACGATGTTATGATGAAGGATGATATTAGAAATTAAAATGTTATTCTTGTGAGGATAAAATAAAAAAATAAAGCTTGATTTCATCAGAGGAAAATATTATGAAACATAGATTATGTGTTATTGGCTATGGCGGTATGGGTGGTTGGCACGTAGAACGTGCTCAGAAAAGTGATGTCGTGGAGCTTGTTGGCATCTATGACATAAAAAAAGAGCGTTCAGATCTTGCCATTTCAAGAAACATAAAAGCATATGGCTCCATGGAAGATGTTCTTTCCGACAAGGAAATTGACCTTGTAACAATTGCTATTCCAAATGATGTTCACGAAGAAGTGGCGATAGCTTGTATGAGAGCAGGAAAAAATGTTATTTCCGAAAAACCCGTTACTCTCAGTGTTGATTCTCTCCAAAGGATGATAGCCGCTTCTGAAAAATATGGTGTTAAGTTTTCCGTTCACCAAAACCGCAGGTGGGACGTTGATTATTTAGCAATGAAGCAGATATTTGACACAAATATACTTGGAGAGGTATTCAATATAGAATCGAGAATACATGGGTCTCGCGGCATTCCAAGTGATTGGCGTGGGATAAAAAAGTATGGCGGCGGTATGCTGTACGATTGGGGAGTTCACCTTATTGATCAGGTGTTGACCCTTTATTCTGATGTTAAGTTGAATGATATTTATTGTGAATTTACTCATATAACCAATGATGAGGTAGATGACGGTTTTAAGCTTACAATGCGTTTTGAAAATGGTGCAAGGGCTTATATTGAAGTAGGAACATACAATTTTATTTCTCTTCCCAGATTTTATATCCAAGGCAAGAAGGGGACGGGCATTATAACCGATTGGCGCGAAAAATGCAAGGTGATTGAATGTACCGCGTGGCATGAAAGTGATGTTATCCCTGTTGAGACAGCTGCAGGTCTTACTAAAACAATGGCGCCGAGAGACGAGATCACCACGAGAACATACGAGCTTGAAAAACCTTCATCGGATGTTCATGACTATTACAGAAATTTCTGTGCCGCTATCGAAGGCAAAGAGGTTCAGTTAGTAACCCATTCTCAAATGCTCAGAACATTGAGTGTTATAGAGGCATCTTTTAAATCTGTTGAAAATAATTCGACTGTTGAATTCTGTGATGAATTTATAGACTGAAATACATAAAGGAGAGTTTAAAAATGGGAGTATTCACGGGCAAAACATTGATGATAACAGGCGGAACAGGTTCTTTTGGTAGTGCCGTTCTTGATAAATTTCTTAAAACCGATATCGGAAAGATCAGGATATTTTCCAGGGATGAAAAAAAGCAAGATGATATGCGTCATGATTTTCAAGCAAAAATGCCTGATGTTGCAGACAAAATTGAGTTTTTTATCGGAGATGTAAGAGATCGTAGTTCTGTAAAAAGTGCAATGTACGGTGTGGATTATATTTTCCACGCAGCGGCTTTAAAGCAAGTTCCTTCTTGTGAATTTTTCCCGGTTGAAGCGGTTAAAACTAATGTTTTAGGTACTGAAAATGTACTTGATGCTGCCATTGACGAAGGAGTTAAGGCGGTTATCTGTCTTTCCACCGATAAAGCGGCTTATCCTGTAAATGCCATGGGAACAAGTAAAGCCATGATGGAAAAAGTTGTTGTTGCCAAGTCACGTTGCGTTGATCCAAAGAAAACGAAGATCTGTTGCACGCGTTATGGCAATGTTCTGTGTTCGAGAGGATCCGTTGTCCCTCTTTGGATTGAACAGATCAAAAATGGACTTCCCATCACAATAACCGATCCTGAAATGACACGTTTCATTATGTCACTTGAAGAAGCTGTAGATTTGGTTCTCTTTGCTTTTGAACATGGAGAAAGTGGAGATATTTTGGTTCAAAAAGCTCCCGCTTGTACAATACAAGTTCAGGCTGAAGCAGTGTGTGAGCTTTTTGGAGGAGATAAGAGTCAAATTAAAATAATCGGTATACGTCATGGCGAGAAAAAATATGAAACATTGCTTACAAATGAAGAATGTATGGATGCCGTGGATTTGGGAAATTTCTATCGTGTTCCCAGCGATAAGAGAGGATTGAACTACGATAAGTATTTCTCCGACGGTAATATTAACCGCAATCCTTTGGTAGAATTTCATTCTCATAACACAAAGCTTCTTACTGTTGAAGAAGTTAAAGAAAAGCTTTTATCTTTAAAATACATAAAGGATGAGTTGGGACTGAAATAAAATAAATGAATATACTGATAACCGGCGCAAAGGGATTTGTGGGGAAAAATCTCACGTCTGCTTTGCAAAATATAAAAGACGGGAAGGACAAAACAAGGCCTTCCTTAAAGGTGGACGAGTTATTTCTGTATGATATAGATTCCCCCCCCGAAGAGCTTGAAAGTTTTTGCGCTAAAGCAGATTTTGTTTTCAATCTTGCGGGTGTTAATCGTCCCCAAAATACTGAAGAATTTATGGCGGGCAATTTTGGCTTTGGCGAAACTTTGCTCTCGCATTTGGAAAAGAAGGGGAATAAATGCCCCGTGATGCTGTCCAGCTCCATCCAAGCCACATTGATTGGCAGATATGGAGAGGGCGAATACGGTAAAAGCAAAAAAGCGGGAGAGGATTTGTTCTTTGACTATGGCAAAAGAACCGGTGCAAAGGTTTTGGTATATCGCTTTCCAAATTTGTTTGGCAAATGGTGCAGACCTAATTACAATAGTGCTGTTGCTACATTTTGTCACAATATAGCAAACGATCTACCTATACGGGTGAACGATAGGAATGCGCTTTTAGAGCTTTTGTACATTGATGATCTTGTGGATGAAATGCTCTTTGCGTTGGAAGGCAAAGAACATCGTTGTGAATTTGAGGGGATCAACACAGTTTTGTGCGATGGTGGAAAATATTGTGCCGCTCCTATAAGTCATAAGGTGACTTTAGGGGAAATATCAGATCTTCTTTATTCTTTTAAAGCGCAGCCGGAAACGCTTCTTATGCCTGAAATACCCACCGGAAGCTTTGCTAAAAAATTATATTCAACATATCTGTCATATTTGCCGAAGGATAAGGTTGCTTTTCCTTTAAAAATGAATGTTGATGCGAGAGGTAGTTTTACCGAGCTTTTAAAAACCGAAAAATGCGGACAGTTCAGTGTTAACATTTCTAAACCCGGAATTACTAAAGGTCAGCATTGGCACAACACCAAGTGGGAATTTTTTGTTGTTGTAGCGGGAAAAGGGCTTATCCAACAACGAAAGATCGGGACGGATGAAGTTTTGAATTATTATGTTTCCGGAGAGAAAATTGAAGCTGTTCATATGCTTCCCGGATATACGCATAATATAATTAATCTTTCAAAAACGGATGATCTTGTTACATTAATGTGGGCGAACGAGTGTTTTGATCCTAATAGACCCGATACATTCTTTGAAGTGGTTGAGTGAGGTATTTTATGAGCGATATTAAACTTGATTATTCAGACGTAAGCTTTAAAAACAATGGAAAACTAAAGCTTCTCATTATTGTAGGAACACGTCCCGAAATCATAAGACTTGCGGCTGTCATTACAAAATGCAGAAAATATTTTGATTGTGTACTTGCTCATACAGGTCAGAATTATGATTACAATTTAAATGGGATTTTTTTCAGAGATTTGAATCTTGACGAACCTGAGGTTTATATGGATGCTGTGGGTGACGATCTTGGAGCTACAGTAGGAAACATAATTAACTGTTCATATAAGCTTATGTCTCAAATAAAGCCGGATGCGCTTTTGATTTTAGGCGATACTAACTCTTGCCTTTCTGCAATAAGTGCAAAAAGACTTCATATTCCCATATTCCACATGGAGGCGGGAAACCGTTGCAAGGATGAATGTTTGCCGGAGGAAACAAACAGACGAATCGTTGATATAATATCCGATGTTAACTTGGCATATTCCGAACACGCAAGAAGATATCTTGCAGATTGCGGATTGCCCAAGGAGCGTACTTATGTAACAGGCTCTCCCATGGCAGAGGTGCTCCATTCCAATTTGGATGAAATTAAAAACTCTGACGTGCTTTCCCGTTTGGGGCTTGAAAAAGGTAAGTACATTTTGCTTTCCGCTCACAGGGAGGAAAATATTGATACTGAAAAGAATTTCCTTTCTCTTTTTAACGCCATAAATAAGCTGGCGGAAAAATATGATATGCCGATCCTTTATTCTTGCCATCCAAGAAGCAAAAAAAGGCTTGAACAGAGCGGATTTGTGCTTGATCCCCGCGTTAAACGCAACGAGCCTTTGGGGTTTCACGATTATAACAATTTACAAATGAATGCGTTTGCCGTTGTTTCTGACAGTGGCACATTGCCTGAGGAGAGTTCGTTCTTCACTTCGATTGGAACTCCCATTGCCGCTGTATGCATCCGTACGAGCACAGAACGCCCTGAAGCGTTGGATAAGGCTTGCTTTATACTTGCGGGCATTGATGAGAGATCGCTGCTTCAAGCGGTCGAGACCGCAGTTACCGCAAAGGAAAACGGAGATTTTGGAATACCCGTTCCTGATTATGTTGAAGAGAATGTTTCCACCAAGGTTGTTAAAATTATACAATCCTACACGGGCGTTGTAAACAAAATGGTTTGGAGAAAAGATAGCTTATAATATAAAAGCGCTAAAAATACATATAACATAATAAATATAAATGATGTTTTTTACCCAACATAAAAAACATGGAATAAAAATCTCGTGGCATAAAAATACGGCAGTGGAGAGGGTTCTCTACTGCCTATTTTTCATAATTTATAATTGGTTTTTATTTATAGCATGGAAAAACTCTCATTTTGCCGCTTTTGGCGTTAAAATGATAGATATTTTTATAATTATATGATACAATGATAATAAGAAAGAATGAAGGCGACGGGATTTTAGAAATGAAAATAATGGATAGCAGTAAGGAATATATAGATTTTGTTTTAGAGCAATGTGACGGTCTTTCTGCACGTGCAATGATGGGTGATTATGTGTTATATTACGGCGGTAAAGTAGTTGGCGGTGTATATGATGACCGCCTGCTGGTAAAGCCCACACCATCTGCAAAATTGTTAATGCCCGATGCGCAATGGGAACTTCCGTATGAAGGAGCAAAGAAAATGCTACTTGTGGAAAATGTCGAGGATAGAGAATTTATGCAAAGGTTATTCCGGGCGGTGTACAAAGAATTACCCGAACCGAAAAAAAAGAAAATAAACCGAACATAAATATTTTATGGAATTTAATGGAAAATTTTAGAAATTGGGTTTTATGAAGGAGCGTCTGATGTGAACAAGAAGACTTTACCGGTTTTATATGCATTTCTTGCGGCCGTGTTTTATGCAATAAACACGCCGTTTTCAAAACTATTGGTTGAATATATCCCCACAACTATTATGGCGGGGCATCTTTATTTTGGGACAGGTATTGGTGTGGGTATTATGTACCTTTTTCATTTTCCTAAAGAAGATAAAAAAGAACGCTTGACAAAAGCAGATTTACTATAGACTCTGGGAATGATTGTCCTTGATACAGCGGCACCAATTTTTTTAATGCTGGGAATCAAGTACAGTTCATCTTCAAGTGCGTCTCTCTTAGGTAACTTTGAAATTGTTGCAACAACGATAATCGCACTGATTATCTTTAAAGAGGCGGTTAGTAAAAAATTATGGGCCGCTATTGCATTAATAACAGTATCAAGCATTATTCTTTCTTATGAGGGAACGGGTAGCTTTGACATTTCATATAGCTCTTTGTTTATACTTCTTGCCACTATCTGTTGGGGATTTGAAAATAACTGCACACGAAAAATATCGGAGAAAAGCACCTATCAGATCGTTGTATTGAAGGGGGTGTTTTCCGGAGGTGGTGCGATAGCAATCGCTTTGCTTATCGGTGAGAAATTTCCGCCGATACAATATTCCTTGTTGGCTATGTGTCTTGGCTTCGTTGCATATGGTTTGAGTATTTTTGTATATATTCGAGCACAGCGTGACCTTGGAGCCGCCAAAACAAGCGCGTATTATGCTGTGGCACCATTTATTGGCTCGTTTCTTTCTTTCGTGGTAGTAGGCGAACAGCTATCGGTATCATACTTTATTGCGTTGATTTTTATGATTATAGGAACGGTATTCGTAGTAATGGATACATTGGTTAAAAAGCACAATCACGTTCATACACATATAATTACCCATAGTCACGATGGAAAAATACATACACATGAGGTAACTCATGAACATGATCACAGCCATATTGGAAGCGGAGAAGTTCATAACCATAAGCATAATAAACGGGTTATTTCTTGTTTTGATACGGACAGGTAGGCAAATTCGGCAAAAATGAAATAATAAGGAAACTCCTGTTAGCTTTTCGGCGTTTAAGCAAAATGATCATACGATTGGCGGTGTCGCCACGTCAAAAGAAATAGCGCATAATGTTTGCGACAATCGAAAAAACGGGAGCTTGTGTAATATGTTAAGATGAAGGTGTGATCTTCGATCGAGAATCTGATTTGAACAATGTTAACGTAGGGATGCCTGATACAGACGGAATTATATAAAGGAAGTTATCGAATCGGTAGCTTCTTTTTTGTTTTTTGAGGTGCTTTTATGGTAAATTTTGAAAGAGCAAAGCAATATGTTTTAATTCGCGACAAGAGATTGCAAAAAAATAAACTGTAAAGAGCAGATTCGCTTTTTACAGTTTACTTATTAAATTATAAATGGAAGAAACTCAGGCACGGAGCACCAAAATCACTCTTCACTTTTTGTTTCTTCTGCTTTCCTTTTTTCGTCAATTTCTTTTAATATTTGCGAAATGTGGATAGCTCGCTCTGTTACGTTGTCTTCAATGAAGGTGAGCTTGGGAGTGTTTCTCAAATTAAGGCGTCTTGCAAGTTCACTCCTGATATATCCCGAAGCACTTTGCAACCCCTTTTTAACTTCAACACCGTCTCCGCTTAAAATGCTGTAATACACTTTAGCGAAAGCAAGATCGCCTGAAACGTCAACCGAGGATATACTTATAAAAGCACCCGAAACGCGAGGGTCTTTTACGGTGCGAAATATCATGGTAAGTTCTTTTGACACTTCTTCGTTAATTCTGTCGATTCTACGCATTTTGTCACCGTTTTTCTATTAGGTTCTTGCAATTTGTTCAATGATGTAAACTTCTAAAATATCGCCCTGCTTAATATCTTTGAACTTTTCAAGGAAAATACCGCACTCGTACCCTTGTGCAACTTCACGAACATCGTCCTTCATTCTGCGAAGTGATTCTATCTTGTCTTCAAATACCACAACGCTGTCACGAATTATTCTTACAAAAGCACCTCTTTGAACTTTACCGTCAGTAACATAAGAGCCTGCAATTGTACCGATGCGGGAAATCTTAATAAGTTCTCTTACCTCAACTGTACCAATTATAGTTTCTTTTGTTATGGGTGCAAGCATACCCTTCATGGCTTGCTCGATCTGTTCTATGCATTCGTAAATAATGCGGTAAGAACGGATATCTACCTTCTTTTCTGCCGCGATCGCCATAATCTGTTTGTCCGGACGAATGTTAAACCCAATGATAATAGCGTTTGATGTGGACGCAAGCATAATATCTGTTTCTTTAACCGCGCCAACACCTGCGTGAATAACATTTACCTTAACTTCATCGTTGGAAAGCTTAACAAGGCTTGCTTTAACAGCTTCTGCAGATCCTTGAACGTCTGCTTTGACAATAATATTAAGTTCTTTAAGACCGCTTCCAATTCTGCTGAATAAGTCGTCAAGAGAAACTGCGGATGACGCTTTATTTGCTTCTTCCTTCTCTTTAAATTTCCTGTTTTCCGCAAGCTCACGGGCGAGTTTTTCGTCTTTAACAGCGTTAAATTCATCACCGGCTTGAGGAACTTCGGAAAGTCCTGTGATCTCTACAGGAATTGAAGGCCCTGCTGAGGTAACTCTCTTGCCTTTATCGTCCGTCATAACACGTACGTGACCAACGGATGTGCCGGCAATAACGACATCGCCTGTTTTCAGCGTTCCCGATTGAACAAGAACTGTTGAAACCGCACCTCTTCCTTTGTCAAGTCTTGCTTCAATAACAGCACCTTTGGCTGCCCTGTTGGGGTTTGCCTTAAGTTCAAGAATATCAGCGGTAAGTACCACCATTTCCAGGAGTTCTGTTAGGCCTGTTTTCTTTAGAGCCGAAACTTCAACGCAAATAGTGTCGCCGCCCCATTCTTCGGGTATAAGCTCATATTTGGTAAGCTCTTGTTTAATATTGTCAGGGTTTGCAGAAGGTTTATCCATTTTATTAATGGCAACTATTATGGAAACTCCTGCAGCTTTGGCGTGAGATATTGCTTCAACCGTTTGTGGCATGATTCCGTCATCTGCCGCAACTACCAAGATCGCAATATCGGTAAGCATAGCACCTCTTGCGCGCATAGCGGTAAACGCTTCGTGACCCGGAGTATCAAGGAAGGTGATATCTCTTCCGTTAACATTAACTGTATAAGCGCCTATGTGCTGTGTAATGCCGCCCGCTTCGCCGGATGTAACGCTTGTGTGACGGATGGCATCAAGAAGGGATGTTTTACCGTGATCAACGTGTCCCATAACAACAACGACAGGCGGACGTTCAACAAGATCTTCCGGTGCATCTTCTTTGTCGTCAAAAAGACGTTCTTCAAGGGAAACAACAACCTCTTTTTCAACTTCAATTCCAAACTCTGCCGCAACAAAATATGCAGTCTCATAATCGATCGTTTGGTTTATGCCTGCCATAATTCCCATGGTCATGAGTTTTTTCACAACTTCATTAGCCGCAGTTTTCATACGGGATGCAAGCTCGCTGACAACGATTTCTTCGGGAACAGTTACAATGAGCTTTGTGGGCTTTGGAGGAATGTAAGTTTTTTTCTTATCTTTCTCTTTTTCCTTAAAGATACCGTTTTTTCCCTTTTCAAAAGATTGTTTTGAGCCTTGCCCTTGTTTTTGGTTCTTTTTCTTTATTTTTTGTTTGTTAGATGCATCAGAATCCACATCTGAAGCGAATCGATCTAATTTATCGTCATATTTTGAAAGGTCAGCTTCAACGCTTCCTCTTGTATCAACAACACGTACGTTTGTTCTGTCTTTCTTTTTCTGCCCGGCTTGTTTGTCTGTGACGGCGTAAGCTTTTTGAGGAGTTTGTTCTTTGGATGTCTTTGAGGAATCGGAAGCAGCCTGCTTTTT
>CAZDVZ010000039.1:0-14570 GCA_964509125.1 uncultured Oscillospiraceae bacterium | reverse complement strand
CAAAAAATTCTGTTCCATAATTTTCTCCTTTATAAATATAGTACTTTAATTTTACACTTATTCACAAACTATGTCAAGGAAGCTTGGCTTGATTTTTTCGTACAATTATGGTAAATTTTAAGGTATATCAAAAATCGTACCGAAAAGGGGAATTATAAATGAAAAAAATATTGATTTTTATGCTTGTGACGGTTGTTTTGATGCTTTGTCTTACGGCTTGCGGGGGAGAGGACGGCAATACGACAACGGCACCGATGGCGACCACCACAATAAAGCCTGTCAGCACGACCAAAGCGCCTGAAAATTTTGACGAGGCGTTTACTATAAGGGGTATCGCTTTTACAAAGCACGAGTTTTCAACTGCGCAGAGCGCTGCGTTTGTAGGGCTTACAACCGATGACACTCTTGAACTTGTGGAACTTGGCTACGAGGGGGACACGGTCAAGGAAGTGTTCAAAACCTTTTATTTGAACGTTGAGCAGTATGATGCATCGCAGAAGGAGAGTATAAAGCAGAGTATGGAACTGAATTTTGCCGAGGCGGAAAACATCTCCTGCGTTACAATCACACACGAAATTTCCGACAAGTATTACATAATGAAAACGCAGATAAATTCGCTTGACAACGCCGACAATTTGAAAGCGGTTATTGAAGCGGGGCTTCTTGATTTCGCTTCCGAGGGCGTTTCAAGCTTGCAGATGAGCGCTGCTGAGGACGTGCTTGTTGCCTATGATTTTATAAAAATGTAATTGTATTTGGACACGTTCACGACGAAAACGGACAAAAACTGTCAAAATCAAAGGGCAACGCAGTTGATCCATTTGAAGCACTTGAATCATATGGGGCTGATGCCATCCGCTGGTATTTCTATTCAAATAGTGCACCCTGGCTTCCCAACCGTTTCCATGGGAAAGCTGTTATTGAGGGACAACGCAAATTTATGGGAACGATTTGGAATACTTATGCATTCTTTGTTCTTTACGCAAATATAGATAATTTTGATCCAACAAAGTATACTCTTGAATATGACAAGCTCACCGTTATGGACAAGTGGATGCTTTCGAGACTTAACACACTTATAAAAACCGTTGATGAAAATCTTGAAAACTATAAAATCACCGAAACATCAAGAGTTCTTCAAGAGTTTGTTGATGATTTAAGTAACTGGTACGTTCGCAGAAGCCGCGAGCGTTTTTGGGCAAAAGGGATGGAGCAGGACAAGATAAACGCTTACATGACGCTTTATACTGTCCTTGTGGAGCTATCAAAAGTTTGCGCTCCTATGATTCCGTTTATGTCCGACGAGATATATCTAAACTTGGTTGGATCTGTGGACAAAAATGCTCCTGAAAGTGTTCATTTGTGTGATTTTCCCCTTTATAACGAAAAATATATTGATTCTGCCCTTGAATTGAACATGAAACAGGTTTTAGATGTTGTTGTTCTTGGCAGGGCTTGCCGTAACAGTGCGAACATTAAGAATCGTCAGCCTATAGGTAAAATGTATGTTAAGGCAGATTTCCAATTACCTGACCTTTTTGTGGATATCATCGAAGAGGAACTCAATGTTAAAGCGGTTGAATTTACAGGTGATGTTAAAGGCTTTACATCATACAGCTTTAAGCCCCAACTAAAAACTGTTGGTCCGAAATACGGAAAGCAGCTTGGCGCTATAAGAACAGCTTTATCAGAACTTGATGGCAATGCTGCAATGGAAACTCTTGAGGTGGAGGGTTCATTGAAATTTAATTTTGACGGTATCGAAGTTGTGCTTACAAAGGATGACCTTCTCATTTCAACTGCTCAAACAACAGGTTTTGAATCTGTTTCTGATTATGGAATAACGGTTGCATTGGACACTAATCTCACTCCTGAACTCGTTGAAGAAGGAATAGTTAGAGAACTTGTGAGCAAAATACAAACGATGCGTAAGGATTCGGGATTTGAAGTAATGGATAATATCGTTCTTTACATTTATGGAAACGATAAGATTGTTTCTGTTGCTAAAGCAAATAAGGATGATATTATGAGCGATGTTCTTGCGCGTGAGCTTCGCTGTGAGGTTGAATATTCTTTAGCGAAAGAATGGGATATTAACGGCGAAAAAGTTATTATTGGCGTTGAAAAGGTTTAAATTGAATTATGAAGATAAACATTTCATCTAAAACTATATATATGATTATATCTTTTCTTGCTTTCTTTGCGGTAGGAATATGCACGATTTCAATAATCGGTCAAGGGGATGTTGCAGATGCTATTCCCTTTGAAGAAATTGTTGAAAGCGACGATTCCAATGGTCAAGAATGGACTGAGATTTCTCATTCGGAGGAAATTTCTGTTTCTTTGGGAGAAAAATTATCGGTTTCGCAGATTGTAAGTTTGATAAATGATAAATATAAATGTTCGGGAGAAGCAACCGATGCTGTTTTTACAGATGAAATGGGAATCAAGATAAAAGATATAACTTTTCTTGAAAAATATACCCCGGAAAATGTATCCTATTCTATGGGATACATTTTTGCGGGTGATAAAGTTTTTGATGTTGATGGAAATGATATTTCTGACGTTGTTGAAGGGTATACTTTTGTAAACGGAAGAGATAGAAATGGAAATTCACTTTTTGAAAAAGAAGGAAAGTACTATTTTTATTCCGACGGTACCCTTGTTTTAACTAATGATGCCGATAGAATAATATATGGCCCGAAGTATTTAACAATATATGACGAAGGCATTACTTTGTTTTCTCAAAATGAAAAATGGGGTGCTAAAAATAGTGAAGGCGACATTATAGTTAGAGCTATGTATACGTATGCTTTTGGATTTAACGAAGGCGTTGGTGCTTTTGCAACAAAGACGAATGTTTTCCATTTGGTGGATTCAGAAGGCGATATAATTAATTCTGATTATTATGTTCCACAAACCGGTTTTGGTATGCTAAGGATTCAAAATGGTATTGTTCTTGTATCTGACGGAGAAAAAAATCTTGTCATGAAATCATCGGGAGCAATAGTTGATGTTCCTGCGGATTATAATGTTTTGGGCTGTTCGGATGGAATCATTCTTCTGGAAAAAGACGGGTATAAAGGATATATGAATTCTTTGGGAAAATGGATATCTAACCCCGAGTTTGTTTATGCGGCAGGATTTTGTGAAGGACTTTCCGCTGTTGTCGACGATGGTTTTTACGTAATTGATAAAAATGGGGATATTATTATTCCAAAAGGATTTGATTATATCACCGATTTTTCCGATGGCATTTGCCTTTTGTACTCATCCGAAAGTGGATGGTTTATTGCAAAGAAATGTTATATTAATTAAAAATTCACAATTTTGAAAAGCGATTTATCTAAATTTGACATTTTTTTATCATGAAATGCACAAAATAGGTTGACTTTTTTCTCTGATTGTTGTATAATATGCTTGATGAGTTACAATATAGCTTGATATGGAGTTTTTATGAAAACGAATGCAAAAGATGATTTTATGAATAATGCTAAAAGTGAAGATTTTGAAAAATTTCTTTTCAAGCAAGGCACAAATTATCAAACTTACAAGTATTTAGGCGCGCATCCGAACGGGGACGAGTATGTTTTCAGAGTATGGGCGCCTTCTGCTGATAAAGTTTTTTTGGTTGGAGATTTTTGCGATTGGGAGAATGGCATCCCAATGGAAAATATTGAGGGCATTTGGCGTGTGTTTGTCGATAAATCCTCTGTTTCTGAAGGAATGAAATATAAGTTTCTTATTATTAGAAACGGAAAGAAAATTTATAAATCTGACCCATATGCATTTTATTCCGAACAAGCGTATCCCGGAGCATCGATTTTATGTGATGTTTTGTCAAGGGATTATTTCAAATGGGATGACAAAGAATATCTTTTGGGAAGAAAAAAATTATCTCCATTTCTGAAAAACAATAAATCTCCTCAAATTCCCATGAATATATATGAAGTTCATCTGGGATCGTGGAAGCGTCATGAAGACGGTTCGTACTTGACTTATAAAGAATTGGCTCACCAGCTTGTTCCATATGTAAAATCAATGGGATATACTCATATTGAAATAATGCCCGTTGCCGAACATCCTTTTGATGGTTCTTGGGGATACCAGGTTTGCGGATATTACGCTCCGACTTGTCGTTTCGGAACGCCTCGTGATTTTATGTATTTTGTTAACCAATTTCATATTGCCGGTATTGGCGTCATTTTGGATTGGGTACCTGCACATTTCCCCAAAGATGACCATGGTCTGTATGAGTTTGATGGCGGATGTCTTTACGAATATCAAGGCAATGATAGAAAAGAGCATAAAGAGTGGGGAACAAGAGCCTTTGACGTAGGAAGGACAGAAGTACAGTCTTTTTTAATTTCCAACGCATTGTATTGGCTAAAGGTATATCATATTGATGGCTTACGTGTTGATGCAGTGTCATCAATGCTTTATCTTGATTATGGAAGGAACCCCGGAGAATGGAATCCAAACCCTGACGGAAGTAATTACAATAGGGAGTCCATTGCATTTTTTAAGAAATTAAATGGCGTTGTTCGTTCTGAAGTGCCTGACGCTTTAATGATAGCTGAAGAATCTACCTCTTACCCCGGAATTACTTCTAAAGATGGGCTCAATTTTTCTATGAAGTGGAATATGGGGTGGATGAACGATACATTGGACTATGTTGAAACAGATAGTTTTTTTCGAAAATGTGTGCATAACAAGCTTACATTTTCTTTGATGTACACCTTTTCGGAAAACTATATTTTACCAATTTCTCACGATGAGGTTGTCCATGGTAAACATTCACTTGTTGATAAGATGTATGGTGATTACTGGCAGAAGTTTGCTTGTGCGAGAACGTATCTTTCATATATGTTTGCCCATCCCGGAAAAAAGCTGATATTCATGGGATGTGAATATGGACCATTCAGAGAATGGGATTATGAAAATTCTCTTGAGTGGTTTATGCTGACATATGATATGCATCGGAAGTTTCAAAGCTTTAACAAAGAATTGAATTTCTTTTATCTTGAAAACAAGCCTTTTTGGGAAATTGAAGATTCATTTGACGGTTTTCGTTGGATTTCGGCAGATGATAGAGATCATAATATATATGTATTTGAGAGAAAAGACAGAGATGGCAATGGTATATATGTTATTTTAAATTTTTCTCCAAATCCAAGTTACAACTATGGCTTGAATGTTGCCGAAAACGCTGAATACAGAATATTGCTTAACAGTGACGACGAAAAATTTGGCGGAAGCGGCATGCTTAAAACAAAAAAACTCAAGGCTCAAAATTATGTTTTAAATATTGATGTGCCTCCTCTTGCGGGGGTGTACATCTCGAAGGACAAAAAAATAATTGCTGACATTTAAGAAAAGGCGGATCGATTTTATGGCAAAGAAAAAAGAATGCGTTGCGATGCTTCTTGCCGGTGGCCAGGGTAGCAGACTATATTTGTTAACGAGACAGCAGGCAAAACCTGCGGTTCCTTTTGGAAGTAAATACAGAATTATAGATTTCCCATTATCCAATTGCATAAATTCCGGTATAGACACAGTCGGGGTTTTGACACAATATCAGCCTTTGGCATTGAATGATTATATTGGTAACGGTCAGGCTTGGGATATGGACAGAGTATTTGGGGGTGTTACATTATTACCTCCTTATCAAGGTATGCAGAAGGCAGATTGGTACAAAGGAACCGCTAACGCTATTTATCAAAATATCAATTTTATAAAGAGATATGACCCTGAGTATGTTGTAGTTCTTTCCGGGGACCATATCTATAAAATGAACTATGGAGATATGGTAAGTTTTCACAAGAGAAAGCATGCCGATTGTACCATTGCAGTAATTGATGTTCCTATTTCAGAGGCTTCCCGTTTCGGAATAATGACAACAGATGACAATATGTCGATTACAAAATTCGAGGAAAAACCCAAAAATCCCGAAAGTACAAAGGCTTCTATGGGAGTATATGTATTTTCCGCTGATAAGCTTTACAAATATCTTGAAGAAGATGAAAAAGACGAAAATAGTGAAAATGACTTTGGAAAAAATATAATTCCTTCGATGTTGTCAGGTGGCGAACGTCTCTTTGCCTATCGTTTCGATGGTTATTGGAAAGATGTTGGTACGATACAAAGTTTATGGGAATCTAATATGGATCTTTTGGGAGATAATCCCGCTTTGGACCTTCATGATAGAAATAGTAGGATTTTTTCCAAAAGTGCTCCGCGGTCTCCGCAGTATATAGCTTCAAACAGTAAGCAACTAAACAGCATGGTTGCCGGTGATAGCGAGATATATGGTACGATAATCAATTCTGTTATTTCTCCCGGCGTTATAGTTGAAAGCGGAGCTATTGTAACAGATTCTGTAATTATGAGCGATGTTGTTATTTCTTCCGGCGCGAAAGTTGATTATTCTGTTATAGATAGCGAAAGTATTATTTCCGCAAACGCTGTAATAGGCGAGCCAAAGAAAAACGGAAAGGATATTACTCTTATAGGAAGTCGTGTTAATGTTCCGAAGGGGGCGGTGATTCCTGCGGGTGCTTATGTTGATAAGGAGTATATCGAACAAAATATAGATCTTTAATTTTAAAAGGAAATATAATCCTTTAAAGAAAGGAGAATGATGCATTTTTGCATCAATATGATAAAATGTCTGTTGTCGGATTGATTTTTTCAAATATACATGACAAAAATATACCGGAGCTTACTAAAAGCAGAACTATGGCGAGCATTCCCTTTGGGGGGAGATACAGACTTATTGATTTTCCTCTTTCTAACATGGTTAACTCCGGAATAACCAATATAGGTGTTATTGCTCACAGTAATTATAGATCTCTTATGGAGCATATTGCTACAGGAAAGGATTGGGATCTCGCTCGACGCTCCGGAGGAATAAAATTGTTACCACCATATGTAACCGCTTTTGCTAATTCAACTAATTCACTTTATACAACAAGACTTGAAGCTCTAATTGGCGTGAACGAATTTATAAGCGGATGTAGCGAAGATTACGTTGTGTTATCCGATTGCGATTGCGTTTGTAATTTTGACATAAAATCTATGGTGGACTATCACCTTTCTACCGGCGCCGATGCAACATTCGCAGTGAAACGTCAATTTGCTTCAAAAAGCATCAGAGGATCTTCAACTGTTGGACCCAAAAATCATTTAATAATAGAATCAGATGAAACGGGTAGAATAACTGATGTTGCTGAATATAGTAATAATGCTGTTTCCGGTTATTGCGATTTGTACATGAATATTTGCGTTATGAGAAGAAGATACCTTGAGGAATTGTTATATGATGCATCGGCTCATGGCTATAAAAGCTTTTATCGCGATGTAATTGGAAGAAACATGATGAAGGATGATTATAGAATATATAGTTATACCGGTTATTTTACTTCCATTGATACACTTTCTTCTTATTATTTTTGTAACATGGACTTGCTTTCTTCCACTTTTAGAAAACAACTTTTTAAAGTGGAAAATAGGCCTATATACACCAATGTACAGAATTCTCCACCCACGGTTTATAAATCTACCGCCAACGTAAAAAATTCACTTATTGCTGACGGATGCATAATTGAGGGAAATGTTGAAAATTCAATTTTATTCCGTGGAGTAAAAATAGGTAAGGGAACTTCTGTTTCAAATTGTATACTCATGCAAGATACATTAACAGGTGAAAATGTTGATTTAAGATATGTAATTTGTGATAAAAAAGCGGTTATACGCGATGGTAGGCTTTTGTGCGGGTATGAACGTATGCCTTTGTTTATAAATAAAGAAGCTATCGTTTAGCATAAAATTTTACCACTTTTAAAGTCTTTAACAAAAAGGAGAATTTGTATGAAAAAGATTTTGCATGTTGCATCCGAGGTTACTCCTTACGCTTCTGCGGGTGGACTTGGAGATGTGATAGGATCGCTTCCAAAAGCGTTGAAAGAACGCTATGGAGATGAAGCGGATATAAGAGTAATTATGCCCCTTTACAGTAATATAGATATTAAATATCGAGAGATGATGAAGCAGGTTTATATAACATCTGTACCCCTTGCTTGGAGATGGCAATATTGCGGACTTTACAGCATTGAAAAAGATGGCGTTATAGTATATTTTATTGATAATGAGTATTATTTTAAACGCCCAACGCTTTATGGCAGCTTCGATGACGCAGAAAGATATGCTTTTTTTTGCAAAGCGGTTCTTTCATTAATGCAGGAGCTGGAATATTATCCCGATGTGCTTCACGCTCATGATTGGCACGCTGCTCTTAGCGTTATATATCTTAAACAGCATTACAAGGATATTCCCGGATATGATAAAATTAAAGCTATTTTTACTATCCATAATGTGGCGTATCAAGGCGTTTACGGATTTGAACTTTTGGGAGATGTCTTTGATCTTACTCCTTCCGAAGCGTCTATAGTGGAGTATAATAACTGCATAAACCTTATGAAAGGTGCCATTGTTTGTGCCGACGAGGTTACTACCGTTAGTCCTACCTACGCCAAAGAGCTTCTCTTGCCCGCTTTTTCAGAAGGATTGCATTTTATTCTTGAAATGTATAAATATAAACTTACCGGTATTTTAAATGGGTTGGATTATGATTATTATAATCCTGAAAATGATTCGTCTATCTTTAAAAATTATACATGGCGTTCATTAAGCAAAAAAGTGGAAAATAAGACAGCGCTTCAGGAAATGCTTGGTTTGCCGATTTCTCCGGATATACCCATGTTTGCAATAGTATCAAGACTTGTTTCACATAAGGGGATTGATATAATTCAACTTGCAGTTGATGAAATTCTTAATAAAAATGTTCAGCTTGTCATTTTGGGACAAGGAGATTATCATTACGAGAATTTCTTTAAATCTTTAGAAGCAAGATATCCTACAAAGGTTTGTACTCTTCTTACGTATAATAAAGATTTATCAAAGCGTATTTATGCGGGTGCCGATATTTTCCTTATGCCTTCTCGTTTTGAGCCTTGCGGTCTTTCGCAAATGATAGCTTCAAGATATGGTACAGTGCCTATAATCAGAGAGACCGGAGGACTTTACGATACTATAAAAGATGTTGGTTGGCCTGAAGGTGGTAACGGATTTACCTTTGCTGCATATAGTCCGGTACAGCTCGCGGATGCCGTTAATAGGGCATATAATTATTACTGTGACAAAAAATCATGGAACGACCTTGTGAAAAGAGTCATGAAAACAGATTTTTCTTGGAAAAATACCGCTGTAAACTATATCGAATTATATGACAAACTTTGTAATAAATGAGTTTTATCTAAACTTATTTCAGAAAGGAATTTTGGTATTATGAATCTAAGTAAAACAGAGGTTAAGGAAATCTTACAGAATAAACTTTCAAGATATTACGGAACATCTCCGGCAGATGCGAATAAAGAGCAGATATATAAGTCTGTAGTTCTTGCGGTTCGTGATATCTTGACTATGAAGAAAAAAACATATAATTCCGAAGTAAGGAAAAAAGGAAAAAAACGCATATATTATATGTGTATGGAATTCCTTATCGGACGTTCCCTTAAAATGAATCTTAATAATTTGGGGGTCGAAGATATATACAGAGAAACTCTTGGCGAATTAGGTTTCAATCTTGATGAAATTTATGAGATGGAACCGGATGCCGCTCTGGGAAATGGCGGACTTGGAAGACTTGCATCATGTTTTATGGACGCACTTTCTACCCTTGATTATCCTGCATATGGCTACTCTCTCTGTTACGAATATGGACTCTTCCGTCAAAAGATAGCTGATGGTGAGCAGATTGAGCTTCCCGATGAATGGCTTACTTACGGTGATGTTTGGCTTGTTCCGAGACGAGATAAAAGTTTTAAAGTAAAACTGGGAGGAAATATTTCCGAAAAATGGGATAACGGCAGATGTGAAATTATATATACGGATTATGATGAGGTAGAAGCTGTTCCTTACGATATGATGATCTCAGGCGCGGACAGCGATGCAGTTTCTACACTTAGACTTTGGAAAGCGCAGGGTGTTAAGGATCTTAATATGGAGCTTTTTTCTCAGGGACAATATGTAAAGGCTCTTGAAGAGGGAACACTTGCTGAGGCCATATCAAAGGTTCTTTATCCCAATGATAACCACATTGAAGGAAAAATACTTCGCCTCAGCCAACAGTATTTCCTTGTAAGCGCTTCTTTGCAGAATATAATTTCCGACCACTTATTCTATTATAAAGATCTTTCGTCGTTGCCGGATAAGGTTGCCATTCACATAAACGATACTCATCCTGCTCTTGTAATTCCTGAACTTATGAGGCTTCTTATGGATCAGTACAATTATTCATGGGAAGATTCATGGGATATGGTAAAGCGTGTTGTTAGTTATACAAACCACACAGTCCTTCCTGAGGCGCTTGAATGTTGGAATGAAGATCTTTTTAGACTTAAGCTACCCAGAATTTATGTTATAATAAAAGAGATCAATGAAAGATTTTGTAAAGAAGCGTGGGAAAAATTCCCGGGAAAGTGGGATAAGATAGCTAAAATGTCCATTATAGCATATAAACAGATAAGAATGGCAAATCTTAGCGTTATCGGATCACACACTGTAAATGGAGTTTCAAAACTTCACTCAGATATTTTGAAAACGAGTGTTTTTAATGATTTTGCCGATATGTATCCCGATAGGTTTACGAATGTAACTAACGGTATCGCTCATAGAAAATGGCTTTGTTATTCAAACCCCGGACTTTGCAAACTCCTTGATGAATGTATAGGCACGGAGTATAGAAAGCAGCCGTGGCTTTTAAAAGAGTTCGAAAAATTTGCGGATGATAGCGCTGTTCTTGAACGTCTTGAAGATATAAAGAAATTAAATAAAATTGCATTCGCAAAATATATTTATGAAAAACAGGGTGATGTTATTGATCCCGAATCTATTTACGACGTTCAGGCAAAAAGACTTCACGAATATAAGAGACAGCTTCTTAATGCTCTTCATATTATAAGCATTTATACTGCTTTGAAGGAGAATCCGGATCTTCCGATGCATCCTCGCACATTTATATTTGCTGCAAAGGCCGCTCCCGGATATGCTGTCGCTAAGAGTATAATAAGACTCATTTGTTATATTTCCGCAGATATTCAAAAGCACCCGGAAATTAAGAAAAAACTTAATGTTATCTTTATCGAAAACTATAACGTAACTGTTGCGGAACATCTTATGCCTGCTGCAGAGGTTAGTGAACAAATATCATTAGCAGGTAAAGAAGCAAGCGGAACGGGCAACATGAAGTTTATGATCAATGGAGCGTTAACCATCGGTACACTTGACGGTGCAAATGTTGAGATAAACGAGGCAGTAGGTAGAGAAAATATTTTTATTTTTGGTCATACTGCAGATGAAGTTGAGGAGCTTTGGCGAAAGGGCTATGCTTCATCATATTACTATAATAGAAACGCTGACCTCAAGCGCGCGGTTGATTATTTACACGTCGGATTCAACGGAAGAAGCTTTGAAGATGTGGAAAATTATTTGCTTTTCTCTTATGGGATCGCTGATCCGTATATGTGCATGGCAGATTATGAGTTTTATGCTGATGCGCAAAAAAAGGTTAGTAATGTTTATTCAAATAGAAGTTCATGGAATAAAAAATCTCTTATGAACATTGCAAATGCAGGTATTTTTGCCGCCGACAGAAGTATTGGCGAATACGCGAATAATATATGGAGGCTTGACGCTGTAAAGCTTGACAAATAATTATAGTTTTTCGGCGTTGCTATAGTATGAGTGAAATGATAAATATAATTCCCCATGTGAATGAGCACGTCGAAAAAATAATAGTATATACAGTTTTAAATAATGCCGATAAAGCCAAATCTGTTGTATCTGTTGATGATGTTGCATATTTAAAGGTCAAAGTTTCAAGAAGAAGCGCAATTATGCAGCTTTATGCATCTTTTTATAACGAAAAAGGATATATATCAACTAATTGTGCTTCTTATCTTGAAACCGAAAACGGGATGGATGTATATACTGTTTATCCAGAAAATATACTGGATAAAAGTAATGTTTATTTTGTTAAATTTGATTGCAATACACCTTATGGAAAAAAATATTTTTCGTTTTGTGGAAACGAAGGTGTTATGACTAATGAAGAAGGTGTACCTTTTCAGCTTTTGGTTACGAATGATATTTATGAAATGCCGGAATGGTTTGAAGACGGTATAATTTACCATATATTTGTGGATCGATTTTTTAAAAAGGGCGAAACAGCCAAAAGAGACGACGCGGTTTACTATAACGATTGGTATAACGATATACCGGAGTATCCCGAAAGACAGGGCGGCTTTTTACGCAATAATACTTTTTTCGGAGGTAATCTATGGGGTGTCATCGAAAAGCTTGATTATATTGAGTCGTTAGGCACGAAAACAATTTATTTAAGTCCGATATTTAAAGCGTATTCCAACCACAAATACGATACAGGAGATTATCTCACGGTGGATGAGGGTTTTGGCGGCGATGAAGCTTTAAAAGAACTTTTATCTCAGTGTGAAAAAAGAGATATAAAAATCATACTGGACGGCGTTTTTAACCACGTCGGTGAAGATAGCATCTACTTTAACAAATTTGGCAAATACAGTTCCATAGGCGCATATCAATCTCCCGATTCTGAATATTATTCTTGGTTCAAATTTATTGATTATCCTGAGGATTACGATAGTTGGTGGGGAATAAAGACCCTTCCAAAAGTAAAAAAGATTCCTTCGTACAGAAGATTTATTTGTGATTGCGTCATTCCAAAGTATATGAAAATGGGCGTTTCCGGATGGCGTTTGGATGTTGCTGACGAGCTTGACGGTACATTTATGAAGCAAATTGCTGCATCCATTAAAAGAGACAAAAAAAATGCAATTGTTGTGGGAGAGGTTTGGGAAGATGCCTCATGTAAGGTGGCATACGGTGAGTTGAAACATTATTTTGATGGTGATCGATTGGACAGTGTTACTAACTACCCATTGAGAAACGGATTGATCTCATTTCTAAAAACCAAAGACTCTACAGAACTGAAAAATATTTTAAAAACATTAAATTCACATTATCCTTCAAGAGAGCATAATCTGCTAATGAACATTTTGGGAACTCATGACACAGAACGAATTTTAACGGTACTCGGAGGCGAATCCTCAGAGGGATTGTCAAATGATGTTCTGGCTAATAAAAAAATGTCAAGTCATGAAGTAAAAAATGCCGTTAAGCTTTTGGTAGATGCTTTTACTATTCTTATCGCATTGCCCGGAGTTCCATGTTTGTATTATGGAGATGAGGCCGGGGTAGAAGGATATCATGATCCTTTTAATAGAAGAACTTTTCCGTGGGGAAAAGAAAATAAAGAATGTCTTAATTCAATTTCATTTCTGGGAAATTTAAGGAAAACAAAAGATGTGTTGAAAACAGGCGAATTTCGTTTGTTCGAAACATGTAGTTCGATTTTAGCATTTGAAAGATATACAGAAAGCGAAAGTATTGTTACAATAGCAAATTATTCTGATTCGGTTGTTCCTGTTCCTATAAAGAGAAAATATCGCGACCTAAAAAGTGGAAAAGAGTACAAAAACTCTATTTATGTAGAGCCATGTTCGGTAGTGACCGTTGAATTGATTAAAACAACGGAGTGAAATGAGAGGTAGGGTTATGCAATCCATAACAGATATGTTCAAGTTCTTGACAGATGTAGTTAAGTCTTTTGGTATACCGGGAGAGGCATATTCTTATAAATGTCTTAAGGGTGGAAATATAAATGACACCTATGTTTTGGATATGCGCGAAAACGGCAAAGAAAAATCATATATTGTACAGCGAATTAATTCAAAGGTTTTTACAAACCCTGATAAGGTAATGGAGAATTTTGATTCAGTGACAAGACATATGTACAATAAATTGAGAAGACGTGGAGAGAAAGATGTTCTTCGTAAGACATTAAAAGTTTATCATCGTTCGGATGGATCCAGCTTGTATACTGGCAGCGATGGGAATTTTTGGCGCGTGGTATCCTTTGTTTATGATGCGAAAGCGATGGATATTGCGACTATTGACACCATTAGAAGTGCAGGCTTGGGATTCGCTCAATTTCAAAGAGAACTTGACGATTTTCCGATAGATAATCTTCATGAAACGATTCCTAATTTTCATAACACTCCGAAGCGATTGGCAGATTTTAGAGAGGCTGTAAAATCTGATCTTGCAGGAAGAGCCAAAAGCGTTGAAAATGAGATTAGCTGGGTGGAAAGCAAAAAAGAATATGCAGATTTCTTTTATAAGCTTTTTGCCGAAGATAAGATAAAGCTTCGAGTAACTCATAATGATACAAAGTGTAACAACATAATGATAGATTCTGCAACTTGTGAGCCATTGGCAGTAATTGATCTTGATACAGTTATGCCCGGATTCGCCGCATACGACTATGGTGATGCCATACGTTCTGCAGCTGCAACGGCTCCCGAAGATGAAGTAAACTTAAAAAATATGAGCATGGATTTTAAAATGTTCGAAGC
>CAZDVZ010000038.1:0-15529 GCA_964509125.1 uncultured Oscillospiraceae bacterium | reverse complement strand
TCTTTCGTCTTTCGTTGTTCAATTTTCAAGGTTCTTGCTCCCCTCGCGGACAGCTCCGCTATTCTATCACATCTTTTCCCTTTTGTCAATACCTTTTTTCATTTTTTTTTTGAGTTTTTTTCGTTTTTTTTGAAAAAAACATTTTTTTACTTTTTCAGTTTCGGCTTTTCTATTGACACAAAAGTATTATCATTGTATAATTGTGTAGCAAAACAACTCATAAAATCATCTATATTTTGCAAAGAGTTTTTCTTGCTTGAACAATTCATTGCTTTACATAATGTAATATACCAAATGATGCTGTTACTCTAAGACTATTAAGTTTTAATATTTTCTTTTGTGCCTCGACGCTCGTTTTATAGTAATACGGTGTCATTTTGAAAAGGCAATCTATTTTTTGAGGACTGTCAAGATAGAAACTGTACTCTATTTTTTTAAAATCCACCGTTTCAAAGAAATCAATATTTTCTATTACAGGTCGATTTAAATATACTTCACTGTACAATTCCTCCTTCAACTCTATCAAATGTTTCTCCAACGGAATAACTTTGATTATAGATCCGCCCTGCTTTACAATTCTCCCCATTTCTAAATGATCCATGGGAGCGAATATACTTAGAGCAATATCCACCGAATCTGACATTATCGGAAGTTTGTATGCGCTTGCTACAAATAAAGTTATGTTTTCAGAGCGTTTTTTTCCGAATGGTAAAACATCTTTTGAAATATCCCCACCGTACGCAACCGGAATTTTTCCCTGCGATTTTAACGAATTGTATAAATTTGATATGTAATAACATTCTCCGCAGCCACATTCGAAAATCACAGGAGATTGTTCAGGTGTCCTTTCAGCAATTTGAGAAATCTCTTTCACAAGAGGGAAATAATACCCTCCATTCAGAAAATTTGTCCTTGCAATCGCCATAGCTTTGTCATCACCGTGACGTTTATCTCCGGATGAGTTTGACATCAATAAGTTGACGTATCCTTTTTTTGATACATCAAATGAATGACTATTTTGACACCAAAACCTGTTTTTATCATGATAAAGTATATTTTGACAAACAGGACAAATAAGAATATCCATAAATTAACCTCGGAGTGTAAATATGATTAGGATTCGTAATATTCGTCTTTCGCCCAACGAAGATGAAACATTATTAAAAAAAAGATGCGAACAAAAAATAGGATGTGAAATTACATATTATATTATACACAAAAAATCATTAGATGCAAGAAGAAAAAATGATATTCATTTTCTTTATACCGTCGATGCTGTATTGAAAGATCCTTTAAACGAATTGGCACTTTCAACCCAAAAAGATATTTTAATCCCCGACACAAACGAATACACCATTCCAAAGGGGATACCAAAAAAGCATTCTCCTGTTGTAGTAGGTTTTGGGCCGGCAGGAATGTTTGCCGCTCTTATCCTTGCAGAAGCCGGCTTTAATCCAATTATAATAGAGCGTGGGGAAGATGTTGACAGTAGAAAAAGGACAGTTGAACATTTTCGTCTCACAGGAGTTCTCAACGAAGAATCAAATGTACAGTTTGGTGAAGGTGGTGCCGGAACTTTTTCAGACGGAAAACTTACCACTTCTAATGCAGACATAAGAATTGAATATGTTTTGAAACAGCTTGTAAAGGCAGGAGCACAAAAAAACATTCTTTATGATTCAAAGCCTCATGTTGGAACAGATGTGCTTACAAAAGTTGTTAAAAACATTCGAAAACGAATAATAGCTCTTGGTGGTACAGTTCATTTTAATTCCAAATTGACAAACATTATTGTAGAAAATGGAAAATTATCAAAAATCCAAATTAATAACCAAGATTTTCTTCCCTGCGAAGAGTTGATTTTAGCCTTAGGTCACAGCGCAAGAGACACATTTGAAATGCTTTTTAAAAACAAAATCCCCATGGAGCAAAAGGCATTTGCTATGGGAGTTAGAATTGAACATTCAGCGGATTTTATAAACAAAGCTCAATATGGCAAATTTTCAAAATATTTACCGGCGGCTGATTATAAACTCATATGTCATTTACCATCAGGGCGCTCCGCTCATACATTTTGTATGTGTCCGGGAGGATATGTTATGGCGTCCGCTTCTGAAAAGGGAGGGATTGTTACAAACGGAGCAAGCGACTCATCACGAGATGGGATAAACTCAAATTCTGCTATTCTTGTACCACTTGCCCCTTCTTTATTCCCTTCAAAAGAAATATTAGCGGGCGCATATTGGCAAAGAGAAATTGAACAGACGTGTTTTAAAGCCGGTGGCGAAAACTATTTTGCCCCATGCCAAAGTGCTTTTGACTTTATCAAGGGAAGGAAAACGGTTTCGTTTGGAGAAGTTTTACCCACATATAAACCAGGTGTGACACTATCAGATATTAATAATGTGCTTCCAAAGGTAATTACTTCCGTTTTGAAAGAAACTCTCTTGGAATTTGATAAACGTATTCCCGGCTTTTCCGGGAAAAACGCATTAATTACCGCTCCTGAAACAAGAAGTACGTCCCCCATCAAAATTTTAAGAAATGAGCGGCGAGAATCCCCCATTAAAGGAATTTTTCCTTGCGGAGAAGGTGCCGGGTTTGCAGGTGGCATTATGTCTGCCGCTGTTGATGGAATTAAATGCGCAGAAAGTATTATTACATACGATATAAAACAAGGCTCTATTTAAAAACGAGCCTTGTTTTATATCATTTTATTTCTCTTTCAAAATGATTCCTCATTAACAAGTGATAAGATGATCGGTGAACCAGAATCAACAAAGCAAAAACCATTTATGTTATCCGTCAGTGAAGAAACATCATCTTAGGCAAGAAGGTAAGCTTTCTACTTTTAATTTGTGAGATGCGCTTTTCCATTTTGGAAGATTTTTTCTTATTCAACGTCATTTTCCGGAATTTTAAATTCCACCAGATGCTTATAATACTCTTTGTATTTGTCATATTCTTCATCAGATTCAAAACACTCTCGAGATGCTAACGCCATAACCAAAGTGTTTTCCTCCGTAGTTGACCCATTCATATAACAAAAACCGGAAATTGCACTTATTTCCAATGTATTATAATACACCCCGTAATCAATAATACCTTTGTTATTTATTCCAGACGGAAATAATTCGCTTGTTTTCGAAATAAGCCCTCGATCCGAAACAGCGTTGAGATATGCAGTATCAATAAAAATTATACCATATTCCCCACTTTTAAGTTTTTCTTCAATTTGATTTACATACGAATCCATGGGCATACCGTTGCCATCTTTTTTCAATTGAACACTGGCATAATTTACACTTGCAACACTTGTACTTTCGAACTCTTTATATGTGTAATAAACGCCATCATCAAGCCTATACACACTAAGCGTCGTAAGCGCGATCTCATCAGCATGAAGTATTCCAACTTCGGGTCTTGAAAATATAAGATCGGACTTGTACGTGGTTATCTTCTTGAAGAAATCTAAATTATTTTCATAATCTTCTTCTGTGCGGGCATAATTTATCTCATCATTCTCCGGTGAATGCCTTATACATACAATGGATTCCCTTGGGAAACGATTAAATCCTGCTTCTTCAGCGATATCAAGATCGCACAGCCGGAAAGAATATTCGTCATTTGCATATTCCGGAACATTCCCCTCTCCAAAAATAGTTGTAAGAGGTGCAGCCAGACCCAAATCTATTATCTTTTTGTAAAATGAATCTTCTACAATGAAAACAGTTGACATTCCGGCCCGCAACTCAGTTTCAAAACGTGTAAGTGCGTCTTGTTGATACTTATAATCATAGGATTCTCCAGGAACAGTTGTAACAGTAAGCTCTACAAGATCTAATGAAACTCTTCCGTCACCATTATAATCGTCTATCAACCGATTTATTGTATTTTCAAGTTCTGTTCGTCCGTCCGCTGTTATATAATTCTGCCCTATAAACATAACATGGACATCGGGATCGCCTTTTTGAATAATTTGTACAATAGCAACAACGCATAGCGTGCCAACCACAAATATGATTAATATCAACCACTTATAGTGATACCATAAGTTTTCAAAAAATTCGCCTATTCTTTTTATAACAGATTTCATTTTGATATAGATATTACCGTGAATTTCTCCATCCCGCCCGGAGTTTCAATAGAAACAAGTTCGCCTGCTTTTTTTCCTAAAAGCGCTTTTCCAACAGGTGATTCGTCAGAAAGCTTTCCAATAAATGGATCGGATTCAGTTGATCCCACAATTGAATACTCGCTTTCCTCGCCTGTTTTTTCATTTTTAATAACAACAATACATCCGATGCCAACAGAAGTTGTATCTATGTTGGATTCGTCAAGAATAACAGCGTTGGCGATTACTCTTTCCAAGAGTGCTATTCTGCTTTCTGTCTCTGCTTGTTCATTTCTTGCTTCGTCATATTCGCTATTTTCGGACAAATCACCAAATGCTTTTGCTCTTTGAATCGCTTTAGCTATCTCAGCACGTTTTTCTGTTATTAAATAGTCAAGCTCCTCTTTTATTTCTTCGTAATGTTTTTTTGAAATAAATTCTTGTGCCATAGTAAACTCCTTAATTATTTATTTAAAGTATTTCTTCGCTTCTTCAAGCTGTTCATCGGTCTCGGTTGATGCATCATCCGAAATATCTTTGTGAGGCAAAACACCGATCCCTTCATAATTTTCACTATACGGAGGATCATACTGAGCGACGGAAAGTCTCAATCCACTGCCGTCGGAAAGCGTAATTATACTTTGCATGTATCCTTTGCCATATGTTATATTTCCTACAAGCTGTGCCATATCATAATCTTTCAGTGCAGCCGCAAAAAGTTCTGCGGCCGATGCAGTATTTTGATTAATTAAAACTACAGCAGGAATGTCTAAATAACTATCGGCGGTTGAATTTCTCGTTTCTTTTTCACCGTTTCCATAAATTATGTTTACAATAGGACCTTCAGGAAGCACCCTATCAAGAATGCTAACAACTGCTTCAAGCTGTCCGCCTGAATTGTTCCGCACATCAAAAATAATTCCCTCCGCCCCCATACTCAAAAGTTCATTTAGAGCGGTATCAAAAGCCAAAAAAGTGTTTCCGGAAAATTGTGTAATTTGAATGTAGCCTATATTTCCATCAAGCATTTCACTATTAATGGATGGAATCTCTATAGCTCTCCGTTCAACCGAAATCGTTCTTACAGATCCGTCAGTGCCTTGAATCTTAAACGTCACAAATGTTCCCGATTCACCCGCTACGGTGTTTATGGCTTCATTATAATTTTCTTCATTAACTTCAATGTCTCCAACGGCTATTATGTTTTCTCCCTTAAGGATGCCCGCTTCTTCTGCCGGCGACCCTTTATATACTTCCTCAACGTGTATCTTTCCATCCAAATTACTACACACTATACCAACGCCAACAAAACTTCCATTTATTGTCTGCATATAATTTGACAGCTTTTCTTCTGTCAGATACTCGGAATACTTATCCTCAAGCAAGGAAACATAATAAGCAGTAAGCGACTCATCAAGTCCTTCGTAGTCAACTTCTCTAACAAAATTTGAGTCAACAATATCTTTAACCTCGATTAACGTGTCAAAATCTCCCAAGGCACTTTCGTAAACGGCCTTTTCATTACTTACCGCATCATGAATCTGCTGATTCACATCATTTCTTACAATAGCGGCAGTAAGCAAAGATGACACGCACGCAACTGCTAAGACTATAATAACGAAAACTCCAATATGTTTTTTTTCCATAAAAAATGATTCCCCCGTTATCAGTTAAAATACTTCGACGGCAAATATTTTTCCGGATCAACATAGGAGCCATTTAAAATAAATGATAAGTGCAAGTGATTACCGGTAGATCTACCTGTAGAGCCGACTTTAGCAATAACATCGCCTTGTTTCACCCTCGTTCCTACTGTCACAAGAAGCTTGCTACAATGGCAATATAAAGTTTGAAGCCCGTCGGCATGAGTTATTACAACAACATTTCCAAAAACAGGCGCATACTCAGAGCGAGTAACAACACCCCCTGCGCACGCCAAGATCGGTGTGCCGTATGGCACAGCTAAATCCATACCGTTGTGATATTTAGTATATCCTAAAAATGGATCCGTTCTATTTCCAAAATATGAAGTTATACGATAACTTTGGCTTTCATAAAAGGGCCATCTGAACTGTTTTGACAAATATTCCGAAAGTTCTTCTATATCTATCTTAACTTGTCCTATTTCAGCCGCATATTCTTTTTCAATGGCATCCATTGCATTGTATTCTTCTTCAGTTAATTCCTTTTCTTCCTGAAGCTGTACAATTACATTTTCAAGTTTGACATATTCCTCAGACACAGAAGCTATATTTTCGTTCATCAGGGTTTTATATCCCTCAAGGGATACCATAGCTTTTTCGTAATCAGCCTGCGCCTGCTCCGTCTCTTTCTCGACCTTTTTCATTTCAGAAATCAGAGTCTCTTGATAAGACGCAATTCCTTGAGCTTGTTCACGCTTGGAAAGATATTCAGAAAAGCTATCGGATGAAAAGAAAAGTTCAAGAGAAGAAACATCTTTATTTTCGTATATATACTGTAAAACAGAACAAAGCTCGGCAATCTTTTTTTCTTTTAAATCACGAGTTGTATTTAAATTCTCTTCAAATGCTGCAAGCTGTTCTTCATATCCCAGTATTAACTGTTCTATCAACAATATTTCGTTTTCAGTATACTCTATTGAAACTTCAAGCTTTGATTTTTCAGAAACAAGAGCCTGCAAACGGCTCTCGCTCTCTTCAATCTTTGAAAAAATTTCTGCCTTTTCTTTTTTAGCTTGAGCCAACGCATTTTCAAGCTTTTTAAGTTGGCTCTGTTTCTCAGCAAGTTCGGATTCAATAGATGCATCTGCCTCAATATCACCAACAAGAGGATGGGAAATTGCCATAGAGAAGAGCATTGCAAAAAGCAAAACCTGAGATATTATTCTTTTGTAATTTAGACGTTTAAGTATTTTTTTACACATATCGCACCAGAAAGTGAAGATGCAAAAATTCCGACTAACAAAAAGGCAGGCAATATTTCAGGAACAAAGTTTGAAAACGAAGCAAGACCTTCTATTCCATATTCCGTAATCATGTTTCGAATTGCATATGTATAAAGAAAATATTCTCCCAACAGTGCAACTATAACAGAAACCGCCCCCATAAAAAAGCATTCGATAATATACGGAGATGTTATAAATGCTTTTGTAGCACCCATATAACGCATTAGCGAAATTTCGTCTCTTCTGTAATATATACCTATCCTTACAGTATTAAGCGTAACAAAAACAGCTACGATAAAAAGCAATACAATAAGGCCCGTGGAAACGGATGTTACCGCTTTTCTTAAATTTGAAATACCATGATAAAGGTCGAGTTTTGTATTAACAGTTTCAATCGTCTCAATATTTTCCAAAGAATAAACGAGGGCGTTGAGACCGTCATAACTATCAAAAGTAACTTCAAACCTTGCCCTTATATACGAAGATAATTCTGCAGAATATTCATCTACTACAGCTGAAATATCGGAAGACTCGCCTTTTAATTCCAAAAGCGCTTCCTCCTTTGATATGTAAACAACATCTGTTACATTATCTAACTTAGTCACCGAGCTTTTTGCCGACATAATCATTTCTTCCTCGGCATCAGATGACAAATATGCAGTAATTACATATAGTTCATCCGACTTTGACAAATTGTTTTCTATTACATCTATAAGAATAATAAAAACACCAACCACCGCAATGCAAGCGGCAAGAATAAGTACAGACGTAACTGTGAGCACTTTATTCCTGTACAGTCCTTTTATTCCTTCTGAAAAAAGGTACGGAATTTTTGATTTTTTCATCTCATACCCCTACCTTTCTCTCGGAAGCTGTATCAGATATTATTTTTCCATTTTCTATAGTTACAGTTCTTTTACAATATTTCTTAACAAGTTCAATATCATGTGTAACTACAATTACAGTCTTGCCTTTTTCATTTATCTTCTCAAGCAGATCGAAAAGCTGATACGCCAATTCTCTGTCCACATTTCCCGTTGGCTCATCTGCAATGATCAATCCGGGATTTGCTGCAATTGCACGGACAAACGCAACACGCTGTTGTTCTCCACCTGAAAGCTGACGCGGATAGCTTCCTCCCTTTCCGTCAAGCGACACAAGCTTCAAAAGACTTGTTACTTTTTTTCGTATCGAATTTCTGTCATCTCCGATTATCCTAAGAGGCAACGCAACATTTTCAAAAACAGTTTTTCGCTCTATTAGTCTGAAATCTTGAAAAACAACACCTATTTTTCGTCTTAGTTCAGGCAATTCTTTAGGTTTTAATAATTTTATCGAAATACCATTTACTTTCAAGCTTCCCGAAGTAATCTTCTTCTCACCAAGCAATACCTTGGTAAGGGTTGTTTTTCCTGCGCCTGAATGTCCAACTATAAATACAAACTCCCCGTCTTCAATAGTAAGCGTAACATCGTCAAGCGCAACATCACCGCTGTCATATTTCACTGAAACATTAAGAAATTCTATCATTTTTGGTTAATATCTCCGCCAGCCGAGTTGCCCATATGTTTATAGTCAACATATTTCTCTACCATGAGCGCAACCTTAAAGATTATGGCATCTTCAAATTCACGAAGATCAAGTCCCGTAAGCTTTTTAATCTTTTCAAGTCTGTAAACCAAAGTATTACGATGGACGAAAAGTTTTCGACTCGTTTCGGACACATTAAGATTATTTTCAAAAAATGCTTGGATAGTAAGTAAAGTTTCTCTGTCTAAAGTTTCAAGAGAATTACGTTTAAACACTTCATGAAGGAACATTTCACAAAGAGTGACCGGCAAATGATACAACAATCTTCCTATTCCCAAATTTCCATACTTTACAATGGATTTTTTAGGTTCAAAAACGCTGCCAACGCCTATAGCCATTTTTGCATCCTTATAAGAACGTGCAAGTTCTCTTACGTTTGTGGCAACGGTACCGATACCGACAACTGTTTTTAGATAAAACTCACCGAGACAAGTATCGACAATAGTTTTTGCAACATTATCTATATTTTTATAATCAGAAGCTGTGCGAAGTTCTTTAACCAAAAGCACCTCGTTTTCAGAAGCATTTATAACATAATCTCTTTCTCTGTCAACTACAATATTTTGAATAACATCAAACGGGAAAATATCATAGCTCTGCTCAAACATTATGACATAAACAATCCTCTCCGCGTCGCTGTCAAAATGAAGCTCTTTTGACTTTGTATAAATGTCACCGGGCATAATATTATCAAAAATAGCGTTTTTGACAAAATGCGCCTTATCATGTTTTTCATCATACAATGCTTTAAGATTTGTCAAAGATATAAGAAGCATTGAAACAAGATTTTTAGCCTCGTCATCCTCTCCTTCGGCAAACACAATATATTCTATTCTCGCATGGGAACCCATAGGTTTAAAAGCGTATCCGTCGTAAACTATAACATCAAAAGAATATGACATTTCATCTGCAACGCTCTTATAGGACTTTCCTATTTCCGAAAGTTGACTGCATGCGATTACCGTTCCGGTATCATCCAATACACCGATCTTCCTTTTTACCGCATCTCGCATTTGGTAAACGAACCCTTGAAAAAGCTTATTTGCCATACGAAACCTCCTGTATATAACCAAGTATATAAACTTTTTTCTTAATGACAACAATTATACACTATTTTCTTTGAATAATCAATAGGTTTTAAGCAATTTTAACAAAAAATCTTTCTAAATTTATGCAATTTGCCATATTTTACATTCATTATTCCCATAAAGCAGAAATTGCAGACAGAACATAAAGGGACGCGGTTTCGGTCCTGAGTATTCTTTTTCCCAATGAAACGGTTATGATTCCGCAATCATGCAATTTCTCAATTTCATTTTCCGAAATTCCGCCCTCCGGGCCGATAAAGAATGAAACATCTTTAATATCTTCAGCCAATACGTCCTTTAACTTTAAAGTTTCCTCGCCCTCAAAGCAAGCGAAAGTATGACCATCATTTTTTTTCATTTCTTCGATCATTTCGTCAAAAGTAATCATCAAAGAGACTTCAGGTATTATTTCTCTGCCGCATTGACACGCCGCCGATTCGGAAATTTTATTATACCTTACATTTTTTGAACCTGCACTTTTCTTGTCCGGACGCGATATTGATCTTTCACAAAGCACCGGTACAATGCGATAAGCTCCAAGCTCAACGGATTTTTGAATTACAGTCTCAAATTTATCACCCTTTGGGATTCCCTGATATACAGTTACTCTCACGGGAAGTTCCGTCTCTTTTTTCTCCAACGGAGAAAGCACAACATCAACCTCATCATTTGAAACGAAAATGATTTCTCCATTATACACATTTCTTTGCATATCACACACGGTGATACATTCTCCTACAGAGAGACGCATAACTTTGGAAATGTGCAAAGCGTCGCTTCCGAAAATTTTAGCTTTATCTCCTGATATATTTTCCGATGGGATAAAAACTCTTACCTTTGATGACATGTACAAACACCCCGAAATTTTTTTATATGTCAATTATATATTAAATATTTTCTTTAGTCAAGAGCAATTAGGGAAATTTGACTTGAAATCCATATTCCGAAAAACAAAAATCGAAATCATTTTTTGAAATGAATCTTTGTCGAATTCTGCATAAAAAAAGCAGAAAAAAACTATTGACAATTTAATGTTGATATAGTAAAATAGTCATGTAGAATAGATTATATCAATTGGAGGTTTTTACAATGAGCGATGAAAAAATGTTAAACAACGAAATTGAAGAAGAAGTTGATGTTTACACTCTTGTAGACGATGAGGGAATCGAAACCGATTTTGAGTTTTTAGGATCTCTCGAACTGGACGGAAACACATACGTTGCTTTTTCGCCCATTGAGCAAGAAGATAACGACGAAGAAGAATATGTTGTTTTTAAAGTCTCCACAGATGATGAAGGAAATGAAATTTACGACACCATCGAAGACGACGACGAATTCGATCGTGTTTCAGATGCGTTCGAAGACGCTTTCTGGAGCGAGCTTGATTTAGATTCAGGCGCAGAGGACGAAGAATAGACAAAGTTTGCCTGCTTGGTGCGTCAGCGTTTTTTTAAAACCCACAAGAACGAATTGGAGTCCGGACTTCTGCGGCGGGAATGCAGACCTCCCCTTACTTGGCTGCTTATGTCACCCTTGTAAGGGACGTTGGGAGCACAAAACCGTGGAGAGGACACCCTCCTGCACATGCAGGGTTCATTAAAGGCGCAACGGCCCGGCGGGTTTAAAAGTAATTAATTCCAACCAATGGTTTTTAACTTGCATTTAGCTTTACCCCCGGAAATTTTTCCGGGGTTTTATACTTACTTAATTCAAACGGAGGACGTATGAAAAAAATTTGTTCATTTCTTTTAGTTTTCGCCATTGCAATATGTTCTTTTGTACTCACAACTGTCGCCGATACTACAACTAACTACAATGTTGACTTATCTTTTATTAACATCGCAGAGCCGGGCGATACACTGAAAGTTACAGCAACAGTTACTGACATTCAGTGTGCGGAAGGAACCGGTATTCTTGCCGCATCGGTTTTTCTTTATTACGACTGCTCTATTCTTACACCGGTTGAAGGCAGTTTTTCTGCTGCAGCCCCTTCCGGGTGGGACACTTTTGACGGAACTGCAACTACAGGCATATGGGCACTTTACACCGTTTTTGACGGCAATTTGCAAAACACCGCTTCAAACGACGGAGATATAACTTTCACCGTTGAATTTACAATCAATGGATTGGCAGAGCCATGTGAAACATATATTTATGTTTATGACTGCGAGGGAACAGAATATTGCAGTTCTGCGCTTTTAAAAGTTAAATCTTTTACATCAACGGCTTACACCAATGAACCACTCAGCATAATTGAACCACGTATTCTCATTCCTATAGACGAATCTTCCTTTATTATCGACAGAGATAGTATGATCATCTATTCTCAAACGGAAGCTCTTGATTTCAACAGTTTTTCAGCATTATTTTCTCATATTGGCGGCACTCTTACCATAAATGCATATGACTATGAAATAACCGAGGGAAACGGAAATTTCATCCCTAACGGTGCAACAATATCAGTTTATCATTCCCCATCGGAATATACATACAGTTTCACATATTATCTTTTAGGTGATTGTGACTGTGACGGAGAAATAACGATAACAGACCTTTCTGCAATAAAATCCGCATTCATTAACAAAATCCCCGTAGAAGGTCACGTTAAATTTTCAATGGAATATGAAGCTGATGGAGTTATTAGAATCGCTGATTATCTCAGACTCAAAAAATATATTCTTTCAAAATAATCAGAAAAGGATTTTCAATTCAAGTGGAACATTCTATAACCATACTTTGGCGGATATTCGTTATGCTTCTCCTGATGGTTTGTGGATTTATTCTTGCAAAAATTGATTTTCTTGACGAAAAAACCACAGGTAAGCTTTCTGCTATCCTAACTAAATTTATAATTCCATCTTCAATTATTGCTTCATTTATCAGACCTTTCGATGCCGAGGAAGCCATCAGCTTTGTATCCGCATTCTGTATCGATATGTTGTTTTTTGTTTTTTCTGCTGCAATTGCTTCTATATTTTTCAGAAAAAACGATGAAACTAATTTTAGAGACCGTAGAATGTGTGCAATTTTTGTAAACAATGGTTTTTTCGCTTTGCCGCTTATTAGTGCATTATTTGGGGATTTTGGAATTTTCATTGGGGCGGCACATCTTTGCTCTATGCATATTTTTCTTTGGACGTACGGTGTGTTTTTATACAAAGGGAAAAAAGGCATTAACATCAAGTCCGCACTGATCAATCCGGGACTTATTGCAACTTTAATTGGCGCATTTATTTTTGTATTGTCTTTTCTCATTCCCGAAAATACACTCAAAATGCTATCCAATAATAGCTTTACATCTACGCTTGGTAAAAATTTGGTTGAAGCATTAGATATGCTTAAAAACACAAATACGCCGCTGGCAATGCTTGTTGCAGGCGCATGGCTTCAAAAAGCAGGCATTAAAAGATCTATTACAGATTTTTCAGTATGGAAAACATCATTTGTACGCATGATTGTAATACCTGCAATTCTATTGGGAATTATTTGGTTTTTGCCGATTAATGCAGACATTAAAACGATCATCATGCTTGGATCTTGTGCACCCACGGCAATAATCGCCGCCACATTTTCACAACTTAACGATTCTGACTATGTATTTTGCACCAAAGTAATTACAGTTACTACCATACTCTCCGCTTTAACGATGCCACTATTTGTTGTTGCGCTTTCTTTTATTTAGTTTCTAAAATTTAACAGAGCTTTTGGATTCAACACCCGAAAGCTCTGTTTTTTTTATTTTGTCTTTACTTCTGTATTTTTTCGTTTTTGTATTCTTCCATCAATATAACCGGTGGGAACATTGAACATAGCTTCATAGCTTTCCTTGTTGCCCTCATTTTCCATCGCAGCAGGAACAAATCCGGTATGATCGTTTACAGATGCGACGGATGCTCTATTCAAATATTCGTCGCTATCTAAACAAACGCCATATTTATCCGACTTTTTTGTTTTTTTATTACTCATATTTTTCTCCAACACTAATTTCAACGGTTTACCGCAAATTTAGTATTGGCGCATAAAAAGATTTTGATTCTCACAATTTTTAATTGGAAATCATATTTTCACTTTAAAAACATTTGAGCATTTTGGACATCTCACATTATGATCGCCTTTTTTCTTTGGAAGTCGTAATTTAGATCGGCAAGCAGGACATTTTTTATAAACATGTGTTTTTCTACATTTCCATCTGTTGATGTAGTATCTAAAAAATTCCAGAATTTTTTCCTTTATGCTAAGGTACTTTAAATTCTCTCTTTGTCTTGCGTAAATGTTTCTTGAAAACATTCTATAGATCAAAAGAACAAATAGTCCATTGTACAACAAAATTAGCAGAAAATGAATCCATTCATTATCAACAAACAATGTTACAAACCACAATGCAAAGTAAACAATAAGCATGAATCTGGAAAACTGGTCACTTCCGTATCTGCCATACATAAACCTATAAAATCGTTCTTTTATTTTCATTCTTTCCCCTTTTTTTCTATTCTAATTTTTCTTTTATAACAAAAAGCAATAATAAGAAAAATAAAATGATCAAATTTTTCGATTATTAATTTATTGCCTAAGATTTTACATTACGATTATTAACCTAAAATAAACCCGCAATTCTTTTTTTGAAAAACTACGTAAGGTTTTGATATGCGGTCTTAACAAAGTTGTATGGTGTGGCACCCAATAATCGTTTCTATTCTTTTGTATGCGCTTTTCGATAGTCGCGTGGGATCACCCCGGTTATATCCCGAAAAGCAGCGGTAAATTTGCTTTGATTCCCATAACCTACAGCACAAGCTATTTCGGCAACGGAAGCATTGCTTTGGCAAAGAAGCTCCTTTGCTAATTTGATACGATATTCTTTCATATAAACGCCAATCGGCTGCCCGAAAACCGTTTTGAAAGTTGTTTTCAGCGTAGTTTGGTTGATGTGAAACTTAAAAGAAAGCTCTTCTATCGTATATCGCCTCGTTAGGTCGCTTGTCAAAAACTCGTGCACCTCATTTACTGTTTGTATGGATGAATCCTGAACGTGCATATGTGTTTCTGTCAATGCGTCATCCGCAGGGCACGTAACTTCAACAATATGCTCAATCATCTCGTGTAACACTTGAGCTCTGGTGGTTTTTGCCGCTGTGTAATAAACCTCTTTCCCTTCGCGGCGGCTTGTGATCAAACCTGCTGTTTTCAGAAGCTTCAGATGATGGGACACTACCGAGCTGCTTGCGTCCAAAAGTGCCGATATATTGATAACACATTCTTCGCAATGGCATAAAAGCCAAAATATTTGTATGCGTTTTCCGTCACTCATCATTTTTAAAATATCCGCAACCGTTTCAAAGGTTTCCGGTTTTGGAATTTCAAGCCGTAATTCTCCGGAAAGATGTCCGTGATCGTGCGGCAATGGACTAAATTTCATAATATACTACCTCCTTATTCGTTTTTATTATACCACGAAGCAAAGCAAGGACATTTTTGCTAAGACGTCAATGGCGAGATCAGTCGCATAAAGGCTTTCAGCATATATTATACCATTTAGGTTCCAAAAAAACAATACTAAAGCAGAAAATAATCCATTCAGACAAAAGATTATCCCTATAAGAAGCCTTTTGTCCCAACACATTGACATTTGTTTAATTGTACAATATACTATAAACAACAATTAAACAACTATTTAATCGAAGTATAAAAGGAGTATTTCATTATGAAAAAAAGCTACAAAATAGAAGTTGACTGTGCAAGCTGTGCACTTAAAATAGAGGATGCAGCAAGAAAGACTGACGGTGTTAAAGAAGCAACGGTAAACTTTATGAC
>CAZDVZ010000037.1:3065-17622 GCA_964509125.1 uncultured Oscillospiraceae bacterium | reverse complement strand
TTTGAAAGCAGCATTTCTTCTGTAGAAGAATTTTCCGGAGATAAATCCGTTGTTGCCGGCTATGCGGATAAAATTTATGCCGGCGGCGGCACTGCCCTTTATTCTTCTCTGATACAATGCGGAGATATGTTCCCTCAAGACTTAAATGCAAATAATATAATAATTGCTATGACCGACGGACAAGACGGTGATTGGGTATCCACGGAAACATTACAAAATTCCATAGCACAAATGGCTTCTGACAAAAATATTACAGTATATACAATAGGTTTAGGCAGTGTTGATGCTAATTATTTACAAACCATGGCAGAAAGCGGAAACGGAAGCTTTCTCTATGCATCCAATAGCGAGGACCTTCAAGCATTTTATTCATTTATTCACGGTCAGCTGAAAAATCAATATATTATTACATTTAAAGCGAAAAACCTTACAAACAACGAAAGAATTCTTGAGCTATCTCTCGATGACGAACTTGGGGGCAAAAAGAAAACATATTATATAAACGAACCTGATGAAAACAACCCCTCAGCAGGAAACAGTCCTTACGTCATTGAAGATTCGGACATCACAGTTTCAGGGCTTTCCACAAAGTTTTTATACAAAAGCTCACAGGATAATACTGTTTATCTCAAAGGAACAGGTTTTAAATCCGAATTTGATATTACATTGCGTTTAAACGGAAGCATTAAATATAATTTATCTGCTTCTTATGTTAACGAAACGACTTATGAAGTTGTTATACCTCACTCTGTTACTACAGGAAATTACGATTTGGAAATATGCATTTCAGATTTTGGAAAAACTCTGGAAAATGAACTTACAGTATCCACATTTTCCACTCCAAAATCATACACACATGGTAACTATACATTCACAGCTCTTAATTCATATATAAATGACAATGGTGCCACCGTTCTTTCAGGCAATGTTATGATGAACGGATGGTTACGTTTCAAAGGTGATGTAACTCTATCCACTTCAAATTATGACCCCACCAAAATGCAAGTGACCGACAATTCAGGATTTTATGTAAGTTATAGTCCGGATATGTCTACAGGACTTGCAAAAAATCTTGCCGAAAGTGGCTTTTCATTATACTTTGCCCCAATCGGCACATTCACTATTTCTTCGCAACAATACACTTCATCACAATATGAAAAATTTGAAGTTGAAAAAATCTGGTATGACAAACCCGTTTCCATGATGTTCTTCACTCATGAAGATTTCAATATGTCAATATATCCGGATATGTTAAGATTGCAAGATTCAAATTTCACATTTAAACTTCCGTTCCAAGAGCAACTTATACGTGGGTTTGAAATTATTCCTTCGGAAGCGGCCAAATTTGATTCAGAAGTTCTTATCGGGTCATCGAGCATTGCCCAAATATGTGTTCTTGAATATGAATATTACGACAATGAGTCTTTAAATTTAGTTTCGCTTCCGCTCAATGTTAAAGAAATAAAAGTCAACATTGATACTCTTCTTGGCAATTATTCCATTGAAGGAGCAGTTGGGTTTAAAGCTTTTAATCAATCAGAAGGGTTAAAGCTCAGTATAGAGGTTGTTGGCGGAAGATTTGAATCTGTTGGACTTCAAACACTCGGAACCCAACACACATTGGTAAGCGCACCCGTGCCAATCACCATGAGCGACTTTGGGTTTAAATTAGATAATTTCAGCCAATACGAAAGTAATAACACCACTTTGGCAAATTTATTTAATACAGATTTTGAGATTTTGTTCAAAGTTGAAGCGGCAAGCTTAAATAAATATGCCCCCGCAATTGCCAAAATGATTGACGATAAAAAAGACATAGCTTTAGCCGAGCTTTCGAACTGTTGTCTAAAAGCCAATTTAAGCACTTTCACATTTACGTTTGACGCAGATATGGTTTTAGCCACTATTTTTGAAATTGGCAATGTTTCTATATCCGCAGGAAATTTTAATTATACAAATGAACTTATTGGACTTAACAATATTAAGCAGAGCGGACTCCGTGCAAAAGCCACATTGGGTTGGAATGAGGTTGAAGCCCCTAATTTCTCTATGGATCTTTCCGGATCAGCAGACATTTGTCTCGGTTATCCATATTCCGGTTTGTGGTTTAACGGAAAAGCGGCAGCCGCTATACATTGGTGGTTCAATGACGTTAAATTTGATTTACAAGGTGATATGATGTTCTGCGCCTTTGAAAATACAAGCGGAGATTTCCAATTATCCATGTTACTTAGAGGTGTAGATACTCAAGGTGAAGTTAAAGGCTTCCATGCATATGTCACCGGAAAAGACGGCTTTGATGTATATACATTTTAAGGAGTTTGAGAAATGAAGAAAATATTACTATTGATTATTACGTTATCTCTTTTATCATTTCCTTTTATTACCGCCTCTGCCGAAGTACTTGAGGGAGATCTCGACTATCTTACATCAGTTCAAGATACCGTATTTTGGATTTCTTGGGATGTTTCAACTCCCGATATTGAACTTATTGCTCCAAATGGAACAATATACGATCCGACAGCAAACTATTCAAACGCATCCACCATCATTAATGAAAATTCTATATATTTCATTTTGAAAAATGCTCCCGCAGGACAATGGAAAGTTAGATATGATAAGGGAGATAATACTAAACTTGACATATCCATGCATAAGTATCAATCCCCTATTTACATTCAATCGTTTACCATTGACGAGGTTTACAACAATGTGATTTCTGTAAATTTCAATGTCAGCGGTGAACAAAACATCGTATACGACTATAAAATTACTGCCGTAGTTGATTATTCCGGAGACGAAATTGACCTTGGCGCAGAAGGGAGGTCATACGTCGGGGCGAGCGAAACAAGAACTGTTTATTTAGATAATCTTCCCACGTATTCTGACTATAAATTAAAGCTCCAAGTTTGGTATTCATCTGATGGTGCCGACATTATAGACTTTACATATTCGCCCTCTTTTGCGTACACCAACAGCTTTTTAGAATCTTTTAAAACAGATTATGAACTCACAGTCAACCCTGAAAGCGGTGTATTAAAAGTTTCTATACCAAATGCCAATTGGAGAATCAGTTCGTTCATTGTGGCTGTTTTTGAAAATGGGGAATCAGATCCCGTTATGTACAATGAGTATGAATCTGAAAATGTATATAACATCCAACTCGCATTTGATCCATCAGCAACAAAAGTGGATATTGAAGTTACGGCAAAAGTAAACGGTGTCCCATCTTCTCCCGTTAGAAAGACATTTAATCCAAATGATTTTCGACTATCTATTCCAAACGGAAATTCATTTAATACACTTTATTTACCCATGAATTATACAAACTTAAACGATCAGCTTATTACCGTTGCCATAAACGAATACCAAACCGAAATTAAATTAAACGGTGATGGAGATGTTAATATTGAATTAGGTGACGATTGGAACAGCCTTAGCATTAGCTATGTTGATGAAGAAAACATTACTTGGACAATAGTGAGAGATGTTTTTATTGATAGAATTGCACCTATATTAAACTTAAGTCAAAGCTACGACAGCATGGTTATTGATTCCGATTCTATTTCAATAAACGGAAATGTTATCGACTGTAACAAGGTAACGATAAACGGAGAGACAATTTCAATTGATAAGAACGGACTTTTCTCTTGGGATTTCTCACTTACTACAGGAGCTAATACTATAGAGTTAGTAGCTTCCGATGCTGTTGGCAATGAAACAAGATACACAGCGGTTATTTATCACAATATATCAGCCGAAGAAGCTGCTACATTATCAAATGGCTCTGATGAAAGCGAAGAAGAAAATGAAGCGGGATGGCTTTATGATGTGTTGTCAAATAATTTTTGGCCAATGATAATAATTGCAATTCCTGTAATTGTAGGATTAGTATATGCAATTATTTTCTGGCGCAAGGAGAAAAAAATATGAAACGTGTAAAATTATCAAAATGGATATATCGTTATTCTTTCTTTGCTTTATTGCTCACTCCTTGTATTGCCTGGTACATATATTGTACATTAACGCTTTCTAAGCTTGAAAAATTAACACATAGCCTTGAGTTCATTGACATAGCATGGAAAAATCCCGTAGAAGCAGCTGATATTTTAAGGCGAATAACACTTTTTGAAGAACTGAAAAGTGACGCATTTAAAGCAGTTTTGTTTTTGTTTGCTTTAACCCTTCTTTTGATTTTATATCATGTTATCTCTATTCAAGTCATAAAGAGACATGAGCGAGATCCAAAGCCTAAAAAAGAAAAAAAGAAAAAAAATCTTAAAGATGTTAGCGAAGTTGATGACGAAAGCGAAACAGAGGAAGACATTGACTACTTCAACATCTTGGATGATAAAAATAATACTCAAGCCAAATCGGATGAAACGACGTCTGACAAACTAACAGAAGAAAAATCTGCTTCATTCGCCAAAGGAACAATTGAAAAAACAGAAGAGGTGTCGCCCATTGAAAATACCTCCCCTGTTGAAATTTCGTCTAAAGACGAAAAAAGCTCTCAAAACGATAAAGAAACTTTCACAAAAGAAGACGACGCAGACAGAACAAAAGATATTATGTCAAATGACCAAAGCGATTCTTTTGTCTGTTCTGTCTGTGGACGAGAATACAAAACAAAACCCAAGTTTTGTGCCGGATGCGGTAACAAATTTTAAATCCCTTGGACTTACATGAACCGACCCCCAAAAGTTAGACCAAAGAATCTACCTTTTGGGGGTCATGTCACGTCTTCCAAGGGATTTTTTCATTATTTACTTGGTTGATATATTTAATTATAAGCCATTGAAAACTTCAATTTTTGTTTGATAAAACTTTTCCTGGAAATGAACAGCTTTCTCAATTTCTTTTTTTGAAAAAGTCATTCCTTCAGGGCAGGAAACTAATTTATCTTCATTATCGTTTTCACGATGAACTATAGCAATTATTTTTACTATCGCCTCTTTCAAAGGAACATCGATGCCCAACAGATAAACATCAAGCTCTTCTCCGTCGCCACCATATACATTGGGAATGTAACCATAATTTATAGGATATACAATTTCCGGATGCTTTGGATGACAAGAACCTATGGGTCTGTCCATTTCAATTCTAACAATCTTGCCTAAATACGATTTTACAAGTTCTTTTCTTTCTGAATATGTCATATTTTATGCCCTCCAGACAGCTTTTATTATTGAACTAATCTTTGGAGTTGTTCCGTAAAGCAAAACGCCCACCCTATATATTTTTGCAGATAAAACGCCCACACCGATGGTGGATGAAATCAATATAATAATCGATATGATGATTTCATAAAAAGAAACATTACTCATTGCAATCCTTGTAAACATAGCCATAGGTGATGTAAATGGGATATATGAACACACTTTCATCAATGTGGAATCTACATTTCCCGAAGACATTGAAGACATAACGGCAGTAAAAGCGATTACAAACATAAACATCAGCGGCATGGTTGATGTATTTATATCTTCCAATTTTGAAGCTGTTGATCCAATGGCTCCGAACAGAAAAGCATAAATAAGGAAACCCAAAACAAAAAACACCAACATATAAACCAAAAGTTCAATAGGAATATTAAATATTGAACTAATTATGGAGTTATCACCCCAATCTGACTTATTAATATTATAAAACAAAAGCGCAGATCCGAACACAAGCGAAAGTTGAATTAAACCGGCAATACATGAAGCCAGCACTTTGCCAAACATCATAGAGACAGGGTTAGCACTTGTTATAAGCAACTCCATTGCCCGAGAACTCTTTTCTGTCGCAACATTTGTTGTTACCATTTGACCATATAAAAGAATCACCATATATAACGCAAAAATCATTATATATGTATAAAAATATGTACTCGTTTGGTCTTTACCCAAATTTTCCACATCACCAACAACTTGTATGTTAATAGCTTTTTGCACTTCCTCTTCTGACATTCCACTTTCAAGCATTATACTAAATCTATAAACATCTCTGAGAAGATCATTTGCTATTTCAATATTTCCGTCATAAAGAGACATATTTTCAACATAATACTTGTATTCAGTCGGAGAAGTCATCACAAATGCACAATACGCTTCGCCGTCTTTAATTTGATTTTTTATTACGTCAATTTCATCCAGAGTAATCTTCACTTTATAATCAGGAAAAGATGCGCTGAACATATCTTTCATTATATCAGATGTCTCCAAAGAATATGACTTTAGGAGCATTACATCCTTAAATTCATTCTGATCTCCTTCGCCATCTTTCTTGAAAGCATTTGTAATTGAAGGTATAAACATGGCAACGGCTATAGCAATAACAAGAAAAACCGTTATTCCAACAAAAATCTTATTAGTAAAAAAGCTTTTCAATTCAAACTTTAAAATTTTTCCAAATTGCTTCATATTACTCCTCCCTATATTTGCCTTTCTGTATATTCAACAAAAATATCATTAAGGGACGGTTCTGCTACCTTTATTTCATCAATATCATATTTTTCTATTAAAGTTTTCATTAAAATCTTCTTATCAAACGGATCCTTTAATGAAATAACAAGCTCATCATTGCCCACAAATTCACAAGAAGCGCCTAAATCAGATGAAATTCGGTCTCGTTGAGTAGAACGAACAATGAGACAATTTCGTGGATAATTGCGTTTTATTTCACTCAAATTTCCTGAAAGAACAACTTTTCCCCCGTTGATTATAGCTATATTATCACAGAATTCTTCTATATAACTCATTTGGTGACTGGAAAATAAAACAATTTTTCCCTTTTCTATCATTTCTTTAACAACATCTTTCAAAAGCATTGCATTCACAGGATCAAGTCCGGAAAAAGGCTCATCGAGAATTATTATTTCAGGATCATGAGCAATAGCGGTAATTAGCTGTATTTTTTGTTGATTTCCCTTCGAAAGAGTATCTAAACGCTTCTCACGATATTCTTTCATTTCAAGTCTGTCAAGCCAATAATCAACAGATTTTATGGCACAAGAACGTGTCATCCCTTTAAGCTCAGAAAAAAATACAAGCTGATCGATAATTTTCTTTTTAGGATATAGTCCTCTTTCTTCAGGAAGATAGCCAAACTGAATCTTGCTATAATCTATAGGAAGGCCATTGAACAATATCTCTCCACTATTTGCGGGAAATACATTCATCATTATGCGTATCGATGTCGTTTTCCCTGCGCCATTCCTTCCTAAAAGCCCAAACGCCTTCCCACCTTCAGCCTGAAAAGAAACCCCACAAAGAACTTTTTTATCACCAAATGATTTTTCTATATTACTAAGTTCAAGTTTCATTTCGATCTCCATTTTATAAATTTATAGTACACGCAACATTATACTTTTGCACAAATAATTACTTTTGAAACTCAATTACAGGTTTATCGACAAATCTTAAAACAGTAGCTCTGTCTCCCGTTTTTACATGGTCGTAATCTTTTGTATATCTGAAAGTCTTATGCCTTATTTTTCCTTTTTTATCTTTCACAATCATATCTGCAACAAATATTGTGTAAGTTGTATAAAAAGACCCCACATTATTCGAATTTGTTTCTTTGACTTGTTCTGCACGAATGTTAAAGTACGTTACTTCTCCCTCGTATTCTTTTACATGAAAAAATTCAGTTATTTTTACTTTATACGCCACGTAAAACAACACGAATATAGACAAAAACAATGCGATATAAAATCCATGCTCACCGACAAAATACAAACCGACACAAAGTGCGAAAAGAAGCACCAAACTTCCGAAAAAGATCACAAGACTTTTATTTTGTAATTTCTTTTGTTGTGCGCGCGCTTCTTCTAAGATAATCATAACTTTCACTCCCACTGTTTGCAAAAACTTATTTAAAGGTTAAATAGATAATATTTTACAAAGTTGACTGACTGCGTCATCATAAGACTCAAAGTCAACAACATAATCACATATTTCTGCATTTTTTTGCTCATATTCTATGGCGGTCAATCGGTTCACTTTATCTTCTATGGAAGAATTCTTTTTCAAAATATTTGTCATTAATGCTTTCTTTTCGCGCTTAATATAAATAGTTGTTACATTTTTAAAATGCGTTTTTAACGACATTGCACCGCATATATCCATCGTTGTAAGAACTCTCTTACCTTCAGAAATAATTTTCTCAACATCAGCCTTTTTCGACCCATATCCGTGGCCGGAATACATTGTAGACTGAAACATTTCTCCGCTATCGCACATAGTATGAAACTCTTCCATGGGAATGTAATTATACCATGTATTTTCTTCAATCGCTGTAGGATCTTTTGTTGTATAACTAATTAATTTTTGAAAAGATGTAGTTTTAGACAGAAGCTGCGTAGCTATTTTAGATTTTCCGCTACCCGAAGGACCTACTAAAACTACAATATTAGATTTATTGGCAGATGTAGAACCGTATTTAACAGAATAACTATCAGCAATCACCTCTACAAGCTTTAAAAACTCATCGTAGTTATTAACCGCGAGCATACCGCTCGCCTCTTGGTTCCACGGGCGGCGCATCAAAATGGGATATTTTGCACTTGAAGTTAAAATATTATGCATAGCATCATCAAATAAAATGTCCGTTTTTATTTTATCTTTTTTAAATCCCATATATATATGATTTTGAGGGATTTCAGGAAACTCTTCCATTATTCTTTGAGCACGAATTCCCATAAATTGCGGTGGAACTGCTGTACAAATATAAACTTCCGTCATTTGAGTTAATCGACGAACAAACTCCTTCGCCCCTTTGTAGACGGGCTGTGTCCGATAAAACTCGGGATCATCAAAATAGTGATAAATAGTATCAGCCCTGGTTCCGGTTTTACCCCATTGATATTTCTCATAAATTGTCATTGGAGGATCAAATTTATATTTCTCATTTGCAAGCCGTATGGCATATGATGTGCACTCCATTAAAAGGTCATCAATATCTAATGCAGTGGATAATCTATATTTTCTACCCATAATACTCTCCTTGATATAGCAATAATTTCACCGTATCATCTATATTATAAATTTCATCAAGAAAAAAGTCAAGTAAAGATTATATATTTTTGATTTTTAAAATGGGTCCCTTGATAAAAATAATTTGCACAATATAATTAAATCCCCATTTTAAAACAACAATTGTAAAAAAATGCCCGAAGCTTTTGCTTCGGGCAACGTGTATTATTCACCTTTTACAAGTTTATCAATTTCTGCTGCGAAATCTTCTTCTTTCTTTTCAATGCCTTCGCCTTTTTCGTATTTAACAAAGGAAACAATTTTGATATCGCCGCCTAATTCCTTAGCGGTATTTGCTGTATATTTTTCAATATCAATGCTTTCTTCCTTAACATAGGCTTGATGAAGGAGACAGTTTGCTGTGTAATATTTATTAATTCTACCAGTAACCATTTTTTCGATAACCGCTGCAGGTTTGGAAGCCATTGCAGGATCGTTTTGGATCTGTGTCATAAGAATTTCTTTTTCATTTGCAACAACAGAATCCGGAACGCAATGCTTGCAAAGATATGTGGGGTTCATAGCTGCGATCTGCATACAAATGTTTTTGGCATATTCTGCAAATTCTGCTTTTGCAGCAATTTCTTCTGCAACATCAAACTTAGCAACAACGCCGGCAGCACCTTTACCGTGGATGTATGTGCTTGTTGTACCCTCAATTATCTCAAAACGACGAAGAGTGATGTTTTCACCAATGGTGAAAATCTTATCCTTAAGTTCTGCTTCAACTGTAACGTCCTTGCCATCATAAGGAAGAGCCTTAAGAGCATCTACATCAGCGGGTTTATTTGCAATTATAGTTCTAAGAATGCCTGCAACAAATTCGCAGAAAGATTCGTTTTTGGCAACAAAGTCTGTTTCAGAGTTAACTTCAATAATCGCTGTTGTTTTGCCATCTTCGCTTTTAAGAATATCAACAACACCGTCAGCGGCAATTCTTGAAGATTTTTTCTGAGCAACAGCAAGTCCTCTCTCTCTGAGAAGCTTTACTGCTTCATCAAAATCGCCGTTTACTTCTGCAAGCGCTTTTTTGCACTCCATCATACCGCAACCTGTTTTTTCACGCAATTCCATAACGAGTTTTGCTGTAATTGCCATAATACAATACCTGTCCTTTCAAAAATATCAATTGATTATTCTTCGTCCGCTTTGGAAGATTCTTCAAAAGAAACTTCTTCGGATGAAGATGAATCAGTCATTTGAACGCCTTGTTTGCCTTCAAGAACTGCATCTGCAAGAGCAGCAGAGATAAGTTTAATAGCACGGATAGCGTCATCGTTACCTGGGATTACATAGTCGATTTCATCGGGATCACAGTTTGTATCAACGATGGAAACGATGGGAATACCAAGTTTACGGGCTTCATCAACAGCCGTCTTTTCTTTCTTGGGGTCAACAATGAAGATAACGTCAGGAATATCCTTCATATCTTTGATACCGCCAAGGTTCTTTTCAAGGTCAGCGATTTCTTTTTGGAGAGAAGCTACCTCTTTTTTAGGAAGAAGGTCAAATGTGCCGTCTTCTGCCATTTTGTTAAGGTTGCGAAGTCTTTGAATACTCTTTTTAATTGTTTTAAAGTTGGTAAGCATACCGCCGAGCCAACGAACATTTACATAGAACATTTCGCAACGAAGAGCTTCTTCTTTAATGGAATCTTGTGCTTGTTTCTTTGTGCCGACAAAAAGGATAGTTCCACCATCTGCAACGATGTCACGTACAAACATATAAGCCTCTTCAACCTTTTTAACGGTTTTCTGAAGGTCGATGATGTAAATGCCGTTACGCTCTGTGAAGATGTATTCCGCCATTTTAGGGTTCCATCTTCTTGTTTGGTGACCAAAATGTACTCCGGCTTCAAGGAGCTGTTTCATTGAAATAACTGACATAACGTCCTCCTGTTATTTGGGTTTTTTCCACCATTGCCTTTGGATTTATGCCGCAATTTTTCTCTGCCTTTCACCTCAGAAAATTCAAACCCACGACACAGGGCAATGTGTGTTTTGGCTTTGCTTTCACAAAGTCAAATAATATTACCATATTTTATGGAAAAAATCAAGCCCCTTTTTAAAAAAACTTCCTTTTTTGAGAAAAATCTTTATAAAAATAACGATTACAAATATATGCCGTTAATTTATCCTACGCGAAGTATGATCTTGAATTTGTAAAATAGGTATATTCTTTAGCGGCAGAAAAAATAATAAAACCCAAAAGTTTGTTTTGTAAGATTTTTTTCTTTTAAATTGTAGCACATTCCTAAAAAATTTAAAATTGAACTAACTTTGTTTATAATGATTAATACTCCACTCTCTTAAAAAACATCAAGACACATCATGATTGAAATTTCCACCGTGATGTGCCTTATTTTTATAATATAACATTTTGTTTTTGAGGATTTATCACATTTTTGTTGTTTTTGTAATGCTTTTCTGACTTTTTCAGCGATTCAAACTCGTCCCCTGTTTTGTTTGCATCGCAAGATATAGGTAATAGATGACTTTTTAAAATTTATAATATCATTTTATAAGATTCTTTTTTTATTTTTTCTATATCAATCTTTCCGGAACTATTTTGGGGGAAGCAATCAAAAAACAGAAAAAAAGATGGTTTTAAATGTTTGGGAAGTGAATCAAAAATATACTTCTTGAATTTTTCTTCATCTAAAATGTTTTTTTCAACGCACAAACAAATTTCTTCTCCGTATCTTTCAGAGGGAACGCCAAAAGCAATAACGGCACTTACTCCGCTATATCCAAGAGCAGCACTTTCAATTTGAGACGGTAATATCTTTTCTCCGCTTTTTATAATTATATTTTTCTTTCTTCCCGAAAGATAAAGGACCCCATCTTTAATAAATCCTAAATCTCCCGTTTTAACATATAACTCGTCATTATATTTCACATACACATATGTATTTTCATCGTTTTTATATTTTTTCATTTGACATGGAGAACACATACATATTTCTCCAACATTTCCGTCAGATACAATATTGTTTAGCTCTTCATCATATATAATTGTATTTTTAGAATCAACATTTCCCAACACACTCCCACTGTCGCACTTTTTGTAAGAGGAACTATCATAAATATTGCCCAAAAGACCGATCTTCCTTCCGATACACAAAACGATATTCCAAACAGGAGAAAGCTCTTTGAAGCGATATATATAATTCATAGCGTTAGAAATCTCTGTTGTTCCATAGAAGGAAAACAAAAGCTTGCAACCGTCATATTCCTCGAATTTTAGAATCATTTTACTATTTATGCCTTCACCCGATGAAAAAATAATCTGAGGAAAACATTTTTCATTCTTTTCCAAAAACTCACAGCATCGATAAAGCATCGAAGCAGTTCCAAGCCAAATTGTAATATCTCTTTGTTTAATTACATCTCTAACATTTCTTGGATTAAAATTTTCCGTTACTATTTGGCAAAAATCCCCTCCCAACATTAGTATCAGAAGGATTGAAAATCCGGTGTTATGTGTCCACGGAGTAAAATTGTAAATACGAATAGGAAACATTTTATTCAAAACCGAAATCAAAAATCGATAAGTATTCGTCAAGCCCTTTTTTCCAAAAAAGCTTTTTATACTTTTCTCGATCCCCTTTTTTTCGCCCGTTGATCCCGATGTATAGAGAACAACAATAGAATCTTCTTCGGAAATTTCTTCTTCTTTTTCAACACAGTCTTCATTAGGCGGAGAAAAGCCGAGTCTAACACCTTCAACTCTGTCCCACTTTCCTATATCCGTTACACCTATGTCAAAAGACTTGATTTGTGAATAAGACTCTGCAATATATTTATTTGCGCTATCCATAAACAGATATTTACATTCGCAAATTGACAAAGCATCCTTTATATTTTTCGGAATCTCATGAGTGCTGATAGGTACACAAACAACGCCAAGCTGCAAACATGCGGCAAGTATGATAATATATTCGGGAACATTCCCCATCCAGATTCCAATACTATCTCCTTTTGATATTCCCAATCTTGAAAGATAGTTTGCAATTCGAAGACTATTTTTTTTTAAATCCCCATAAGTAAAATTTAAATTTATATCGTGAAAAATTACAATCGGTTTATTTTTATATTTTCTCGAAAGCTTGTTAAGTAACTTATTGTAATTCATTATTTTTCCTCAAACATATCAACATGGTTAACCCTGCATTAAACAAAGTTATAATTAAAAATATTATAATTTCATTATTTATAACATTTCCTAATAACATATTTTGCGGAACATGCAAAAAATACATGATTCCACTGAAAACAACTATCTTTTTATGATATTTTCTAAGTCCATTAAACTTGATTCTGTACAAGAAAAGATAAATAGTAAAAGACAAAAAAAACTTCGCAAAAGAAAATCCCACAAAAGAAACTGTAAAAAAGCGAGAAAACGAAATTTCTATAATAAGTAAAAGCGCCGAAATTATCAAAAAGTTCCAAGTTTTAATTTTTTCAAGCTTTGACATATGTTTTGAAGCGAGCATTCCTGCAAAAACAGACACGGTTCCCAAAAAGACTTTTGTAAAGAAACTCTTGAAGGAAGATTCTTTAAATACAATTACAAGCGATACAAGAATAACAAATAGTATTAAGCTTAGTGCGATTCGATTTTTGGTATTTTTGCGGCTAAAAATAAAACAAGATATTATAACGCCCACTAACAACGCCGGAACAAACCACAAATAAACCAAATAAGTGTCTCTTAATGGAAGAGTAATCATAAAATAGGCAAAATCCTTATACATAAACACCGACGATTTTATGTAAATATTGATGTAATGAAAGCTATACATAACGAGGTGAATAATAAAATAAAACATATAGTATTTGGCAACATACGATGCAACGTATTTAAATCGATCTTTTTTAGAGGTTATAGAAATATATAACAGATGTCCTGACACGAAAAAGAAAACCGAAATCAATTGCCAAAAATAAGAAACAACATTATACCCCAAAAGCTCGTCAATGAATCCAAATCCTACCACATGTGAAAATGCCACCGCAATGCATCCCACAAGCTTCATTAAATCAAAACCCGAAACATACTTTTTATCATTCATGCAAATATCCTTTTAAAAATATACCCAAAATTATACCACATTGTAAATTATATCTCATTATGAAAAAAAAATCAAGTCTTATTTTATTTTCGGTTTTATATTTTTATTTCAGAGTTGCGCAGAAATAACCCATCGATTCGATCAAACCGCAACGATGGGCTGTATTTAATATTCTGTTTTCGGAAAAAGGGCAATCAAATAAATTGTATTGCTAAATTAAAATTATAAAAAAATCAGACTATCAAAACAAGGTTATCCCTAATGATAGTCTGTTTTTCACATTAAAGTTTTTGCCGAGCTTTTTTCAAAAAGCGAAGGAATTATTTGTTCATTGCTTCTTGAACAGCAACTGCACAAGCAACAGTCATTCCGACCATGGGGTTGTTACCTGCGCCGATGAGTCCCATCATTTCAACGTGAGCAGGAACGGAAGAAGAGCCTGCAAACTGAGCATCGCCATGCA
>CAZDVZ010000037.1:0-3055 GCA_964509125.1 uncultured Oscillospiraceae bacterium | reverse complement strand
TCAGTCAAGCCGTAGGAAGCAGGACCTGCAGCCATGTTATCGGGGTGAAGTGTTCTACCCGTGCCGCCGCCCGATGCAACGGAGAAGTATTTTTTGCCGTTTTCGATGCACTGTTTCTTATATGTGCCAGCAACGGGATGTTGGAATCTTGTGGGGTTGGTGGAGTTACCTGTAATGGAAACGTCAACACCTTCGTGTGTCATGATTGCAACGCCTTCAAGAACATCGTTTGCGCCGTAGCAACGAACTTTGGAACGGTCACCGTCGGAATATTTCTTTTCACGAACGATTTTGAGTTCTGTTGTATAGAAATCATATTCTGTTTCAACGTATGTGAAGCCGTTGATACGAGAGATGATCATAGCAGCATCTTTTCCAAGACCGTTAAGGATAACTTGGAGGGGTTCTTTTCTTACTTTGTTAGCTGTTCTTGCGATACCGATAGCGCCCTCAGCAGCCGCAAAAGATTCGTGACCTGCCAAGAAGCAGAAGCACTTTGTTTTTTCGTCGAGAAGCATTGCGCCAAGATTGCCGTGACCGAGACCTACTTTACGAGTTTCAGCAACAGAACCGGGAATGCAGAATGCTTGCAAGCCGATACCGATAGTTTCCGCAGCTTTAGCGGCTGTGTTAACACCTGTTTTAATTGCAATAGCAACACCCAATGTGTATGCCCAAACAGCATTATCAAAAGCAATGGGTTGAACACCCTTTACAATTGCTTCGCAGTCGATGCCTTTTTCATCGCAGATAGCTTTTGCTTCTTCCAAAGAGGCAATTCCGTATTTTTTGAGGCATTCGTTAATTTTATCTATTCTTCTTTCGTAACCTTCAAATTTAATCATTTTACATTACCTCCTTTATTATTCTTGACGAGGGTCAATATATTTGACCGCATCGTTATATCTGCCGTAGCTGCTTATATTCTTTTCATAAGCTTCTTTAGGATCGATACCTTTTTTGATCATATCCATCATTTTTCCAAGGTGAACGAATTTGTAACCGATAACTTCGTTATCTTCATCAAGACCGAGAGAAAGGATATAACCTTCAGCCATTTCAAGATATCTTACGCCCTTTGCTTTTGTAGCAAAGATTGTACCAACCTGAGAACGGAGACCTTTGCCTAAGTCCTCAAGAGAAGCACCAACAGGAAGACCGTTTTCGGAGAAAGCGGTTTGTGTACGACCGTACGCTAACTGTTTGAAGATCTCACGCATTGCTACGTTGATAGCATCGCAAACGAGGTCAGTATTAAGAGCTTCGAGAAGAGTTTTGCCTTGAAGGATTTCTGCTGCCATGGCTGCAGAGTGAGTCATACCGGAACAACCTGTTGTTTCGATAAGAGCTTCCTCAATAATACCTTCTTTTACGTTAAGAGTAAGTTTGCACATACCTTGTTGAGGTGCGCACCAGCCGATGCCGTGAGAAAGTCCGGAGATGTCTTTGATTTCGTATACTTTCACCCAATTGCCTTCTTCCGGAATGGGAGCAGGACCGTGTTTAGGACCTTTAGCAACGATACACATATTTTCTACTTCGTGTGAATAGAGCATTTTTAGATTCCTTTCGTGTCGTGTTATTTATTTTTTATTTTATAATTTCGCAATAAAGAGTACCAACTGCCATAGCTGCATTGGATTCATCTGTATCAATATGTACAGCAGGAGCAAAGTTTTTGTTTACACGAACAACAGTGTCGCCAAACACAACGGATCTTTCTGTATCTAATTTGATAGAAACAATCTGTTTATCGGAAACGCCGAGAGCTTCTGCAGATTCAGGATCAAGGTGGATATGACGTTTCGCGGCAATAACACCACATTCAATTTCAACTTCGCCGCAAGGACCAACAAGTTTAACGCCGGGAGTGCCTGCAATATCGCCTGACTCTCTTACAGGAGCAGCAACACCTAAAGTTCTCGCATCGGTAAGAGATACTTCAACCTGAGTTGCGGGACGAACAGGACCGAGTATTCCGACATTTTTGATTTCCTTCTTAGGACCTACAACATCAACACGTTCGCCTGAGGCAAACTGGCCCGGCTGCGAAAGTGCCTTTTTAAAGGTAAGCTCATAACCCTTTCCAAAAAGGATCTCAAGATGTTCTTTTGACAAATGAACGTGTCTTGCGGAAGTTTCAACAAGGATTTTGTTTTCCATAATTTTCCCCTTTATCATAAAAATATTTGGACTTTTTTTAAAAAATACAATTTAATTGTCGAACTGAATATATTGTACATCTTCTAAAAGCACACAAGCACTCAGCACTTTTCAAATATGTATTATACTACATTTTTTCCCAATTGTAAACACCCTTTGCAATTTTTCTTTTGAATTTTTTGAAAAAAATCTTATAAATATGTTTTCATGAAAATACAAAATCCGTTTTGGGAACTTTACATCTCCAAAACGGATTTTGATCATATTATTGATTATTTAAAGCAATTATGCGTACAAGTTAAGCTGACCTAAAAAATACTTTTTAGTTTGCAAATAGTCTGTGGAGTTAACTTCACCGGTGCCATCCACGTCGCCTTTTACAATAACCGTGTAGTTGTTTCCACCGGAATCTGTGACTTTGCAACCGGGTCCAACTTTGGCATTTGATTCCAACTCGTTGCCGTCTTTATCAGTTATCGTTGCTGCAATGCCGTATGAGGAAAGGCTAGGAATAATTGTTTCTGCTGTTGTGTTTGCTGCAATGTTTGGCATTGTAGCTGTTTCCGTATCAATGTATTCGTCGCTGTCAACGTCGGGGAGAGTTGTTTCGTTTTTAATTTCAACAAATGCAAATCCGTTTTCCGACGCATAATCTTCTGCCGCAGAGCCTTTTACTCCATAGATGGTGAAGTTTTTCGATTTTTTCGTACGAGCTATCATATCCGAAAGCATATTCGCCAATATATGTTACGCCGTTTTCTATAATGATATGCTTAGAACATACATTTTAATTCGACGCTTTGAATTGTTCAGTCCTTCCCGACTTTCTAAAAAAAATCGGTACTATGACCTCTGCTGACTTCTCATAGTTCGTTGTTACTACAGATTTCTC
>CAZDVZ010000036.1:0-17978 GCA_964509125.1 uncultured Oscillospiraceae bacterium | reverse complement strand
GTATTTAGCGGCATCTACCCCGCCGACGGCTCTCGCTATGGAGACTTAAGAGATGCGCTTGACAAACTCAGGCTCAATGATTCTGCCTTCATTTTTGAGCCAGAAACTTCTCTCGCTTTAGGGTTTGGTTTTCGTTGCGGCTTTTTGGGTCTTCTTCACATGGAGGTTATTCAAGAAAGACTTGAACGTGAATTTAATTTAGATCTTATAACCACAGCACCAAGTGTTATTTATGAGATTACATTAAAAAACGGAAAGGTTGTTTACATCGACAACCCATCTAACTATCCCGGCCCCGACGAAATTGAAATATCATCAGAGCCTGTTGTAAAAGCAACTATAATTACTCCTTCAACATATGTAGGAAACATCATGGAGCTTTGTCAAGACAGAAGAGGCACGTTTATTGATATGAAATATATTACTTCTGACAGAGCTGAGCTTCATTATGAGCTACCTCTCAATGAGATTATTTATGACTTTTTTGATACACTTAAGTCAAAAACCAAAGGATACGCCTCTTTAGACTATGAGCCTATTGGCTACAAGCCTTCAAAACTTGTTAAAATTGATTTTCTTCTTAACGGCGAAGGCGTTGATTCTTTATCCCTTATTGTCCACACTGATAAAGCATATCCAAGGGCAAGAAGAATTTGCGAAAAGCTGAAAGAAAACATAGACCGACAGCTTTTTGAGATTCCTGTTCAAGCCGCCATAGGCGGAAAGATCATTGCGAGAGAAACAGTTAAGGCAATGAGAAAAGACGTTCTTGCGAAGTGTTACGGCGGTGATATTACACGAAAGAAAAAATTGCTTGAAAAGCAAAAAGAGGGTAAAAAGAAGATGCGTTCACTTGGAAGCGTTGAGGTTTCAAAAGAAGCATTTATGGCAGTTCTCAAGCTTGGCGATGACTGATAAAACATTATCGATTTACGTGCACATCCCCTTTTGTATTTCAAAATGCGCTTATTGCTCATTTTATTCCGAAAAATATAATAGGGATGATGCATCAAAATATATTTCTGCCATTGTTAAAAATATAGAATTTTTCTCCCGCCAAAATAAAATGGAAGTTGATACAATTTATTTTGGCGGAGGTACTCCCACAGTATTGGAAAGTGAAATGCTTTGCAAGGTATTAAATTCAATTAAAAACAGCTATGTTTTAAGAAAAGACTGTGAAATAACCTTTGAGGCAAACCCCAAAACCGTTGATCATCTAACCGCTTTTTCTTTAAGAGAATGTGGCTTTAACCGTGTATCTTTAGGAATTCAAACAACGGATAATAAAAGGCTCAAAAACCTTGGAAGAATACACACATGGGAAGATGGTATGGACGCTTTTAATATTTTAAAACAGACGGGTTTTTCCAACATTTCCGTTGATTTAATGTATGCTCTTCCCAACGAAACAAAAGAAGACATAAAAGAAGACATTAAAAAGATTCTATCACTCTCCCCTTCTCATATTTCTGCTTACGCCCTTTCTTTGGAAGATGGAACTCCGCTTTTTCAGAAAAAAAACCTCTTTTTCTTTCCCGATGAGGACGAACAACTTGATATGTATCTATATATTTGCAAAGAACTGAGAAATGCCGGTTATGACCATTATGAGATATCAAATTTTGCTAAACAAGGGTTTGAATCCAAGCACAACAGCGGGTATTGGAATCGAAAAGATTATATTGGATTTGGAGCGGGAGCACATTCGTTTTACGAAGGTAAGCGTTTTTTTGTGATGCCATGCAAACAAAAATTCATTGAAAACACAGAAAAAGAGGATTTTTACGCTTCTTTAGGATTTAATGAATCTTTTTTTGTATCACAAGATGAAATTGCGGAAGAAGAAATAATGCTCTCACTTCGTACTTCGCGAGGCATCAAAATATCTTCTCTTACAAATAGTTTGAAGCAATTTGTGGATAACGGCTTTGCTAAACATGAAAATGGCATTTTCACTCTGACCGACAAAGGTTTTTTTGTTTCAAACAACATTATTTATCATGCATGCAAGGAGCTTTTATATGATACCAAATGAATATACAAAAGACGATATTCCAAAAATATGTGCAAACTGCGAATATGCTACGGAAATTTCCGGTATGGAATATTTTCTTTGTGACAAAAATGGTGTGGTTGAGCCCACCGATAATTGCAAAAAATACAAATTTGATATATTCAAATATAACCCCCATAAATAATAAAAAATTTCCCTCTCGGTCTTTCAAAAAGAACGAAAGGGAATTTTTTCAACCTAAATGTGAATATTATACAGTTTTGTTTTCGTAAATAGTATATTTGCCGAGAAAATGAGATTTTATTCTCAAATAATCCGTAGAAGAAAGTTCGCCATCACCGTCAACATCAGCGGCTTTTTCATAAACATCATCCATGGTATATTTTCCAAGGAAAGCACTTTTTATTCTCATATAATCTGTAGCCGTTATCTCTCCATCTCCGTCCGTATCTCCTAAAATAATAACGGTATATGTAAGATCAAAATATGTGAAAAGTGTTCCTGTACCAATATATCCTTCTGTATTGGCTTCAAGAACTTCGGAAGCTTCAAATAAAAGCTTTGAAGAATCTATGTCAAGCTCATCCCACATTCCAAAAACCTGACCATTCGATACAGATACTCCGTTTCCTGCTATTGGTGTAAGCTCCGCACAGCCAAACATTGCAACAAAATTTTTATTTTCCAAAATCTCAACACCATATATCAATTCATTTGAAACGGGTTTACCGTTTTCATACCAGCCCTTAAAAATATATCCGTTTATGGCTTCGGCGCACAAATATGCAGTTTCGCCATATCTGTATACATCGCCACCGCTAACGTAACCATATTTTTCGTTGGAAGATATGGCATTTACATTAAACATATGATTCCTTGAAACTTCATGTACTATTTCCACAACGGTTCCTACTGAGCTTGTAAGAGTATACTTAACTGTAGAACCTAATGGCGCTCCGCTTTTTATTTCTTCGTCGGAATATGATGGAATGCTTCCCGTCAAATAATCCTTTTCTGATATTAACGAACTGTTAAATTCTACAACCCTTGTAAAACCAAATGAGGCATTAAATTCCTTGACAGTATAATTCACCAAAGATTCTGTATCGTTTTCCATAATGATGTTATATGAGTTATCTATTGGAAGAATTATATATTTCAGTCCTTCATCAATTCCAAAAGAATATGCGCTGTTATTTATCTGAACGGGAGCGTCATCAACTATAGAAGCTATAAGCGTTCCGTCAGCTTTAAACACATTAACGTCCGCATCCCCTTCAATATAAACTATGCGATAAGCATTTTTATTTATAGTATATTCTACATCCTTATCTGTATAATTACTATCCAACGACTGAAGCCATGCAAAACACAATTCAGGATAATGTGCCTCCATAAGTCCGCTTGCGTTCATCACCGCGGTGCTGAAATAATTTGGATGACTTAAGACCAAGGCAAGCATAAGATCGCCTAAAGCAATTCCCGCAGAATCAATAAGAGCTTCGTCATAATCCGTAATACCCGCATCGTTTATAGCAGTTTTCAACCATTCGGAAATTATTTTAAGAGCATCTGCTTCTTCTCCCCAAGGATTTATTCCCGCATTCCAAACATACGACCAAGCAAGCTCACCCCAATTACTTTGTGCTTGAGATATAAAAGAATCCAATAATATTTTTTGCTGTTCCGAGGTGCATCCAAAGATAACAGAACATATTTCCCTTATCTCGGATTCATAATTTGCAACAAAATTTTCTCTTGTCACGAAAAATTCATCAGATAAGATGGTAACATATTTTGATAAGAAAACATTTTGAGAATAATTGTTTTTAGTATCGTCTACAATAAAATTGATGGGCTCTCCGCCGGGCAACCAATTTTCCATGCCTAATTTTTTCATTTGGAAATCATCCACAGTATATGTAGTAATGCCTTCCATTCCATAATAAAATTCAAGCATAGATGACTTAAGAGTTTCATAATTTTCAGGTGCAGTTTCTGCTGTTGGAAGATAAATATCCACACCATATCTGCTAAATCCCATATCGAAAGGCGCAACAAAAGGTACAGGATCATTGGGATTGATTATATTGAAAATATTTTCATATCTTGACGTGCCCTCAAGATCATCGGTAAGGGCACCCGCAGGAGCCTCAAAGCAATATGTAAACACATCCGACAATTGATATGTAATATCTTCATCAATGATAACACCGTCATCAAACGAACCGCCCAATAGATTTGCAACTGCGGCACCCCTGCTGTAACCCGTTATCCAAAGTTTAACTGCTCCGGAGATGTTTTGCCTTGAAAAATACGTTTTAAGGAATTCTACAACCTGCGTTTTGGCTTCTGAAAACCCCTGATGCTGAGAAGAAGTTCCCAAAGTGAAGTTACTCGCCCATTCCTGCTCATAACCGCCGCCACGTACCGCTATTGCTACCAATGTAAAATCCTCGCCACCTAATTTTATTGGCATATTTCCGGCGACGACGCCAATAGAATCCGTTGTAGGCTTGGTAATATACCCCTCATTTACATCAATATTTTCTTCCTTCATGCCAATCTTCATGAGAAGATCTTTAACATTAGAGCTTTTATTGCTATAGTCATCTTCGCCACCGTCACTGCTTCCAAAGGCCGAAAACGCAAGGCTCATGGACATTGTAGCGAGAGACGGATTGTATGTATAAGAACTTTGGGCAAAATACTCATTGGTATAATAACAAATAGCTGTAGAATCTGCTGCAGAATAATATGCAAATTCTATTTTTTGTAACAAGTCACCATTTACAGCATCCGCAGATGCTACTTGTAAATCCGCAAATGCCGTAACAGTTAAAGAAACGCTTAAAACAATTGATAATATAACTGAAAAAAACCTCTTCATATTTCCTCACAATACATAGTATTCTACCTTATGTTACCACATTCGGTGGTTAAAATCAATAGTTTAAAAATTTTTTCTTTATAGGAATGTTTTTCGTACAAAAGAAAGTTTGAAAATTATCATTCAACAACAAGAAGTCCGTTTTCTACTCTGCATTTTTTTACATGAACGCTTCTTCCTCCCCAGCTCGTACCTGATACCACATTTGCGTGGTAGACAATGGTAAGGTTATTTTCTTCATCGGTTGTAAATGAGCAATGTCCCGGCCCATATGCTTTTTCCTTTTTGGAAAGAACAGGGGCATTTTCTTTTATCCAGTTTTTAGGATTCATAATGTCTCCGCCTTTAAAGGTGAGCTGTCCAAGGCAATAATCATCGCACCAGCTTCCGCTTGCAGAGTAAATAATTGCTATGAGTCCATTTTCCATTAAAGCAACAGGGCCTTCGTTTATAGCAGGAAGGTCACCTATACAACCTCTCATTTCCCATTCTTCTGTGGGAGTGGAAAGGAGAACTCTTTCGCCTTCTATTTCAGTGGGAGTAGACATTTTTGCTATGTAAATATTTTGAGCTATATTTTCGTCGCCTTCCCAGCCTGACCAAATAAAGTATTTTTTACCTTCATATGTCATGACTGTTCCATCTATAGCCCATTTATCTGTGGGATCGGTTATTTTTCCAACCATTTCAAATGGTTCTGTAGGATCTTCAGACGTTCCCTTTAAAACATACATTCTGTGGTTATAGTTGTTTCCATCATCTGCAGCAACATAGATGTACCAATTTCCCTCCAAATAGTGAAGCTCAGGTGCCCAGTATTCAGCAGAATACATTGTACCTGCGGGTGCGGTGTAAACTGTTTTTGATTTTGCGGATGAGGCTTTTTCAAACGAATCAAATTTTCTTACGGCAACTCCGTTGTTTTCCGTGTGGCAATAGTAATAAACACCATCTTTTTTTATTATCCAAGGATCTGCACCAGATGGAATAATGGGGTTTTTAAATTCTTTTTTCATGCGAAATCTCCAAATTTAATTTTATAAATAGCCGCTGTGTAAGCACATAATAGAGTTATACAACAGCCTTAATTTTTAATTTGTTTTGGTATATTATATCAGAAAATCTACGAAAAAACAATATAGTAAAGAAAATAATAATTGATTTGTCCAAAGAAATTTCTTTATCTTCTTTATCTTATTCACTCAAAAAAATGTTTTTTACTTGACAAAACAAGTGCATGGTGATAAAATAAATATGGTTTCACTTATGTTTAGGAAGCATATTTGCCAACGATAAAAATATTTTAAAGAGGATTATACCATTTTGAACAGAATGGACATTTATAATTGTTCTCCTATTTTCATCCAAAATTTTTTAACCACTTTAGAAGGAAAAAGGAGAGCAAAAAAACGCTTTGGAAATGAATATCTTAAAGCAGTGAATGAATTTTCTTCGTTTGATTATTCCAACAAGGATACAATTGAAAAAATTCAAAACGAAAGATTTTTAAGTCTTCTTCATTTTGCATACAATCACTCTCCTTTTTACAAAGAATTTTACAAAAATGTAGATATTTCAAAAATTAGATCCGTTAAAGACATTGGATTGCTTCCTATACTTGAAAAAGAAACTGTTAGACAAAGATTGGCAGATATCTATACATTGTCAGAAGAACAATGTTACACAAGTCAAACGAGCGGAACCACAGGAAAACCAATGAGGTTTCGTCATGTTCTGTCTGATTACCAAAAAAGACTGGCTTATTTAGACGTTTTCAAAAGAAGGCACGGTTTTATACACGGGGAGATGAAAAGAGCTTCTTTCAATAGCTCTAAAATTATTCCGAAAAATCAAAAAAGTAAGATTTTTTGGCGCGATAACAAAGCTATGAACCAGCGCCTCTATTCTACTCATCGCTGCAAAGGCGACAATATTAAATATTACGTTGATGATCTTAACTTATATAAGCCGGATTCTATTGATGGATATCCATCTTCTATTTATGACATTGCAAAATACATAAATGCGAATAACATCAAAGTCAAATTTGTTCCAAAAGCAATTTTTACAACCTCGGAAACATTATATTCTCACTATAGAGAAGAGATCGAAAAGGCATTTTCCTGCAAAGTTTTCGACCAATACTCTTCATCGGAAGGGGCAACATTTATTACGGAATGTAGCTGCGGATCACTTCATATAGGAGAAGATACCGGAATAATTGAAGTTGACGAAGACGGTGAAATGCTTATCACAAGTTTCTTCACCTTTGGTACCCCTTTGATCAGATATAAAATTGGTGACAAAGCGATTATGTGTAAAGATAATTTTGTTTGCCCGTGCGGATCGGCACTGAGAACGGTAAAAAGTCTGGAAGGACGCACTAAAGATTTTCTTTTGTCAAACAATGGTGAAAAATTCACCTCTGTGCTTTTGGGATCGTCTCTCGATGCTTTAAGTAACAAAGTTAAGTCAACTCAATTTGTTCAAAATGAAATTGGAACGATACACGTTTATCTCGAAGTTGATGAGGGTTTTGAGAACTACGAGGATGATATTTTAAAAAAAGAGCTTAAATACATAATGGGAAATGATGTTAATTTTATCATTCACCATGTTTCTAATATTCCCAAAGAGACCAGCGGAAAATTTAAGCCAATAATAAATAATTTAAATTTATAACAGGTAAAAAAAATGACACCCAAGAGAATACTTCATGTGACCTCCGCCTTAAATTGCGGAGGGATAGAAAATCTTATAATGAATGTTTTCAGAAATATTGAAAAGGATAAACTTGTTTTTGATTTTCTTACAATACGTGAAGACTACGGTGAATTTGAAACCGAAATTACCGAACTCGGAGGAAAGATATTTAAAATACCTTCTCTGAAAAAAACCGGGTATGCAAAGTTTAAAAAAAATCTCAACGCTTTTTTTGCCAAAAATTCCAATTATACTATTGTTCACAGCCACGTAAACACATGGAGCGGAATGATACTGGAAATTGCAAAGAAATATGGCATTGAAACCAGAATTTCTCATGCTCACACAGCATATCCCAAATATGATTTTTTTTCAAATATACTCCGATCTTACTGGAAGAAAAAAATCCCTTACGTTGCAACGGATTTTTTTGCATGCAGCGAATCTGCGGCAAAATGGTTATTTCAAAGCAATTATGAAAAAGCAATTATAGTAAGAAACGGAGTTGACATTAACAAATTTTCTTTTTCATTGCAAAAAAGAGAACTGGCAAGAAAAAATTTAAATATAGAAAACAAGCTTGTATTAATAACTATCGGAAGATTTTCCAAAGAAAAAGACCACATATCTTTTTTGCCTAAACTTGCAGACGTAGTAAAAAAAGTTCCGCAGGTTATGTGGTTATGTGTCGGTGAAGGAAAATACAAAAAAAAATTCAAAGCAAAAGCTAAAAAAATGTCCTTGTCAAAAAATATTATAATTTTGGATCACACTTTAGAAACAAGTGACTATCTATGCGCAGGAGATATTTACATCGGAACTTCGTCGTTTGAAGGATTTGGCATTTCTGCCCTTGAAGCTCAATGCAACGGACTTCCCTGCGTGCTTACCTCCGCCTTTCCCAAAGAGGTTAAAATAACAAATTTTTGCAAAATAATGCCCCACGACGCTTCGATTTCTCTTTGGAGGGATGAAATTTTATCTTCTCATCGATCCGCCGCTAACATTCAACATATAGAAAATTTTGACATAAAACAAACTACAATTTTTTTATCCAACTTTTATCTAAACCACTAAATCATTTTTTAAGGATATTTTTATGTTTATTTACGTTAGTATGATGCTTTGGACTGCTTTGTGCGGTCTTATTAGCAAAGGCAGTGAACAAACTTGCCTCATTCAGGGAAAGCACGAAAAAAGAATAAATCGTATTTTTGTATTTTTGATAATGGGGTACATTGTTCTTTTTTTAGGTTCTTTATGCGGCGTTGGTGACATTCCGGCATATGAAAGGGCTTTTATAAATACGCCCACCGATCCGTCACAAATAAAAACATATGTTGAAGATGGTAAATATCCCGGATTTTCTGCACTTCAGATTTTATTTAAAATTTACATTTCAGAAAATTTTTATAATTTTACAACATTGATAATTGCATTTGATTGTTTAGCTTTATCGTATGTATTCAGGAGATATTCTCCCGATTTTGCTTTTACGGTATTTCTCTTTATTGCATCGGGCAAAATTTTCTCCCTGGCAACCGCTACCAAACAATTTTTAGCTGCCGCTATAATTCTTGCTTTTAGCAAATTTTTAATGGAAAAGAAATTTATACCGTTTGCTGTAGGCGTGATCATTGCATCTCTTTTTCATAAAAGTGCCATTATAATGTTGCCTGTTTATTTTTTTGTCCACGGAAAACCATGGAATAAAAAAATGCTTTTAATTCTTATTGCAACCATATTATCAATTACTTTTGTATCATCATTTTCATCTTTATTAGATAGTATAATGGAAGATGTTGGTTATGGAGATTCCTACATCGATTCGATGAAAAGTGGCGAAGGCTCAAATATTTTGCATTTTTTAATAGCCTCAGTCCCCGCGGCTATTGCCCTTATTTCAAAAAAAAAGGTTGAAGACCTTGCTCCGCCTTATATTAATGTATGCATAAATATGTCCATAGTTACCGCTTGTTTTTATCTTGCGGCATCGTTCACATCCGGCATTCTTATGGGGCGATTACCAATCTATACTCAAACATACAGCTTTATTTCTCTCGCATGGCTTCTTGAAAATGCCTTTGACAAGCAGACAGGTAAGTTTTTAAAGATCAGCTGCGTAATTTGCTATTGCGTTCTTTACTACTTAGTTTTTTGGGAAACACCATATTATAGTGTTCTTCTCAATATATACATCACACCTTAATTACGTGCCTCAGACTACAAAAAATTTTTGGAGAAAAATATGGATCTTATAAGTGTAATTGTCCCGGTTTATAAGGTTGAAAAATTTTTGGATCGGTGTGTAAATTCTATTGTTGCTCAGTCTTACGATAATTTGGAGATAATTTTGGTTGATGACGGTTCACCTGACGGATGTCCGCAAATTTGTGATATCTGGGCGAAAAAAGACGATAGAATTAAAGTTATTCATAAAAACAACGGAGGCCTTTCCGACGCGAGGAATGCAGGCATACAAATTATGAAAGGCGAATATGTCACTTTTGTGGATAGTGACGATTGGATCCACAAAGATATGATAATGTCCCTCTATACTCATATAAAAAGTGAGGAATCACAAGTTTCCATATGTTCTTACGAACGAAAAAATATGGATTTTGAAAGAAACCCGCTATCCGGAAATTGCGTTTCATTTAGCGGTACGGAAAGCGTTAAAAAGCTTTATACGCCAAATTTTGGAATTTCCTTTACAACCGCATGGGGTAAGCTATACAAAAGTAATCTTTGGGAAAATATCAGATTTCCTTTTGGAAAATATCACGAAGACGAATTTACAACATACAAAATTTTATACTCCGCAAGAAAGGTTACATACACCGAAGATAAGCTTTATTTTTATTTTATAAACAATGAAAGCATAATTCAAAGTTCGTTTAGTGAAAAGGGGCTTGATTCATTAGACGCTTTCAAGGAAAGAATAAACTTTTTTGAACTAAGAAATGAAAACGAATTAGCACTTCTTGCAAAAAAAATTTTAATGAAAAGGATTATTTACTGTCATCAAAAAATATGTGGTGAAAGTAGCATCAAAAACAAAAAAGAACTTATTAAAAAATGCTTGTCATATATGGATTCATCTTTGAAAAAAATATATTTAAACGAAACGTCAGGAAAAGAAAAATTTTGGACAAGAGTATTTTTTATTTCCCCTTCATTTTGCTCATTTATCAGAAATAAGTTTAAAATCGGACTTTAAGTATAAAAATAAAAGCAGAAACTGAAAAAAATTTTCAATTGCTGCTTTTTTTATATTTACAAATCGCAGAAAACGGACAAGAGACACAATTTGGATTTTTAGCAGAGCAGATTTCTCTTCCAAAAATGACGATTCGATGACAAAACCCACTTTGCTCGCTTTGAGGAATGAGCTTAGTTAAAACACGCTCTGTTTCCATGGGAGTAGCTTTGTCTGTAAAACCCAACCTTGAAGATATTCTTATGCAGTGAGTATCTGCAACGATTCCTCCCAACCCATAAATATCCCCTCTCAGTAGGTTGGCGACCTTCCTGCCAACACCGGGAAGCGACAAAAGATCATCCATATCGGATGGAATTTTTCCGTCGAAGCGTGAGCATATCATCTTACAAGCTTCTCTTAAATTTTTCGCTTTAGAATTATACAACCCTACAGAATGTATTAATTCTTCAAGCTCACCTTCACGGCTTTCCGCAAACGCCTTAGCACCCGGCAACGCTTTAAAAAGAGGCTCAGACACTAAATTGACACGCTCATCGGTACACTGAGCCGAAAGCACAGCCATGACGAAAAGCTTAAATGGATCTCCCCCGCTTTTCAAACCGCACTGAACATTGGGATATATTTTTTTTAATTCGTAAAGAACAAATTTTGCTTTTTCTGTTTTATTCATCAAATATGTAATTCACATCTCCGGAAAGCAGAGCGAGTACGCCTTTATAAATAACCTCTGCCCTCTCCATGAAATTTTCTTTCATATCTTCTGCATACTTATCGTCAGTTAAGTAAACATTAAGGTCTAATAGTGTCTTTTCCTTATCTGTAATGGCACACTTAACTATATAACCTTCTCCGTGAGGAACTATTTCAGAATCAATTCTATTTCCCGTTTTATAAAAAGCCAAAAGCCTATGCGCTGACCTTAGTGCTTTTTCCTTCACAGAATCATATAAATTAAATTCCACACTACTCACAGACTGAGCGCCTAATTCCGAAATACGATAATACATTTTTCCATCCATTCGCTCTTCGATTATCTGCCCTAAATCCAAAAGTTCACAAAAACATATGGGAAAATCCCTCCCGGAAACAAAGCCGTCTTGCATAACCATGTCGTTAATTATTTTATATTCAAGAGGCTCGTGAATGTTTTTCAGAAGATATAATATAAAAACCTTTATCTGAAAATGATCTTTCATTTCAGCCATAATAGTTTACAGCGGTTTCTCACCACTCTACCTTTCTTTTACCAATTTCACCAATATCTATACCCATTATACACATATTTTTGAAATATGCAATAGAAAAAAGAAAAAAACTATTGAAAAAGGCAGATAAATGATATATAATCATCTTAAACCGTATTTTTTCTTAGAAAGCGAGGTGTTTTTATGCTTCCTATTCCGGGCGGTATTTCATTAAAAAAAAGGAAAAATAAAAAGATGTCTATAGAAAATATAGACAAAGTGACCCGTGTTTATCTTAAAATGTCATTGGGACATTCTCCATGTGTTTCCATAGGAGAAAAGGTGAAAATAGGTCAAACCATTGCTTTTTCACAGGATGATAATTTCGGTCCTGTTTTTTCCTCTGTTTCAGGCTCCGTTGAAGATATCCATGATGATTGCATAATTATAAAAAACGACTTTAAAGATATTATCGATCCCGAACTTTCACCCGTTTCATCTCCTATTTTAAATTTGAAGACAAAAGACATAGCTGATCTTGCTTTAAAAATGGGGCTTTTTGATGGCGGTGTTATGCTTTCTCAAAAGATTTTACAATCAAGCGGGAAAATTGAAAATCTCATTATCAGATGTTTTGATTCTCAAAATTCCACCAGCATTGGTGAAAAAATACTTGAAGATCATTTGACAGAAATTTTAAGCGGAATAAAAATACTCATCCATGCAACAAACGCAAGGCTTGGGATCATAGTAGTTGATGAACGGTCTAAAGGACTTATCTCTATGTTGAAAGAAAGTATTTCTGATCCTGCTTTAATAACCTATAGAACTGTTGAAAACAAATATCCCATTGAAAATGAAAAAGTGCTTATTTTTGCGCTTACGAGAAAAGAGCATCCCACCGAAGGTTTGACTCAAAGGAGCAAATGCCTTACACTGGATGTCGAAACGGTTTTAGACATATATAAAAGTTTTTCAACAGGAGTTCCGAAGGTAAACAAATATTTTTCCATTGACGGCGGAGTTAAAGACCCAAAAATTCTTTCGGCTCCAATAGGAACACCTTTTGAATATGTTTTTGGAGCCTGCGGAGGCATTATATATGAAAATGCTCAAATTATCCAAGGCGGCATTATGTCTGGCGTTGAAAAGTCTGAAACGGATATTGTTACCAATTTAACAAATGCCATTTCAGTAATTGAACGCCAAAAAGATAAGGAGACAGCTTGTATTCGATGCGGAAAATGCATAAATGTTTGTCCAATGCTTTTAAAACCGTTGTACCTTTATGCCAACGCCCAAAATAACAAATTAGCCCAAAACGAAAAATTAGGGGTTAAACAGTGTATTTCATGCGGCTGTTGTTCTTATATTTGTCCTTCAAAGATTCCACTGTTTCAAACATTTAAAAATTCATCCCACAATTTTGACTTTTCACCTGAAAAGGAGTAAAAATGGCACCTTTTAAACTAAGCAACGAAAAATCATTTCATACACAAAGTGCAATTATTGCGGCAATGATACCTCTTATTGTTTGGGGATGTTACGTTTTTGGGACGCGAACCATTACTGTGCTTTTAGTTTCTTTATTTTTTTCCATTGTCCCGGAAATAATTTTTTCTATTATTACAAAAAATATCAGTCAATTTTCCCCCGTCAGACCAATTATTTGCGGTATGCTTACTGCGTTGATACTTCCCGTTTCCGTTCCCTTATGGGCGGCGGCACTGGGCGGGCTTATTACTTCTATGATCAATTTGATCAATTTTAAAGGGCCTGTTCACTGTTGTATAATTAATCCCGTAGCGTCTTCGGGAATTATTCTTTTCGGACTTTTTGGAAAAGCGGTAGAGCGATATACCGCACCATTTGACACTTTTGATGCATTGCAACTTAACACCTTTAGCATAACTCAAATATCCCCGATTTTACAAACATTTAAAGACGGTACTGACAGTATTACAAATTCCACCATCCTTAACATATTTTTAGGAAGAGACAGCGGTTCTATTGGAGAAGTATCTGCTTTGCTTATTATTATTTCCGCTATCTTTTTAATATATAAAGGATATATTTCATGGCACATTCCTGTTTTATTTGTTTCTACTGTTTTCCTTTTTTCGTTCTTCTTTCCTGTGGGAAACTGTGAATCAATTTACTGTGCCGCGTCAGAAACACTATCAGGCGGAGTTCTGTTTCTTTCCGTATTTGTTGCTTCAATGCCTTCTGCCTCTCCAATTACAAATGGCGGGAAAATTGTTTTCGGAGTATCTTGCGGATTGATTACCATGTTATTAAGACGTTACACGGGAATTGTGGATGGATCCCTCTTTGCCGTTGCCATTGTTAGCTGTTTTTCCACAATTTTGGATAATTTTACAGGCAATAAATATTTTTCTTATATGACTAAATACGATTCCAAACAACATCCGCAAAAAACCGATTTGGAAACCTTGCTCAATGGTTGATAAGTTAAATTATAAAAAATCAACTCTGATCGATGTAAATTCAATCAGAGTTGATAATATTTAAAGCAAAGAAACGAAGCTTGACAAACTTTTAACTGCTTTTCCATTTCTTTCCGTAGCTTCTTCCGACATAAGCATTGAATTTAAAACTGCTTCTTCAACACATTCTGCCACCGCCCTAAAAACAAAATTCATTTTGTTTTCGTTTATGGAAGAAAAAGTGACTATGTCATTTTTTTCATTTCCTTTTACAATATTGGCTGTGGAAAAGCCGAGGAAGACCTCGCCGCTGCCATGCCCTATGAAGGAGCCGGTTCTGGCAAGCCCCACCGATGCTCTTTTTACTGCCCTTGTAAGCTGTCTTGATGAAAGCGGTAGATCCGTAGCAATAATAACTATAACAGACCCTTTTTCTTCGTTATTGTCGCCTATTTTTGAAATTTTCTTTCCCACATTATTACCGTTGATGGTTAGATCGGAAAGAGATCCAAAATTAGTTTGAACGAGCACACCCAAGGTATAACCTTTTCCTATTGGTACTATTCTGGATGCGGAGCCTATTCCTCCTTTTAAGCCATAGCAGATAGTACCTGTTCCTGCGCCCACAGCTCCTTCCTCAAAATCAACACTTGCGTTATCAATAGCTGCAAAAACGTGTTCCGCCTTTACCACCCTATTAAACGGAGAATTTATCCGTCCATCGTTACATTCTGTAACTATTGGGTTTACAGATGTAATTTCCGATGTGGCGTTTTTCAAAGTATATTCAACTAAAGCATCCATCACAAGTCCTACGTTCAAGGTGGAAGTAAGTGCAATTGGTGTTTCTATATTTCCAAGCTCGGCTACTTGAATCAAACCTACACTTTTTCCAAACCCGTTAAGGACAAAAGAACCTGCTACCGGCTTGTTATCAAAAATATTTTCTCCATGAGGTATTATAACGGTAACACCCGTTTTATTTAAGTTATTGTTTATAGTTGTGTGACCAACAGTTACACCCGGAACGTCGGTAATTTTATTAAAGCGTCCCTTTTTCATTTTGCCGATTTTTATTCCAACTTCTTCTGCTCTTCTTTTCACATTTATTTTTTCCTTAACAATTTTTTTAATGATGTTATCTTATAGGCGATGCGAACAATAGTCCAGCTTCCGCTTTTATATGCTATTTTATGTATAGGATGTATCCTCGAAGTCACTTTACTCAAAGCCGACTTAAATTCATCAGACTTTAATATTTTTCCGTTTGTTTTTCTTTTTTCTCTTGACGATGCTTTGTTACCCAAACGATACGTATTGGAAAGTGCGGTGACGTACCTGTAAAAACGGCTGTTTATGTATTTTTGAAGCTGCTCGTCATCTGCGCCCCACGAAATTATGGCTTTTTCCAATTTCGAATAAATCTTCTCATCAATTTCAAGAAGATCGGGGTAATATTTATTGTCCAAAGACTCTTTTTCCGTTCGGATATAATTATATAAAGGACGATTTATACAAATGATATCACAATTTCCACATAGCTGATAATATTCAATATCAAAAATCATATCCTCCCCTAAAGAAAGGGTTTCTTCGAAACGGATATTGCCTTTATCAATAATTTTCTTTGAAAAAAGCTTATTGCACGGGGATTGGGCAAGCCATGCATCTACAAGATCCATATATCTGCTGAGAGGTAGAACTGTTTCACCTTCCGACTCAAAAAGCCAATTGGCAATAAGCGTTCCGCTATAATCTGAAACCGTTCTGAAACCGCAGATTACCTGAGAAGAAGGAAAGCGTTCCTTGCATTCGTAAAGGGTTTGAGCATAATCTTTCTCAACCCAATCATCACTGTCTACAAAAAGGATATACTCCCCTAACGCTTCCTCTATCCCGCAGTTTCTCGCAGAAGATACGCCTCCGTTTTCTTTATGAATTACTTTTATTCTGCTATCCGTCTCTGCAAGCTCATCACAAACTTTTCCGCTGTTATCAGGCGATCCGTCGTTTACAAGTATTATTTCAATCTCAGAAAGAGTTTGAGATACCAAACTTTCCACGCATTTAGATAAATATTTCTCGGCTTTATACACCGGTACTACTATACTGACTTTTATCATAAAAAACCTCTACTTTACGGAGAATTTAAACATGAACGTATATGATTTTGACAAAACGATCAACAAAACAGATTGCTCTACAGATTTTTTCTTTTTTTGTATGAAAAGGAAACCTACTATATTTTTTAATACCTTTAAAATGATTCCTGCTTTTATAAGCTGGAAAAGAGGCAAAAAAAACATTACTGAATTTAAAATTTGTGTGTTTTCCTATTTAAAGCACATGAAAAACACAGAAAAATTGGTGGAAGAATTTTGGGATAAAAACATACATAAATCCCACGGATGGTATCAAAACCATCAAAAAGAAGATGATCTTGTTATTTCCGCTTCACCCGAATTTTTAATTCGTCCCGCTTGCAAAAGGCTGGGTATAACAAACTTTATAGCTACTAAAGTTGATATCAACACGGGAAAATTTGAAAGTCCCAACTGTTCGGGAAAAGAAAAAGTTATACGTTTTAGAGAAATTTACGGAAATATGCCGGTGGAAGAATTTTATTCGGATTCTTATTCTGACACACCAATGGCACAATTAGCATCAAAAAGCTTTTTAGTTACTGACGGAAAACTTTCTTCGTGGAAAAAATAAACCAACAAATTTTAATTAGCTGTGGATATGCCGCAGCTTTTTTTATTTTTTTGTCTTTCAATCATGCGCACAAGCTGTTCTCCAACTTTAAGCATAAAGAATGAAGCATCTTCTACCATTTCAGCCGGGAAAAGTCTTAAAAATTTATCCGCTTCAAATGTAAAATCGCCTGTATAATCTATATCCGCAAGAGCTTTTGTTATTGCCTCCCAGTCAAATTTATGAAGAAAAGGCAGTTGATGAAGGTCCTTTATTCTGTCGCTGTCTTGAATATGTAGTCCCTTTAATCTGTCATGTCCCAAACCACGAATAAATTCATCGGCTTTATATCCGCCATACTCTGCGTGTCCCACATCCACAAGTGCAACAAAACGGTTTTCTATTTCGTTAAGCCTGTCAATCAGTTTTCCATGACTTTTCGGATCACTGCAAATGTTCATTTTATTTGGCCCAAAAATGTTTTCAATGGCAATATTTACATTATAATCATTTAAGTATGGAACGAGAGACGAAAAAAGCTCTATATTTTTTTCCTCTATATCATTTTCGAAAACTACAGGGTGCATTGTTAAAGTGTCTATTCCCAAATATGAAGCAATTTCAATGGAGCGCAACGTATATTGATATGCTTCTTTGTTGAAATCGTCCTCATTTTCCTTATAAAAAGGGAAAAATGCGTGTCCTTGTGTAAAAGGTATCCCCCTCTCTTCAGCGGTGGATTTTACCTTTTTAACATGATCCATATAGTCATTTCCATGAAGCGGGCAGTTTATATCATTCATATAGAACATAGAATAAT
>CAZDVZ010000035.1:0-18710 GCA_964509125.1 uncultured Oscillospiraceae bacterium | reverse complement strand
GGGGCTTTATCCTTGTGCATACAGCTTGACACTCAATGTATCCGGTGGTGTTCTTAATGGAATATTGAATCAGCGTTCACAGGATATGCTCGTAGCAAATAATTGGAATGTTTGCCAATATTCTGTGCTTATGCATATGTTTGCGGCATCTTCGGGTCTTAAAGTTGGTGAGCTTGTTCATGTAATTGCTGACGCTCACATTTATGATAGACATATTCCCATCGTGAAGAAAATATTAGAAAATCCTCAGTATGATGCACCTAAATTTCGGATGGATGAAAGCATAAATGATTTTTATAAATTTACTGTGGACAGCTTTTCTCTTGAAGGATATGAAGCATCGAAGCTTGACAAAAAGATTCCTGTTGCAATTTAGGAGATTTTAAATGAAAGCCATAGTTGCGGTAAATAAAAAATGGTCGATTGGAAACGAAGGAGAACTTCTTTATTCATTACCGGGAGATATGCGTTTTTTTCGTGAAACAACAAAGGGCAAAATCGTTATAATGGGCAGAAAGACATTGGATTCTTTTCCCCAAGGTAAACCTCTGAAGAATAGGGTTAATATTGTTATTTCTCGTTCTAAAAAAGAAACCGAAGGGGTTTTATGGGCGAATACTCCAGTGGATGCGTTGTCATTGGCGGATGATTTTGATAATACTTTTTTGATCGGAGGAGATAGCATTTACAGGCAGCTTATAGACTATTGCGACGAAGCGTTTGTAACTGTTGTTGACGATGAAAAAGAAGGTGACAGCTTTTTTCCAAATCTGAACGAGAGGGAAGGTTGGGTCCTTTATGAAAGTTCTGATGATATTACGGAAAATGGTTTGTCTTATAGATTTTGTAAGTTTAAAAATAAAAATCCAAGGAATTATAAATGAGCAGATTTAAAATTTTAAAAACGGAAGGAAAAGCGAGAAGGGGCGTTTTTTCCACAGTTCATGGTGATATTCAAACCCCTGTTTTTATGAACGTAGGCACTTCCGCAGCAATAAAGGGCGGCGTTTCCACATTTGATTTGGAAAATTTAAAATGTCAGGTCGAACTTTCCAATACATACCATTTGCACGTGCGCCCGGGCGAAGATGTTGTATATCAAATGGGAGGTATTCATAAATTTTTCAATTGGAATAAGCCTGTGCTTACTGACAGTGGTGGGTTTCAGGTATATTCCCTTGCGAAACTTCGTAATATAACCGAAGACGGAGTTACTTTTCAGTCTCACATGGATGGCGCAAAAATATTTATGAGTCCCGAAGTGAGTATGCAAATACAGTCAAAGCTGGCTTCCACAATAGCCATGGCTTTTGATGAGTGTGCAACATCTACGTCGGAGTATTCCTATATGAAAAATTCATGTGAACGCACAACCCGTTGGCTTCACAGATGCATAGCTGAAATGAATCGGTTGAATTCTCTTGAAGAAACTATCAACAAGAACCAGCTTTTATTCGGTATAAACCAAGGCGGTATTTATCCCGACCTGCGTATTGAGCATATGAAGCAGATCAGAGAGTTGGATCTTCCCGGATTTGCAATAGGCGGTCTTGCCGTTGGCGAGAGTGCTAACGAGATGTACGAAACAATTGATGTAGTTGAGCCATATATGCCAAAGGACAAACCGCGTTATCTTATGGGAGTGGGAACACCTGTAAACATTTTGGAAGCTGTTGATAGAGGTGTGGACTTTTTTGACTGTGTAATGCCCAGCAGAAATGCAAGACACGGAAACTGCTTTACGGCCGCGGGTATAGTTAACTTGAACAATAAGAAATATATGCTTGATGAAAAACCCCTTGACCCAAAATGTGATTGTCCCGTGTGCCGTCGTTACTCAAGGGCGTACATAAGACATTTGTTTAAAGCGAGAGAGCTTTTGGCAATGAGGCTTTGTGTTATGCATAATTTGTATTTTTATAATAATCTTATGGAACAGATAAGACTTCATCTTGAAAACGGAACATTCAGCGAATTTAAGAGGGAGCAGGTAGCGATTCTTTGCCTGAGAGAATATGAGAGATAAGGCGAAAATATTAGCTTTAGCAAAAGAGCATGGGGCAGAAGGGGTAATAGTCATTGATAACAGCACAAGGCATTGGCTTACGGGCTTTCGCTCAAGCGCAGGTTTTGCTGTTGTTTGGGAAAATGAGACGGCTTTATTTTTAGATCCCCGCTATACGGAAAAGGCATATTCCGAAAACCCAGACTGCGTTATATACCCTTGTTTAAACGGAATAACTAAAGAGGCGTGTGAATATATTAAACGCATCGGTTTAAAATCAGTTTTAGTTGATGAAGACAGAGTCACGCTGGGGGAATTTGAAAGTCTTAAGGTGCGCCTTGGAGATGTTAAACTGAGATATGGAAAAGGAATTTTCGAAAAATTCATTTCACAAAAGACAGAATTCGAAATTTCTCTAATAAAGCAAGCTGTGAAAATAACCGATGAATGTTTCTCTCATATGTTGGGCATTATCAGACCCGGGATCACTGAATCGGATGTGGCTTCTGAAATTGACTATTTCTTTCATAAGCGAGGTTGCGAAAATGCGTTTGAAACAATAGCAGTTTCAGGAGTTAAAAGCTCAATGCCCCACGGCACACCTGATACCGTAAGACTTACGGAAAATTCATTTTTAACAATGGATTTTGGCGCAAAATATAAAGGCTATTGTTCAGACCTTACAAGAACAGTTGTTCTTGGAAAAGCTGATGAAGAAATGAAGAGTATTTATAATACTGTACTTGAAGCCAACCTACGTGGAATCAATGCTGCAAAATGTGGTGTTCCTTGTATGGATGTTGACAAGGCGGCAAGAGATTTTATTGCGGAAAAAGGTTTTGGAGAGTGTTTTGGACATTCTACCGGACATTCACTTGGAGTAGAAATACACGAATTTCCATCAGTTTCAAAATCATCGGAAGCAACTTTAATTCATGGAAATGTTATCACCGTAGAACCGGGGATATATATTCCAAAAAAATACGGCGTTCGAATTGAAGACACGGTTCTGATTTTAGAAAATGAAACCGTTGTGTTGTCTTCATCACCTAAAAATTTAATTGAAATATAAAAATAAAAAGAAAAGAGGACTTTATTGTGAATTACAAGGAAGCGGCAAAAGATTTTATTGAAAATGAGAAGCAGTTCCATTTGGGTGTTATCCCAACAGAGCAATCCAACCCTCTTACACGTAACTTGAGCACAGATATCAAGAAAAGCACAGCAGCAGGCGTAAAGACAATTCTTTCTGCTGACGTAAACATTGCTCCTGTCGCAAGAAAAGCATTTGAAAGTGAAAATTTCAAAAGAATGGTTTCTGATATTCGCAGAGTCATGGATGAAAAGAAACATATGCTTTTTTCGTCTGTTGGTGCATCGGGAAGACTTGCCATTCAGCTTAATGGCGCATGGCGTGACTTTTGGACATCTTTAGCAGTTAAAATCCCTGCAAAATCAACACGTTTTTATGAAATTGCAGATTGCTGTGATAGTTTTACAACGGGCGGTGACAGAGCGTTGGTACACTCCGTTGAAAACTTTGAAGACTATATGACATTTGGAGCAAGACAAGTTGTTGAAGCAGGGATCGGAGAAGGAGATGTACTTATCGGTCTTGCTGAATGTGGACTTTCTGCAAGTATTAACGGCTCTGTAATTGAGGGTGATAAGAGAGGATGCACCACATATTATCTTTATTGCAACCCGAAAGAAATTCTTTGTGAACATTTGGAAAGAGTTCGTATGGTATTTGCAAGGGAAAATATTATACCCATTCCAATTTTTGTAGGTAATATGGCTGTTGCCGGCTCAACGAGAATGCAGGTTACAACTGTAGAGCTTCTTGTTGCGGGTGCTGCGCTTGAAATGGCGGCAGGTGCTTGGCTCAAGGATAATCTTACAGAGGATGAATATAAGGTAGTAGGCACTCCTTGTCTTACAGGCGAAGAATACGCCGATTGGTTTGAAAAACTTAATGAAATTTTGGGAAGCGGCGAAGCTCTTGAAGGACTTGCGAAGGCTGTTGATTACGAGACAGAAACATATACAAACAAAGGCAGAATAACATATCTCACTCATGACTATCTTTTAGATATTCTTACAGATACAACGGAACGTCAACCTACATTTACGCTTCCTCCTTTCAGAAAATTTGCTGATAAAAATGCAATTATAAGCTGGGCATATGCAAAAGATCCATTGTATCCAAATGAGGTTGCGTGGCAACATATTTTTCGCCGTCCCATTAAAGGTCTTGAGTGGACAAAGGAAGACTATGTTGAGATGAAAGCTGCACAGGCTATTATTGATAATCCTCCCAAAGTAGCCGGAGAAGAAGTTCTTCAATATTGTATTGGTAATGAGGATGACGATTCTCGTTACGGAATACCATATGCGAGACTAGTAGGTATAGATATAAACGGTTCAGGTGCAAGAGACGTTAAAGGCTGGTTTGATAATAATAAAGGTAAATTTGACGGAAGCGTTTTTCTGCGTTTTGGTGATATTCCCGAAGGACAGCTTTCGGATAATGATATTAGAATCCCTGCAGAGCTTCCAAGAACTTGCACAGATCTTTTGACGCATCTTCTCATTAAACTTTCTTTTAACATTTTAAGTACTGCTACAATGGCAAAGATGGGCCGTGTATGGTCAAACTGGATGATACAGGTACTTCCTACAAATAAAAAGCTTATCGACAGAAGCGTACGTGTTATATCTACACTTTCAGGGTTGCCATATGAACAGGCTTGCGAAGAATTTTTCAAGTCAATGCTTGGAAGAAAGCCCGGCGAAGAATATAGAGAATCATATGTAGTTGAAACACTTAAACGCTTGGGATTTGATCCTGACACGCCCATTGCATAAATGAGGAATTTATTTTGAAAAAATTTGTTGCATTATCAATTTTAATTGTTGTTTGCTTTTTGATGAGTTGTTCTACCGAAGATCCGTCTTCGGTAGACAGCTATGCTGATTCCATTGAAATTAGCGAGTATGAACCTCTGGAAAACATATACGGCAGTACTATCACCGTAGAGATGAAAATAAAAGATTTCGGTGTAGTTGTTATTGATCTTTTCCCCGATGAGGCTCCCATAACTGTTGAAAACTTTGTTTCAAAGGTGGAAGAAGGATTTTATGATGGTTTGATAATTCATAGGGTCGTTCCGGGATATTTGATTCAAGGAGGAGATCCTACAGGAACAGGCAGCGGTGAAGAAGGGCAAGAAACAATTAAGGGAGAGTTTGCGGCTAATGGAATTTTAAACAGGATCCCTCATCAAAGGGGCGTTATCTCTATGGCGAGAAAGCCCACCGAAAAAGATTCTGCTACATCTCAATTTTTTATTTGCGTTGACACTTCTGATTCAATTTCGGATATGCTTGACGGGCAATATGCTTCTTTTGGTTGTGTTACGTCAGGAATGGAGGTTATAGATCTGATAACCACTGTTTCTTGTGATGTGAAAAACAGACCTAATAAAGATGTAGTTATCGAGTATATAAAAGTTATTGGATCAAATTTTGAGGAGAGTACGGTAGACATCGAATCGTCTTCCGACGAATCACTTAGTACTGAAATCATAGAAATATGATCATCCGTCCGAAGATTAAGAAAAGGAGTAGATTATGGGACTTATAAAAGCCGCATTTGGCGCTGTAGGTGGAACATTTGCAGACCAATGGAAAGAATTTTTTTATTGCGACGCTATTGACAACGATGTTTTGGTTGTAAAGGGTGTAAAACAGACATCAAAACGATCTTCAAATACAAAAGGCAACGATAATATAATATCAAACGGATCCGGCATTGCTGTTGCTGATGGCCAATGTATGATTATAGTCGAGCAAGGCAAGGTTGTTGAACTGTGTGCCGAAACAGGACATTATACTTATGATACATCCACGGAGCCGAGTATATTTACCGGCGGGTTGGGAAAGGGTATTCTTGACACTTTTAAAACAATTGGAAAGCGTTTCACATATGGCGGCGATACGGGAAAAGACCAAAGAATTTATTATTTTAATATAAAAGAAATTATGGATAATAAATTCGGAACTCCAAATCCTATTCCATTTAGAGTTGTTGATAATAATATTGGTTTGGATATAGATGTTTCTGTTCGTTGCAGTGGCGTTTTTTCCTTTAAGATTACAGATCCAATGTTGTTTTATACCAATATTTGCGGAAATGTTGAACATGAATACAGAAAATCGGAAATAGAACAGCAGTTGAAGCAAGAGTTTATAAGTGCGCTTCATCCGTCTATGGGACAGTTATCCGCTTTGGGAATAAGGCCGAATCAGCTTTCTGCTCATAACGTAAGACTTTCCGAGGCTTTGAAAAGCGAACTTGAAAATAAATGGCAAAAATTTAGAGGTATTTCTGTTTGGAGTGTTGCTCTCAGTTCGGTAACACTTCCCGATGAAGATGCAGAAATGATCAAAAACGCACAACGTGTTGCTATAATGCGTGATCCTACAATGGCTGCTGCGACTCTTGTTGGAGCGCAAGCCGATGCGATGAAAGCCGCTGCCGAAAATGAAGGTGGTGCAATGACGGGCTTTATGGGAATGGGAATGGCGATGAATGCAGGCGGTACAAATGCTCAAAATCTTTTCGGTATGGGACAAAAAACTCCTACGCCTCCTGCAACTCCTCAACAGCAGTTACCCCAGTGGAAATGTTCATGCGGTGAAACTGCAACGGGCAACTTCTGCACACATTGTGGCGCAAAGAAGCCGGATAGTGGTTGGACCTGTTCTTGCGGAAGCGTTAATCAGGGAAAGTTCTGTGAAAATTGTGGCGCGCAAAAGCCTGATAATGGTTGGAACTGTTCGTGTGGAGCAGTAAATAGGGGTAATTTTTGTTCCGATTGTGGAGCAAAAAAACCGATAGATGCTCCGCTTTATCGTTGCGATAAATGTGGTTGGGAACCTCTGGATCCGAAAAATCCACCAAAATTTTGCCCGAACTGTGGTGACGTTTTTGACAGCAACGATGTTAAATGATCTGGTTTTTATGCTGTGCGGAATTTATATATTCCGTACAGCAACTTAATTATAAAGGGGTGATCATATGGCGGAAATAATGGAATATAAATGTCCATGTTGCGGCGGTTCCATTGAATTCAATAGTGATATCCAAAAAATGAAGTGTCCTTTTTGTGATACAGAATTTGAAATGGATGCGCTAAAAGAGCTTGATGAGGTATTAAAAGAAGAAAAAGACGATGAAATGGAGTGGGATTTTTCTGATAAAGCCATTTTTGATGATAATGAAAGTGATTTTGCCATATATGTTTGCAAATCATGCGGTGGAGAGATAGTTGCAGACAAAACAGTAGTTTCTACAAGTTGTCCATATTGCGAAAATCCGGTTGTATTGTCAAAAGGTATTTCAGGCGATTTAAAACCCGATTTTGTTATTCCATTTCAGTTATCTAAGTATGATGCAAAAAAGGGCCTTATAAATCATTTGAAAGATAAAAAACTACTTCCAAAGGTATTTAAAGATGAAAATCATATAGATGAAATTAAAAGTGTGTATGTACCTTTTTGGCTTTTTGACGCAGATGTTGATGCCAATGCCATGTATAGAGGAACAAGGGTAAGAACGTGGCGAGCGGGAGATTATCAATATACCGAAACAAGACATTATGCTATAACAAGAAATGGGGAAATGACATTTAATAAAGTGCCTGTAGATGGATCTATAAAAATGCCGGACGATCTTATGCAATCTATTGAACCTTATGATTTCTCTAAAGCTGTAGATTTTCAAACGGCATATCTTTCTGGATATGTTGCAAATCGCTATGATGTTGATGCAGAAAAAAGTATTTCCAAGGCAAATGAAAGAATTAAAAACAGCGCAAACGAAATGTTGAGAGAAACGGTTGTAGGATATGCAACCTTGACAAATCAACGAAGTAATGTTTCTTTGTCAAATCAAACAACCAAGTATGCTCTTTATCCTGTGTGGCTTTTGAATACTACATATAAAGGCAAAAAGTATATTTTTGCCATGAACGGTCAGACAGGCAAATTTGTGGGTGATCTTCCTATCGATTGGGGCGCATTTTGGCGTTGGTTTATTGGGCTTTTTGCGTGTTTTGGTGCTATTGCTTTAATAATTGCAAAGCTTATAGCCATGTATATGTAAGGAGGTAAAACAATGAAAAAGCTTTTCTCTTTTGTTCTTATCTTCTTTACTTTGTTGTTCTTCACAATTTCGGTTTCTGCAGAATTTGAAAACAAACTTCTTTTTGATGAAGGAGATTTTTACACTTTGGATGAGGAAACAACAGTTTATAACGCTTTGAATGAAAGCTCACAAAACTGTGGGTTTGAAATCCTTGTGTTAACTACCGAAAATTATGATACAAAATTACGTTGGGGCACATCCGGTTATTCTGTTGAAGAGATGAATAATCTTTCTAAGAAGTATTGCGATGAATATATTCGTTCAATAGGAAAATCAACATCAGATGATTGTATTGTTCTTTTAAGATATATAAGTGAGTATAATAAAGATGACAAATACGTTTATATAGTACCATATGGTGAATTATCAGCGATTTTTGACGGTGGAAAGATAAACCGTCTGTTAGATTCTTTGGAGCCATATTTTAGTAGTGGCAACGATATAAAAGCATTTGAGACATTTGCCGATGAGGTTTATGATATATATTTAAAGAGAAATAACATCCCTGTTGAAGGCATTTTTATATCTCTATCGATTGCGCTTGTAATTTCGCTTATTGTTGTTATGACAATGAAAGGAAAGCTTAAAAGCGTTAGGGTTCAGCCCTATGCATCAAATTATTTAAAGCAAGGAAGCTTTAAATTGAAAAATTCAAAAGATATTTTCCTTTATAGGACAGTAACCTGTGTAAGAGTTCAGCAAAACTCAGGCGGTGGCGGTAGAATCGGAGGCGGCGGTGGAAGCCGTGGAGGCGGTAGAAGAATGTGACTATAAAACGGGCGCTATGCGGCGTCCGTTTTTTAAAGAATCCAAAAATTTAAAAATTTTTTTCAAAAACTATGGAAATTTAAATTAAAATATAGTATAATGAGTTTTAAGATTATAGTTAACTTTGAGCAAGTGTGCATTATAATGATATAGAAAGGGATCGAAGGTGAGCCTTCCACCGTTATTATGGGTTTAATTAATAAGATATTTGGGTCGTACAGCGACAGACAAGTAAAAAAAGTAGACAAAATTGCAAACGCTATAGAAAGTCTTGCGGATAAATATTCTAAAATGTCAGATACAGAGCTTAGAGCTCAAACCGGTGTGTTAAAAGATAGGCTTTCGAAAGGTGAAACTTTAGATGATATTCTCACCGATGCTTTTGCTGTTGTACGTGAGGCTTCTACGAGAATTTTAGGGAAGCGTCATTATCATGTTCAGCTTATAGGCGGAATAATTATTCATCAGGGCAGAATTGCCGAAATGAAAACAGGTGAAGGTAAAACATTGATGGCAACCCTTCCCGCATATCTTAACGCCCTTTCCGGAAACGGCGTTCATATTGTCACTGTTAATGAATATCTTGCAAAACGTGACAGTGAGTGGATGGGAAGTATTTATAAATTTTTGGGACTTAAAGTCGGACTTATAGTTCATAATATGAATCCCGCTGATAAAAGAGCCGCTTATAACGCAGATATAACGTACGGAACGAACAGCGAATTTGGGTTTGACTATCTTCGAGATAATATGGTTGTTTATAAACGTAACATGGTGCAAAGAGGACACAATTTTGCCATAGTTGACGAGGTTGACTCTGTCCTCATTGACGAAGCAAGAACTCCGCTTATTATCTCAGGACCTTCCGATGATAGCTCACCTATGTATGAAAAGGCAGACACTTTTGTTAAAGGACTTAAAGTTTTAAGAATAAAAGAAGTGGATGCCAAAGAATCACAAGAGGATGTTGAAGAAGATTATATTGTTGATGAAAAAGCAAGAAGTGCGGTATTAACATCAAACGGTGTTAAAAAAGCCGAAAAATACTTTGGAGTTGAAAATTTAGGCGATATTGAGAATAACGATATAATGCATTATATTAATAATGCTATAAGAGCACGAGGCGTTATGAGAAATGAAGTCGACTATATCGTTAAAGACGGTCAAGTTCTCATTGTAGATTCCTTTACAGGAAGAATTATGCATGGAAGACGTTATTCCAATGGACTTCATCAAGCAATAGAAGCGAAAGAAGGAGTTAAGGTTGAAAAAGAGAATAAAACACAGGCAACGATAACTTATCAAAACTTTTTTAGACTTTATTCAAAACTTTCGGGAATGACAGGTACTGCACTTACGGAAGAAAATGAGTTCCGTGAAATATATTCTTTGGATGTTGTTGAAGTTCCGACTAATAGACCTTTAATTCGTAAAGATCATAATGATATTGTATATACTACCATAAGTGGGAAATATAGAGCTATTGTAGAACAGATAAAAGCGTGTCATGAAAAGGGACAGCCTGTTTTGGTTGGTACAGTTTCCATTGATAAATCCGAAATATTATCAAAGATTCTCACCAAAAATGGCATCAAACATAATGTTTTAAATGCTAAATATCACGAAAAAGAAGCGGAGATAATAGCGCAGGCAGGTAAATTTGGTGCAGTTACCATATCTACTAATATGGCAGGTAGAGGTACAGACATTATGCTTGGTGGCAATGCAGAGTTTTTAGCCAAAAAGAAGCTTCGTGGAGTGGGATATGACGAAAACATGATTTATGAAGCGACTGAGTTTGGTGAAACCGATGATCCGGCTATAATTGAAGTTAGGGCTAAATTTAAAGAGTATAACGACGCTTATGAAAAAGAAATAGGTGTTGAGGCTGAAAAAGTAAGAAAAGCAGGTGGACTTTATATTTTAGGTACAGAACGCCACGAAAGCAGGCGTATCGACAATCAGCTCAGAGGTCGTGCCGGAAGACAAGGCGATCCGGGCGAGAGTAGGTTTTTTATAGCACTTGAAGATGATCTTATGCGCCTTTTTGGTGGAGATAAATTGATAAATGTTGTTAATAAGTTGAAAATTCCGGATGATCAAGCTATCGATGCAACTCTTGTTTCGAACAGCATCGAAAATGCTCAAAAGCGTCTTGAAGGTACAAACTTCCAACGAAGAAAACATGTTTTGGAATATGACGATGTTATGAATCAGCAGCGTGAGATCATTTACGGGCAGCGCAGATCTGTTCTTGATGATGCGGATATGACTGATAAAATCAAGAATATGATTCACGAAACAATTGAAACCGCTGTGCAAGAATTTACCGCCGCCGATGTTCCTGATGAATGGAATTTTGATGGTCTTCGTGGACATTTTATGGGATTGCTTACAAACGAGGATGACTTTAAATATACCGTAGATGAGCTTAATCAGATAAAACGTGAAGACGTAGAAGCTCTTCTTGTGGAAAGAGCCGATAAACGCTTTGAAGAACAATCTTTGCTTTTCACTCCGGAAATTTTTAAAGAAGCACAACGTGCGATCCTTCTTAGAAACGTAGATAAGCATTGGGTTGATCACATTGATGCTATGGATGATCTGATTTCAGGTATTAACCTTCATGCTTTTGCACAACGCAGTCCGATTAATGAATATAAAATTCAAGGTGCGGATATGTTTGACAATATGATATTGTCTATTCGTGAAGAAACTGTAAGAGGAGTTCTTACTGCAAAACCCGTTCAGCGTGTTGAGCGTAAACAGGTAATGAACGCTGCCAATGTGGGAATGAAAGGTCAAGTTCCTGAAAAGAAAGTTGTCGTTACAAAAACTGCGGCAAGCAAAGTTGGCCCCAACGATCCATGCACTTGCGGAAGCGGAAAAAAATATAAAAAGTGTTGCGGTTCCGTTGTAGGCAAACAAAAAGAAGAGTAATCATTTTAGAAAGAATTTTATAAAAACGGTGTAAATTATGGGATTTGGACTTTTGGCCCTTGGATATATTTTTTTAAATTTCTACACAACGGGGGCAGATCTTATTGGATATGTAATTATGCTAATTGCACTTTTTAAATTAAAAAAGATTGTTCCCGGCTTTAAAATGTGCATTGTATCGGTAATATTGTTAATTCCCGTAGGAATGTTCAATCTTTTGGGTTTTGCTGACACGGCATTTGAGCTTGGTTTGTTAAAGACCGATTACACAAGCGCCTATGAAAGTACTGATACTGTTGATAGTTCTTCTGATGGGGAGACATCGGAAGGAAGTGCAGATGACGCAACGAGAACTACCGACGAAATGATGGAAAACGTAAGTGAAAGGACAAAGGGCGGAAAAATTGCAGAGGCCATATTTAACGCTGTTTTTATATTTGGATCTTTGTGCTTCCATTATTTTTTCTATAAAAATATTCATAATTTGTGTATCCAAACAGGTTCATTGAAATTGGCTGCTAAGGCGAACAGAAATATGATTATTAATATTGTGTTTTTCTCTGTCTGGGGGTTTTTAACAGCAGGTGGGGCTAATGTCGCCGCTATCACCGCTGTAACTCTGCTCCACTTTGTTGTGCTGATTTTAAACTTTATTTATATCCATTCTTGCTACGCCACATTTGCTTTTGAAGGCGAAGAAGGCACTGAGGCGATCGAAGATTAATTTCTAAATGCAAAATATTAGATTATATGAACATGAAAAAAGAAGAAATTAAAATACCAAAGTTTAATATTTTTAAATTACCACTAATTGTAATAGGACTTTTGTTTCTATCAAATCCTATTATGGGACTTGTGGATCTTCTCCCGGATTTTATTGGTTATTTTTTGCTTATCCTGGGGTTGGATGGAGTAAAACGTCTTAATGGCGATATAGAATATGGGGTTGGCAAATTAAAATATTTGTGTGTTATTTCTGTAATTGCTTTTATTTTTATGTTTTACACTTTCAAGATGGATTCTTCTTGGATTTTGACTTTAACATTTTCATATATGTCACTTTCGGTTATATTTGGTTTGAATGCTTGCAACGATATATTTAACGGCATTGACTATTTAACCGATAGGCACGGAAGCGAAGGTTTTCCTTCGGCTTATGAGCCTAAGATAATGACAAAGATTTATATTATAGTTAAGGCTGCTCTGGTTACTATACCGCAACTTTATGCTCTTGTCGAAACTGCCGCTAAAGGTGAGCTTGATCCCAATCGAGATTACCTCGCAATTTTGGCGACAAAAAAATATGCAGTTGTAGTTTGTGCTCTGTTCTCGATATGCATTGCTATAGCGTGGCTTAAATATGTAATTAAATATTGCATTGCATTTAAGAAAGACGAGGCGTTGATCAGTAAATTAAAGCAGATGTATGTGAACGACTATTCCAAAGATGGCATTCCCATTAATTTTTGGGAAATAAGCTTTGGTAGCGGAATGATTTTGGTTTCGCACGTTTTTATTTATGATTTTGTTTTAGATACTGTCCATTTTTTGCCGGAATTTTTATCCATAGCGATATCCCTTGTGGGAATTATTACAATAAGAAAATATTTGGATGTTAAGGGGCTTTGGAAATATGCTGTTCCTGCTCTTTTGGTTCATGTTTTTTTATTCTTTTACAGAAATAAATTTGTTGAAAATGTTATTATAGAAACAAATGATATAACATTGTCTCATTTGATTATTAGCTCTTTAATTGCTTTTGGTTATATATTCTATACGTATATGTATTTTTCCATCCTTCATAAAAAGACATCGGATGCATATGAGAATATGTTCGGATGGATTTCAACGGAGGTTTATGAATGGGGCGATATTTTCTTTCTAATTGCACTTTGTGCAGGTGGCGCAAATATAATTTGTCCCGTTTGGAGACCTTATTTCATTCCGGTTATGATCGTTTCCATTGTTGCAGCCATGTATAATTATACAAAGATCTATACCAAGTTTGGATTTGACAAGTAACAATATAAAATAGTTTTGGGAGATCTTAAATGAATCTTGAAAGAACAATAGCGGCACTTTCCACGCCTTTCGGAAAAGGCGGCATTGCTGTGATAAGAATATCAGGAAAGGAAGCTTTTAATATTACATCAAAGATTTTCACGCCAAAGTCGGGAAAAAGTTTAGGGGATTATAAACCCGGATATGCAGTTTATGGTAGCTTTTCTGACGAGGAGGGAAGTTTTGATGATGGACTTGTTACGTTTTTTAAAGGCCCACACTCTTTTACAGGCGAAGATACAGCAGAACTGAGCTGTCATGGAGGTGTGTTGGTTACGCGCAGGCTTCTTAATGCTTGTCTTTCTGTCGGCGCTGAATATGCTGCTCCGGGTGAATTTACCAAAAGGGCATTTATAAACGGAAAAATCACTCTTTCGCAGGCAGAAGCTATCGGCGGTATAATCGATGCCGTCACCGACAAACACTTATCCGTGAGTGCAAGCCAAAGTAGAGGTTCTCTTGCAAAGAAAATTGATGATATTGCTTCGCGCCTTACAACTATTGCTGCATCTGTGTATGCTTTTATTGATTATCCCGATGAAGACATGACTGATGTAAGCGTTGACGAAATGAAGGCGCTTTTATCTGACATACGTGATGATGTGAATAAGTTGCTTTCTTCTTTCAAGTACGGAAAGGCAATTTCTGAAGGTGTTAAAACTGTTATAGCCGGCAGACCCAATATGGGAAAAAGCTCTCTTATGAATTTTTTTGCAGGGTTTGAACGTGCTTTGGTTTCTGATATTGCAGGCACTACGAGAGATGTGGTAACGGAAAAAATTCGGTTTGGCGATATAGTTCTGAATGTTGCCGACACCGCCGGACTTCATGATGAAGGCGATATAATTGAAAGAATGGGCATGGAAAAGAGCATTGAATATATAAAAAACGCAGAGCTTGTTTTTGTTGTTGCGGATGCTTCTGAAGGTTTACAGCCCGATGATTTTAATGTTATACATCGTGTGCGTGAATTTGGTAAAGAAGATTGTACAGTTTTGATATTAAATAAATCAGATAAAGGAAAAGCAAGCGATAAAATTGAGAAAATTCTCCCCAATGTCTGTTATTTTTCTGCTATCTCTCCGACGGAAGATCAAATTATGCAGCTTAAAAGTATTATCGGTAAAATATGCGGAGAAAATGAGACTGATTCCAATTCGGAAATAATTATTAATGCAAGGCAGCAGTCCTCGCTAAAAAAAGCATACAATGCCATTTCAAACGGAATATCCGCCCTTGATGGGTTTACTCAAGACATTGCGGGTTTCGACATTGAAGAAGCTATAGCCGCTCTTCGTGAATTGGAGGGACGAAAGGTTTCGGAGGCGATTGTTGATGAAATTTTCTCAAAATTTTGCGTGGGTAAATAGAGGTTTAAGATGAATTTTTGGGGGCATTTAAAAACCATAACAAAACATAGACATAAAGTTATTTCCCATTGTTTTAAGGTTGGAATTGGGTTTCAAGGATTGAAACATGATCTTTCCAAATATTCACCTGCAGAATTTTTTCGAGGTGTAAAATATTACCAAGGTACAAGAAGTCCAAATGAGATGGAACGAGAGCTTTTTGGTTATTCTACCGCATGGCTACATCATAAGGGGAGAAACAAACATCATTTTGAATATTGGGTAGATGTAAATCCAAAAACCAAATTTTACGAGCCTGTACCAATGCCGCTGAGATATGTTGCGGAGATGTTTTGTGATAGAGTGGCTGCAAGTAAAATATATAAGGGAAAAAACTACACTGACAGCTCTGCTCTTGAGTATTATAATCAAGGTAAGGCAGCAAGACAAATGCATGAAGAAACAGGGAAAATACTAAAAGGATGGCTTGAAATGCTCGCCGAGAAGGGTGAGGAAGAAACTTTTGCACATATTAGAAAAATCATTAAGGAAAACAAGGAAAAATGAAAATTGTAATAGCATCCGATATACATGGCTCCTTTGTGTGCTGTGAAAAATTATTTGAGAGATTTGAAGAAGAAAAAGCAGACATGATGCTTCTTTTGGGAGATCTGCTGTATCACGGCCCAAGAAATGATCTCCCCATGGAATATGACTGCAAAAAGGTTGCAGCTTTGCTTAATTTGCATAAAGAAAAAATTATTGCCGTACGTGGAAATTGTGACAGCGAAGTTGATCAGATGATGCTTGATTTTCCTATACTTTCTGAAAGCGCTGTCATTAATGCAGATGGTGTTACTTTATATGCAACGCATGGACATAAGTTAAATCCCAAAGCGCCTTTTCCCGTACCGAAAGGCGGCGTTGTTGTTTTTGGACATACTCATGTACCTACAGATAAATTTTTGGATTACGTAAGATATGTTAATCCCGGCTCTGTTTCTATACCCAAAAACGAAAGTGAGAGGGGATATATACTTTTTGATAATGGTACATTTGTTTGGAAAAGTCTTGAAGGAAAAAAAGTCATTATTACAGCATAATAAGTTTATTTGGCACAGACTATTTTCATAGCCTGTGTCAATTTGTTTGTAAAAATTTTGTTATGAAAACAGATTTTCACGCATCAAACAAGTGTTTTTTTAAAAAAATGTTGACATAATCCTCTTTGTGTGGTAAAATTATCAAGTTAGAATGTGTAATTGTAAGGATGCATTTTAGATAAATTTATTTTAAGAAAGGAAGCGCTGTGGCGCAGTGGAATTACTATGAAGGTTATTGCACATGACGGAAGTATTTCCGATGTATCGTTCAAGGAAGAAGAGGGAAGGAAAGCCTTTTGGCATACAGCTTCTCACGTATTGGCTCAGGCGGTAAAACGTCTTTACCCCGAAACCAAACTCACAATAGGTCCGGCTATTAAAGAAGGATTTTATTATGACTTTGATAGAGATACTCCTTTTACAGTAGATGATTTTGATGCTATAGAAGCAGAGATGAAAAAAATCGTTAAAGAGAATCTTCCTTTAAAGAGGATTACTCTTTCAAGAGAAGAAGCTCTTAAAAAGATAAATGCTATGGACGAGCCTTATAAGGTTGAGCTCCTTTCCGATATTCCTGAAGGAGATGATATCAGCTTTTTTGAACAAGGCGAATTTTCCGATTTATGCGCAGGCCCTCACGTTGCATATACGTCTGTAATAAAGGCGTTTAAACTTACAAAGGTTGCCGGTGCTTATTGGAGAGGCGATGAGAAAAACAAAATGCTTTCTCGAATTTACGGTATTGCTTTCCCATCCGCAAGCGAACTTAAAGAATATCTTGACAGAATTGAAGAAGCTAAAAAACGCGATCATAGAAAAATTGGAAAGGAACTTGAACTTTTCGAAATTATGGAAGAAGGGCCAGGATTCCCGTTCTTCCTTCCCAAAGGAATGATCGTTAAAAATGAGCTTATGAAGTTTTGGAGAGAGATCCATACGAGAGAAGGTTATGTTGAAATAAGCACTCCTATGATGCTTACTAAAACTCTTTGGGAAACATCCGGTCACTGGGATCATTACAGCCAAAATATGTATACATCCGAAATTGATGAAAACACATTTGCAATTAAGCCCATGAATTGTCCCGGAAGCCTTTTGGTTTATAACATGAAACCTCACTCATATAAGGAGCTACCTCTTCGCGTCGGTGAGCTTGGACTTGTTCACAGACATGAAAAAGCCGGTGCACTTCACGGATTAATGCGCGTAAGATGTTTTACACAGGATGATGCTCATATTTTTATGACCAAAGAGCAAATTACAGATGAGATTAAGGGCGTTGTTAGATTGATTGATGAAGTGTATACGCTTTTTGGATTTAAATATAACATCGAACTTTCGACAATGCCGGAAGATCACTTGGGAAGCATTGAAGATTGGGATATGGCAACAAATGGATTGAAAGCCGCTTTGGACGAACTTGGAATGGCATATGAGATAAACGAAGGTGATGGCGCATTCTATGGACCTAAAATCGATTTCCACCTTGAAGATTGCCTGGGAAGAACATGGCAATGTGGCACGATCCAGCTTGATTTCCAACTTCCTCAACGATTTGATATTGACTATGTTGCCGCTGACGGTCAAAAATATCGTCCTATAATGATCCATCGTGTTGTATTTGGTTCTATTGAAAGATTTATCGGTATTCTCACCGAGCATTATGCAGGTAAATTCCCGCTTTGGCTTGCTCCTGTCCAGGCAAAAATACTTCCTATAACAGATGCACAGCGTGATTATGCTTTGTCTTTGGCCGAGAAACTTAAATCTAAAGGCATAAGATGCGAAGTGGATGATCGTTCCGAATCTCTTAACTATAAAGTTAGAGAAGCGCAGCTTCAAAAAATTAGATATATTCTTGTTGTTGGTGAAAAAGAAGCAACAGCAGGTACCGCTGCGATTAGAGGAGGAGCCGTTCTTCCCGTGGATGAGCTTGTCGAAAAACTAACATCAGAAATTAAAAATAGAGTATCTTCATTATAATTTTGGAGGAATAGTATGTACAAGAAAGTGTCTTCTGAACTCAATTTTGTTCAGAGAGAAAAAAATATAGAGAAATTTTGGAAAGAAAACAAAATTTTTGAAAAAAGTATAGAATCACGCCGCGAAGGAACTCCATATGTTTTCTATGATGGACCTCCAACAGCTAACGGAAAACCTCATATTGGTCACGTTCTCACTCGTGTAATTAAAGATATGATCCCACGTTATCGTACAATGAAGGGGTGCATGGTTCCGCGAAAAGCGGGATGGGATACTCACGGACTTCCTGT
>CAZDVZ010000034.1:0-19647 GCA_964509125.1 uncultured Oscillospiraceae bacterium | reverse complement strand
GGGTCAAACGGAAGAAGAACTCGAAATAATAAAGGAAGCTTCAAACAAGATCCCTCTTTTCAGAAGCGCCAATATGTCCGTCGGAATCGCGTTTCTCGGTGAGATCTCCAGAGTCGCCGCCGCATTGTTTGACGATGCCGACATTGAGATAATTGAAAAACACCACAACAAAAAGGCCGATGCCCCAAGCGGCACAGCGATATTACTTGCTGACAAAATAAAAACTGTTCGTACAGATGCACAGCTTGTTCAAGGCAGAAGCGGATACGGAACAAGAGCAAAAAACGAAATTGGTATCCACGCCATAAGAGCGGGGAATATTGTTGGTGAACACGAAGTTATTATCAACACAGGAACACAACAAATTTCTCTCAAGCACGAAGCGTTTGACCGTAAAGTATTTGCAGAAGGTGCAGTAAAAGCAGCGGAATTTATTATAAAGCAATGTGCGGGAGAATATAATATGTCCGATTTGGTAAGGGTATAAAGGAGGGCTTATGAACAAGATCAGAGTTGCCATTGCGGGATACGGAAATTTAGGCAAAGGTGTTGAAAGTGCCATAAAACAAAACGCAGACATGGAGCTTGTTGCGGTAGTGTCAAGAAGGGACGGACTGAAAATTTCCGACGCCAAAGCAAAAACCGTACTGTATGACAATGTTCTCACTCTAAAAGACGAGGTTGACGTAATTGTAATTTGCGGAGGAAGCGCAACCGATCTTCCTGAAATGACACCGTTTCTTGCAAAGCATTTCACCGTTGTTGATAGCTTTGACAACCACGCTAAAATCCCCGTTCACAGAGAAAATGTTAATAAAGCCGCGCTGGAAGGCGAAAATATTGCCGTTATCTCCGTTGGATGGGATCCCGGACTTTTTTCCGTAAACAGACTTTATGCAGAGTCTGCGCTCCCCGAAGGGAAAAGCTACACTTTTTGGGGCAAAGGCGTAAGCCAAGGTCATTCAGATGCGATAAGGCGCATTTCCGGCGTTAAAAACGCAAAACAATACACTATTCCCAGAGAAGAAGCTTTGGCAAAAGTAAGGAACGGAGAAATGCCCGCTCTCTCTACAAGAGATAAGCATTTGAGAGAATGCTTTGTAGTTGCTGAAGATGGAGCAGATCTCAATCTTATTCGTGAAACCATTGTCACCATGCCAAACTATTTTTCAGATTACATTACAACGGTAAATTTCATCACAGAAGACGAATTTGAGAGAGACCATAGCGGAATCCCTCACGGCGGAGCGGTTATCCGAACAGGCAAAACAGGAAATGATAATACAAGCGGAATTGAATTTTCTCTTAAATTAGATTCCAACCCCGAATTTACAGGGAGCGTTCTTACCGCTTTTGCGAGAGCAGCAGTAAGGATGAAGCGGGAAGGTTTTAAAGGTTGTAAAACAATTTTTGAAATTCCGCCCTTGTATTTATCCCCCAAAACACCGGAAGAACTTTTTGCAACAATGTTATAATTTTTTCAATGATAATAAGGGACTGTTTCAAGCAAAAATTCAATCTTGCTTGAAATAGTCCCAAATTCTTTTGTGTTAAAAAAACTTGAATTTTTATTTCAAACGTATTATAATATAAAAAAACTAAAATCAATAAAGGATGAGATAACTTGAAAAATCAGATTTCCAATAAAAGACTTAACTATATTGATGCAGCGAGAGCTATTGGCATATTTGCCATTGTTATGGGGCACACAGTATCAAGCGGAGCGGTCAGACAGTATTTATATTCGTTTCATGTCCCGTTGTTTTTCTTTTTATCCGGGCTGGTTTTCTCTGTTAAAAAAGACTTTTTGACATTTCTTGCTCAAAAAGCAAAACAACTTCTCGTGCCTTATGTTTGTTTTTCCCTTTTGGGAACTGCTGTTTATGCAATTTTAGGCTCCTTTGTGAAAGATTCTCTTTCGAGAAATGTGGGGGATGTTCCAACACAGCTTTTCAATATTTTAAAGGGATATCCCGACGCAAACGCTCCTCTTTGGTTTTTACCCACCCTGTTTATCATTTTAATTTTATCCTTTGGAATTTGCAAATTTTCGGAAAACAGATCAAAATTTCTTATCCCTTCGATATGCGTTTTTTTGTTTGGTTTTACACTTTTGGAGAGACAATTTTTGAAAATAAATTTACTGCCCTTTAAAATAGACGCCATCCCCCATCTGATGTTCTTTTTCCTTTTGGGATATATGGTGAAAAATTCAAACATAACAACGCACTTTGGGAAACAAAAAAATGTTGTTGGAATTATAATATCCATCGCGTTAATCGTTTTAGGCGGAGGTTTTGCCTTTGTGAACGGAACGGTAAATTACATCGTCAACGATCTGTCTGTTCCTGCTCTTTACTTTTTGTCAGCGTCGCTTTCAATTTTCGGGATTATATTTTTGTGTTTAAAAATTAATGGGATAAAAGTTATAACATACATAGGACGCCACACCATGGCAATTTTGCTCATGCACAAATTTCCCATTGTATTTTTCCAAACGATATGCCCTGTAATTAAAAATATGTTAAAAAACAACTCTTTTATAGCCATGCTCATTGCAACCGTATTAAGCATCGCACTTTGTCTTATTGCCGAAATTGTAATTGACGTAATATTCCCATCTGTTTTAGGAAAACCTGCAAAGAAGAAGTTTTTCAAACGTCGCCACGCAAACACACGTCATTGATAATTAAAAACGATTTACAAATCATTGTAAATTTTTGTCACTTTATTAACTTATTCGGCACAAAGTATTGATTTTGAAGAAACATAGTTAACGATATTTTCATCGTTTATGCACATTTTGAGCCATTTATCATATTTCAGCCGCTTTAATTCGTCGAAATTTATTTTTCGTTAACATACCGAGTGCTTTTTTTGAAATTCAGACGATATCTAAAAAGTAGGGTTTTTATTGACTTTTCACAAAAAACATGATATTATAACTTTAGAGTCGATAATTGTCTTTATGCGCCTTTTTCGTGCAGAAATAGCTATAACGGCTTTTAAAATGCAAGGTATCGGCTCTTCAATTGAGTGTCGGCAACGAAAAATTTTAGAATGAGGTTTAAATGTGGATACAATAAACTTTTCGCCCGAAGAAACAAGAGGCTCTGTTCAAACAGAAGAACTAAAAAAATCGACAAAAAAGAAAGAATTTTTCATAGAAAGCGAGATCCCCGCCGGTGGGATAATGTACTCTTTTTTCAAAAGACTTTTTGACATAGTTTTTTCCATGGTTGCGCTCGTCGTTTTGTTTCCCATTGGCATTATTATTTCAATTATTATATGTATAGATTCCAGAGGTGGCCCTATTTATGTTCAAGACAGGTTGGGAAAAAACGGTAAACATTTTCACCTGATCAAGTTTAGAACAATGATCAAAAACGCGGAGGCAACCGGCGCAAAATGGGCAGAAGAAAATGACCCGCGATGCACCAAAATCGGCAAATTTCTCAGAAAATGCAGATTAGACGAGCTTCCTCAGCTCTTGAATATCCTGGTCGGTCAAATGAGCTTTGTCGGACCTCGCCCTGAAAGAAAGATCTTTTACGACAAATTTGAAACATATATACACGGATTCAGCAACAGACTTTCCGTAAGGCCGGGACTTACGGGTTTGGCACAAGTAAACGGCGGATATTCACTCGCGCCGGAAGAAAAGATCATTTACGATATGGAATACATAAAAAATCGCTCATTTCTCATGGATATAAAGCTTATATTCAAAACAGTAAAGCTTGTATTTACTCATGAAGGAGCAAGATGATGAATCCATTAGTATCTGTTGTAATGCCCGCATACAATGCGGAAAAATTTATTGAAGAAACTGTAAAATCAGTTCAGGCTCAAACCGTTTCGGATTTTGAGTTAATAATCATAGATGACTGTTCTACAGACAAAACTTTTGATGTCATTACCCGTCTCGCTTTCAAAGATAACCGCATAAAAGTGGTAAAAGGCGAAAAAAATATGGGAGTTGCCCATGTTAGAAACAAAGGGCTTTCTCTTGCAAAAGGAAAGTATGTGGCGCTGTTGGATTCTGACGACATATGGCTGCCTGAAAAATTGGAACGCCAGATCAAATTGGCCGAAGAAAACAAAGCGGACCTTGTTTATTGTTCATATGCTATGATAGACGAAAACGGAAATAAAGTTTGCGAAGACTTTATTGTTCCGGAAAAAACGGGTTATGAAGACACGCTGATTAAAAGCGTTATAAGTTGCTCTACCGCGCTTATGACAAGTGATATATGTAAAAAGTATTCCTTTCCCACGGATATGTATCACGAGGATTATGCTTTTTGGCTTGATATATTAAAAGACGGCAACATTGCCGTAGGAGATACGGCAGTCACCGCCAAATACCGTCTTCTGCAAACATCAAGGTCGTCAGGCAAGTTTAACTGCGCTGTTCACCGTTGGAAAATATACAGAAATCATCTGCACCTTCCCTTTTTCAAAAGCGTTAAGCTGATGTACGGCTACGCTACGGCAGGTTTTAAAAAATATAAAAAACTGTAAGGTCATTTATGAAAATACTTATACTTTGCGGAGTGTTTGCAAAAGAAAACGAAAAAGAAATTGTTGAAAAATCAACTTCGCCTGTGGAATTTTCGGCAAATTTATTTCAACAAAGATTGATAAATGGGTTTAAACTCCAAGCTGAACATGAAATTTCCGTATTATCTGCTCCTTTTATTGGTGCATATCCCACAGGAAGCAAAACCATCTTTTTCAAAAGCTTTAAAGAAGAACAAAATGAGTATAAATACGTTTCGTTCAACAACATTTGGGGCATTCGTAACTTTTCCAGGACAAAAAGCTTAAAAAAAGCCATAAATGGCTTTGCAAACTCCGAAGGAGAAAAGCTTATTGTCGTATATTGTACCCACACACCATTTATTAAAGCGGCAGAATATGCAAAAAAGATTGACCCTAATATCAAAATTTGCCTTTATGTTCCTGACTTACCTCAGTTCATGAATCTTTCCGAAAACAGAGGTTTTATTTATAATACAGCTAAAAAATTTGACATATCATCAATGACAAAACATATGGGATGCGTCGATTCTTTCGTGCTACTTACGGAGCCGATGAAAGATCGTTTACCTGTGGGATGTAAACCGTACACTGTTATTGAAGGGATTTTTGATAAATTGCCGAAAAAATTTTCCAATGTGGAAACAAAGGAAAAAAACATAGTATACACAGGAAAATTAGATACAAAATTCGGAATACGTTCCCTTGTAGACGCAATGGAACATCTTAGGGACGAGTCGTTGCGTCTTGTGCTTTGCGGCACAGGGGATGCATATGAATACGCCGTCGAAAAAAGCAAAACGGACAAAAGGATATGCCCTATGGGACAAGTGTTGCCCGAAGAAGCGGAGATGTGGCGTCAAAAAGCGGCAGTGCTTGTAAACCCTCGTCCAAATGCAGAGGAATATACAAAATATTCTTTCCCCTCAAAAAATGTTGAATATCTCCTTTCGGGGAAACCCACAGTATCATATATGCTTGATGGGATGCCTCCAAATTATGCAGATTATATATTTGAGATTTCTTCTGAAGAGGAAAGCGGTTGCGCTATAGCCCAAGCCGTTGAAAAAGCTCTTTTGGCACCCGAAGAAGAAAATAGCAAGCGCTTTGAAAGCTATGTTAAATACGCCGAAGAAAAACTTTTGGCACAAAATATCGCACACAAAATTATAAAGCTTAATTTAAAACGAGGAAAATAATGGTTCACATTATACTGTTTTCAGTTATAGGACTTGCGTTTTTAGCGAAAAAACAAGGGAAATTTTTTCAAATGTTTCCCTTCATAATACTTCTTGTTTTTTCATCCCTTCGATATATGTATGGGAATGATTATTCAAACTATTCGCAGAAATACAACTTGATACAAATCGGGTATACTTTTTTTGATGAAGCCGGGTTTGTTTGGTTAAATCGTGTTTGCCCGACTTTTCAAACTCTTATTGCTGTAACAAGCTTTATATATATAGGTGTAATTTATTGGTTTACAACAAAGAATGTACCTAAAACCTATATCTGCTTCAGCGTTTTTATTTTTGTTATAAGTCCATACCTTTTTCTGATGAATTTGTCTGCGTTAAGACAATGTATTGCTTTAATGATTTTTATTATTGCAGTTCATATGGCACAAAAAAGAAATTTCGTACTTTATGTTTTACTCATATTACTCGCAACGCAATTTCACCAGAGTTCAATTATTTTGCTTCCGTTTTATTTTATTGCAAACGACAAAAAAGTTAAAAAGGCTCATATTTTTGTATTTCTCGTTTTTTTGGTCTTGATATTGACAACAAGTAGCTTTTCATCAATTATTGAAAGCTTCACCTCTTCGCTTTTTGACTCGTCATATAGTTACTATCTGAAAAGCGATCTTTCAAATTCAATCAGAGCAACGCTTTTGACCTCGGTGTATTTTATTTATGTCCTTATCAATATCCCATATTTAGAAGGAAAAGCATTAACATTCAGCAAACTTTATATATTCTCTCCAACCATGGCAATTCTTGCTTATAGAATGGCATCTCTTTCAAGAATACAGATGTATTTTGATATTTTTTCCATTGTTGCTTTACCATTAATTTTTAAACAAAACTTGGAAAAAGGCAAAGTAAATATAAGCGAAAATACCTTAGGGCAAAATATATATGAAATTGCCAACAGATACGTTTTACCCGCTCTTATTTTGGTGATATATTTGCTTAGATATTATTCATTTTTTTCAAATTCCATGTGGGCGCCCTTCACCACATACCAAACGATTTTTAGTGCAGCATTTTGATGAACGAGAGTCATAATACAATGAAAGTGTTTTATATAAACGGTGTTTCGTATGGAAGCACAGGCAGAATTATGTTCCAGTTGGCAGACAAGGTAAAAAAAGAAGGCGGAAACGCACTTTGCACCGCAGGCTTTACGTGGAATAAATGTGACAGAGATGATTTTTTCGTCACAAGCGGTCTTTTGGGTAAAAAGCTTCATACGGAACTTTCCAAGCTTACGGGAAAGCATGGAGGCTATTCAAGACATTCCACGAAAAAGCTTATCTCCGCGATAAAAAAATTCGACCCTGATATAATACACTTGCACAATATCCATGGTTGGTTTTTGAATTTTGAAATGCTTTTCTCTTATATCAAAAAAAGCGGTAAAAAAGTTGTATGGACTTTCCACGACTGTTGGAATTTCACAGGATATTGCCCACATTTTGATATGATAGGATGCGAAAAATGGAAAACAAGATGCTACGACTGTCCGTACAGCGGATATCCCAAAACCCACTTTGACTGTTCAAAAAAACAGTTTGAGCGAAAAAAAGCTTTATTTTGTGGTATAGATGGTCTTACAATAGTAACTCCCTCTTTGTGGCTTAAAGGAAAAGTAAAAGATTCATTTTTAAAGGATTACACTGTAAATGTTATAAACAACGGTGTGGATAAAAATGTTTTCAAGCCCCACGAGGAAACCACAAAAGACAAGATAAAAGAAAAATACGGTATAAAATCAAAATATATTGTCCTTGGCGTATCTTACGGCTGGGATAATAAAAAAGGACTTGACGCTTTCATAAAGCTGTCCGAAACTTTGGGTAATGATTACACCGTGATGTTGGTAGGTACTGATAAAGCTGTTGATGAAAAACTTCCGAAAAGTATCGTTTCCATAAACAGAACACAGGATCAAAAAGAGCTGTCAGAGCTTTATTCTGCCGCCGATATTTTTGTGAACCCCACAATGGAGGACACCTTTCCTACCGTAAATATGGAGGCCCTCGCCTGCGGAACTCCTATCGCCGCTTATGCAACAGGAGGAAGTCCTGAGATTCCCGACGAAAACTGTGGTATTACCGTTTCAAAAGGGGATGTTTCAGCCCTTGAAAAAGCCATAAAGAAGATTTGCGAAGAAAAGCCCTTTTCCGCAGATAATTGCTTAAAAAGAGCAGAAAATTTTGATAAAAACCTTTTTGCAAGAAAATATATGGAATTGTACAGGAGCATATTATGACTCCACTTCAACAAAAAGAATTTGAAATACTTTGTGAGTTTATAAAGGTATGTGAAAAGCTGTCTCTTACATATTACTTAGTATGCGGAAGTGCATTGGGAGCCGCAAAATATAAAGGATTCATTCCGTGGGATGATGACATTGACGTAGCAATGCCTCGAAATGACTACAATATATTTATAAAAGAAGCGCAAGTTTTATTGCCTGAAAATTTGTTTGTGCAGAATTCGGAAACCGACAAAAATTTTCCGAAAATGTATACCAAACTAAGGAACAGCGAAACAACATTTATTGAAAAAACGGTTGCCAAAATTCATATGAATCATGGCATATTTATTGACGTTTTTCCCCTTGACGGATACCCAAATAAAAATTTCGAAAGAAAAAAATTGGAATTTTTCAAAAGATATTACGAAAGCTTATATCTTTCTGTAACAGATTTTCCGAGATCATCAAAAACAAAATTGATCCACGGAATCTTTGGCGCATTTCGCCTTAACAAAAACATGGAAAAGATAACAAGAAAATACACAAAACTTGTTTCTAAATATCAAACTTCCCATTCACTCATCTGGTGCAACCATGGAAATTGGCAAGGGAAATTAGAGTATGCCCCCGTCCAACAATACGGCAAAGGGACAGAGGCGTGTTTTGAAGGTGTTAATGTAATGATACCGGAAAAATACGACGAATACCTAACACAAAAATATGGAAATTGGAAAGCAGACCTCCCCGAAGAACAAAAAAAGGGACATCACACCTATTTGGTATGCGACACCGAAAAACCTTTTTCCTCGTACATTAATAATTGAATATGCGATATATTCAGCCTTACGGCGGTTTATATAAAAACAAAAATTGCAAAGGAGATCCAAATGAAAGTAAGAAAACTTTTATGCGCACTTTTGGCAGCACTTATGGTTGTATCCGTAGTTCCCGCAATCGCTTCTGCAGAAGTTGATTACGTGGAAGCGGACGGTGCATACTATAACGTGATTTCCAAAAAGGATTACGACCTCGCTCCCGGTATCGTAGAGTCTGAGATCGTTCTTAACAACGACGACTTGACACACCGTCAGGTTGCTCACGTTGTAGAGGTTGATCTTTCCAACCCCTACACAAAGGTTATTCCCAGCTACAAGGGAATGATACCTACAGCCGGCAGCTACGGCGTGCAGATCATGTCCCAACAAGCAGCATGGGCAGAAGCTAATGGCTACGGCAATGTTGTTGCTGCAATGAACCTCTCCCTTAGCTGGTACGATTCAGCATACTATGTTGCACACCCCGAACTCGTAGGCGAACCTCTCGGCTACATGATTCTCGACGGTGTTCAGTATACTAACAGCCAAGGTCAAACATCCGGTGCACAAACTTGCGTAGTTATTAACTTTGACGAAAAAGACGGCGAAGCAAGACCTGATGATATGCCTAAAGTTGAAATTCGTTCAACTTCTTCCGCTATCACAGGCTGGGAAGAACAGGTTATCCCTGCAAACTTCGGCTTCCTCGTAAAAGACGGCGTTAACCAATACTCTGTTGACAACAATGCTTCAAACGGTGCATCCCGTTCTTTCGTTGGTATCAAAGCTGACGGTACATTCGTTATGGTTATGAACGATGGCCGTCAATCTCCCTACTCCGCAGGCTTTACCAGCTATGAAATGGCAGAATTCATGATTTCTCTCGGCTGTGTAACTGCTGTTAACGGCGACGGCGGCGGATCCTCTGCTTTCCTTTCTCAACGTCCCGGTGAAGAGCTCAAACTCAACTGCTCTCCTTCTGACGGTTCTGAAAGACCTACAACACACGGTATCCTCGTTATCTCCACAGCTCCCGCAACAGGTGAGTTCGTTCGTGCTTCCCTTTCTACAGAAGCAGAATACTACACACCCGGTTCAACAGTAACATTCTCTGCTATCGGTACTGACCTTGTTGGTACACCTGCAGATATCCCTGCTGATGCCTCGTGGCAGCTTGCTGATGAATCCATGGGTACAATCGAAGACGGAGTTTTCACTTCCAACGGTAAAGTAGGTACTGCTACAGCTCAGTTGATTTACAACGGAGAAGTAGTTGGTGAAGATTCTATTGAAATCGTTATTCCTGAAGCAATCACTTTTGCACAGGCAAAAATGACTGTTCCTTTCGGAAAAGAAGTTAATATTGTTATCAATGCTACAATCAACGACGGTCTTAACGACGTTGTATTGAAAGATTCCGATATCACTCTTTCCACAACAAACTCTGCTCTCGGTACATTCAACGGACTTAAGTTCACTTCTGTTTCCGAAGAAAATGCACCTGCAGATCTCACAAGTACAATCACAGCAACTCTTGTTCATAACACAGATCTTGTTGTAACAGCTTCCCTTAACCTTGGTAAAGGTTCTGAAGTTCTCTTTGATTTCGAAGATGAAGCTGACATCGACGGCTGGAACATCGCTGATGTTAACGGCTATGACGAAGGTTTCTATCAAAACCTTTCTTATGCAACAGCTGAAAATGGCAAGGTTCATGACGGCACAGGCTCCATGAGAGTTGAAATGAACCCCATTTCCGCAACCAATATTTCTTGCGGCGGTTATGGTCAATCCGACTTGTTCCTCGATGAAGGTATCGTTGTTGAAAACGCTATCTCTATCGGCTTCTGGGCATACATTCCCGATGAATACGAACATTGCTGGATCCGTGTTCTTTATTGGTACGATTCCAACGATGACGGTGTTTTCGATAAGAAAAATACTGTTTCCGTAATCAGCCAACCTACAGTTTACAACACATTTGACGAATCCGGTTGGAGATATTTCTCTGTTGACGTAAGCGCATACAGCAAGATCCTTATCCCCGGTCTCGACAATACAGCAAACTTTGGTTACAACTCAACTAAGAACAATGCAAACAACTTCCGTTTCATCGAATTCATGTTCCCTCACACAAATACAAACGATCTCTGGAAAACATACGGAACTATCAACGGTCTCCAGACAGTTTACATTGATAACATCACTGCAGACTTCTCCGACGCTGTTGATGACAGAGAAGCTCCTATTTTCGGCTCTGTAACAATTTCCGAAAACGACACAACTGTTGCTCTTGAAAAATACGTAACAGCAACAACTACAAACAACCTTCTTACAGTAACAGCAACTGTTGCTGAAGACACAACAAAATCCAACGCAACAGGTCTCAACACTGCTTCCGCAAAAGCATATGTTGACGGTGTTGAAGTTGCTTCTTCCTTCGCAAACGGCAGACTCACAATCGCTGATATTGCTGTTGCTAACGGAATCCACCGTGTTAAATTTGAAATCGCTGATAACATGGGCAACAAATCCGTTGTTATCAGACTTATCGAAGTTGCATCCGATGTTGACGCTTCCACAATCAAAGTAGTTCCTGCAGACGCAACTCTCGACAAGCTCCTCGGCGGTTCAATTTACTGGATGAACCTCGTTGCTACAGATATCGAAACTATCAAATCTGTAGAAACAGTTATCGACCTTAACTACGGTAACCACTTCGAACTCGACCACATGGAATTGGCAGAAGGCTTCACAGCTACATATTCCATTGACGAAGAAAACAACACAGCAAAAATCACAATCACACGCACAGGTGCTTCCGCACTTGCAGGCGAAGCAGTACTCGCTTCACTTCCTATCCGTGTTATCTACTACGACACAGATATCAATGTCGAAGGCTACACAGCTGAAACATATTGGACAACATACGAATTCTGGCCTTACGACGTTAAAGTTGACGTAGACATGGGTAAAATTACCTACGTTGATTCTTACAACTCCGACGTTATCGGCGCATTCTCTAACGAAGAGTTCAGCGTTGATACAGAAATATACTGTCCTTCAACACAGATGGACGCTACATACAAAGCAGAAAAAGGCACAGCTCACGTTCACACAGAAACAGGTGTTGATGATGTAGAAGCAACTTGCGCAACAACAGGTTGCACAGGCAAAACATACTGCGCAGATTGCGATTCTATCGTAAACTGGGGTACAGTTGTTGAAGCTACAGGTCACAGCTACGAAGTAACCGGCAACGGTTTCTATACCTGTGATGATTGTGGCGAAACAAAATGCTATGTTGACGGCGAATACCTCACAGGCTGGTTCACAATGGACAGCGACTATTACTATGCTGACGCAAACGGTGTTGTAGCTGATGGCGAATACACAGTTGACGGTCACACATACACATTTGTAGGCATGATCCTTACTGATGCAGCTTGGGAACATGACGGCGCAGGCATCACAGCATGGTGGGCAGGCGAACAAGTTAAAGGTGGAGCAACATTCGATACAAAATGGAAAGTTATCAACGGTAAAGAATATTACTTCACAGATATCTATGCAGCTGTAGGCGTAACTCAAGTTAAGTTCAGCACAAACCTTGGTTACAAATACTACATCTTCGGAGAAGATGGCGCATGGATGAGTGACTACTCCGGCTTCTATGACGGAACATACGATGGAAAATCAGGTACATACTATGTAGAAAACGGTATCTGCGTATACGCGGGCCTTATCTACGTTGACGGTTACTACTACTATGTAAACAGCGGCTGCAAGATCGTTAAATCTCAGGATTACGGCGTTTCCAAAACAAACGATTTGTTGCCTGCAGGCACATACACATTCGATGATCAAGGTAGAATGATCAATCCTCCCGTTTTTGAAGAAGAAAAGAACGGAATCGTAGAAGAAGACGGCAAGCTCTACTACTACGAAGACGGCGAAAAAGTTGCTAAAGGCGTTGTTATTGACGAAGCTACAGGCAACTACTACTGCTTCGGTATTAAATACTACGCACTCGGCGAAGGCACATACTGGCTCAACGAAGCTAAACTCAACGGTCTCTCCAATCCTTACGGAGTTGCTATGAAACCCGGTTACTACACCATCGGTGCTGATAACGCAATCGTATTCACAGCTCCTAAGAACGGTATTGTTGAAGAAAACGGCAAACTTTACTTCTACGAAAACGACGTTAAAGTTAAGAAAGGCCTTTACATCGACGAAACAACAGGCAACTACTACTACTTCGGTAACAACTACTACGCTCTTGGCGCAGGTGAATATTGGTTCAACGAAGCTAAACTTAACGGACTCTCCAGCCCATACGGCAAAGTTCTTAAAGCAGGCTTCTATACAGTAGCTGATGACAACACAGTTGTATTCACAGCTCCTAAGAACGGTATTGTTGAAGAAAACGGCAAACTTTACTTCTACGAAGACGACGTTAAAGTTGCTAAAGGCCTCGTTTATGACGAAGCCACAGATACATACTACTGCTTCGGTATTAAATACTACGCTATCGGTGCAGGCGAATACTGGTTCAACGCTGCTAAGCTCAACGGTCTCACAGACAGAAGCGGCAACGAATTGAAACCCGGTTACTACACTGTTAATGATGATTGCACAGTAGTTATCCCCGAACCCAAGAACGGTATCTACGAAGAAAACGGCAAACTTTACTACTACGAAAACAACGTAAAAGTTGCTAAAGGTCTCGTTTATGACGAAGCTACAGATACATACTACTGCTTCGGTATCAAATACTATGCTATCGGCGCAGGTGAATACTGGTTCAACGATGCTAAACTCAACGGTCTTACAGACAGAGCAGGTAACGCATTGAAAGCTGGTATGTATACTGTTAACGCTGATTGCTCAGTAGTTATCACAGAACCCAAAAACGGCATTTACGAAGAAGACGGCAAACTTTACTTCTATGAAAACAATGTTAAAGTTGCTAAAGGTCTCTACTACGATGAGGCTTCCGACAACTATTACTGCTTCGGTATCAGATACTATGCTATCGGCGAAGGCGAATACTGGTTCAACGATGCTAAACTCAACGGTCTTACAGACAGAGAAGGTAACGCATTGAAGGCTGGTATGTACACTGTTAACGCAGATTGCACAGTAGTTATTGGATAATCTTTGCAAATACTATCTTTGAATAGTAAACTTGGCGTGATGCGCATATGCGCATCACGCCACTCCATTAATAATTATGCAAAAGTAAAACACAAAAATCAAAATCCTATAACGCAAGAAAAAATATAACACTAAAAGCAATTTCCTTTAATTCAAGAAAACATATAACATTCAAAAAAACTCAGAAAGTAAATCTCTAAAAAATTATAACTTGTCTCTATTTTGCTTAAACTGTCATGATCAAAGCGAAAAGACTGAAAGGACTTTTTCATGAAAGTAGTTTTCATATCAAATTACTTCAATCATCATCAAAAATATTTATGTGATGCTTTATATAACATGAATGATATCCGGTTTAATTTTATCTCCACGTCAGAAATGCGTGAAGAACGTCGTAAAATGGGATATGACAAAATAGAGCTTCCCTCCTATGTAATACACTGGGAGAAAAACGAAGAAAAGGACAAGGCTCAGAAAATTGTTGACGAGGCTGATGCGGTTATTTGCGGTTTTCCACCAAAAGAAATGCTTAGGTATAGAGTAAAGAAAAATAAAGTTATTTTCTACTACACCGAAAGACCTTTGAAATCCGCTGTTCCTTTTTTAATTAAATTGAAAACAACCCTTTCCTGGAGACTCAGGGCGCCAAGAAAGAAAAATATATATCTTTTATCTGCAAGTGCATATGCCCCCTACGATTATAGCACTTTAAAAGTATTTAACAATAAAACATTCAGATTCGGTTATTTTCCCGAAGCGAAAGAATACACATCCTTTTCAGAAAAAGAACAGAGTACTATCTTGTGGTGCGGACGTTTGCTTGGATGGAAGCGACCGCTTGATGCGGCAAACGCTGCTTTGAATTTGAAAAACCAAGGTTATTCCTTTAAAATGAAACTAATCGGCAACGGTGAAGAGGAAGAAAAGCTTAAAAGCTTTATAAATGAAAACAACCTTTCAAACTTTGTTGAAATGTGTGGTTTTTTGCCCCCTGAGCAAATACGAAGTGAAATGGAAAAATCATCTATTTATCTTTTCACAAGCAACAAACAAGAAGGGTGGGGAGCTGTGCTTAATGAAAGCATGAATAGCGGATGTGCTGTTATTGCAAGCCATGCTGCAGGCTCATCACGATATCTGATAGAAGACGAAGAAAACGGACTTATTTACCAATCGGGCAACGTGGAAATGCTCACTGATAAGCTTAAAACCCTTCTTGACTCCCCTGAAACTGTTAAAAAATTAGGTGTTAATGCGTACAAAACAATTACAGAAAAATGGAATGCCGAAACAGCGGCAAAGCGTTTTATTATATTGGCAAAATCAGTGTTGAACCAAAATAAAACTCTTGATTTGTTCCCCGACGGCCCTTGCAGTATCGCCCCTGTAATTTCTGACGAGTGGCAAAAATAAGCCTTGATTTGTTTCATATAATTTGGTATACTAAAGTTGTAAGCTTTTAAATACACGAGGAGATATGTTTTGATTTCAATTATTATTCCTGTTTACAACGGAGAAAAGTTCATTAACCGTTGCTTTGAATCCATATTTTCACAAACAGAAAAAGAATACGAGATAGTAGCCGTAGATGATGGCTCGGTTGATTCTTCTCTTAAGATTTTGAAATCATATGAAGGGGAAAGAGTAAAAATTATCCATACAGAGAACGGCGGAGTTTGTCATGCAAGAAATACAGGGCTGGAAAACGCAAAGGGTGAATATATAACCTTTGTTGATGTTGACGATGAACTGAGAGCCGATGCTCTTGAAATTATGTTGAATCTTGCAAAAGAACATAATGCAGATATTGCTGCCCTTTCCAAAATATATCTGAAAGAAGACGGAACAGTAAAAACTCCACGAACAGATAAAACTGAGGTTGAGATCTGGGAAGGTATCACCCCGCTGCAAAAGCACGTGGAAGACCACATTTCAGGGCATTCCGTTTATGCAAAGCTTTATAAAAAGGAGACTATAGGCGACATCCGTTTTGAAGTTGGAAGAAAAATAAACGAGGACAGTTTTTTTGCATTCCAATGCTTTGCTAAGGCTAAAAAAATGGTGTTCTGTGATATAGGTGTTTATAGATATTACGAAACAAGCAACTCTGCATCAAGAGCAGGCTTTTCGGACAAGTTCCTTGATATCCTTTATTTTGCTGACAAAAAAGCAGAGATAATCAACGAGAGCTACCCTCCCCTGAAACCTCACATCACCCCAATCATTATGCGGGCGAATGTGTCAATGCTCCTTAATCTTTGCAAAACTTACGATAAAAAATATTCCAAACTTGAAAAAGATTGCAAAAAGCGAATCAAAACCTTGAAAAAGGAATTTACACCTGTATTTTCCCACGAAAAAAAACTCATAAAAATTGTAAGCCTTCACCTTTTCCCTCTTTTCAAGTTGTATTCTTATTTAAGATTTTATAGATGATTTACAGGCGGTGGAACATGAAAAAAGTTTTTCTTCATGCTTATTGCTTCAACAATGTTGGAGACGATATGTTTGTCATTACCATGGCGGAAAGATTCCCCCATGTTAATTTTCACATTGCGGTGAAAGACCAATACAGAAAAGTTTTTGAAAAATATAAAAATCTCACTTTGATGTCAAGCTTTGACGAGCATGGAATAAAAGGTAGATTAAAGCTTCGCTTTTCTTACAGCGCATTTGTAAAGCTTGGCGGCTCTATTTTTATGGAGCCTGTAAACTGGGTAAAACAGCCGCCTTTTCCTAAATGGCAGTGTCTGCTTCTAAACAAAAACAAATTTATAATGGGAGCAAACTTCGGACCATGCTATACAACTGAATTTTTTGAGAGAGCAAAAGGCAGTCTGAAATATTACAACGGCATCTGCTTCAGAGATAAATATTCATACAATATGTTCTCACAGCTTAAAAACTGCAAATATGCTCCTGATATTCTTTTTGGATACAAGCATTATCCGGAATATAAAACAGGGGATGGCGTTGGAATCAGCGTAATAAAAATGGACGGCAGAGAAACGCTTGACAAGTATGCAAAAGAGTATTACGCCTCCATAGCAAACGCCTGTGACATTCTTATTGATAAAAACATTCCTGTAAAGCTCTTCTCTTTCTGTGAAAAAGAGGGCGACGAGGAAGCGATAAATAAGATAATCCCCCAAATGAAGCCTGAAACTTCAAAAAAAGTTTCCGTATACAATTACAAAGGAAACATTGAGGAATTTCTCCGTGAATTCAACTCCTGTGAATATATTGTCGGAACACGTTTTCACGCCATGGTTCTTGGACTCTCAATGAAAAAGAAAGTTTATCCTGTAATTTACAGTAAAAAGCTTTCCAATGTTTTGGAAGACATTTCATTTAACGGTAAGTATTGGAACATTCTTGAAGGCGAGAGCAAAGATGGCGAGCAAATAGTAACAGAACTTTTGTCCGCCCCTGTATCAAATATTTCAGAAGAGTTTGTTCTCAGTTCTGAAACGCATTTTGATGCATTCGCAAAATACATAAAATAGCCCCTTGGATAAAAGATTGTCTGTCACAAAAGCAGTTCATCTTTTATCAAATACATAAAATACCCCCGTAGATTCCAAACGCTTGTTAATTATAAAATTCAAACGGCGTTTTTGTCGAAAGCGAGAAAATCATGAAATCAAGAAGTAAAGGCATCGCCTTTTCTTATATTTATCTTATAATAAACATGGTATGTGGCTTGTTCCTGTCCTCATACCTTATAAAAACATTAGGTGAAACAGAATACGGTATATATAAAACCGTAGCTTCTTTCGCCAATTATCTAATTCTTTTGGAATTTGGCACAGGAACGGTAATGACAAGAAACGTGTCCATGTGTCGTGGTACAGGTGAGTCGAAGGAAACAATAAACAAAAATGTCTCTACAATATGGACTACAGCCAATATTCTTGGATTGATTATCGGCATAGTGTCCGTTGTAATGTATTTTTCACTGCATATTATCTACAAAAAGAGCCTTTCCCCTGATGAAATAACCGCCGCAAAGACTATTTTCATTTTTGTAGTTATACATCTTCTAATGTCGTTTTACATCCAGACATTCAGCGGAATCATTTTAGGATATGAAAACTATTCCTTCGGTTCTATTATGAAAACGGTTCGCACAATTTCCAGAACCCTGCTTTTGGCTTTACTCGTGCTGTTCTGGAAATATTCTTTAGTAATCGCCATTGTTGACGCTGCAATCGCTACAGTAGAGCTTATAGTGTGTGTTGTATACTGCAAAAAGAAATTCGATATTTCTCCGAAATTCAAGTATTTTAATAAGCAGATATTTTTAAACATTCTTCCCCTCGCCCTTGCGTTGTTTTTACAATCCATAATTAACCAGGCGAATAATAACGTAGATTCATTTTTAATAAGTATCTACCTTTCCCCGGAAGAAGTAACATACTACTCAGTTTCACTCTTTATATTCAGTGTTTTCTCGTCGGTATGTACAGTTCCTGTAAGTATGTATGCTCCCCAAATCGCCAAAGAGCTGGGCGGCGGTACATCAATAAACGACCTGACAAAGAAAATGGCTTCCGCTTCAAGACTTACAGCGATTATTGGGGGTTCTATCCTTTTTGGCTTTGTAGCCGCAGGAAGACCCTTTATATCCGCTTTGTACGGTAACCAATATTTAGAAGCCAATACATGGCTTATTGCTATTATTTTAATGATTCCTTCCTTCTTAACAATGCTTACAGGCGTTGTTGTGAATGTCTTAGACGTTTTGGGGAAACGCCTCATCAGATCTTTTGCCCTATTGGGAACTACGATCATGAACATTCTTCTAACCATTTGGTGGCTCAGAAAATGGGGTCCTATTGGTGCCGCGTGTGCTACTTTTGTGTGTGTCATGATCGGTCAAGTTTTTCTTATGAATTTTTATTATAGAAAAGCTTTAAAAATTAATGTTTTGTACCTATACGGACAATGCTTTAAGGACATTATTCCTTGCCAAATGATTGGCGCCGTAGCAGGATATGTAGTAAGTTCACTAATAGGTTTCTCTACAATAATGCGTTCTGCTGTTTCGTTTGTAGCCGGTGGTATCACGTTTGTAGTAGTATTTGGCGGGCTTTATTTGACAATTAGTAAAGAAGCAAGAACGGCTACGTTTAAATTTATTAAAAAGATAATTAAAAAGTAAAAAAGCCGGTACGCAAGAAAGAAGAAGTAAGGGAACAAAACGAAGTCTCAATAAATCGATCAAAAATATTTCCCTTTTTAATGTCGATGCTTTGAGACACACCCCAATCTAAAAACAGATACACAGTCAACAACCGGTTGAACCGGTGGCTTGCACAGCCCCTACAAGGGGCTAATGCAGGCTTCGTCCCTAAAAGGGACTTCTGAAACTTGACACCGCATTACACTTACAGGCAGCCGCTCACGCGCGGCTGTCTTTTTTGCCTACTTATTCTTGGTACCCGTAAACGGGTCTGTGAATTCCTTAAAACTTATTTGATCCGAGGCGTTGTCCTCCTCAAGTTGATTTCGTATGTACTCTGCAATCACCTTTTTGCTTCGTCCTACTGTATCAACATAGTAACCCCTACACCAAAATGTCTTGAGCCATACTTGTACTTCAAGTTTGCATGCCTATCAAATATCATTAGTGAACTTTTTC
>CAZDVZ010000033.1:0-21288 GCA_964509125.1 uncultured Oscillospiraceae bacterium | reverse complement strand
TGATCGACTGGATCCGGAATCGGCTGGTGGATCAGAAGGGGTTCCCGGCGGAGGGTGAAGATCGTTATGAACGTAAATGTTGGAAATTATGCGTCTGGAAGAAGGATTATTTCTTAAATCGTACAACATACGGTCAACCTGATCAAACATTCCTTCTTTGTACTTATGTTTTACTCCAAGTTGAAATCCGTACGCCTTACCTATTGTACCTTTTTCATCTGTCCATGAATCCCAAATATGGCTTTTAAGATCTTTTACATTATTGGATTTTTTTTGCCATATCCAAAGAATCTCATCAATACATGACTTAAAAGCTGTTTTTCTAAGCGTCATAATAGGAAATTCTTTGCTAAGATCATATCTGTTGACAACACCGAATTTTTTTATGGTATGTGCGGGGATGCCGTCCTCCCAGCGGGGACGAACATCCAAATCGCTATCCATAAATCCATTATTTATAATGTCAAGGCAATTTTCAATAAAGACCTTATCGGCGTAACTCATACCAAATCCTCACTATTTCACAACGATGTTGAAAAGTTTATTCTTAACATATATCTTCTTTACTACAGTTTTTCCATCAATGGCGGAAACGACTTTTTCTTCTTTCAAAGCTTCTTCAAGAACTACAGCTTCGTCACTTTCTGCGGGAACGGTAATTACTGCTTTGAGCTTACCGCAAACCTGAACAGGAATTTCAATAGTATCATCCTTGATCTTTTCAGGATCAAAATCCGGCCACTTAGCTTCTGAGCAGAATCCAACGCCGCCGCAAGAAGCCCACATCTCCTCGGAAATGTGTGGGGCAAAAGGACAAAGAATCTTTGCAAAAAGTTTAAGTCCTTCCCTATCAATCCCGCCGGATGACGATATCTCATTGACAAGACTCATCATAGCAGCTATTGCCGTATTGTATTTCATTGATTCGATATCCTCGGAAACCTTTTTTATCGTCTTGTGTAATGCTTTTTCTACTGCCGGAGACATAGAATCTTTGAGATTTTCATCAAGAGACGCGAATCTCTCCAGAAAACGTCTTGCACCCTTAACGCCTTCATCAGACCAAGGTGCTGCATCACCATAATTGCCCATAAAGAGGACGTATATTCTAAGCACATCTGCACCAAAAGCATCAACAACATTGTTGGGGTCAACAACATTTCCCTTAGATTTACTCATTTTTTCACCGTCAGACCCAAGTATCAAGCCTTGAGCAGAGCGTTTTGCATATGGCTCGGACACAGAAACAAGCCCAAGGTCGTAAAGGAATTTATACCAGAAGCGCGAGTAAATCAAGTGACGAGTAACATGTTCCATACCGCCGTTATACCAATCAACAGGAAGCCAATAATCAAGGCTTTCACGCGAGGCAAATTCTTCGTTGTTGGTAGGATCACAATAACGCAAAAAATACCATGAAGAGCCCGCCCATTGAGGCATGGTGTCAGTTTCACGTTTTGCGTCGCCTCCGCATTTCGGGCATTTGCAATTAACAAATTCTTCGCATTTTGCGAGAGGACTTTCGCCACCTACCCCTGGTTCGTATTTATCCATAACAGGAAGTTTCAACGGAAGCTCATTATACGGAACAGCAACTATACCGCATTTTTCGCAATGTACCAAGGGAATAGGCTCGCCCCAATATCTTTGACGGTTGAACGCCCAATCTTTCATCTTGTATTGAACGCCCTTTTCACCAATGCCCTCTTCTTCCAAATATTCAAGCATTTTATTGATGGAATCTTTTTTATTTGTAAAACCGTTGAGGAAACCGGAATTTACCATTTCACCATCGCCTGTATAGGCTTCTTTTTCAATATCTCCACCTTTAATAACTTCGCGAATCTCAATGCCAAATTTTTTAGCAAATTCATAATCCCTCTGATCATGGGCGGGAACAGCCATAATTGCACCCGTTCCGTATCCCATCATTACATAATCGGAAATGTATACAGGTATAGTTTCATTAGTTACAGGATTAATGGCTTCAAAGCCTTCAATCTTAACACCTGTTTTATCTTTAACAAGCTGTGTACGCTCAAACTCTGTCTTTTTGGCGCATTCAGCTCTGTAAGCTTCTATAGCGTCCATGTTTTTAACTTTGGAAGACAATTTATCAATTATAGGATTTTCCGGAGCAATTACCATGAATGTAACACCGAAAAGCGTATCACATCTTGTCGTATAAATTTTAAGTTTTTCGTCTGTATTTTTAATTTTAAACTCTGCAAATGCACCTGTAGATTTACCAATCCAATTTTCCTGCTGTTGTCTGATGTTCAGAGGGTAATCTACTTCATCCAGTCCCGCTAAAAGCTTATCGGCATATTCCGTAATTCTAAGATACCAAACTGCCTTTGATTTTTGAACTACATCGCTTTTGCAAATGTCACATTTGCCTCCTTGCGAGTCTTCATTAGAAAGTACAACCTTACAATGAGGACAATAATTTACAAGAGCAGTATCTCTGAAAACAAGTCCTTTTTCAAACATTTTAAGGAAAATCCACTGCGTCCATTTATAATAATTTTCATCAGTCGTATCAATAACTCTGGACCAATCGAAAGAAAATCCAACTCTTTTAAGTTGAGAAGTAAATTTCTCAATATTTGTATCTGTAACAATTCTGGGGTGGGTATTAGTTTTAACAGCGTAATTTTCCGTCGGAAGTCCGAAAGCGTCAAATCCTATGGGATAGAGCACATTATACCCTTGCATTCTGCGTTTTCTCGAAACAACTTCAAGTCCGCTGTAAGCTTTAATATGTCCAACATGCATCCCCGCTCCCGAAGGATAAGGAAACTCTATAAGCGCATAAAACTTTGGCTTCGTACTCTTATTCTCCCCATTAAAAATCTTCGCCTCTTCCCACTTTTTCTGCCACTTTGGTTCAATGTCACTGAAACGATATTTCATTATTTATGTTTCTCCTTTAGTTCTATAATTACTTAGTTATCTTCTTCTAATTGTATTTCCTCTGCTCTCTGAGGGTTATCGCCTCTCCAGATCCCTTCAAAAATTACCTCTTCATTTTTAATGAGCTTACCTTCACCGCTTCTTCTGCCGTTTTTCCACATTCCATCATAAACAGTGCCGGTAGTCCAGGTATACACGCCGTGTCCATTGCGACGTCCTATCTCGAAATTTCCCTCGTAAACATCGCCGCAAGCATATTGATATTTTCCCGCACCGGATTTTTTACCTTCTTTAAAGCCGCCAACATATACGCCAAATTTAGATTTCAGCACACCTTCGCCGTCTTTTAAGCCTTTTTTAAAATAGCCTGTATAATTTTCTTCGCTACTTACATATTCACCTTTTCCCGAAAATTCATTTTCAAAGAAACCGCCTTTGTAAGACGTTCCAACAGAATATTTTAAAACTCCGCTGCCATGCTTTTTTCCTTCTTTGAATCCGCCTTCGTAAACATCGCCCGATGCGGAAACAAATTTACCTTCGCCGCTTCGTTTATCAAGTTCGTATCCGCCCTGGTAAACACTGCCATCTTTCCATGTTATTTTACCATTTCCGTGACGTTTGCCCTTTACAAATTCGCCTTCGTACATGGAGCCTTTGGCATATTTTTTTGTACCTCTGCCTGTAATTTCATCATTAATAAAATCGCCTTTATAAACATCGCCGTTGGGAAAGGTATACGTTCCGCTTCCGTGTTTGATATCATTTTTCCAATCGCCTTCATAAACACTTCCATCAGAATATTTCATTAAGCCATAGCCGTCTTTTTCACATTCTATAACATTTCCCTTATAAACTTCACCGTTAACATATGTTAAAACGCCTGTTCCGGTAGCAACACCTTTTTCAAATTCACCTTCATATATTTTTCCGTCCGCAAATATGAATTTTCCGTTGCCGTCGCAGAGTCCGTCTTTAAACTCGCCTTCGCATATTTCGCCGTTTGGGAATGTTTGCTTTCCATCACCGCTCAATTTTCCATTTATGAAAGATCCCTCTTCCGTCTTTCCGTCAGCGTAAATTATTTTTCCTATACCGCCAAACTTTCCGTCTGCAAAAAATCCGTCATAAATATCGCCTTCAGCCGTTTTTAAAACACCGTTGCCGTTATATTTTCGGGAAGAAAAATTCCCCTTATAAAAGTCACCCGTAGTGGAATTAAATTCTCCTTCATATATGTCTCCGTCTTTAAAGGCTCCGCGAAAAACGCCGTCTGTAAACGCCAGCGTGCCATTATCCGGGTTACCTTCTTTATATACCCCTTCAAATTTCTCGCCTGAAGAGAAAACACATTTAGCGTTTCCACTCTTCAACCCGTTTATAAATTCTCCTTCGTAAACTTCTCCATTTTCAGCGAGTGTTCCAATTCCATCATAAACACCATTTTTCCAATCACCTTCGTATTTAAATGATTTAGAAATCATTTCGCCTTTGCCATTTCTGATAAAATCAACCACTTCGCCCGTATAGACATCGCCACAAGAATATTTTATCTTACCCTTACCTGTAACTTTTCCATTTTTCAAAAAACCATTATACACATCGCCTTTAGTGTTTTTATAAACACCCTCGCCATGCATTTCTCCATTTGAAAAATCGCCTTCATATTCAACGCCTGATGAGAAAACAATCTTTCCTACACCACTAATGATACCTTTGGAAAAGTCACCCGTGTATGAATATTCAGACGTTTTGAGAGTACCTTTTCCGTTATACAGATCATTTTCAAAAAAGCCGTTATACTCTTCGGTTTCAAAGACAGATAATACGCCTTCTCCGTGCTTTGCGCCTTCTAAAAATTCACCATTATAGGTACGATCTTTTTCTTTTAAAGTACCTTTACCATTATATTTTCCTTTCGAAAATTCCCCTTCATAAACAGATCCGTCTACATTTTTAAGAATACCTTCTCCATGATACAAGTCATTTTCAAAAATTCCTTCATATGAAAAACCTTCCGAAGAACGCAACTTTCCTTTGCCGTGTTTTTTTCCTTCAGCCCATTCGCCTTTATATAAAGATCCGTCGGCGTAAAGCATAGTTCCCTTGCCATAATATACTCCGGCGTGAAAACTTCCGCTATATTCTCCCAAAGAATTTTTTAAAACGCCTTCACCCTCATATTCACCTTCAGAAAAAACGCCTTCATAAAAATCACCGTTTGAATATTTACAAACACACTTTCCGTGAGGAGTGCCGTCTTTCCATTGACCTTCACAAGTGTCACCGTTATTATACAGAAGAACGCCTTCGCCTCCAGGAACGCCGTTTTCAAATTCTCCCTCGTACACGCTATCAGAAGTGGTTAGTTTTCCCTTGCCGGTCAGCTTTCCTTCTGTCCATTCTCCTTCATACACCTCACCTGTATGAAGGGTGAGTTTTCCTGTGCCAAAAGGGCGATTTTTCAAGATCAATCCTTCATAAATACCTTCCGCAAGCTCCAGTTTGCCTTCGTGCGGAAGCTTATCAACGTCATATTTCCATTCCTTTTTACAGTGCTCGCAATATACCTTACCGGATTCATCATAATCAGTAAGCTCACGCAAACATTTTCTGCATTTCATTAATATCATCGCCCATCACTCCTTGATCAATACTTTAGGTGAATCAATTATTTACTCAGCAATCGGCTCCGCATCCTGCCAAAGGCGTTCAAGATTATAGTGCTTTCTTGCTTCTTCTGTAAATATATGAACAACTGCAAAACCGTAGTCCATCAAAACCCATTCGCTTTTACCCTGAACACTAATAGGTGTAACCCCAAAATCTGTTTTAATTTTGTACTCAACATCATCTCCCAATGCGTTAACATGGGTACTTGAAGTACCTGTAGCAATTACAAAATAATCTGTTAAAACAGTTTTCTTTCCAACCTCCAATATCGTAACATCAATGCCCTTTTTATCATCAAGAGCTTTCATCATAGATTTTGCAATTTCATATTCTTGCTCTTTTGTCAATTTTTCCATCTTTTAACTATCCTTTCAAAATGTTTTCTTTAAATAATAATTTCTTGCGTCAACTGTATTCTTGTCTATAAGTTGTCCTTTTTTCATTAAGTTACAAATCGTTCTGTCAAAAGAAAGCACTAAAGCTTTATTAAAAGCAATTTCGCCCTCAAATTCTTCCATAAATGAAAGATAATTGTTTCTTAAAGAAACACATTCGTCATCTGTTCTGTTTTCCTCTATGTAATCTGCAAAATACAATATTTTTTCAAGAGCTGTCATTCCCGGTCTGCCTGTCGTATGATAAAAAACGGCATCACAAACATCATCGGGAAGCTTTAGTTCATAACGGCATATGTAAGACGCAGTTTTAGAGTGAAGTAGTTTCGGAGAAAGAAGCTGTGAATCGGAAAACTCTATCCCAAACCTTGACGCTGTAGCTATATGTTCTTCCACTGTAAATTCCTTTGTCATATCGTGAATCAAAGCGGAAAAGCTGACTTTATTCATATCAATTTCAGGATAATGAGTTTTAGCCAAGGACAACGCAGCCTTCTCAGTGCCCAAGGTATGTTCATACCGCTTAGGTGACAACGACAGCATTTTTAAAATATCGTCCCTTGTTACATTCATTTTCACTTACCTCCATATAATCCGTGTTTTTGTATATAAGATGATACATTTTCAGTCAAGAGTCCTAAAGTACTTTCGTTCTTTTGTAAAAGCTCTTTAACATCAGTTGAAGAAACTTCTATCGGTGAATACAAAAGCGGGATTATATCCGCATTATATTTAATTTTAAGCCTTTCCATTGCCTCGCCAAATGAACGCTCTGCGTCTTCATATCTGTATGCGGCGGCAAAAACACAATTTTCAAAAAGATATTCCGCATTCGCCCAACAATCTAAGGTTTCGAGACAATCTGCACCGACACATAAGCAAATTTTTTCATGAGGGTTAATATTTAAAAAGTGTTCAACCGTTCTATGAGTATAGCTGATATCGGTACATTTCAGCTCATAATCACTTATTTCCACGTTATCAATATCAGAAAAGGCAAGACGGCACATTTCAAGCCTATCCTCGTCAGAAACGGAAAACTTTCTCCCGGTTTTAAAGGGTGATACTTTAGCAGGCATAACCAAAACTTTTGCCGATATCGCCCTTGAAAACTCGCGACATAGCTTAATATGACCAACGTGTGGAGGATCAAAAGATCCACCGAATATACCAAGTGTTATTTTGTTTCCAAATTCCTTATCCATTCCTCACAATATAAACTGCCACCTGAAAATTCAGACTTGCAATTTTCAAACGCTCCGTAAAAAATTTCTTCTATACCATTTCCAAAATTAACTTTTTTCAATTTCGTATTTCCTGCAAATGAATATGCACCCAATGTTAAAACACTATCGGGTAAAGTAAGCTCTTCCATCGATGTGCAACGAGAAAATGCCCTGTCATTGATATACTTGACATTTTCTTCAAAGGCAAGTTCTTTTAACGCCGTACACCAATAAAATGCTTCACTATCAATGGTTTCCGATGACAAAATAACATTATCAAGGGATACACACTTATAAAAAGCCCTTTCAGAAATAAGTGACATTTCCGCCGGAAAAGAAACCTCTTTCAAATTAAGGCACCCCATAAAACACTCTACACCAATTTGAGAAGCGCCTTCAATATTAATTTTTACCAAAGAATCACAATTGAAAAAAGAACGCTTTCCAATGGATTTAATACCCGCAGGAATTGACAACTCTGACAACGAGTCACAATTTGAAAACATACCGTCGGATATAGACTCCATACTCTCGGAAAAGTTTACAAAGAAAAGCTTTTTACAACCATCAAAAGCATTTATTCCCACTGATAAAACATCACCAAGATCAACTGACGTTAAATTTGTGCAATCTCTGAAAATCCCATCACCCAAAATTTTGGTACCGCTGTTAAATGAAATATTTTCAATTCCACAAACTGCAAAAGCTTCGTTTCCAATATTCTCAGGCGATCCCTCAAAAGTAACTTTCAACAAGTTGTTACAATTATAAAATGCCTGATCACCTATTTCAACCACACTCTTTGGAATGGAAAGAGACGTTATCCCACTCCATTTTTTAAACGCCATTGCACCTATTTTTTTCACACTGTCGGGAATAGACAGCTGCTTCACATTTTTTAGTTCTATAAACGCACTTTCGCCAATTTCTGTAACACATTCTGAAATTTCAAGTTTTTTAAGGTTAGTCAAACCAGCAAAAGCCGACGGACCAATCACGGTCATATTATTTGGGGTTGTAAGCTGGGTAATCTCAGTACAATCATAAAAAGCATTTTCCCCTATACTTACAAGAGAATCAGGAAATTCAAAGTATGGTATATTTATACAGCCCCAAAAAGCATTTTTAGATATATATTCAAGCGTAGATGGAAAAGTAACGGATTTAATTGCGGCAATGTTGTAGAAAGCCTCTTCACCAATTCCACGAACAGGCTTTCCCAAAATTATTTCGGGAATAACAAGATCCACAACTCCCGCTTCTTCCGGATCAACATATTCTTCTTCAGAATTTAAATTTACCAATTGAGAAATTTCACCGGAAAAGTCCACTTCGGTTTCGTCAAATACAAAACCTGTTATCTCTATATAATCCTCATATTCTGTATATTTTACCCTTCCCTCCTGCCCCGTGGAAATTTGAGACGTTGATGCATTGTCAGATTCATCAACATTAGTAATACAAGAAGAAAAGGAAACTATTAAAGAAACAAATAAGAAAAAAGAAAAATATTTTTTTATTTTCATATATACCTGTTATTAATAAAACGACTTTATTTCAGCAGAAGTCAAATGCCGCCATTGTCCTGAGGGTAAATCTCCAAGAGAAACACAACCTACAGAAACACGTTTAAGTTGCATTATCTTTATATTTGCAATATCGCACATTCGTCTTATTTGCCTGTTTTTACCCTCTATAAGGCGAAACTCTACAACGGAATGGTTTTCGGAAACGCGGAGCAGCTTTACACCCACCGGCGCAATTTTCTCATCTCCAAGATTTCTCAACTCTTCTACAACGGTTAAACTGTCATTATCAACAGAACCTTTGGCATACACATGATACACCTTTTCATGTGAATGTGAAGGATGTATGATCCTATTTGCAAAATCGCCGTCATTAGTACAAATCAAAGCTCCTTCAGATTGGGCGTCAAGTCTACCGGCGGGATAAACTCTGCATGGAATATCAGAAAGGAGTTCGTTTACAGTTTTTCTTCCAAAATCATCTTTCATGGAGGTAATGTATCCCGTGGGCTTATTAAGCAAAATATAATATTTCTTAGTTTGTTCAACTATAGGTTTTCCGTTCAAAAGCAAAGCATCTTTATTAGGGTCGATTTTTTGACCTAAAAAAGCTATTTCGCCGTTTACTGTAATACTTCCTTTTAAAATTTCTTTTTCAGCAGAACGACGTGACATTACACCTATATCCGATATATATTTTTGAATTCTAATCAATTTTATTTCCTTCAAGTCCACTCCCCCTATATATGTTGATTATATACCAAAACACGTGGGAAAGTCAATGTTTTTTTTGAATTTTTACATGGTAAAAGGCGAAAATTGGTTTTTTTTTAAAAAAGTAGCCATTTCATACTTGAACATAACTAAAAAACGTGTTATTATTTGTTTGCATAACATAATAAAATCTTCAAGGAGCGTATCTATGTCTAAAATATCTATACTTTTTATTGGAAACAGCTTTACATTTTACAACGATATGCCAAATTCAATATTTAAAGATATATGCGAAGAAGCCGGTTTATCAGTTAATGTTAACTCAATAACCTGTGGCGGATATAAATTATCTCAATTTGCAGATCCCGAAAACGAATTTGGAAAAAAAGTAATTGAAGCTTTTGAAAACAACCGCTATAATATCGTTGTACTTCAAGAGCAAAGCAGAAATCCTATTCTTAACTTTGACGAATTTTCTTTTGCTGTAGAAAAACTTCACAACATGGCGAAAGAAAACGGAGCCGATGTCTACCTTTATCAAACTTGGGGATACAAAGCGGGACATTCATTGCTTCCTATTTGCGGAAATTCTATGGAAGATATGGGAGAAAAATTAAAATCGGCGTATTGCTCAGTTGGCGAAAAGTTAAACTGCAAAATTGCTCATGTAGGAAGCGCCTTTACCGATATATACAAAAATACCGATATAGATCTTTACAAAGAGGATCTATTCCACCCTTCAAAAAGTGGAAGTATTCTTGCAGCATGGGTTATTTTTTCAACGATTTTTGGAATATCGCCAGAAAATGTTAACTTTGATTGTACTATTTCAAAAGAAGAAAGTGATATTTTAAAATCCGCTGCCAAAAATGCTTTAAATGCATAAAAATATCTCCTGTAATACGTATTAATGCGTATTACAGGAGACTTTTTATACTATAGACTTAATAAAAAATCACCAATACACTTTGCAAGAAAATAATGCCCTTTATCGTTGAAATGAAGGCCGTCGGCAGTGTATTCTGCTCGTGTTTTTTCATCATTTGGGTCAAGGCCTAAATTTTCGAAAAGATTTAAGACAGGAACACCGTTTTTCTTTCCAAGGTTTTCAATTATATCAACATAACCTTGAAGCGGCATGGCATCAGGCTTCTTAATAGAGTTTTTTGAAGGTTCGCTATCACTTGTTCCCCACAACCAACAATGAGCAGGAGTTGCAAAAATAATTGTTTTACCTGTATATTCTGTTTTCAAAAGATTCATAAGAAAATTTACTGCCCCACAAAATGTTGCGGGTGTTTTATCATCATCTGTTCCTATGGGCGCATCGCCGTGTATGTAATCATTTACGCCTCCATACACCACAATGATATCCGCTTCTCTGTTTAAATCAAAAGCTCTTCCGCAAAAACAAAGATCAAACCTCGGGTTCGCAGAAGGAACGGATTGATGTGCAAGGCGCGTTCCGCCAATTCCATAATTATAAACCGCCTTCAAGCCATATTCCCTCATTATAATATTGTCATATCGGTTATAAAAATCTTCTACACAGCATCCTTCTGTAATGCTGTCTCCTAAAAATGCAATTGAATTACCTTTTAATTCCATAATTCTCTCCTATTATATAATTTTATTCTTTAAGTCATAAGCTTGTCAGACTGTTCTATAATTATAATAACAGTTTATACTGTAATGACTCTGAATTTTAATTTCTTGAACGATTCAAACTTGTAATTCTTGTTCTGAAAAAGTCAGCCTATATTATACTTATCAGCATTCCCTGTAGCTTTTCCATGTATATTATGTATAAAGCAATAGCTTGCAGGCCATATCCCTGCCCAAAGAGCCATAATTTTCACCTTTTTACTTATTTTGGATTTTATAACCTTACCAAGCAAACTACGCAATTCTTTTCTCGCAGATTTACGGTGTGGCTTTATAAGCTCCTGTTGATGTTTTGCTGACCTTGTTGCCAAAGCAATCAATTGCCTTATCAAACGAGAAAACATCATATCCTTTAATTGCGCAGGAACATCTTCATAAATTATTCTGATCACCTTCAAAGGGTCTAAAAGTTTATTCCGGTTGAGCTTTGATGTAGCCGCTGAGTTTCGTCTTAAAACATAATGATAAGGGCAAAAATCCTCAAATACTGATGTTTTTGCCTCTTTAAACAGCCAATAATTCATTAAAAGATCTTCTGTGATTTTAATAGATGAATCCATTAAATTGTCCTTCAAAAGCCTAATAAAAAGATCTTTTTTATAAATCTTATTACAAAGTGCAGGCTCATATGCCACGCCTGATACCAAGTCTCTCAAGCCATCAATATTATTCTGTGAAATAAGTTTTCCTGTATTGTAATAATAATCAATCTTGCCGTCCGGAAAAATCATCTGATATCCACAATGTGAAATATCTGCATCATGTTTTAAGGCGTTATTCATCAGCCTCTCAAACATTTCAGGTTCAATAAAATCGTCACCGTCAACAAAGCCGATCCAATCTCCCGTTGCTTCTTCCACACCTCTCAAACGTGCGCTTGTAACACCGCCGTTTTCCTTATGTATACCTTTTACAACAGGGTATTTGGAATCATAATTATCAATAATACTTGCGGTATCATCTTTAGAACCGTCGTTGACTACTATTACTTCAATATTCTTATATGTTTGTGCTAAAACACTATCCAAAGTAGAAGCCAAATAGCCATCTATATTATAAGCAGGAATAATTATTGAAAGTTTATTATCCATCAGTCAATAAAACCTATCTTTCCATCAAGTTCTTTTTTCTGTTCCATTCGCTTGTCCATCGAAACGTCTTTTCTCAAAGTATATTCTTCTCCGTAACAAGGGGATACTTCCATACGTTTACGTTCCTTTTCGAGATATTCATCCAAAGAACATATAACTCTTGCAGGAGAGCCAACAGCGACAGAATTATCTGGGATATCATGTGTTACAACACTATTAGCACCGATAATTACATTGTTTCCAATATTAACACCCGGAAGCACAACACTTTCTGCTCCCACAAATACATTATTACCAATATTAACCCTACCGATTTTAGTATAGTTCAAAAATGTTTTTGTGCTTGCATCGTGACACAATATATGTACTCTTGGAGCCAATGTTACATTATCACCTATCTCAATAAGCCAACAATGCGCAGGATCAAGAATAACACCGTTAAGGCGTTTAAAATTCTTGCCAACAGTCATTCCACGAGAAACAAGCTTTTCTGTTGTAAATTCGCCACGGAAACGATAAAGCATTTCTTTTGCAAAACTCATACTACAACCTCGCATTTAAAAATATTATCTTAAATATGGACATAATGATTATACATTATATTTTATTAAATTGCAATAGATATGTGGAGGACTTTTTGAAAAAAGTCCCCCACACCTCCAAAAACTTTAATTATTTTATTGCATTTCAATACAAAATACCTTTATAAGCAAGACAGAGCATATTTGCCTAATCAAACTAAATTGAAACTAAAATCCAAAAAATTAGGGCTGCCCATCAGGACAGCCCTTAAAAAATACTACATTAGTCGTTGAATCCGACTTTTGCAGAATATGAAGTATGGAGAAGTTCGTGTGCTTTATGAGAATTTGGTTCTCCAAGATATTCCGCATACAAAGCTTTAATTTGTTCGTTGTTATGAGACTGACGAAGAACTTGTCTTTCATCTTCGCTATAAATAGCATTTGCTCTCTTGATCTTATAGGTATCAAGAATGTCATCGTCTTCATTGGGGAGGAAACAAGATCTTACGATCGGCTGACCACCGCCTGCAATACATCCGCCGGGACAACCCATTATCTCAATAAAGTGATACTTAGATTTTCCTGCTCTAATTTCATCAAGAAGAACTTTGGCATGTTTCATACCATGAGCAATTGCAACATTAACAGTCATACCATTAACATCAATGCTTGCTTCACGAACGCCTTCAAAACCTCTTACAGCTTCAAATTTAATTGCTTCATGTTCTTTGCCGGTAAGAACATAATAAACTGTGCGGAGAGCCGCTTCCATAACACCGCCGGTAACGCCAAAAATAACGCCTGCACCAGTGTAGTCGCCCAAAAGGTCACCGTCAAATTCTTCATCAGGAAGCTTATTGAAAATGATTCCGGAACGCTTGATCATCTTTGCAAGTTCTCTTGTTGTGAGAACAGCATCAACGTCAGCGATTCCATTCACCTTAAGCTGATCTCTTTCTTTTTCATATTTTTTTGCAGTACAAGGCATAATAGATACTACAAAGATATCTTTTGGATCAATGCCTTTCTTTTCAGCGTAATATGATTTAACTATAGCGCCAAGCATTTGATGAGGAGATTTACATGAAGAAAGGTGTTCAAGTAAGTCACCATAGTTGTATTCGGCATAATTTACCCATCCGGGTGAGCAAGAAGTGATCATGGGAAGCTTGCCACCATTTTTGATTCTGGAAAGAAGCTCTGTGCCTTCTTCCATAATTGTAAGGTCGGCAGCAAAGTTTGTATCATAAACTTTGCTAAATCCAAGTCTTTTGAGCGCAGCAACCATTTTGCCTGTAACGGGAGTTCCAACAGGATATCCAAATTCTTCACCGAGAGCCGCTCTAACTGCAGGTGCAGTTTGAACAACAACGTGTTTTCCTGCTTTCATTGCAGCGTAAACATTGTCGATTTCGGATTTTTCCATCAAAGCACCTGTGGGACATACACTTACGCACTGTCCGCAAAGAATACATGGTGAATTTGCAAATGAACGGTTTTCGGCAGGGCCAACTATAGTCTTAAAGCCTCTGTTCTCAAATCCGAGAATACCCATTCCGTGAGCATTTTTGCATCTTTCGATACAACGTCCACAAAGGATACATTTGGATGTGTCACGAATGATGGAAGGTGTAAGATCGTCATATGTGGATTCAAGTTTTTCACCCTTGAATTTGCCTTCCCTTGCTCCAACAATATTTGCAACATGAAGAAGCTCACATTTACCATTTTTGTCACATTGCTGGCAATTTACGTTGTGGTTAGAAAGAAGAAGTTCTACAGATGCACGACGTGCAGCAACCGCAGCGGGAGTGGAAATTTTAATTTCCATTCCTTCACTTACAGGATATACACAAGATGCAACAAGTCCTCTGGCGCCCGTCGCTTCTACAAGACAAACACGACAAGAACCTTTGGAGCATTCTCCGTGGTTAAATGCACAAAGGGAAGGAATTTCGTAACCGCATTTTTTTGCAGCTTCGAGAATTGTTAAACCCTCTTCTACTTGATAGGAGACACCTTCGATTTTAATGTTGATCAATGCCATATATTTTAGTCCTCCCTATTATTCCTTAATAATTGCTTTAAACTTACATGTTGCAACACAAGCACCGCATTTTACGCACTTTTCGGGATCGATGGTAAGTGCCGGGAGCTTTTTACCGGGAGCAACATAATCCGTCTTAACGATAGCACCGGCAGGACATGCCTTGGCACACATACCGCAACCAAAACATTTATCCTTGATGATAACGTATTGCATAAGATTTTTACAAACCTTAGCAGGGCATTGTTTATGAAGAATATGTGCTTCATACTCATGTCTGAAGTGCTTAAGTGTGGAGATAATGGGGTTAGCCGCCGTCTGACCGAGAGCGCAAAGGGAGTTTGCCTTGAGGGTATTACCCAACTCTTCAAGTTCTTCAAGGTCATTCATTGTTCCGTTACCTTCGGTAATTCTTGTAAGGATCTCAAGCATTCTCTTTGTACCTATACGGCAAGGAGAACATTTACCGCAAGATTCGTCACAAATAAATTCAATATAGAATTTTGCAACGTCAACCATACAGTTATCTTCATCCATAACTATAGCACCGCCGGAACCCATCATGGATCCCTTTGCTACAAGGTTATCAAAGTCAATGGGTTCGTCAAGATATGCCTTAGGAAGACATCCACCAGAAGGGCCGCCGGTTTGGATGGCTTTGAATTCTTTATTGTCCGGTATACCGCCACCAATATCATAAATAAGCTCACGAAGAGTTGTTCCCATAGGAATCTCAACAAGACCTACGTTATTAACTTTACCGCCCAATGCGAATACCTTTGTTCCCTTGGATTTTTCTGTACCGCATTTTGCGAACTCAGCAGCGCCTTTACGAAGTATGTATGGAACACAAGCAAGTGTTTCAACATTGTTAACAATAGTAGGTTTACCCCAAAGTCCTTTTATTGCCGGGAACGGAGGACGTGGACGAGGCATACCGCGTTGACCCTCAATAGAGTTAAGAAGCGCTGTCTCTTCGCCACAAACAAAAGCGCCGGCGCCGAGATTGATGTGAACATCAAAACTAAAACCTGTGCCTAAAATATTCTCGCCCAAAAGGCCCAATTCTTTTGCTTGTTTTACAGCGAGACGAAGTCTATTAACAGCAATAGGATATTCAGCTCTAACATAGAAATATCCGTTCTTTGCACCGATGGCGTATCCTGCAATCATCATACCCTCAATAACCGCAAGGGGGTTTCCTTCAAGGATGGAACGATCCATGAATGCGCCCGGATCGCCTTCGTCACCATTACATACAACATATTTTTCATCATTTTGTTGTGCAAAAGCAAACTGCCATTTTCTTCCTGTGGGGAATCCACCGCCACCTCTTCCACGGAGACCGGAAGCAAGTATCTCATCAATAACTTCTTGGGGCTTCATGGTAAGAGCACGTTCCAATCCTTGGAAAGCGCCTTCGCCCAAAGCTTCTTCAATATTCTCAGGGTTAATAACGCCGCATCCATTAAGAGCAACACGGTGCTGTTTTTTATAGAAATTAATATTGTCTTGTTTAACAACCTTTTCGTTTGTGCCGGGCTCTACAAAAAGAAGTCTTTCAACTACTTCGCCGCCAATAATATCTTTTTCTATGATTTCTTCAACATCTTCGATTTTTACAAGACGGTAAAGTGTGTCTTCAGGATAAATCTTTACGAAAGGCCCTTGAGAACAAAATCCAAAGCATCCAACGATATTTACACTTACTTTTTCTGTGAGACCCTTTGCTTCAAGAACCTCTTCGATTTTAGCTTTAATTTCCAAAGAATTTGAAGAGATACAACCCGTACCACCACAAAGAACCATTGCTCTTTTTGAGCCTTTTCCTTCGAGTTTATCGGAAAATTTATCGGTACATTCTTTGATTTTAGCGTTTAATTCGTCAAAATTTTTAATCATTAGTTTGCACCTCCAAGAGCTCTGTATTCATTAACTATAACGGGAACTTGGTCAACGGTAAGTTTGGGATATACTTTGCCGTTAATCGTAACTGCGGGAGCGATACCACAAGCACCTATGCAACGAAGTGCATCTATGGTGAACAATCCGTCTTCTGTTGTTCCGCCGGGAGCGATTCCCAAAATTTCGGAAAATTTGTCAATGATCTGCTGCGCACCTTTAACGTAACAAGCAGTACCGAGGCAAACGCCGATAACGTATTTTCCCTTAGGTTCAAGGGAGAAGAATGAGTAGAATGTAACTACGCCGTAAATTTCCGCAACGGAAATACCCGTTTCTTCTGAAACAATCTTTTGAACATCCAAAGGTATGTATCCGTATTCCTTTTGAATGTCGCTGAGAATTGCAATGAGAGGTGTTTTCTCATTTGCGTATCTTCCACAAATTTCGCGGATCATTTTTACGCCGTTCTCGCTGATATGAGCCATATGCTCCTCCTTAAAGTTTTATTGTCCTCCGGCACTTGACGAATCTCAAAACATATTCAGATCCGCCCGTACCGATATTTTATTTTCTGTTTCGCAGTTAAACATCCTGCGCCCTCCCCTATATAGTATCACAAGAATAAGAAGAATACAAGATGTTTAAATGAATAGATTTTTAAATCGATATTTTTTTATCGAATTTATTTTGTTTTAGTTGCATCATCAGAAGGGCCGCACCCTTCGTCGGAATTTTTTTCTTCATTTGATTGTTTTCTGCTTTGAATAAGGTCTTTTATCTTATCTATCAAAGCAGGCGCTTTATCCGTAAGGTCATTAACAGTGTCCATAACTTTTGAAACTGACGAAGGCGCCGGCGCGGGAGCGTTAATATCAACCATCTCCACCTTGTCTCCGGTTATGACAATAAAGCCTAACGGCACAACTGTAACCCCGGCACCATTTCCGCCAATAAAATTTTTATTGTCAGGAACTTTTTTTCCGTTATAATCTGCCCCGCCACTGGCAAAACCCACGCTCACCTTGGAATAAGGAATGACAGTTATTCCGCCCGAAAGCGTGATAGGATCACCAATTACAGTATTAACGTCGGCAACACTGCCTATCTTACTTAATGCTGTATCAATTATTTGTTTAAGTGGAATATCATTCATTATTTATCCCCTCCGTGAAGTTTTTTCAGCAATACATTTCGCGTGTTACTAATCAAAAATATGTCAAAAAATATGCTATTGATTTTTTCAATAAAATGTGTATAATGATTAGAGTAATACCATGATTTATATACACCAAATTTTACTTTTTAATTTCTTTTTATATTATAACAAAATTTTTTGATAAAGTCAATATTCATAATTGTTTTTTATTTTCAATTTTTTCTTAGTTCTTTTGGAGGAAATTAAATGAAAAAAATAATACCATTCCTCACACTTTTAACAATTTGTGTTTTTCTTACAAGCTGCTCGTTGGTTGAAAGTATAATTTTAAAAATTCCTTTTTTTGAAGAAGCGGATATCAGCTCTCTCACGGGAAAAGCCGAAAAAGCTTGGGAAGAAGTGGGAAAAGATGCACTGAAAGATGCAGCACAAAATGCCACGGATGCAATATTTGGAGAAAAAGAAGAACTTTTATGGCCCGCTAACGGTGTTGCCGAAGGAATACCCGAAGTAACTTTCGGAACGATCGAAAAGATTGAAGAAATAGGGTCTGTAACCATTATAACTGTTTACGGGGTTTCCTTAGAAAAATATGAGAAATATGTTTCATCACTAAACGATGATTTGGGGCTTCCCAATTCGGAAAAAGTATACCGTTTTGAAAACAGGCTTGTTTCAACTTCGTACGATAGCGAAAACACTCGCATGAAAATTACGATCTCAATAATAAAAACAAGCACATCGGACTTTGAATCTACAGAAAATACGGAAAGTGATATTTCCTCCGAAGTTTCCGCAGTCGGAGATGAGGAAACTTCTTCAATTGAAAATAGTTTTTGATTAGATAAGGAGAAATCAAAATGAGCAAAAAAATTTTTAGTTTAATTTTAACATTGTCATTATTTTTGTCCTTTACATCAATTTCGGTTTTGGCAGAAAACAGCTCAGAAGATACTTCAAATTTAGGTATTTTAGAAATTTTAACTTGTACTGACGGCTACACATCCTTGCCGGTAGGAACATATACATATAGCGCCGACATTAACGAAGTTATTAGCCTTATACCAAATGTTGGTTTTCATGTTTACGGCGTTGAAATAAACGGTGAGTTCAGCGAAATACAAGGAGATACTGCCACCGTTCCTATCTCCGTAGGCTCCAAGGTAACCCTGAGGCCGGTTTTTAGGGGAAATATTATTTTCAACTTAGAACAAACCGTAGGTGGAACTTTGTTTTCAGATAAAACCGCAAGCACGGGAGATCCTGAAAAAACTGCATATGTAGGCACGGGAAAGTATTTTGACATGACGGCAAAACCCGATGTTGGATATACTTGCACCGGAATTTACGTAAATAATGAGAGCGTTGACATAACAAAAGAAGGCAGTGTATACAAAGGATCATACAAAGCACTTGAAGAAGCCGAATATAATGTTTACGCAACATTTGAGCCAATCACACCTTACACCGCTACTCTTACAAAAAATGAAGGCGGAACTGTAATTCCTTTCAACGAAGAAGGGAAAGCCACTGTTTACAGCGGGAGCGATGCCCAATTTCAAATAATTCCCGACGATGGGTACGGAATTAAAAAAGTTACTGTAAACGATAAAGAAGTTTCCTGGTCCGCCAACGGAATTGTTACAGTGAAAAATGTACTTTCGGATATCTCGTTAAATGTTGAATTTTCACCGATGAAATCTATTCCGGTTTCAATAATTTCAAGCGGTAACGGCACTGTATCGCTTGTGGAAAAAGCTTATGAAAATTCCACCATCGTACTTGATATTTTGCCCGAAGATGGCTATGAGCTCGTATATGCTAAAATCAATGAGGTTTTAACACCTTTAAATCAAGACGGAAAATTAGAAATAGCAGTTACGGATGAACTTTTCCAAAGCGGTAAGATAGACATAGAAGTTTATTTTGATGTTATTGTTGAAAAATTTGTAATAAGAACTATTGTCAATAACTCTACAGGAGGTTCAATTTCTGCAGAAGGATATATAATTAAAAACTTAAAAATTGACGTAAGGCAGGGAAGCGATGTAACGCTTAAATTTACTCCTGACTTAAATTACCAGCTATACAAGTTAGAAATTGACGGTATTCAAGTCCAAGTTTCCGAGGATAGCACATATACGTTTAAGAATATTTCAAATTCATACACCGTAAGAGCTTATTTCCGTTCAACGGGAGAAAATTACTGTGAAATCACCGCCACGGCGAGCGTAGGAGGAAAGATCGAACTAAACTCAATACAGATCGTCGCACCCGGAGACGACTCCTTGCCAATTAAATTTGTTGCAGACAATGGATATGTTCTCGACTACATAATAATCGACGGAGAAAGACAAGAATATTCCGAAAATGAATATGTTTTTAAAGACGTAACAGAAAGCCATACTTTGGAAGCTGTATTCAAAAAAATTGATTCGGATGATTCTATATGGAGCGACTCCGAAATAAAAATAGATATAACGTCATCCGCTACGATTTCTAAAGAATTTTTGGCAGAAATAAGAGAAAATGCGCCTGACAAAAAGATATACTTTATTGGCGATGGGTACACGTGGATAATTGAAAAAGGCATCAACTGCCCTGATGAATCGTTGGATCTTTCTGTCTCAATTGGAGAATCCTTTTTCCCGAATTACATTTTAGAAGCTCTTGAAAGCAAAATGGTTCAAAGCAAAATAAAAGGTTTGAATTATGCCGCCATAAAGACGAGCGGAAAAATTATTTCAAGCGATACAAGTTTGACACTTTATTTGGGCTCTGATTTTATTAATAAAAAATTAGATTATTTGTATTATGACACAACTTCAAACGAATTTTCTTCAATAGACGCAGATATAACCGTCGGAACCGACCGAAAAACGATTATACCATACGAGGGACATGAATATATAATTCTTGTAGAGAAGAATAATTCAAAATTCAAAGTAAACATCATTGCCGGTGAACATGGTTCTGTTTCACCTAACGGAGAAATGACAGCGGATATAAACAACACAATACAAATGAGAGTAGATCCCGATGACGGATACTGTATTGAATCAATCAAATACAACGGTGCATTTGTGCACGAAGAATACTACAATTACAAAGATCCATTCTTGCTAACCTTGGGAACGATTTCAGAAGACATCACTGTAGAAATTACGTTCGCAAAATACGACGTAGAAGTTATTACGACCGATGATACCACTCCTGCCGCTTCAAATAAATGGAAAATAGCACTCATAATCATTGCCGTCTCTCTTTTGGGCGGAGTTGCATTATTCATTTACAAGTGGAATGAGGAAAAAGACATTATCTAAGAATATTTCATACCAATCTATTTTATAATTTAAAGATGGTGCTGTAAAAAAAAACAGTTTTTTACAGCACCACTATTTTTATACCAACAATGACTTACTTAAATTTGCAAGATTTGCCTTTGATAGA
>CAZDVZ010000032.1:0-23559 GCA_964509125.1 uncultured Oscillospiraceae bacterium | reverse complement strand
CCGAAGATGAAGTAAACTTAAAAAATATGAGCATGGATTTTAAAATGTTCGAAGCATTTTCAGAGGGTTATATTGCACCCCTTCGTGATATTTTAACAGAAACCGAGCTTAAGACGCTTCCATACGGAGCTATCGTTATGACATATGAACTTGCGATTCGTTTTTTGACAGATTATCTTAACGGAGATACGTATTTTAAAATTTTCCGTGAATCTCATAATTTAGATAGGACGAGAGCGCAGATAAAACTTTTTGAAAGCATGGAGAAGCAACTTCCCGATATGCTTCAAAAAGTTGAAGAAATATATTCAATCAATTAATTAATTAATCAATCAATATTTTTTTCCAATTTTCAGATTAAAATTTTCAAAAGATTAAATTACACGAGTTTATTTGCAAAATACTTAAAAAATAATGCATAAAAACTAAAAAAAGGTATTGACAAATAAAAAAAAATGATTATAATTAAGGAAGAAACCGTGGTATGAGTATTTCCTATGATGACTCAAAAATGAATGAACGTGTTGTGTCGGCAGATCAAGAGTTCGATAATGAGAAGAGTTTGGTCGAGGCTGCAAAAAACGGTGATTCATTGGCGATAACATTATTAGTGGTTAAATACCGTCGTTTTCTTGATAAGTATGTCGGTTTGCTTAATGTTCCCGTTAGATATAAGGAAGATTTCATACAAGAAGGGCTTATAGGGCTTTTGAAAGCTGTTCGGACATATAGGACAGATGAGAATTGTTCTTTCTCCACGTATGCATGGCGTTGCGTTAGAAACTCTGTTATTTCAGAGTTGCGTCGCCATAATCGCAGTAGGATTGGAGAAGAAGTTAGTATTGATGATTTTCCCGGTGGTGTCGAAAATATGCAGATGATCCACGGAACTAACGGAAATTTTGAATTAGTTGCAAGTCCGGTAGCGAATTCTCCTGAACGAGAGTATATTGATAGAGAGAGTTCATCACAGCTACATGACACTATTTTTTCAGTCCTTTCAACCTATGAAGCAGAAGTTTTTGAGATGTACCTTGCGGAAATACCGTATTCTACAATAGCAATGAGGCTTGGTAAGGATATCAAAAGCATAGACAATGCTATTCAACGAATTAAAAATAAGCTGAAAAAGCTTGTTTAAAAAAGGGGAAACCCGAATAATATTTCCAAAGCGAGGTAAAACACATGTACGAGGACAAAACATTAGTTTGCAAGGAATGCGGCCAAGAATTTACTTTCACAGCTGGTGAACAGCAGTTCTATGCTGAAAAAGGCTTCCAGAACGAACCCCAGAGATGCAAACCTTGCCGCGATGCAAAGAAAAACGCAGGCAGAGGCCCCAGAGAGCTTCATGAAGGCGTTTGCGAACAGTGTGGCGGAGTTGCAAAGGTTCCTTTCGTTCCTACAGAAGGCAAACCTGTATATTGCAGCGAATGCTATGCAGCTATGAAACAGTAATTCATATTAAAATTTGAATTTTGTCACTCAAGATGTCGGCTTGTATCATTTAGATACAAGCCGATGTTTTACTTATAAGTTTTTTTATCGACTTTATGAATGTTGAAATTATGCCATTGTATTTGCTTCAATGAAAAGCATAATCGTGAATTTTTTTGTACTTTAAACTTTATGATATACGGTTTGACAATTTATAAAGCAAAATGCGTCATCCATCATCTGAAATTAAACAGTTTGTTAAATAAAGAGATGTTTTGCCCTTGACATTTTTTTATTATAGTGGTAGAATACACAAGTAGTATAAGTGTCTTTATTATATGCTGTACCGACCGCTTGAAACGGTCGGCACAGATATATGTAAAAAGGCGGGAAAAAGAAAGTATATTAAGATCCGTTGTTTTGTACATCCATGTTCTTTTTCCTCGCCCTAACAGTATTTTATGCTAAACTCATTATAAAGGAAACTTTAATTGGAGAAATTGAGTTATGAATAAAAAGATTCTTTCACCATCACTTTTATCTGTTGATTTTTCAAAAATCGGAGAAACATTAGAGATTCTTGAAAAAAACAAAGTAGAATACATTCATTTGGATGTTATGGATGGAATTTTTGTCCCTAATATATCATTTGGTCAACCGCTTATAAAATCTTTAAGAAGTAAATCTAAACTTGTTTTTGATACTCATTTAATGATAACAGCTCCGGAAAGATATATTGATAGTTTTGTGAAAGTTGGGAGTGACATTATAACAATTCATGTAGAAAGTAGTTTTTATATAAGAGAAACTATGCAGAAAATAAAAAATTCCGGTGTTAAAGCAGGGCTTTCAATTAAGCCTAACACTTCGCCTGATGCGGTAATCCCTTATTTGGATTTGTGTGACATGATTCTTGTTATGACAGTTGAACCGGGATTTGGGGGACAAAAACTTATTCCCAAAACAATAGACAATATAAGAAGGATAAAAGAAATTGTTGAAAACTCAGGTTTTGATATAGATATTCAAGCTGATGGAGGAATTGATGATTCAAATGTTAAAACAGTAATGGATGCAGGAGCAAATATTATTGTTGCCGGAAGTAGTGTATTAGCAAAAAGTGATATTCCGGCAGCTATAAGAGCGTTGGGATTTTGATAGTCATGCTGAGCAAGGAGCTTGTATGAATGTTATTAAATTGTTGAAACCTAAGTGTAGCGTTGCATATCTGATCTCTGATCAATCTGTAAGGCAGGGGCTTGAAAAAATGAAATATCACGGCTATACTGCCATACCTGTAATTGATTATGAAGGAAAATATGTTGGCACCGTTACAGAGGGTGATTTTCTTTGGAGAATTATGTCTTCGGGTGCAAAAGACGTAAAGGATCTTGAGAAAATTCCTCTTACTGATATAATTAGAGTGGATTGGAATCCCGCCATAAGTATTACCGCTACAATTGATGATCTTATTTCAAGAATAACGGAACAGAATTTTGTTCCTGTGGTTGATGACCGCGGAGTATTTATTGGCATTATTACCCGAAAAGAGGTTTTACGGACGTATTCGGACAATCCTCGTGTACAGTCTGTTGTTGAGGCTATAGATGCTTTTTCGGGAAATGAAAAAAAATAATTTAAAATATATATTTTTTGAAAGGTTATTATCAATGAACAGAAAATTTTTTACATCCGAATCGGTGACGGAAGGACATCCCGATAAAATTTGCGATCAAATTTCAGACGGAGTGCTTGATGCAATTCTTGCACAAGACCCCATGGCAAGAGTAGCGTGCGAAACTTCTTGTACAACGGGACTTGTACTTGTGATGGGCGAAATAACAACAACAGCATATGTTGATGTACAAGGAATTGTAAGAAAAACCGTTAAAGAAATTGGATACGATGCATCCGAAAAGGGTTTTGATTGCGAAACTTGCGGAATTATAACTGCGATTCATGAGCAATCTCCTGATATTGCCATGGGCGTAGATAAAGCTTTGGAATCAAAACAAGGAGAAATGAATGATAAATATGATACCGGCGCGGGAGACCAGGGGATGGTTTTCGGTTTCGCTTGTGATGAAACAGAAAATCTCATGCCTATGCCCATTGCGCTTTCTCATAAGTTGGCGTTAAAGCTTACTGAAGTTCGTAAAAACGGAACATTGCCTTATCTTCGTGCCGACGGAAAGACTCAGGTAACTGTTGAATATGTTGATGGCGAACCAAAGAGAATTGATTGTATTGTTGTTTCTTCGCAGCATTCTGCGGATGTTGATCTTGAAACTATACGTAAAGATGTTATAAAGAATGTTATTGAAACTGTTGTTGATCCTTCTTTGATTGATGACGATACAAAGATTTATGTAAATCCTACAGGTAGGTTTGTTGTTGGTGGACCTATGGGTGATAGCGGACTTACAGGAAGAAAGATCATTGTTGATACTTATGGTGGTTATGCAAGTCATGGCGGAGGAGCTTTTTCAGGTAAAGATCCCACAAAGGTAGATAGAAGCGCAGCGTATATGGCAAGATATATTGCAAAAAATATTGTTGCTGCAGGTGTTGCAAAGAAATGTGAAGTTCAAATTGCATACGCAATAGGCGTTGCAAAGCCTCTTTCTGTATTGGTCGATACAAGAGGCACAGGAAGTATAAGTGATGATGCTTTGGCAGATGTTGTTAAAGAGCTTTTCGATATGCGTCCTGCTGCTATCATTGATAAATTAAAGCTTCGCAGACCTATTTATCAAAAACTTGCTGCATACGGTCATTTTGGAAGAGAAGACTTGGATGTTGAATGGGAAAAAACAGACATGGCGTCTGCAGTGAAAGAAGCTTGTTCAAAGCTTAAATAAGGAGTTTTATGGATGAAGTTAAGGGAACGGTAGATAGGATCCGTTTTTCGAATCCGGAGAATGGATATACCGTGTGCAATGTTATTCCCGATGACGAATTTTTGGGCGGGATAAAAGAGAGAGTTTATATAGACAAGCACATTACAGTTGTGGGGATACTTCCATTACTTTACGAGGGTGAAAGATGTCACTTTAAAGGTAAATGGGAAAATAATTCTGAATTTGGTGTGCAATTTGTAGTTGAAACATTTGAAAGAGAATTTCCTACCGATGCTGAATCTATATACCGTTACCTTTCTTCGGGTACAATAAAAAAAATCGGACCGGTTATTGCAAGACGTATTGTTGATCGCTTTGGTGATGAAACACTTAATGTTATGGCGAGCAATCCTGCGTGGCTGTGCGAAATAAAAGGCATATCACGCAAAGCTGCAGAGGTTATTGGTGAAGATTACAGAGAAAAACATGAGCTTCACAAGGTTATGATGTATTGTAACTCCTTGTTTGGCGCAGATATAGCCGCGCAAATTTGTAGCAAATATGGCCCTACCGCAATTCAGATGATAGAAAATAACCCATATCTATTATGCGAAGAATTTAGGGGAATTTCCTTCTCTGTAGCAGATAAAATTGCTTTTGGTCACGGTTTTGAATCCACATCAAAGGAACGTATCGAGGCAGGTATTTGCTATTATTTGCAATTTTCCGTATATGAGCACGGACACTGTTATGTACCGAAAGATATTTTTGTTCCATTAGCTGTAACGAGGCTTTTTGGTGAACTTGATTTTACCACTGCCGAAGATATGGCGCTTAAAGTAGAAAGAAGTTTAGATAATCTTTCTTTTATTGGCAAAATAAAACTTTTCAGTATAAATGAAAGAGAATGTGTTGCTCTTTCTCACTTATTTGAGTGCGAAAAAATTATTGCGGAAAAACTTATAACACTTAGTCAATATCAGCAATCGTATAGAATTTCCGGTGTTGATGAAGAGATAGCTCGTCTTGAAAAATTAAACGGCGTTGAATATGCAGAAGAACAAAAAAGAGCAATAAAGACCGCTGTAACTTCGGGCGTTACAGTTGTTACAGGTGGTCCGGGTACCGGCAAAACCACGGTAATTAAAGCAATAATATCAATTTTTAATTCGCTTAAGATATCTTTTTCTCTTGCAGCACCAACAGGGAGAGCTGCAAAACGGATGTCGGAAGCTTCGGGATATAGTGCAAAAACAATACATAGACTTTTGCAGCCGGGATACGACGATAGTGGAAGACTAAAGTTCTCAAAAAATGAAAGAGACCCACTTTCTGCCAAAGCAATAATTATCGATGAAATGTCAATGGTTGACGCCGTTCTTATGCGTCGGCTTCTTGATGCTGTAAGACCGGGGACATATGTTATAATGATCGGAGATGTGGATCAATTGCCGCCGGTTGGTGCAGGAAAGGTGCTTGAAGATATTATAGCATCCGAAACAGTTCCTGTTATTCGACTTACAGAGATTTTCAGACAAGCAAAGGAAAGCAAGATTATTATAAATGCTCATAGAATTAATAATGGTGAAGATCTTTGCTACTCCAACGAGCAGTCTGATTTTTATTTTTTGGATTGCAATCGTGAAGATAAGGTTGCATCACTCATTGTTGATCTTGCTTGTAAAAGAATACCTCAAGCATTTGGGCTTGATCCATATGAGCATATACAAGTTATTACTCCAACCAGAAAAACCCTTCTTGGAACAAAGTCATTAAATTCGCTTATGCAAGAGCGTATAAATCCCAAAACTCCCCGTCAAAGAGAATTTGAATTTCGGGGTGTAATTTTTCGCGATGGGGATAGAGTTATGCAAACGAGGAATAATTACGATATCCCATGGGTGAAAGATAGCGAGGAGGGCGAAGGCATTTTTAATGGTGATATGGGAAGAATAAACCATATTTATCCTGATGAAGAATATATGGAAATAGATTTTGATGGAAGGATTGTTATGTATGAATTTCCGTATTTGGAGGATCTTGTACATTCTTATTCTGTTACAGTCCATAAGAGTCAGGGGAGCGAATATCCCGTTGTAGTCATTCCTGCGTGGAATTTTCAACCTGCGTTGATGAACAGAAAATTGCTTTATACAGCAGTTACAAGGGCCAAAAAAATGGTTGTTCTTGTTGGAAATAAATTTAATATAAAAAAAATGATAGATAACAAATATGTATCAAAGAGATATACGGCGTTAGAATATATTTTGAGAGATGAAATAATTTTAAAATGATATGTGAGATGTTTGTATGAAAAACACTTCAAAATTTAGAAAAAGTAAACAGGAAATTCGACGGGTATCAAGAGATAGAAATGGAAGCTCGGTAACAAAAGTGGTTTCCGGAGAAAAGGCTCTTGGATATTTGTATAATACACGATCAGGCAGAACTATCCTTAAGGTTATTACTCGACGCACTGTTTCAAAGTTTACGGGAAGAATTTTAAACAGTAGAGTTTCTAAGATTGGTATAAAAAAATTTGTAAGAAAAAACAATATTGATGTTAGAGATTACGAAGAAAGAAAGTATCAATCTTATAATGATTTCTTTACGAGGAAAATCAAACCCGGTAAAAGATTGATATGCATGAATAAGTCTTCTCTTATATGCCCTTGTGACGGAAAATTGTCTGTATATGATATAAAGTCCGATAGTGTATTCCATATTAAAGATTCTGTCTATACTGTTGAGGATCTTTTGGAAGACAAGGCACTTGCTTCAGAATTTACAGATGGCAAGTGCTTGATTTTTAGATTAAGTGTTGACGATTATCACAGGTATTGTTATTTTGATTGGTGTAAAAAGAGTGATAATAAATTTATAAAAGGTGTTCTTCATACAGTTAATCCTATTGTGCTTGATAAATATAATGTTTATAAAAGAAATTGCAGAGAATATACTGTGTTTGAAACCGAGAATTTTGGAAAAGCTGTTCAAATTGAAGTTGGTGCGATGCTTGTAGGTAAGATAAAAAATCTTCATGGAGAGGGCTTCTTTAGACGTGGAGAAGAAAAAGGTATGTTTGAATTTGGCGGATCTACAATTGTACTTTTGCTTCAAAAGAATATGGCAATAATTGATGATGACATTGTTCAAAATTCTGCGGATCATATAGAAACTATTGTAAAAATGGGCGAAAAAATCGGGGTTTCACCAAAAACTAAAGATGACGGAGAAAATTAAATGATATACAGAGAAGTGACAGTTCACACAACATCAGAAGCGTCAGAAATAGTTCAAGGTTTGTTTTTAGCAGCTGATATAAATTTATATACGGTTGAAGATCCGGAAGATTTTAAGGATCTTCTTGAAAACAAATCTGTTCCATTTGACTATATTGATGATTCTCTTATGAGTAGAGCGGAGGGCGAAACTTTAATAAAAGCATATATTGAAGAAGGAGAACAGGGAGACGGAAGAATTGCTTCTTTAAAATCTCTTGTTGAAAATTTTAGATCTCAAAATTGTCAAAATGTTGGTACACTTGAAATTACTGTTACAACATTGGATGATGAAGATTGGGCAAATAATTGGAAACAATATTTTCATCCACTCATAATAGGAGAACGCTTCGTAGTAAAACCTACGTGGGAAGAATACGAACCCGATGATAGATTTATAATTGAAATTGACCCGGAATCTTCTTTTGGAACAGGGCAGCATGAAACGACTGCTCTTTGCCTTGAGGCGGTGGAGACAGTTGGCGTTGAAGATAAAAATATTCTTGATATGGGATGTGGAAGCGGTATTTTGGGAATTGGCGCTTCGATGCTTGGGGCTAAGTCCGTAGTTGCCGTTGATATTGAGGAAAATTCTGCAAGAATTGCAACTGAGAACGCCAAAAAGAATGGTGTATTCAGTGATTCTTTTAAAGTATATTGGGGAAATGTTTTAGATGGTGGAGACTTTGAACAGTTAATTCTTCCTAATGGAAAAATTTACGATATTGTTCTAATTAACATTGTTGCCGATATTGTGATTGAGATGCTTCCCATGATCAGTAGGGCTCTTAATGGTAAAATTGTATGCTCCGGAATCATTTCTGAGCGAAAAGAAAAAGTGTTGAATGCTTTATCCCGGAATCATTTTAATGTTCTTGAAGTTAAAGAAAAGAACGATTGGGTTTGCATAATCGCAGAAAACGAAAGTAAATAAGAGGAAAGTATGGATATAAAAACCGCATCTGAAGAAATTGAATGTTTGAGAGCTCTTTTGGAATATCATTCAAAAAAATACTACGAAGATGATGATCCCGAAATAGAAGATAGTGAATACGATGCTATGTTCAGACGTTTGCAAGATTTAGAATCCGAATTTCCATCTTTGGTATCTCCCACATCGCCAACACATAGGGTTGGCGGTGCTGTTGCAACTCGTTTTGAAAAAGTTCGTCACGAATTTCCCATGGGAAGTATTTCAGACGTCTTTTCTTTTTCTGAGCTTGAATCATTTGACAGCAAAGTTAAAAATATCTTTCCAGATGCGGAATATGTTGTGGAATATAAGATAGATGGTCTTTCCGTTTCTCTTGAATATGAGAACGGCATTTTTGTCAGAGGAGCAACAAGGGGGGACGGGGAAATCGGTGAAGATGTAACGGCTAATTTACGTACAATTACCTCTCTTCCATTGAGAATAAATACTGATATAAAGCGACTTGTTGTGAGGGGCGAAGTTTATATGTCAAAAGAAAACTTTGCCATGCTCAACCGTCAAAGGGAAGAGGACGGTGAAAAAGCATTTGCTAATCCAAGAAATGCAGCTGCAGGATCTTTAAGACAGCTTGATCCGGCAATTTGCGCGTCAAGGAAATTAGATCTTTTTGTTTTTAATCTCCAATATTCTTCTTCTCCCATAGCGGATGACCATAAAAGTGCGCTGGATTATCTTGAAAAATGCGGTTTTAAGGTTTCTCCCGAAAGAAGTGTTTTTAATGATATTTCTGAGGTTGCAGCGAAAATAATGGCTTTAGGTGATGGTCGAAAGAGTTTTGTTTCTGATATTGACGGTGCTGTTGTTAAAGTTAACTCTTTTTCCATGAGAGAGTCTTTAGGATCAACTGTTTCCGCTCCGCGTTGGGCGGTCGCTTTTAAATATCCTCCTGAAACTGCCGAGACCGTTTTGGATGATATTACAATCAAAGTTGGTAGAACAGGAGTGCTTACTCCGAATGCCGAATTTAAAACAGTTCATCTTGCAGGTACAAAAGTGTCAAGGGCTACATTGCATAATATTGATTATATCAGACAAAAAGACATCAGAATCGGAGATACTATAATTGTTCGCAAAGCAGGAGATATCATTCCCGAAGTAGTTGGTGTAAATATTTCTAAACGTCCGGAAAATACGGCTCCATATGAAATGCCTATTTTTTGTCCCGCTTGCGGTGGTAAAACTTTTAGAGAAGAAGATGAGGCGGCTGTAAGATGCATGAACAATTCTTGTCCCGCACAGCTTCATAGAAATATTTCTCATTTTGCATCACGAGATGCAATGAATATTGAATCATTAGGTGAGAGTGTTGTTGCCGCTTTGCTTGAAAATGGTTTGATAAAAGACATAGCCGATTTATATTCTCTTTTGCCTGAAGATATTTCCGGTCTTGATCGCATGGGCGAAAAAAGCGCGTCTAATCTTGTCACTTCAATAGAAAGATCAAAAACGGCAGGTCTTGCAAAATTGATATTTGCTTTAGGTATACGCCATATTGGAGAAAAGGCAGCATCAACATTGGCTTTATATTTTAAAAACATCGATGCGCTTATGGATGCAACTATTGATGATCTTTGTACAGTTGACGATATTGGACTTATAAGTGCTGAAAGTATAAAAAAATATTTTGATGGCGAAAGTAATAAAGTGCTTATAAAACGGTTGAAAGAAGCCGGAGTTGAAATGGATTGCAAAGAAGTTGTTGCAAGCGATATTTTCTCTGGGATGACTGTTGTGATAACAGGCACTTTACCAACCTTAAAACGCTCTGAGGCTGAGGTTTTGGTTGTTAAAAATGGCGGTAAATGTTCCTCTTCTGTTTCAAAAAAAACATCTTTTGTTCTTTGTGGAGATGCTCCGGGAAGCAAACTTTCAAAAGCGGAATCGCTTGGTGTCCCTGTGATAAATGAAAAAGAATTTTTGGAAAGGCTTGGCTTGAAATAAAGCCTGATTAAACTGATGTTTGACACATATATATGGGATTTTGACGGCACTTTGTGTGACAGTTATCCCCACATTACTGCATCTATGGTAAAGATGGCAAAAAATCACGGAATTAAAGGTTCTCCGAAGGAAATGCGCGATGCTTTAGAAATTGATTATGCCACTGCTTATAAAGTTTTTAACTTAACGCCTGATCAAATAAAAGAGTTTCGAGGTTATGAACTTGATTATGAGCTTGAACCTAAAGTAGTTCCGTTTGAAATGACAGAAACCGTGCTGAAAGCAGTTATACAAAACGATAAAAAAAATTTTGTTTATACCCACAGAGCCAAAGAATCTACTTTTTACTATTTAAAAAAATTTGATCTGTTTAGATATTTTGAGGGTTTTATTACTTCTGATGATAAGTTTCCTCTTAAACCCGATCCTATGGCGCTTCTTTCTTTAGCAGAACGGTTTGGATTCGATGCAAAAAAAGCATTGATGATTGGAGACAGAGAGATTGATGTAAAAGCCGGGGTTAATGCAGGAATGACCGGCTGTCTCATAAGTACAAAAACTAACGTATCTTCTGCCAAGTATATAGTTTCTGATGTCGGTGAGATATTAAAGCTTGTTTAATATTAAAATTTATATCTTTCTAAATATCAAATTTGTTTTTTCATTTCCTATATTAGGGTCTAAGTGTTTTATTGATGATTCAATAAAAAGAAAAGAACCATTTTATAAATAACGATTGACAAAATTGATTTTTTGATTTATAATATACTCACCAAAAAGAAAGATGGTGGATAGTGTAATGAGCATTAAAGTTATTGACGAGTATTTGAAAGGCTTTATCACTGATGCAGAATATAAATCTGCTTGGGATAAAATACCTCGGATCACAGAAATTATTAAAAACAAAAGCGGAGCCGGAAACGATTTTTTGGGATGGGTGGATCTTCCTGAAAATTATGACAGAGTTGAGTTTGAGGCAATAAAGAGAGCTGCTGAAAAAATTCGCAAACAAAGTCAAGCTCTTCTTGTTATTGGTATTGGAGGTTCGTACCTTGGTGCAAGGGCGGCGATTGAATTTTTAAAATCTCCTTATTATAACCAAATAACAAAAGATTCTCCGGAGATATATTTTATAGGCAATTCTTTTAGCGGGGATGATCTTGCTGATGTGCTTGAAATTTGTGAGGGAAAAGATATTTCTGTTAATGTAATTTCAAAATCAGGTACAACTACAGAAAGTGCTATTGCTTTTAGAATTATAAGAGACGTCCTTTCAAAAAAATACACCACAGAAGAAATTAGAGATAGAGTTTATGTTACTACCGACAAAGCAAGGGGCGCTTTGAAGGGGCTTGCCGACAAGGAAGGGTATGAAACATTTGTTGTTCCCGATGATATTGGTGGAAGATTTTCTGTTTTGACTCCGGTTGGACTTCTTCCCATCGCTGTTTGCGGCGCTGATATTGATTCTCTTATGGAAGGAGCACTTTCATTTAAAAAGGAATACGACGCCAATGTTGTTAATGAAGCTACCAAATATGCTGTTGTTAGAAATATTCTTCTTGAAAAAGGTAAGGATGTGGAGCTTCTCTGTAGCTATGAACCCTCACTTAGAATGTTTACGGAGTGGTGGAAGCAACTTTATGGTGAAAGTGAAGGCAAAGACGGAAAAGGAATTTTCCCCGCATCTGTAATATTCTCCACCGATTTGCACTCTTTGGGGCAATATATTCAAGACGGACAGCGCAAGCTTTTTGAAACCGTTTTAAAGCAAAATAAATCTAATTGTGAAGTCAAAGTTCCTTATAATGAAGCCGATTTTGATGGTCTCAATTATATTGCAGGAGAAAACCTTCACGATGTGAATGAAAAAGCATTTTTAGGAACGATGCTTGCCCACACAGATGGCGGTGCGCCAAACCTTATTATTGAGTATACTAAACGTGATGAAAAAACATTGGGTGAACTTATATATTTCTTCTGTATAGCTTGTGCTGTTTCGGGATATATGTTAGATGTTAATCCTTTTAATCAACCCGGTGTTGAAAGCTATAAGAAAAATATGTTTGCTCTTTTAGGTAAGCCCGGTTATGAAGATATGAAAAAGGACTTACTTTCAAAACTTTCAAAATAAAACTAAGGAGAAATTAATATAATGATTGAACTCGTGATTGGTCTTAAAGGCTCTGGAAAAACAAAAATGTTTGTTGATAAGGTTAATGCCGCATCTGAAGTAACGAAAGGTGACGTTGTTTGCGTTGAATATGGCAAGAAACTTACTTTTAATGTTAATATGCACGTAAGACTTATTGATGTTATAGATTATGGTGTTGGAAACGCAGAGGAACTTTATGGGTTTATTTGCGGTATTATTTCATCAAATTATGATATAACTGAGATATACATTGATAGCGCACTTAAGATGTGTGGAAATGATATTGATGAATTTGAGAAGTTCATTCTTAAATTATCTGACAGAACAGACAAATATAATATAAAATGTTTTATTACGTCTTCTGTATCGAGCGAGGATCTCCCTGTATCTCTTAGTGGGTATGTTGTTACCGGAGAAAATTAAGTTATAAGTTATGAAAAATACAAAACTTATTTTCCATAGATGTGGGGTTTTTTTCACTGTTATCACATTGACTTTGCTTTTTGTACTTTACTCAGCTGAAAGCAATTTATATTATCAATTTGGACATGCTGCATCAATTTTTGTTTGGGCATTGTTTTTTGGTGCTTCGTTTGTTGTTTTTGATATAAAAAAAATTCCACCAATAATAGCAAGAACAATACATTTCACCGCTAACGGTGTTGGTGTTTTTGTGTGGATATATCACATTTCAACTTCGGCTAATCAACAAGAAAATAGTAGACTGTTTCAAATAGTTTTTTTTGGAATTTTTGTCTATGTTGTTGTATATTGGGTGTTGCACTACGCTTCATTAGGAATTAATGCCCTTTTTAAGTATTTGATGCGTGATTCTTCTGTTGATAAAAAATCACATAATTAAATGTTTATATTTATTTTTAAATAAAAAAGCTTCAAATTTTAAGTCACTCGATATTTTCGGGTGACTTTTTTGAAAGAATACAGGTGGTTTGAACTATGAATAAAAATTTAGAAAAAGCAAAAAGACTTTTAGAAGAAAAAAAATATACTTGTGTTTTGATTGACGGAGAGCATATTTTATATTCTTCCGACAGAGGAGTATCACCTTTATTAAAATTTGTAGAATCTAAAAAGGATTATAGCGGTTTTTCTGCGGCTGATAAAGTTATTGGTAAAGCTTCTGCAATGCTTTATATTGTCATGAATGTAAAATTTATATATGGAAAAACAATTAGTGTTTCTGCGTTGGAAATTTTAAAAAAACACGGCGTATATGTAGAGTATGATATATTGGTTGACGGTATTAGAAATCGCTTCAATACCGGGCCCTGTCCCATGGAAAATTCAGTCAAAGATATTGATGACTTGTCAAAAGGGGTAGAAGCTATTATTCATAAATATAAGGAATTAACGCGATGAAATATAAAAAAGTGATTAATGGAACTTTTCTAAGTCGTCCAAATAGATTTATTGCTAATGTAAAAATTGGAGAATATATTGAGACTGTTCATGTTAAAAACACAGGAAGATGTAACGAACTTTTGGTTAATGGCGCAACTGTTTACCTTTCTGTTGAGGACAATCCTTTGAGGAAAACAAAATATGATCTCATAGCAGTTTTGAAAGAGAAACCAAATGGCGCTTTATTAATTAATATGGATTCACAAATAGTAAATGACGTAGCACATGAGTGGCTATCTTTAGGAACTATTTTTTCAAAAAATGCTAATATTCGTCGTGAGGTTACATATGGAAGTTCAAGATTTGATTTCTATATAGAAGACGGTGACAGAAAAGCATTTTTGGAAGTAAAAGGGGTAACACTTGAACATGACGATGTTGCAATGTTTCCCGACGCACCAACATTAAGAGGTGTGAAGCATCTAAAAGAGCTTTGCCAATGCTTAAGAGAAGGATATGAAGCATATATCCTATTTATAATTCAATTAAAGGGAGTATCGCATTTTAAACCAAATTCAGAACTTCACTATGAATTTTCAAATTCTTTAAAAGAAGCCGTTAGTCTTGGGGTTAATTTGTTGTGCGTTGACTGTAATGTTACTCCGGATTCCATTTCAGTTAATGATTACATCACTGCGATCCTATAGTTTTAAAAAAATTGCTTTGAAATATGGATATTTCATGTGAATGACTTGATTTTTAAAGATGTTTATGATAATATGTTAAAGTAGTTATGAAGTGATAATTATAATCCAAAGTTGAGGTAAATTCAAATGAAGAAAACGATATCATTTATTTTGGCGTTTGTAATGATTTTTTCCACATTAACCTCTTTTTCTTCTATAGTAGAAGGGGCGACTTTGCAATCGTCGTGGACTACCGGCGGAATTAAGTATTATGGATATTCCGATGGAAGTGCGGAAATTGGTGGTTTTGAAAGCTCTCTTTCCGGAAATGTCACCATTCCCGATACATCGAGCGGATATAAAGTTAAAGTGATTCGAGATGATGCTTTTTCTGGTAATACCAAGATTACCGGAATTACATTGCCTACATATCTTTCTACTATTGGAAATCGTTCATTTAAAGGATGCACAAAACTTTCAAGCATAACCATTCCTTCTAATGTAGGTAACATAGGAATTGAAGCTTTTGCCGACTGTACATCACTTTCCAGTATTACTTTTTCTTCAGATAATGTTGTAGTACGTTCAAATGCGTTTAATAATACCTCTTACTATAATAATAGTAGTAACTGGAGTAGCGGTGTTTTATATATTGGTAAATATTTAATTGCTGTAAAATCTACAACATCGGGAACGGTTAATGTAAAATCGGGCACTGTTTCGCTTGCATCATGGGGATTTACTGATTGTAGCTCCGTAACAAATGTTGTAATTCCTTCTACAGTAAAATATATAAGGCAAGGTGCACTTGATGGTTGTACATCATTAACGAGCATTACATTACCATTATTTTCAAGTGTTTCGGAACCTACTTCAAGTGGATTTACTTATTATACTAATTACTTTGGTTATATTTTTGGCGCATCGTCATCCGATTATAATGCGTCAAATGTTCCAAGCACACTGAAAAAAGTTACTTTGATATCTCCGGCAGATACAACATCTACATATATTCCAACAGAATTTTTTTATAATTGTAAATATATTGAAGAAATTGTACTTCCTTCAAATTTGACCAAAATAGTATATTATGCATTTCAAAATTGCACATTACTTCAAAAAATTTCTTTTCCTCAAAGTTTAAAAACCATTGAAAGATATGCTTTTCAAAATTGCACAAGTCTTAGCGATATTTCCTTTGCGGGAAATGAGTGTTTAATTGATAGATATGTTTTCAACACAACTGCATTTTATAAAGACGCATCAAATTGGGATGGAGACGAGCTTTATTTAGGTACTTATTTCTTAGCATATACGGGTTCAGATACAAGTTATGCTGTTAAGGATGGAACCATTTCTATTGCCGGTGTTGCTTTTTATACTCGTACGTTACAGCAGATATATATACCTTCAAGCGTAAAAATCATTTCAGAATATGCTTTTAGTTATATAACTGCTTTGGAGAGAATATCTGTTTCCGCCGATAATTTGTATTATAGTGATTACAGAGGTATCTTATATAACAAGGATCAAACAGAAGTTATTCATACACCTTCAGCGCATTCATTTATTTTAACCGTAAATTATGTAGATTGTTTTGGAAACACTATCTACGAAAGCGTGTTATCAAAAAACAGCGCTGACGCTACATATTTAGTAGAATCTCCCGAAATTCCCGGATATTATACAAACGATGCTGTAATTTCCGGAACGATGCCTGCAGATGATATTGAAATAACTGTTACATATTTTGAAAATACATTAATTGCTTCCGGTCAATGCAATGATACTGTAAAATGGACTCTTTACGAGGATGGTATCATGATCTTTAAAGGAACAGGGGATATGCCCGACTATGAAAGCGGCACCACTCCTTGGAACTCAAACTGCGAACAAATCAAAACTGTATATATCGATCCTCGCATTACAAAAATAGGGGACTATACATTTGAAAATTGCATCAATCTTTCTTATATCGATTTCGGTTATAGTTTAAATTCAATTGGAAGATATGCATTTTCAGGATGTTCATCTCTTAAATCCATCAAACTTCCAAATTCTGTTAACTCTATTTCCGAGGGCGCGTTCTATGGATGTATTGGACTTAGTTCTGTCATTATTTCTGACAATATCACCTCTATCGAAAAAAATGCTTTCTTTGGATGTTCTCAAATTGAAAAACTCACTATTGGTTCATCAGTAACTTTTATAGGAGAAAACGCTTTTTCAGAATGTTCATCCATGACGCAAGTGTATTTTAGAGGTGCTCCTGCAACATTGGGAGACAATGCTTTAGGCTTAGCAAGTGGAAAATATGTTTATTATTATAGCTCCGTTTCTTCGTGGAATGATGTTATATCTGACGGGGTATGGAATGGCTATACGGCTGTGCCGTATAATGCAATTTCAAAAGAAAATTTTGATGGCACCAATGTTTATATAATTAAAGTTGTTGACAAGCATAACGCTCCTTTGGAAAATGCCGTTGTCACTTTGGATGGATATGTTCAATCAACCAACAAAGACGGTATGGCTTACTTTGTTAAACCTTTAGGATCTGTTGCGTTATCTGTTTCATGTTCAAATCATATTACTTTTGAGGATTCTGATTTTACTTCGACAAACATTCATATAATGGATGTTATTGAGCTTTCTGATAAGCCTTCTGCTGTACAAGGTGTAAGAGTTGAAAAAAAATCTATTGCAACATCTGCTTTTGTCCTTAATTGCAATTCAGACAAAAACATTGAAATTGTTGTAAAAGGTTATTCAAAATATAACATTTTAAAATATGAGCTGTATCAAGGCAGTCGACTTATTTCTTCGGTTGAGACGAATAGTTTAAGCTGTATTTTCTCGGTTAAGGCAAATTCGTTCGAAGAGGGGGAGACAGTCCTTGTCAAAATGTACACTTCGGATGGAAATGTTGTAGCCTCATCTTTGAATATTGATGTTGTCATGATTGCTGAAATATCAGAAACTCAGCTTTTAGAAGAACTTTCCGGTTTGGATCTTGCTTTTTCTTTGGGTGACATGGGCGATTTTAAATTGCCTCTGAGCTTTAGAACTTCTGAAACGGAAAAAATTTATACCATTATAAATGGAAGAACAATTTGTGTTGGTGTTAATATCGATATAAATGAGTTTTTTGATTCCCAAAAAGGTGAAATAACTTCCAAAACAGAATTACAAAAAAAGATCGACAAATCGCTTAAGACATTTGCAAAAGGCGATATGGGGTTTGATGCTAACGTGTGTGGGTATGTCGAGATCGAATATTTGGGGAACGGCGAATATTATGTTAAAACCAGCTATGTGAAAATAGCCGTTTCATCAAATTTATCATTTAATGCCCAAGCAAGCTTTTTTGGAGTAGTTGGTGTATATTTCAGTGCATCTCTTTCCGGCGAAACAGCTTTGGATATGCATATAACACATTATGTTGCCGAAGAAGGGTTTAAAATAGATGATATGAATCTTTCCATCGATAACTCTCTAATGGTTGAAGGTGGAGCGTATTTACTTTGGGGAGCGGGATCTGCAAGTATATATGGAAAGATGCAAATGGGATTTTTACTTGGAATCGTGCCGGATCTTGAATTTGAAAGTGTTTACATTTCAGGTGAATTAGGTGTTAAATGGTCCGTTTTATGGGGATTATTTAGAGGAGATCACAAAATTTTAAGCGGAGACATATATTCATGGACTGATTCTGATGCATATTTCATAAATGAAGTTGCTAATAGTTTATATGATGGAACATACACTGTAAATTCGCGAGATTATCTCGAAGACAGAAGTTCTTGGTTGCCTGAGTCCGAAGCAAATAATTTAAAATATCCTTATTTGCAACAAAACATTTATGGTGGTGTTTCACCGGAGATTGTAACTGCGGGAGATAATACCGTTATGGTTTGGCTTGACGATAATGCCGAAAGAAACGATTTTAACTTCCAAACTTTGTATTACTCTGTTTATCAAAACGGAGTTTGGTCTTCTCCTATTCCCGTAGATGACAACGGAACATTTGATTGCGAATTTCATGTTTATACAGATGGAAAAGATATTTATGTCATCTTTACAGAGCACAAAAATGTAATAGACGACATTTCTTCATTCGATTTTTCAAATATGGATGATGTGTCCATGATAATTAACAATGTTGAAGTTTCTTTTTCAGCTTTTAAAGATGGCGCTTTCACCACTCCTGTTAGACTTACTGAAAATAATGCGTGTGAAACTTTACCTTATTTGTCTGTTAAAGATGGTTTGTTGCTTGCCTTATGGACTCAAACAAATTCCGCCGGAGTGAATTCAACGCAGCAAGATAGCGAAATATATTTTTCGTTCTATAATGGTTTAACCTGGGAAGTTCCACAAAACATTATAAGCGATCAAAATTTTATTTCAGATGTTTCATTTGGTATGATTGACGGTATTTCTTACACTGTATTTGTTGTTGATGCAGATGGCAATACTCAAACGACAAATGACAAAGCTTTAATCTTGGTTGATGAACTTTATAATTTTAGTCAGTTAGATAGCGGAATCATAACTGATATTTCGTTTGCAGATATAATGGGAAGTTCAGTTTTGACATGGTGTAACAATAGCAAGATTTATATGATGACATCTGTTGATTCTGCCCCAATTTCATTGCTTCCCGATGATTATTGTTGTTCTTCGGGTTATCAAATAATAAATATTTCCGGTGAAAAAACATTACTCGTATTCACATCAAGTTCCTATGAGCAATCGGGAACAGATATTTTTGGTATTTATGTTGATACCGAAGGACATAATAATTCTTGTTTCTATCTTACTGAAACAGAAGGATATATTGATAATTTTTCTGTATCTGTTAGTGGAGATGAACTTATTGTCGTGTTTACAGAAACATTTGTTGATGTTTCAGGAGAGAATCTCATAACAACAACTCATTTGAGAAATTATATTACTCATCTTAATGCAGATATTGTTTTGAGTGATGTTGTTTATGATATAACTGATGTTGTTTCCGAGGAATCGATAAATGCTTCTTTGACAATATCTAATAATGGTTTTAGTGATATAGATGGCATAACGCTGTATTTGTATGATTCTGACAATTTGATCTCATTTTCGCAAGTTTATTCTCTTGATTTAAAATCCGGAATGACTTCAATAATTGATGTTCAAATTAAAATCCCCAAAATTCTTTCATCGGGAGAATATAATATTTCTATTTTGCCAATGAAAGATTCTGTGATAATCGATGACAGTAAAATGAGTGATAACCTGTATGGTGTTAGACTTGCATACTCTGACCTGTTTGTTGTAGCAGAACAAAAAATTGTTGGCGAACAAAATTATGTTATCTTGACGGTTTCTAATGTAGGGAATATATCTACACAAGCAATAGTTTCTGTTTATTCGCCAGATGATGTAACAAATATCCTTGCATCCATTGAAACAGGAGAAATTGACGTGGGAATTTCTCAACAATATTTTATTGATGTTAGTTCTCTTACGTGTATAAACGATAATATTCTTTGTTTTGCTGTACAATCGTTAAATTATGAACCGTTTGATCTTAATAATACAAGTGTCGTTTCTCTGTTTTGCATAGATGATAGCTCATATACATCTGACCCGGATTTAATTTTGTATAACCCTGAATTATCCGTTTCTTATGTTAAATATGACAAGTATTCAAATGAGAATGTTGATGTCGAAATTTTAACTGAGTCGTCTTCATTTACAGAAATTTCCGGACTGATAATAAACGATAATTATTCTTTTTCAAATAATGTTATTATATTGAGTAGTACATATTTGAATAGTTTATCCCTTGGAACTCATTCTTTGAAATTCATTTTTGAATTTGAAAATGGATCAACTGTTGAACGTACCGTAACGCTTTATATAAACGACTCTTCGCCTATTGTTTTATCCGGAGGCGTTTATATTTCGGGAGAAGCTACAGTAGGAAATACGCTTTACGCAGATATTTCTTCAATTCTTCCTCAGGATTCGAAAATTAAATACAATTGGACGATTGACGATATAACCGTAAGCGATACATATTACTACGCTCCTATTGCAGCAGATATTGGAAAAGAACTTGTACTTACAATTTATGGAATCGAAAACTTTCAAGGTGAATTTTCTGATACAGCTGTTATAGGTATGGGAACTGAACAAGCTACTATTCCTCCCGTTGTCTCAAAGGTTGAAAGCACATCTTTCACTGTAGTAAGCGCAAACGGCGTGGAATACAGTCTTGATAAGATTTCTTGGCAGGATAGCAGCGTATTTGAAAATCTTGCTCCGAACACAACATACACGGTTTATGCGCGTAGAAAAGCGACAGATACCACTTTTGCAAGCGAGCCGAGCAAAGGGACTGTTGTAGTAACATTGAAGTTTTTCATAGAAGCACCGGATTTCCCTATAGTGGAAGCCAAAACTCCAACATCGGTTACACTTGTTGGAATGGAGGGACATTTATATAGTATAAATGGTGTTGAATGGCAGGAAAGTAATGTTTTTGTTGGACTTTCTCCTAATACAACATATGTTTTCTACCAAAAAATTGCTGAAACGGATACTACATATGAAAGCGCAGCAAGTATAGGAGCTTCACTGACAACACCGAAATATACCGTCGAAAAACCTTCTGCTCCTAATGTTGAAATGAGAAGTGATACAACAGTTACACTTACATATGTTGAAGGGTATGAATATAGTCTTGATGGTATAAATTGGCAAAACGAATCAAATGCATCGTGGTACGGTCACAATCGATTTGTAGATCTTTTGCCTGCGACAGAATATTCTTTTTATTGCAGAACTTCGGAAACAGATACGACTTATGCGAGCGAAGCGAGCGATCCTCTTGTTATTAAAACATGGAAATCCAGTGTTTCGGCGCCTCCAACGCCTTCATTAGATATTGTTACGTCTGACTCTATAACTCTTTCTTTTGATTCTCAATATCAGTATAAGATTTATGTTTATACAGGGATTCACACAGAAAGTGAATCTATTGTCGGTATGTGGGGAAGTGCTGAAGAGCCGGTAACTGATAACGAAGGGTGGAGTGATAGCAATGTCTTTGATAATTTGCTTCCAAATACAAAATATGTTTGTCAAATTCGATATAAAGAGACAGATATTTCATACGCAAGTGAGGCAAGCGATCCGTTGTATATAACAACAAATAAATATACAATTTCCGCTCCCGATGCTCCTCAACTTTTAGAAAGAGATTTTTATTCGATAACATTATGTCCTGATGAATTAGCTGAATTTATGATCGAAGGTGGAATTTGGACAGAAAATAATGTTTTTGACAATCTCTCTCCGGGGAAATCATACATCTTCTATAAAAGATATAAAGAAACTGATACAACATATGCAAGTCCCGCAAGTGCCAGCGCTGTTTATTTAACTGTTGATAATACAATTCACGGTAGAATTTCAATTGATGGCAATGCTTACTTAGGGCAAGAGCTTACAGCAACTTTTATTTATTTCTCAGGAAATTATGACAGCATTTCATATCAGTGGTATTCTGACGATTTACTGTTAGAAGGTAAAACCGGTACCACGTATACTGTTACAGAAAATGATATGGGAAAAACTTTAAAACTTGTCGTCAGCGGAACCGGTGAGTATAAAGGAACAATAGAAGCATTTGTTACTGTTTTGGATTATTTGCCCGGCGATGTAGATGGTAATTTACTTGTTGATGCTACAGATTATCTCAGAATAAAAAGTGCATTTTTGGCACTTTATACTCTTAGCGATGCAGAATGGAATGCTGCAGATATGGATAAAAATGGCGTAATTGATGCAACAGACTATCTTAGAATCAAGAGCATATTTTTAAAACAGATTTAAAGCATCATAATATTGATAAAGTACTATGGAAGTGACTTCTTTCATAGTGCTTTATTTTTTTATTATCTTAGAATATGAAAATGGTTTTTTGTGCAATTTGTACAAAAATACCATCTCATTTTTGTAACGATAAAAAAAATGTTCACATAAGCTACTAATATTTCTGTTGATTTTTGAGCTAAAATATAATAGAATAAGCTCACAGAGAGAAACTGTATATATTTTTTAGCACAGAAAGGATACTTTATGAGTACTTTTAAAACAGCTGTTTCAGCTTTTTTGGTTTTAATTATGTGTTTGTCTGTAATTGCTTTCGATCCTGTTGAGGTTGAAGCTGCAGGAGAGACATTTATTATTGACGCCGGACATGGCGGAACCGATCCGGGTGCAATGAACGGGTCAAGGGAAGAAGCGGACGATGTTCTTCGTATGGCACTGAGAGTTGGTGAACTTATCAGCACTGTAGAATCCGTGACGTATACGAGAACAACCGATGTATTTGTAACTCTTAGCGGAAGATGTCAAATTGCAAATAATAATGGCAACAAGTATTTTGCCAGTATTCACAGAAATTCCGGTGGTGGTACCGGTGTTGAAACTTATTATATGACGGGTGGTAGTTCCACTTCAAGAACAATGGCAACAGAAGTAAACAATAGGATTGCTGCCGTTGGTAATTATGCTTGGAGAAATAGAGGCGTTAAGACAGCTACTTTTACTGTTATTACCAATACATCGATGCCAGCGATACTTGTTGAAGTTGGATTTATCGATTCCAGCTATGATAATAGTATTTTTGATACATATTATGAAGATCTCTGTCTTGGAATCGCAAACGGTCTTCTTTCCATGGTTGGAAAAGAGGTTAACGGCCATAACAACAAACTTGATGGCTACTCTCCCATAGATATGGGTGAAAACTTTGTGGCATACATCAGACATACTGCATCGGGCAAATATATTACAGATGTTAATAACA
>CAZDVZ010000031.1:0-23634 GCA_964509125.1 uncultured Oscillospiraceae bacterium | reverse complement strand
TCTCCCCAATGCTTGTTACACTGTCAGGTATGGTTATGCTTGTAAGGGAGTCGCAGTAACTGAACGCACTCTCCCCAATGCTTGTTATACCGTCAGATATAACCACGCTTTTTATATCGTCTTTTTGATCATGCCATGGGGCATAAACGCTTTGGGATATATCATAATCAGGCATTTCACCATGTCCGCTTATGTTTAGAACGCCGTTTTCCAACGACCATGAAAATTCTTTTTCTTCTTCCGAAGTAGCTTCTACGGAATTTGCGTACCCGATTGTTCCTTCGGAACTATTATCTTTATTTCTATTTTCATAGCCTTTAAGGAGGAATAAGATTACAGCGATAATTACGGCAAGAAGCAAAACAACGCCAATTATTTTGATACTTCCCGATTTTTTGTCACCATTCTTATTCGTACATTTGTTTTTTATCGGGGTGGAAACATTTCCCTGCTTATCCCACTGCGATTTGCCGGAAGATTTATTTTCTGTTTGTGGTTTGGTGAAATTTTTACCATTTTGCGGAATGTTATTGTGATCCGTTTTGGGAGCTATGGGTGTGGTTTTGTTTATCAACTGTGCTTCTTCATCCAAAATCGGTGCATCAACTTCAATTTTCGGTGCCGCCATGGGAGAAGTATTTTCTATTTGGTTATACGACCTTGTTTCTTTTTGTGAAGAAACATTTTCTATAGCACCCGATGAATTTGCGCTCAATATTTCAGATTTCGTTTTTTTAGAAAGAAGATACTTTACTTCTTCCAAAGCTTCACGAAATTCTTTTGCGGTTTGGTATCTGTCACTTGATTTAAAAGCGCAAGCCTTAACAATTACACTTTTTAACTCATCGCTTCCGTTTTTAGGCGCAGGGATCGGCTCGCCTGTGAGTCTCTTCTGTACTGCAGTTTCCTGAATTGCCGCCGTGGGAATCTGCGGAGGTAAAGGAAAAAAGGGTAATCTGCGTTCATTCAAAAGCCAATACAAAACAAGACCCAAAGAGTATATATCTGTGGTGCAATTATACGGTTTTCCCAAATATACCTCAGGTGCGATATATGAATATGTACCGATTTTTGTAGCCCTTGTTGTATGTTCCATTACACGAGCTATGCCAAAATCACCAAGTTTAAAATCGTCATACTTATTTACAAATATATTTTGAGGTTTGATATCTCTGTGTACTATGTTTTCTGCAGCACATCTTTCAAGGGCACGACAAATATCTATACCCATTTTAACAGTTTTCTCTTCATCAAGAGGGCTGTGGTTATAATAATCCGTGAGAGTTTCCAAAAGTTCCATACGAATAAAAACAGTATATCCCTTTTTATCCTCTTTTTCGGTAATAAAATGATCCTCATAGCTAACGATATTTGTCATACCTCTGAAAGCGGACATCATTTTAAACTCTGATACAATATTTTTCACTTGATCCTTGAAGATGGTTTGCACATCATCTTCGCTGTATCCGTCTGACAAATACTGTTTGTATTCATTTGAGGAAGATGGGATACTGATAACCTTTAAAGCAGAATAAAACTCTTCTCCATCTTCAGTCTTTTTTATTTTATATACCTTACTAAAACCACCCTCACCTAACAAAGCGACGGTTTCCCATCCGGGTAAAAATACAGGATATTCCATGTTTTTCCTCACGAAATTATAAATCTATTATATTCAGAATGACATCGTATACAAAAATGTATTTAATAATTGGATGTGGCAATGTTAAAACAATCCTCAAAAATCAGAAAGTGAAACTACAAGGTAAAAGCTCTTTCAATGTAAATTCTTTCAGTTTTCCTTCGGATTTACAGACAACAATAAGAGATCCGTCTTTTGAAAATTCGGAAAGTACTTGTCTACAAAGACCGCAAGGAGTACAATCACCATCACCCGATTCAGCAATGGCAATTTTAACAAATTTTCTATCACCGCATGATACGGCTTTAAAAACCGCTGTGCGTTCTGCACACATTGTACCGCCATATGAGGCATTTTCAACATTACACCCCGTATAGATCTCACCGCTTTCAGCAATTAGAGCAGCGCCAACTTTAAAATTTGAATAGGGTGAATATGAGTTTTCGGTCGCTTTTAACGCGATTTTATATAAGTCAAGATCAGTCATTTTAAACCTCCTATTTTTTACATTGTAACAGAAAAACCGTTTTTTGTCAACCATTTAAATATTATCTTTTATAATATGAAATATATTTTTTCAAAAAAATACTTTTAATTGAAAAATATATATGGTATAATATATTGCGAAGAATGTACATGGAGGTTTTGTTTTGAAAAATTTTGAGCTTGTATCGCCATATGCACCGACGGGAGATCAACCGCAAGCCATTGAAAGTTTGGTTAACGGCATTAAAAAAGGATACACAGATCAAGTTTTGCTTGGGGTTACGGGATCCGGCAAAACCTTTACAATGGCAAATATAATTTCTCAAATAAATCTCCCAACAATTGTTTTGGCTCACAACAAAACCCTTGCCGCACAACTTTATACAGAATTTAAAGCACTGTTTCCAAATAATGCCGTAGAATATTTTGTATCGTACTACGATTATTATCAACCCGAAGCATATGTTCCCGGTAAAGATGTTTATATAGAGAAAGACGCATCGATCAACAATGAAATCGACAAATTAAGACATAGTGCTACAAGCTCACTTTTTGAAAGAAACGATGTTTTGGTTGTATCAAGCGTTAGCTGTATTTATTCTTTAGGGTCTCCCGAAGAATACAAAAATCAAGTTATATCTCTTCGTCCCGGCTTGGAAATGGGAAGAAACAACTTGATCAAAAAATTGGTCTCGCTTCAATACAGCAGAAACGATTTTGGATTTGAAAGAAATAATTTTAGAGTCAGAGGAGATACCGTTGATATTTTTCCATCAAATTCTGATTCTTTTGCTATCAGAGTTGAATTTTTTGGTGACGAGATAGACAGCGTTAAACAAATTAACATTGTAACGGGTGAAGCAGATGCATTATTAAAGCATTTCGCAGTATACCCCTCCACTCACTATGTAGTTAACGAAAAAGAAAAAGATGATGCGTTGCGTGAAATCCTTGAAGAAATGGACGAAAGACAAGCATATTTTGAACACAACCAAAAATATATTGAAGCCCAACGAATAAGAGAACGTACTTTATTAGACGTGGAACAGCTTAGAGAAATTGGACGCTGCAACGGTATTGAAAACTATTCAAGAGTTCTTGCGCGCCGTGCACCCGGAAGTACGCCAAATACACTTTTAGACTATTTTCCTGAAAAATTTTTAATGTTTATAGATGAAAGTCATGTTACCGTTCCGCAAATTAGAGGGATGGGTGGCGGTGACTATTCGAGAAAGAAAAATCTTATTGATTTTGGATTCAGGCTCCCTTCCGCTTTTGACAATCGTCCTTTAAATTTTGGTGAGTTTATTGAAAGAAAGGGCATTACACTTTATGTAAGTGCAACGCCTTCTGATTTTGAAAAAACTTTATCGCAAAACACAGTGGAACAAATAATACGTCCTACCGGACTACTTGATCCTCTTATCTCAGTCAGAAACACCGAAGGACAAATTGATGACCTTTTGGGAGAAATTAAAGAGCGAGCTAAAAAAAATGAGCGTACTTTAGTTACAACTCTTACAAAAAAAATGGCAGAAGATTTAAGCAATTTCCTGTGCGCAAACGGTGTAAAAGCTAAATATCTTCATTATGATATAAAAACCATGGAGCGAGTTGAGTTATTGCGTCAACTTCGACTGGGCGAATTTGACGCCCTCGTAGGTATCAATCTTCTTCGAGAAGGATTAGATCTTCCGGAGGTTTCCCTTGTTGCCATTCTTGACGCAGACAAAGAGGGATTTTTGAGATCCGAAAGTTCTCTTATTCAAACCATAGGGAGAGCTGCAAGAAATGTTAATGGAAGCGTTATTATGTACGCCGATAAAATTACAACAGCAATGGAAAAAGCAATAAACGAAACAAACAGAAGAAGAAAACTCCAAGAAAAATATAATAAGCAACACGGAATAACACCTAAAACAATAGTTAAAGATGTTAGAGATTCAATTGAGATAACATTTAAAATTGAAGAGGATATTAAAGGGCTTTCTAAATCTGAAAAGCAAAAACGAATTGCAGAGCTTACAAAAGCCATGAAAGAAGCGGCCTCTCGTTTGGAATTTGAAACCGCTGCTGCACTTCGTGATCAAATTGCTAAACTTTCATCAGTATAAAATGGAGGAATTTATGGACAAATTTGTTGACGCTGTGTATAATTTCGATGCGAAAGCAACAGAATTTATACAAGGACTTCACCCGGATGACGGTTTCTTTGGAAAAATAGTTGATTATTTATTTTATTTATTTACTTGTTTTTCCGAGGAAATTGTTTTAATCACACTGATTGTTTTTGTGTATTGGTGCTTTAACAAAAAAATTGGAGAAGGTCTGCTTTTAACTATTTATTTCTCCAATGCGGTAAACGGAATTATAAAAGATGCTGTTGCAAGGCCACGGCCTTTTAAAAACCCATCATTTGAGAATCATATTAATTTAGAGCGAGGCGATGGACTTGTTGATAGAACTCATTTAGGCGAATCTTATTCATTTCCCAGCGGCCATTCCCAAAATGCGGGAAGTTTTTGGCCGGCTTGTTACTTAGGGTATAAGGAAGAATACAAAAAAACTCCTCTATATCTTAAGATACTGCCTTTTGTCATAATTCCTCTTGTGGTTATAAGTCGTGTGTACTTAGGCGTTCATTATGCAACCGATACATTTATTGGAGCAATACTTGGTATTTTGTGTGCATTTCTTATGATGAAACTTTATTATAAGTTTTATCATAAAAAAAACATTCTTTTCATTAGTGTATACTTAGTTTCGTTAATTGCTCTTTTCTTTGATCCGACATCAGATACAATGAAAATTATGGGTATGGGATTTGGTGGAATATTGGGTTTTATACTTGAAAACAAGTACATAAATTTTTCAACCGATACACCATGGAAAAAGAAAATTGTAAGACTTATTATTGGTGTTACAACGCTTTTACTTGTAAGGTCTGCTTTTAAATTGATTTTACCTTCAATGACAGAAGGAGCTTTATTCTACACAACCAACGATACGCTTTACAAATGGGGCGGATTTATAAGGTATATGATAATGGGATTTTACGGAACATTTATTTATCCCGCAATATTTAAAAAATTAAATTTCTAATTTCAAAACCACTGTATATTTTGCAGTGGTTTTGTCAATCCTATGTATACAATAAACTGAAAGGCGGTTAAACTACATGAGAAAAATTTTTATTTCTACAATTGCTCTTTTGCTTTTGTTATCAATGGGATTGGCAGTTTGCGCTGTGGAAATATCACCTGCTATCGACATTTTGAGAAGCAAAACAACATTTACAAAATGTGCACTAAATGGAACGGATACAAGTTTTTCCAAAGACGACTTTGTAAGTGTTGCCGGATGTGACTTCGATTATATAACAGTTACAAAAATTCCCTCGCAAAGTGATGGAGTGCTTAAACTATCTGGTGTAGAAGTTATTGACGGTCAATGCATCACTGCAGATAGTCTTGATCTTTTGAAATTCGTACCAACACAAAATACTTTTGAAACACCTCCCACATTTACTTTCATAATTTCCAATGATAGTTGGAAAAGCACAGAAATCACTTGTAATATAAGCTATTTATCATCAGCAAACTATTCACCTATAGCAAATAGCTTTACGATCAATACCACAAAAAACATTTCAGTATATTCAGAAATAACAGTTTATGATCCTGACGATGATGAAGTGACAATAAAAATCAACGCTTACCCTTCTTTTGGTAAGGTTTCTGTAAACAACGGTCTTAAACGAATAACCTACACTCCCGAAAAAAATTTCACCGGAAGTGATGTTTTTACAATAAGCGCCATAGACGAATATGGAAACCAATCCAACGAAGCAACTGTTTATGTCAATGTTGTAAACGATTCTAACAGCATGACGTTTGGCGATATGGCTGAAAGCGAAATTCATTTTGCGGCTTTGGATCTTTCAAAAAATAATATTATGACGTATTCCATGAAAGGCGGAGAATATTATTTTTCACCCAAAGAAGAAGTGAATAAAATAGATTTTACTGTTATGTTGCTTTGTGCCGCAGAACTTAATGATGGTGTCGGAAAAGTGAAAGACACAGAATTTATTGACGATTCACTTCTTTCAAGCGGAAGAAAATCATATCTTAAACGAGCATTAGATACGGAAATTATAGAAATTGGTGACGGATACTTCAACCCTACCGAAACAATAACCGCAGAAGAAGCAAAAGATATGGTATCAAAAGCGTTGGGATTGGAAAAAAATTCTAAAGAATTAGAGTTAATCATGGGAAGTTCAGCAAATGAAACAACATTAACAAAAGAATCGGTTGCAGAAATATTGTATAACATTTGCACGTATTTAAAATAAAAAAATAATATTCTATTTTTAAAAAACAGCGGATGCATTTTAGCCTTTGGGTTAATTTTACATTCGCTGTTTATAATTAAAATACATCAACTTTCTTTTCTGTAAATATTTTTTTACATTTAATTAATGTATAATATAAGTCGAGGTGATATAATAAATAAAAATAATTACAGGAGAAAAAAATGGAAACTATTATAAAAAATGCCACGCTCGGCAATAAATCATCATTGATAAAGCTTTATAACGATAATAAAAATACATCTTATGCCTTGGCTATTTCTCTTTTAGACAACGAATATGCTGCAAAAAATGTTTTTTCAGGTGTTTTTTCTAAGATTTGGAACGAAATCAAATTAAAGAACATTCAAACGGAAAAAGAGTTTTCTCTTTTGTGCACCAAAAACATTATTAACGGCTGCAAAAAAGAAATACAAAAGAAAAATTCAAAAGCTTTACAGCCTCCCAAAAATCAGAACTTTAATATTGCGAGCGAGGATAGAATTGCTAATAATTGGAAAGAAGTTTTAGAGCTTCTCCCCTATTTTCAAAAATTTGTATTTATACTAAGGGTTGTTGGTGGTTTATCAGAAGAGGAGATCGCCAAGATGTTGCCTTCAGATCTCACATCTGTCAAGCTTTCTATTGGCTCAGAAAAAGGAAATATTGAACGCCTAACAAACGAAATTACAATGTCAAACGTAGAAAAAGAGCTTTTGGAAAATGCAAACAAACATCAAATTCCAAATGATGTTGAATATTTGGTTTTAAAATCCATTTCTGATTATGTGAAACCTTTTGAAGCATTAAAATCTGCAAAAAAGAAAAATATTTTGATTAAAAGCCTTACAGTATGTATATTTGTAATAATTTTGATTTTAGTATTTCTTATTATAAAATCATCAGGAGGGAACACCTCTGGCAGTGAAAGTTCAACAGACTCTCAATCCAACGAAACAAACGCAGTAGATATTAAAGAATGGAGAACTTCTGTCGAAGCTACTGATTATGCCATTATAGATATTAAAGACTATGGAACAATAACGGTGGCTTTAGATGAAAAAACAGCTCCAATAACCGTTGCAAACTTTAAAGAGTTGGCTGAAAGCGGTTTTTATGATGGACTTACATTCCATAGAATAATTTCGGGATTTATGATGCAAGGCGGTGCTTCAAGTAACGACAGCGCGGAAAATATTAAAGGCGAATTTGCATCAAACGGTGTTTACAATGATCTTTCTCATGTCAGAGGAGCGATTTCTATGGCAAGAACAGATGATTATGATGGCGGAAGCAGTCAATTCTTTATTGTTCACCAGGACAGCACATACCTTGACACGGAATACGCTGCATTTGGATATGTTGTTGATGGTATGAATGTTGTTGACGCTGTTTGCAGTGCGGCAGCTCCTACCGATGGTAATGGAACGATTTCTTACGCAGATCAACCCATAATCAATTATGTAAAAATTCTCACCACAGAAGAATATGAAAATCAAAGCGAAAGTTCTTCCGCAGTTTTATCCGATGACGCATCGTATGAAAGCTCAGATGAGACCATGGATATTTCAAACGTGGCGAACGAAGAAATTTCCAAAGAAGAAGATAACTGATTTTTCAATGTAGCTTAATAAAACTTATCAATATAATAAACCCACCAAATTGTCAGAATATTGACGATCCGGTGGGTTTTATTATGAATGTTTTTTCAGCCAAACAATAGGGATGTGAAAAATTTCGCTTTTCACATCCCTATTTTTAGATTATTCTTTTTTAGAGGGGGCATCACGGTTGTCGCCGCAATTTCCGCCGCACTGTTTCGAATATGGACAACCTATACATTTTTCACCACGTTTTTTTGACTTTACAATATACCCTACTGCAAATCCAATTATAGCAAGAAGGATTATGGTTATAATTATATCAATTGGTCTCATAGGCTCTCCATATCAATAAATTTTATTATCTTGCATTTCCTGAATAAGATTTTTTCTTTTCAGCCTTTAAAACAGACTTTAATTCATATTCTTTTTTAGTTTTTTGATTGGATCTTATGGCGAGGAATGAAGTAAAGGCAATTATTGCAACTACAGCAATAAGTCCGGGAACAAAACCCTCTCCAACTTTAGATTCTGAAATCAATGTGCCACCTTGATATACAAAGAAGGAAAGAACATATGCAATACCAAATTGCAAACCAATACCTGCGAAAAGCCACTTTTTGCTCTTTATTTCAGAGTTCATGGCACCGATAGCAGCAAAACAAGGCGGTGTGAAAAGGTTAAACATAAGATAAGCAAGACCTGCTGCTGCAGAAATTCCTAAAACAGTTTCGCCGCCTCCGCTTTGAAGGAGTTCAAAATCATCATTAACGGCAAGTGCTGCAAAAACCGCGCCCAATGTACCAACAACTTCTTCTTTAGCGATAAAACCTGTAATAGCAGCAGAAGCTAATGTCCAAGCACCGAAGCCCAAAGGAATTAACAAAATTGCAAAAGGCTCTGAAATTGTACGAAGAATAGATTCTTCGGCATTTTCTACCATTTGGAAAGACCAATTGAAATTGAGCATTATCGTAACCACCGCATTACAAACAAGAATAATTGTACCCGCCTTAACGATATATGCCCAGCCGCGTGCACACATGGATTTTAGCGCACCCAAGATGGAAGGGAACTTATATTCCGGGAGTTCGATGATGAAGAAAGACTTTCTGTATTTATATCCAGAAATCCATTTTATGAGCAACGCACCAAAGAAAATGAGGATAAGTCCCATGAAATACATTAAAGGAGATACCCAACTTGATTCGGGGAAGAAAAGACCGCCAAGAAGTGCTATAACGGGAATCTTTGCACCACAAGGCATGAAAGGTGTAAGCATTGCCGTTGCCCTACGTTCTCTTTCATCTCTTATAGTTCTGCAAGCCATAATACCGGGGATAGAACAACCGGTACCTACTACAAAAGGAATTACAGATTTTCCCGAAAGGCCAACTTTTTTGAAAATGGGGTCAAGAACAACAGAAACACGTGCCATATAACCGCAATCTTCCAAAAGCGCCAAAAGGAAGTACATAACCATTACCAAGGGAAGGAATCCAACAACGGCGCCTACGCCGCCAATAATGCCGTCCACGACGATGGTATTGAGAATTGCAGGAGAATCTTCCATGAGCTCTCCTACCCATTCACCAAACATTTCAATGAATGTAACAAGACCGGGAATCTCCGTATCGCAACTGTCCCAATTAGCTTTAAATGTTGTTTCTTCATCAACAGACAAAACTATGTTGTCAGATTCCGCTTCTTCGTCAAATTCATATGTACCAACAACTTCTTTATCTCCGATTGTTAATACAAAAGTGCTTTCTTCCGTAAATTCGATTTTTGCATCATCAGATTTCCAACTACCAACAAAAGGAGCAAGTTCTGTTTCTTCTGCTTCTTCATCGCCTTCTTCTGCTTCAGCGTTCTCGTTTCCTTCTGCTTCTTCTGCTTCTGCTTCATCTAAAGCAAATGAATAATCATTGCCTGCGTATGTCAAATTAAGAACATCATCTTTCTCGAAAACATATCCTTCAGCCAACCAAACTCCGGGGCCAACCTGAGATATCCAAAAAACAAGATACATAACAAGAACAAAAATCGGAATTCCTGCCCATTTATTTGTAAGTACAGCATCAATTTTATCTTGCTTGTTTCTTTGCTTTGTAAGCACTTTACGCTTCTCTACATTTGAAACTATCTTATTTACAAATTCAAAGCGTTTTTTATCGGCTTCTACAACTTCATTTTTGTTAGAATAATCTATGTCACCTTGAACATACGGAGCATTTTGCTCTTTTCCGATAAGAGATACAGCCGTTTCTACAACTTCTTTAAGTCCTTCACCGGTAACGGACGTAGTATCGATAACAGGACATCCAAGCTTCTCCGAAAGCTTTTTGGTATCAATTATTGTTTCCTTCTTTTTATTGATATCTGCTTTATTCAGCGCAACAACTACAGGAATTCCAAGTTCCAATAGCTGCGTTGTAAAGAAAAGACTTCTGCTTAAATTTGTTGCATCCACTATATTAATAATGGCGTTCGGATTTTCATTTTTTACATATGAACTTGTAATACTCTCCTCACTTGTAAAAGGAGACATTGAATAAGCTCCCGGAAGATCGACGGCAATAAGCGGTGATTCTCCATTGTAAAAAGATTTTTTAATTGGATGCTCTTTCTTTTCGACAGTTACACCTGCCCAGTTTCCGACTTTTTCATTTCTACCGGTCAAAGCATTGTACATTGTTGTTTTACCGGAGTTTGGGTTACCGGCTAACGCGATTCTCATAGATTTCCTCCTGAAAAATTATATTTTAAAGTATATTTTAAAGCAGCACAAGAGTTAGCAAAAGCTAACCAGCGGCGCGTAAAGTAGGCTGAGCTACAATTGTGTTTGGAAAAAACAGAAATAATTTTACAAAGCAACAATTTATCCAACAACAATAATAGCTTCAGCCAATTGATTGTCTATATTATATCTACCATCTTTAATTGAAACTACGCAACCGCCCTTTAGATGAGAAATTACAGTTATTCTTTCTCCTTCATAACAACCAAGAGAAAACAAAAAAGCATCTAATTCTTCATCATCCGTCTCTATAGAATGTATTATATATTCTTTGCCTTCAACTGCTTCATTCAAATTCATATGTTTCACCACAATAATTTATATCATTATCAATTAAACGACTTCAAAACACGTTAGCCTTCGCTAACCTTGTAGAGTATATCACATGAACTATCATAAGTCAATAGTTTTTTTCTTGTTTTTTTAAGATTGACAAAATGAACAAAAAAGAACAATTCTTAAGTCTTTTTCATTAGTCAATTTACTATAGGTAAAAGTAAGTTGAATTTGTACCTAAACCGCCTAAAGTGTTTGATTATAGCCTAACCAAACGGGCACAAAATGCCCGTTTTAGTTATTCTATGTGTAGATTTTTTCCCTTATCCGGTCTTTCTACGGAAAAAGACTTTCGGGGCAAACAAGAGCCGCCAAGAGGACAATTTGAACAGCTATTGTTACAAGAGATCTTATGGCTTTTCAGCTTTTTTTCTTTAATTTTTATTTTTATAACCATCGCAACAAGAACGACGGCAAAAATAAACAAAACACAGATAATTATTTGAAACAAATTCACTTTATAATCACCACTTTAAAACCATGGTTAGCACCGGCTAACCTCAATCTTTAAAGTTTGGTTAGCCTTTGCTAACCAAACTAAATATATCACACAAAAATCGTTTTGTCAAGTACTTTTTTATATTTTTTTCAAAACCTTTTCATCCATCTTTTTAACTGTCAAAACAACAATTTCACCATTTACATATTTGAACTTAACTTCATATCCATGAAAAACCATTCCATAAATTCTTTTATCACTTTTTTGGTATGATGGTTTTGGATCGTTTGATAGCAGAGAGAGAATTTGGTTCGAAATATCGGTGGGAACATTAGAAAATGCACCGTCATCAATTTTAACATTGATAGAATGATTTATAAATTCATCGGCAAACCCACATAAAGCATCCGGATGCGAGTCTGTATACGAAATATAAGGTTTTATATCATAAATAGGTGTTCCATCCATAATGTCAGCACCTGATACATATAAAACAATTCCATTTTTTTCTGTTTCTTCCACCTTTAAAAGTCTCACCGAAGAAAGTCCGATGGAATTTGGACGATGCGGCGAACGAGTTGCGAACACCCCCACCCTTTTGTTTCCCCCAAGTCTCGGCGGCCTTACAGTTGGAGACCATGTTGTTTGGCTAAATTTCGAAAACTCCCAAAGTAACCACAAATGGGAATATTTATCAATACCTCGAAAAGCTTCTCTAACATTAAATTCTTTTTCAAATACTATTGTTGAAATTACTTCACAAAGTCCGCTTTGACGCGGAATACCAAATTTTGATGAAAAGCCGTTTTTAATTTTTGCAATAGGTACGATTTCCATCTTATAAAACCTTTGAAAAGAATGATATCAACCTTTCGGATTTTGGAGATTCGAAAATTTCATTCGGCGTGCCCTCTTCAACAATCACTCCTTCATCCATAAATATCACTCTGTCTCCCACCTCTTTGGCAAACCCCATTTCATGAGTAACAACCACCATCGTCATTCCGCTTTTTGCCAAGTCTTTCATAACATCCAAAACTTCGCCAACCATCTCCGGGTCAAGGGCAGATGTAGGCTCGTCGAAAAGTAAAACTTCAGGATCCATGCAGAGTGCTCTTACAATAGCGACACGTTGTTTTTGCCCGCCCGAAAGCTGCGAAGGATATGAAGAAGCACGGCTTTCAAGACCAACTCTGTCAAGGAGTTCCAAAGCTTTTTTTTCCGCTTTTTCTTTCGACATTCCTAAAAGCTTAATGGGAGCAAGAGTTAAATTTTGGAGCACTGTTTTATGCGGAAACAAATTAAAATGCTGAAAAACCATTCCTACTTTTCTTCTATGCAGATCTATATTGGCCCTCGGATCACATATATCTATCCCCTTAAAGGAAATTGTTCCCGCTGTTGGCAATTCCAAAAGATTGAGAGACCTAAGAAATGTGGATTTTCCGCTACCCGAAGGTCCGATTATTACCACGACCTCGCCTTTTTTTATGTTATTTGTTACACCGTCCAAAGCTTTTACTTTGCCGCCAAGATAATGCTTTTTCAAATCTCTGACTTCAATTAAATTCCGCATTTTTGAGCCTTCAACTCCGTCAATGCTTTTATTCTCGTTTTTAGCGTTCATTTTTACGAAGTCTCCTTTCAAGCATTCCTACAAGACGTGTCAAAATTATAACGATAACCAAATAAATTAAAGCTACCGCAATGAGAGGCATAAATGCAGAGAATGTACGGCCTCTAATAATGTCGCCGGCTTTGGTAAGATCGGTTATGCCTACATACCCAGCTATAGATGTTTCTTTTACTAAAACGATAAATTCGTTGCAAAGAGAAGGAAGAACAGTTTTAAACGCCTGCGGCAATATAACATGATACATTGTTTGAGGATAATTGAATCCTAAGCTTCTTCCTGCCTCAAACTGCCCATTGTCAATGGACATAATTCCGCCACGAATAATTTCAGCAACATATGCACCAGAATTGATTCCAAAAGAAATAATAGCAATCATCTCTCCGTTTGTAGACGATGCAAAAACAATAAAATACATTATCATTAGCTGAACAACAACAGGCGTTCCTCTTATTACAGTTAAATAAAGCTTACATATGCTGTTCAAAAATGCAAAAAAGAAATATTTAATTCCCCCTCGCCTTTTCATCGTCTCTTGGTTCTTATCAAAAGTGGAACGAACGGCAGCCACCAAAACGCCAATCAAAATACCAAGTATAAGTGAAAAAAAAGTTATCTTTAATGTTGCAACAAGTCCATTAAGAAGAAGCTTCCACCTATCCTGTTTGATAAAGTTTAGTTCAAACTCGTCTTTAAATTTTTCAAACCATGTTTTCTCAGAGGATTTTGATTTTAACGATGAAGAATTAGAAAGGCTTGTATACGATGAATCAAACTCCGAAAGCATTGTTTCCGACGAAACAGATTCAGACGAAACAGATTCCGAAAATGTTGTTGTCGATTCAAACGAAGAAACAGATTGACCGTATGCTGTATATGTAAAAGGCACAACAGAAAATGTAGATAGCAAAAATACAATAACAAAAGTAAATAATACAATTCTTTTTTTCATTTCAAACTATTTCCTAAACTATATTTGTTAGCATTCTATCATATTTACCCAATCATGTCAAGGCTTTGTTTCGAGTAAAATGCCATGCATCAAAGACACATGGCATTTATTATATTCAAAGTCGTATTATTTGATGTATTTGTTGATAATTTCGTCTATCGTTCCATCCTCTTTAAGCTCATCAAGGGCTTTATTGAGTTTTTCGAGAAGCTCATCATTTTCTTTGTTTACGCAAATCGCATAATCTTCATCAGCGTATGAGCCTTCAAGAATCTTTAGACCCTCATTCGCAGCAACAAAAGATTTTGCAGGTTCGTTATCAATGATAACAGCAACACACTTTCCTGTCTTAAGGGCTTCAACAGCATCCGCTCCGTTTTTGAAACGAAGAACATTTTCTTCCCCAAAACCACTGTTCTTAACTTCGTCAGAAGCATAGATATCTCCTGTGGTATCTTGCTGAACAGCAATTATTACGCCTTCTTTTACAGAAACGGGATTTCCGCTTTCGTCCAAATTATAAAAATCGTTTACACTTGTATATACTGAATCTTCTTTAACAATAACGGATTGAACACCTTTGGCATATGTATTTGTGAAGTTTACGCTTTCGAGACGTTCTTCGTTAACTGTCATACCTGCCATTCCCATGTCATATTTTCCCATCTCAACTCCGCCGACAATAGATCCAAACTCTACATTTTCAATTTTAAGAGTCATACCCAATTTTTCTGCAAGCTTCTGTGCAATTTCAACATCGATTCCGGCAAATTCTTCGCCTTCCATATATTCGTACGGTGGAAAATTGGCGTTTGTTGCCATTACGAGAACATCGTCATCATCTCCGCCACAGGATGAAAAAAGAACTGTGGATGTGGTAATCATAAGTACTGTAAGTAAAAGTGCAATTATTCTTTTCATTTTTTACCTCTCTTATTTTTCTTGCCTTGACATTTTATCATATTTAATGATCTATGTCAAGCAAATTTATTTTCTTTTTTAACCTACCGGTCTTCATTCACATTTCAATGTAGACACTTTTCCGGTAAAACCTCATCCGCTGCATTTCACGTCGATATCCAAATCAAACGCATTTGACAATGCAGACATTTCATCTATACTTCCATAAGCGCACTCTTTCCTGATTTAAATCGCCACAAGATGATAAATCAAGAAATTAAATAAGTTTTATACATTTATTCGATTTAAAGAATATGTAAAATATAATTTTAAACCTACATTTATTTAAAATATAATTTATATTTATGTGTTTAAATGTGAGGAACAAAATGATATAATAATTTGCAATATTTACTTTTTAAAGGGGAAAATTTATGAAAAAGGTGATTGGTTTTTTAAAACCATACTGGTATATCGCCATATGGGCACCAATTTTTATGATAATTGAAGTGCTTGCAGATCTTTGGCAACCAAAGTTTTTATCTCAAATTGTAACAAACGGCATTGAGGCGGGTAATATGTCCGTTATATACAGCGTAGGTATAAAAATGCTTATTGTTGTCGTTATTGGATTTGCCGGAGGCGTGTTGTCCGCAGTTTTTGCAAGCGCAGCCTCACAATATTTTGGATGCAATTTAAGAGAGGCGGCTTTTAAAAAAGTTACCGCTTTTTCCATTGAACAAACAGATAATTTTTCAACCGGATCTCTTATCACACGATTGACAAGCGACATTACCGCGGCACAAGATTTTGTCTCCATGGGACTTAGAATGGTTGTTAGAGTCATTATGCAATTTGTTGGAGGAATTGCAATGATACTAACGCTAAATGTAAAATTTGGAATAGTATTTGCTTTTGCCCTTCCTATTCAAATTGTTTTAATAATTATAATGCTCAAGAAAACAGCGCCTCTGTTTTCAGTTGTTCAAGAAAAGTTGGATGATGTAAACAGCGTGGTGCGCGAAAATGTTGTTGGGGCAAGAGTTGTAAAATCGTTTACTACTGAAAAGCACGAAATTGCACGTTTCAAAAATGCAAATGATTCCCTTACAGAGAAGACATACAGAGTTCAAAAAATAATTGGAACACTAAATCCATTCATCATGATTATTATGAATGTTTCTGTAATTGCCATTCTCACAATCGGTGGCTATGAAGTGAAAACCTCCGGAATGGAAATAGGAGATGCAATGGCTGCAGTTACTTATGTAACCCAAATTCTTATGTCGGTTATGATGATTGGAAATATGTTTCAAAACATAACAAAAGCCAAAGCGTGCATGGGAAGAATTGCAGAAATACTTGATGTGGATCCTATTGTAAAAACCGGTGAAAAACCATTTCCGGATAATTTTGAAAATATTACATTTAAAAATGTTTCTTTTTCATACCCAACATCTGACGGAAAAATTCTTGAAAATATAAATTTAAGCATCCCTACCGGCAAGATGACAGCAATATTGGGATCAACCGGATGCGGTAAAAGCACACTACTAAAACTTATCACACGATTCTACGATTGCGATGGAGAAATTTTATTTGGTGATACTGAAATAAAAGATATTTCTCTTGAAACGCTCCGTAAGAACATATCCTTTGTTTTGCAAAAAAGCGAGCTCTTCTCAGGAAGTATAGCGGACAACATAAAGCAAGGAAAAGAAGATGCAACGGATAAAGAAATTGAAACAGCAGCTACGATAGCCCAAGCGCACGAATTTATTTCAAATTTTCCTAATGGATATGATACCTATGTTGCAGAAAAAGGTGCTTCCCTCTCCGGCGGACAAAAGCAACGCATATCTATTGCGAGAGGCATAATAAGAAATCCCAAGATCTTGATTTTCGACGATGCAACAAGTGCTCTCGATCTTTCCACGGAAACCGCACTCAGAAATGCAATGAGTGAAGAACTTAAAAATGTTACTGTAATTATGGTCGCTCAAAGAATTGCAAGCGTTATGAGCGCAGACAATATTGCCGTTCTTGACAAAGGTCATATTGTTGCGTTTGGCAATCATGAATCATTGATGAAAACCAGTTCAATCTACCGCGACATATACAATTCTCAGATAAAAGAAGAAGAAGAAGAAGGTGGGAAGAAAAATGGATAAAAGAGAAAAAAACCAATCTCCGGATTTGAACTTTCGCCCGGGAGGCGGTGGTCCCAAAAACCATATGGCAAGAGTTATGGGAGAAAAGCCTAAAAATTCCAAAGCCACCCTTTCCAGACTTTTGAAGTATATCGGCTCAAACAAAAAATATCTTTTTGCTATTATTGCCGTAATAACCCTTTCTGCAATTCTTTCCATCATTGCACCTATGGTACAAGGAAAAGCGATTGACGAAATGGATAATACCGAAAGTAAGATCTTCTTTTCAATTTTGCTTACTTTACTTGGAATATATCTCACTCAATCTCTTTCTACATACGTACAAAATATTTCCGCCGCAAAACTTACACAAGCAACAGTAAGAAAAATGCGAAACGACCTTTTTTCTCACATTTCTTTTCTTCCGATAAAGTATACGGATAACCACAGACACGGTGATATTATGAGCCGTATGACAAATGACATTGAAAGTATTTCAAACACAATTTCCACTTCTATCGCAACAATTATATCGGGAGTAATTTTACTTATCGGAACATTAATAGTGATGCTGTGGAAAAGTCCACTTCTTACCGCGGTGAGTATGATATCCGTTTCTCTTACACTTTTATCCTCTTTTTTTCTTACCAAATATATGAGGAAATTTTTTCCAAAGCAACAAAGACTTTTAGGTGAACTCAATTCACACGTCGAAGAAACAGTTGGTGGTTTCAACACTGTAGTTGCATACGGGAGAGAAGAAAACGCAAGGCAGAGTTTTTCAAAAACAAATAGCGAGCTCAGAAAAATTGGGATTTTAGCACAAATTTTTGGTGGTATAATGGGACCGTTTATGAATGTAATCGGTAATATAGGTTTTCTACTTATTGCTATTGTAGGCGGCATGATCGCCCTCAACACCAACCAAGAGGTCATTACATTAGGTATGATTTCCGCATTTATAACTTACTCAAGACAATTTTCAAGACCCATAAACGAACTCGCTCAGCAATATGCTCAAATACAAACGGCTCTCGCAGGAGCAGAAAGAGTTTTTGAAATTCTTGATCAAGAGAAGGAAGATGACAACGGAACAGACAAAGACTTTGACATTGAAACCATTAAGGGAGAGATTAATTTTGAAAACGTAATGTTTGCTTACACAAAAGGCAACACCGTTCTGGACGGGTTTTCTCTTCACGTAAAACCCGGCGAGAAAATTGCTATTGTCGGCGCAACAGGAAGCGGAAAAACAACAGTTGTTAATCTTCTAACGAGGTTTTATGATATTGACAGCGGATCTATTACGCTTGACGGCAAAGATATTTCTACCATTCCGAAGCATAAACTCAGGAGCGCCATAGGGATTGTGCTTCAAGATTCTGTAATTTTTTCCGATACTATTGAAAATAACATTAAATACGGAAAAATGGATGCAACACTTGAAGAAGTCATTGAAGCGGCAAACATGGCAGGCGTCGATTCTTTCGTGAAAAATCTTCCCAATGGTTATAAAACGGTTTTATCGGAAAGCGGTGCAAACCTTTCTCAAGGGCAAAGACAGCTTATCTGCATTGCCAGAGCGATTTTAAATGATCCCAAAATTTTAATTTTAGATGAAGCTACATCAAATATTGACACAAGAACAGAAATGAACATCCAAATGGCAATGATCGCATTGATGAAAAACAGAACAAGTCTCATTATAGCCCACAGGCTTTCCACCATAAGAGATGCAGATAAAATTATTGTTATTTCTCATGGCAAAATTGCCGAATATGGCAATCATCGGGAGTTATTAGAACGAAAAGGTCACTATTATACCTTGTATCAAAATCAATTTGCCGGACTTAAAACCTAAAGGAGTGTTTTATGATAAGTAATAAAATTGAAGATTTTGCTAAAACCGTTTCTTTTACAGTAAAAAAAGATTCTGCATTTGGATTTGTTGATGATTTTTTAGTTTCGGTATACGAAACAGGAGTAAAAAAGAGTTTTTTTGTTTATTATTACTTGAACACTAAAGTTTCAAAAGACGATGAAGCTCCTGTTACAGTAATGACATTGAGCCAAAATCTGGAAAAAGTCTTCAAAAAATTTGAAATTAAAGATTATTCTGTAAAAGAAAACGGAATGGAAGTTTCATGCACGCTTTCTTTTAAAAATTATTATGCCCTGATAAAAGAATGTACAAAAGTGCTTTCCAATATAGGTATCGTTTCAAACTCTGTTTGTCTTCAATGCGAAAGAGAAATTTCAAAGGAAGAAGAAAAAAAGTTCAGGATATCCAAAAACTTCAAAAATCATTTGCTATGCAGCGATTGCGGTAAAGATTTGTCAGAAGAAATCTCTAACGAAACATCTGAGGAAGAAAACATTACAAACGAAGATACGGCCGATACTAAACCTTCATGCCCAATTTCCGAGGAAACAACTCACATCACTCAAACCCAAAAAACGAAAAATTCAACAATAAAAGGCATTCTGGGAGCCACTCTACTTTCTCTTGGTTTTTCTGCATGTATGATTTTGCTTTACGCTTTTGCGATTCCCACTTCGGAACAAAACTCTGTCTTTAAACCGGGATATTACGTAAATTGGATTTCTGCATTAATTGCAATTGCTTCTTTTATGGGATACAAATTATTTTCTAAAGATACAACTTCTAAAAACAAACCCATTTTGATTTCTGCAACCGTTTCATTAATAATAACCGTTATAACACAATACATTTCCTCTTTAATACTCTACGCAAGGGAAAGTATTTTCATTTATGAAAATGTTACCTTTGAAATATTCAAGAAAACCGTTCCCTCTCTTCTAAAAATACCGTTTATCGACAAATATGCATCTCCGGATTTTAAAATATACTTAATGATGGACATTATTTTTGTAATTATTGCTTTTCTTATAATAAGTTTTGTTTTAGCTCCCAAAGCTGAAAACGAGACAATTATTGAAGAAATTTAATTAAAATAAAAACCGATGAGTGACCTTTGCCGATCACTCATCGATTTTTATTTTAAGATATTCTCTACGCTCACCATATTTATCTATCCAACAGATTGTAAAACCTTCTTTCACATTTTCATCATCAGAGACTATTGATAAATCGCTTAATACTTGTACCTCGTTACAAAAATACGTTTTAAGCTCTTTCACCTTGCATGGTGAAATATACATACATTCATCGGATATCGAAAAATCTCCTTTGTAAGTAGAAATATATCCTTCTATAGATTCGCCGCAAATAATATCTGCATAAGATATTAAATATTGAGATACAACAGACGTTATTATTTCATATCCTTTACTATTAGGGTGAACCGTGTCGCACAAAAGTTGCTCTGCATTTGAGAAATGGCTATATATATCAATATAATGTGATCCCGTCTCTGCAGCGACAATTTTTACTGTTTCAACAAATTTAGGGAAACATTCCTGCAGTCCGCCATAATCCTTATATCTATCAAAATTAAGTTTTTCAATTTTGATATTATTTGGTGACAAGAAAATGACATCAGCTCCTATATTTTTACATTTATTATAAAGTTCCATAAGCTCCGTTTTAAAAACAGCAACAGTTTTATCGCTGTAATAATATTGAACACAGTCATTTATTCCAAACATTAAGAGAACGATGTTTGGATGATATGACGCAACATCTGATTCGAATCTGGCAAGAGCTTCCGTCGTTCTGTTAGCACTTACACCCGAATTAATTATTTCGCATCCCATAAGATCACCAACAGCCTCTGTCCAACCGCCGTTGCAAGTTACACTATCACCAAGGGCAACAACGGTTTTATCTGTGTATGCTGTTGGCTCCAAAGCTTCTCGTTCAAAAGATACTGTGAAATATGCATCAGTGGATAAAGTACCGTCCATCAATGAACCTTCTGTTTTTATACTTTTTTGAGTAAAATCTATTCCGTGGGGATAAAGAACATCTCCCGCCCTTATTTTATCCCAAACAGCAAAATTTTCCTTTCCAAATTCCTTCCCCTCAGAATATTCAGGATTATATGAAAAACAAAGTCCAAAGCAAGCCTCCTCAACCTTTTGGGTATAAGAACAATGAGACGCAACTTTATCTATGACAACAAATCCTCCTTTTTGATCATCATATTTAGCGTAAAGCTTATGATAGTACAATCCGGAAACGGTGCCGCCGGGAAAAACTATATTCATCATGTTTACATAATTATCCCACATTTCTCCCGTTTTGGAAACTTTCAATATGTATTCACTTTCAACTGCTGTCACTTCAACACCGGATGAAGTAAAAACAAGTAAAAAAACACAAATCAAAAATACTGAAATTTTTTTCATAACATCCCCCTATTTTACTTGTATATTATTCGTCTTATGTATTTATTATATGAATAAGGATATGATGTTATTACTATATTTATCAGTTTTTAACTTGACAAAAATATATACAAATGATATAATAAAAAAAAATTATTTAATGTTAAAATAGTTTTTATTTTAACAGTGATTTTTAATTTTGAGAGGTTAGCAGATGAGTATTCAAATTCAATTAGCCATCCCAGTTTTTGTTGCTTTGGCCGCACTTATCGGTATTGCGATTTTTAGAAAGTATTTAAAACCGGAAACTGTAATAATATGTATTGCAGCTTTGGGTTTTGGTATATTTTCCATAATCTCAAATTTTCCTGTTTGGGTTCCCGGACAAGAAACAGCAATAAATCCACAGCAAGCCGGTGATACGGACAATAGCTTTAGCATTGCATTGGCGAAACAATATATTATAGACGGAAATTATGACGCCGCCATGGAAGTGCTCAACAGCGTTCTTTTGTCTGACGGGGACAATTCCGACGCCAAAATTGCCGCAGCAAGATGCTCTGTATTGACGAGAGATTATTCCGGTGCTGTACAATTTTATCAAAATCAATCCGGCGTTGAAGACGAAATTAACGATGCGCTCCGGCTTCTTGAATCCACAAGAATAAATAACGAAGCAACCATTGAATATCTCAATAAAAACAACTTAGATCCGGAAGATTACGGTTTTACAGGCAACACATCCTCTTTGGAATTTGAACAGGTTAAACAAGGCATTATTTCCACACTGGAAAATGATCTGGAAGAATACAAAAATCAAAGCGGAGATGAAGCTTCGGAAGCTGTAAAAAGCGTCTCTACAATCACAACAGGATTTAAAGATTTCTTAGACACCAACAAGGAAATTGACGAATCTGAGATTACTAACTCGTTGAAAAAACTTGCAAAAACCGTTGAAAAAAACCCTATTTTAAAAGCAAATAAGCACTTTAGACTTGCAAGAGTCAAGGGATATGTTATTACGGGACAGTACTCTCAAATTGCAAAAAATGCAGACAGGAATGCTTCTTCCGAAGAGCTTGTTATTCTTTCTCATCTACTCGTTAACAACATGATCAAAAAATCCGACTTTTCAGAAGAGTTTGTAGATTCCGATTCGCTCAACAAATGCAAAGAAGTTTTAAAATATTGTCAGAACATTATAAAGGATCAGAAAAAAGATCTTTCATCCGAAGATTATGAAGCATACGAAACAAAAGTCAATGATCTGAAATTTAAAATAAACGAATCGGTTGTATTCACCTTGGAACAAGACCTTTTAGAGGAAATCGAAAACGGTGATGCATCCATGAAAAGCAAATGCTATCTCGCTCTCGCAAAATTGGAAATTAAATACGGAAATAAAGATAAATCTGAAATTTACATAAATGAAGCGTTGGGAACAGCATCCGACAGCGATGACTTAAGCTATCGTATTCCCATGAACCAAATGATAGAAATAATTCAGGGCAACACAGATGCTTCTGAAATAATGCAAGTTGCTACGTATGTAGATGCTGCTGTAGATCATTCACTTCCTTTTGATATAAGAGTCTCTCAGATGCCACAGTCAGATTCTTCCGAAAACACGAATGGCGGTTTGAATGACCAAATGGCTGAATCTGTCACCAAAAGTACCGCTACAGTTAATATCGGCGTTATTGAAACGGTAGACTTCCCCACCGTAAAAGCAAGAATACAACTTGATTCACAAAAATGGACCTCTTTGGAAGAAATTAAAGAACATTTAAATGTTTATGACTGTGGATCTATTATAAAAGATTTCACCATAGAAAAAGTTGAGTTTCAATCTTCTAAAATTATTTTGCTTTGCGACTGCTCAGGAAGTATGAGCGGCAACGAAGAAACATTGAGACAAGTAATCAGAGATTTTGCTAATTCCATGGAAACAGGAGAACAAGTTTCGGTTGTATGTTTTGAAAGCAGCATTTCTTCTGTAGAAGAATTTTCCGGAGATAAATCCGTTGTTG
>CAZDVZ010000030.1:0-23753 GCA_964509125.1 uncultured Oscillospiraceae bacterium | reverse complement strand
GGGGCAAACCCAAAGGTATGGCGAGAAGAATTGTGTATGAAAATATCTTTAAGGAAACCTTCATACCCTCAAATAGAGCAGGCCATATTTTAACTAAATAATCTAAAGTTTCACTCATGGTTTACCCCTTACCGAAAATTTTAAAATTTAAAGTTTTAATCTCAATATTCTTAGTTAATAACGATATTTCGTTTATGTATTAATATCCTTCGTTAATAACAATGTTTTTGCCAAACCATTTATTGCTGATATCAGCCGCTTTGCCGTTTTCAATCAATGTTGCTATAGCTTCGTTGATCTTATTTGCAAGGGCATCATCTTCCTTGCGGCAACCGATAGCATAATAATCATCTCCAAAGTTGTATTCGCAAAGTTCAAGTTTCGTTTCTCTCTTGGAGTTTTTGTATTCGCCCAAAACTTCGTCAACTACGATACAATCAAGTCTGCCAGCTTCCATATCGAGAATAGCTTCATCATATGTGGCATATTCTGTAATATTCTCGGAAAAAGAAGCGTAATCACCGTTTTCCTTCATAACCTCAAGTGCGGAGCTGTCTGTCTGTGTTCCGATATTGTAATTTGCAAGATCCGCAGCAGATTTTACAGACACGTCAGAGCTGAGAGACATAATAACGATTCTGTTATTGAGATATTTGTTTGTGAGAGCCATGCTCTTCTGTCTTTCGGTAGTAGCAGACATTCCATTCCAGATACAATCAATGGTCTTGGAAGAAAGTTCCATCTCTTTTGAATTCCAGTCAATAGGTTTGAACTCAACTTCAACGCCTAAAATTTCACCAACCGCTTTTGCAAAGTCAATATCAAAGCCAACAAGCTCTCCGGCTTCATCTCTAAAGCCCATGGGCGCAAAAGTGTCATCAAGACCAATAACAAGTTTGCCGTTATTTTGAACATACTCCCAACCATTAACATCGGATGCAGATCCGGCCGCTTCTGAAGAATCGTCTCCACCGCCACAAGCGGCAAATGACATGGCACACATAACAAGTGCCAAAAGTAACGCTAATTTTCTTTTCATGTTTTTTCTCCTAAAATGAAATTTAGCACTCTAAAGTGCTAACATATAGTATCATTTTTTATTTAATTTGTCAAGTGCATAATATTAAATTTTACATATCGTAAAAATCAACCAAAAATGCCCACAAAATTTGTGAGCATTTTTCATTATACGGTTATACTTTTTCCGCAATTTATATAATTAAGACGAAGCGTGAGCATTTTCTTCAAATAAGAATATTGCTCTATTCCCGTACAATGACAGGTGTAAAAAACAGTGTCATTCTCCGAGAGTTTATTTCCCACATATTTCAATTCATCACATCCATAGTCAAGAGCCGAAAGATGAAAACCGCCTATAAATACATTGGGTTTAAACCGCTGTAAAATATTCAATATCCCTCTGTGGGAACACCCACTAAACAAGACACGTTTACCATTTTCTTCTATCAGCATATACTGCTCGTGAGAAAAATCATCTTCCGCCCGCTTTCCGTCGCATTCTTTTTCGAGGTCACCGGAATAACTTCTCTCAGTTTTTTCAACATTTTCAGCAGAATACAAAGTAACATTTTCAAAAACAGGTGTTTCTTTTCCCGTAAAGACAACTCTCTCGTGAGTTTTCAAATTTTTATCAAGACCAATGTACCCATTTGGGGAATAAAATGAACCAAACGCATTTTCGTTCACATAAAGCTTTGATGTTTTGTTTGCATTTAAAAATTCGATTGCTCCCCCACCATGATCATAGTGACCATGCGAAAGCACTGCCGCATCCACCTTTGAAACATCAATCCCTAAAATATGTGCATTTTTCAAAAACAAACCACTTTGCCCCATATCAAAAAGTATGGTTTTATCACGTGTTTGTACAAAAAACGAAACCCCATGCTCTGAATATAACCCCTTTGACGAAACATGGTTTTCAGAAAGGACCGTAACCTTCACATCACACCTCAGTGACTGAATACGCTGTGAATTATTTCAAGCGTATCATTATTTCGGGAATCTAAATTCGGAGCATCAAAAATAACAATATATAGTTTTTCGCCGTCTTTTTCCGCCGTTGTTGCAAGACATCTCCCCGCTTCATCCGTTGTTCCCGTTTTAAGTCCCGTAACAAATTCACAATAATACGCTCCACTTTCGTTTAGCATACTATTTGTGTTTTTCCATCCATAGCTTTCGCCTTCAACCGATTTACAATAATACTTATACGTTTTGCAAACATTGCAAATTTCCTCAAAAGACGTTGCGTACAGCGAAACAAGCATCATGTCATATGCAGTTGTGTAATGTCCCTCCTGATGATATCCGTCAGGGCAAGCAAAATGAGTATTGTACGCTCCGATCTCAAGCAATTTTTGATTGCAAAGATCCATGAAAAGTTCCGTAGCCTCTTGATCCGACAAGCTTTCGCCATATAGATAGCGAGCAGTATTTACAGCTATTGTATACGCAGCATCATTTCCGGAAGGTAAAAGCAAGGCGTACAAAAGATCGGCAAGCCTAAAACTTTGCCCCTGAGGTATATACGCCATGCTTGAGTTGGGACCGACCATTGTAACTTCGTTCCCCACCTTAAACACAGTATCTGACGGCACATATTCTAATGCAACTGCTGCCGTAAGCAGCTTTGTAACGCTTGCAGGGTAGCATTTATCATAAGCGGATTTTTCATAAAGCACGGTATTCGTAGTTAAATTATATACAAAGCAATAATTTGAAGATATGTTTATTCCGGACAGGCGATCATAAGAAGCTCCCACCATATACCCTTCGTCAACTTCATCGAAATTGTCATTTTCGTTTTCGGTGCCTCCGCCTTGTTCTACATCGTGGGAATAATCCGATGAAATATTTTCGGTTTCTTCCGTTACTCCGCTTTGCTCGCCCATTGCGGCATAAACATCTTCTGCATCAAGAAGGACATCGTCTACGATCACATCATGGATGCAAGCAACTATGAAAAGCACCAATGTGGCAAAAACAACGCCAACAAAAACTATTCTCTTTGTCGTTTCATGAGTATATGACATTTTTAAATCCCTCTGAACAGAAATTTGTAATTTGAACTTAACATGGAAATTATACAACACGTTTTTTTAGATGTCAACACCCACAACAACAAATTACAAATAATTCCAAAAAAAAATGATACAATAAAAAAATGCAGGTCGAAAAACAAATAACGGGACCGTAAAAGCTTTTACAGTCCCGTTCTAAACACTATAAGTTTATATTATGCAAGTTCTGCAAAATATTTGATAGTTCTTACCATCTGGCTTGTGTAGGAATTTTCGTTGTCATACCAAGAAACTACCTGTACCTGATAGGTATCATCATCGATCTTAGCTACCATTGTTTGTGTAGCGTCAAAGATAGAGCCGTATGTGCTGCCGATGATATCGGAGGAAACGATTTCGTCCTCGTTGTAATCAAAGGAAGCGGATTTTGCTGCTTTCATAGCTGCATTGATGCCTTCTTTTGTAACGTCTTTGCCCTTAACAACAGCTACGAGGATCGTTGTGGAACCTGTAGGTGTGGGAACTCTTTGTGCAGAACCGATAAGTTTGCCGTTGAGTTCGGGAATAACAAGTCCGATAGCTTTTGCAGCACCTGTGGAGTTGGGAACGATGTTAGCAGCGCCTGCGCGTGCTCTTCTGAGGTCACCTTTTCTGTGAGGACCGTCAAGGATCATCTGGTCGCCTGTGTAAGCGTGGATAGTGGACATGATACCGCTTTGGATAGGTGCGTAATCATTAAGTGCCTTTGCCATAGGAGCGAGGCAGTTTGTTGTACAAGAAGCAGCGGAAATGATGTTATCTTCTGCTTTGAGTGTATTTTCGTTTACACCAAAAACGATTGTAGGAAGATCGTTACCTGCGGGAGCGGAGATAACAACTTTCTTTGCACCTGCTGTAATGTGAGCAGCAGCCTTTGCTTTGCTTGTGTAAAAGCCTGTGCATTCAAGAACTACGTCAACACCCAGGTCTCCCCAAGGAAGCTCTGCAGCGTTAGCTTTTGCATAAATTGTAATTTCTTTACCGTTAACTGTGATGGAGCCGCCAACAACTTTGCCTGCATCGTCAACATTTTCAGAATAAGATACGGTATCTGCAAGAGCATATTTACCCTGTGCTGTATCGTATTTCAAAAGGTGTGCGAGCATTTTAGGGCTTGTAAGATCGTTGATAGCAACTACTTCATAACCTTCTGCTCCAAACATTTGTCTGAATGCGAGACGACCGATACGGCCAAAACCATTGATTGCAACTTTTACTGACATTTCAAATTCCTCCGAATTCAATATATTTTCTTTTTTTGGCTTATGTTATTTTATACCATTTGATTTAAAAATACAAGTCTTTTTCAAAAAAAATAACATTTTTTTAAAACAAATGAAACACACAGAAACGCCTTGGTGCAAAACTTCGTCCCACACCAAGGCAAAATAAACTTTTGAATCGAATTTACAGATCGTCTGCATCCTGTACAGGCTTGTCAAATTCATCTTCGGGTCTGCCTGTATACATTCCGTTGGGATCATATTCCCGCTCAACGGAATAATCATAAATTTCTTCTATTCTTTCTTGCTTCGACGGTTCCCCGACGGGTCCGTTTCCGTCAAAGCAACCGGATGTTATTTTTCCCGGAAAATAGTATTTCCCCGGCTTCGTAATACCCAAAACGCTTTTTTCGTTTTTGTATTCTTTAATGTCTTTTTTTCCCCGTTTGTGTTTTTCGTCACTGAAACAGTTCATAAAGAATTCTCCTTCCAAAGATAAAACCTTTTCCGAACAATTTTTCGATTCACTCAGAGCCACATCTTCGGCTCGATCATAGTATGTCCCAATGAACGATTTATATTCATTTTTTTATTTCACGTTGATCCTTCCCTCTGTCTCAAAGTAGAGATCGCTCAAAGAATCCACGTTAACTTCTGATATATACGTTATAAGCACTTGATAATCGGCAACGCCTTCCGCTATTATGAAATTGTTGTCTGCAAATCCCATATATCCGCATCCACCCGAATGGAGAGCATAATTGTGCGAAGCGAGCTTATATGTAGCGTTTTCATCGAATGGAACATACTCTCCGCTTTGGTCAAGAACAAGAACATCCTTTACACGTCTTTCCCCTTCAATGGAAACAAGCATACCGTTTTCATCCAATGTTACAGGCGAAGGAATTGATGTGTCAACCGTAAACTTTATCCCCGAAACTTGTTGAAAGCTGCCGGCTTCACCAACGGCTTTTCCGTTTTCTTTATAAACAGACTCGGTGTACATATATGCTATTTCAAGCTGATCCAGTATTTCTGAGCCTGTGGCTTCAACGACGCAAAGATAATTTCCAAACGGATGCACAGCCAAAAGGTCACCGTATGTAATATCTCCCGCATCAATACTATCGCGTATACCTCCTCCGTTTACTATTGCTATATCTGCATTTCCCACAATCCTGTAGGCATCGGCAACCATGTTTCCAATTGGAATTTCTCTGCTTCTTACAAGTCGTACTCCCTCATCGTCGTATATGGAAAGTGCAAAATCCGTATTGGAAATAACTTTATTCATTTCCTCTTCAAATTGAGACTCTATGCCTTCAATGAAAGAAGAAACCGAATCGTCCTTTTTTTCGTAATCGGATATAAGAGAAGTGGAAACATCGCCGTCAGCTTCAATAATAAGCTTTCCTATATTGGCAAATTTCGTACCGGTGGAAGTTAACAAAACCGTATCACCGTCTTTATTTTCTTCTTCTCTGCATTCTATAACATTATGCGCATGCCCATCAAGGACGGCATCTATCCCGTTGGTATTATTAATCAGATCTATGGATGTATACGGAGAGGATTCCTCGGCATCACCCAAGTGAGACAAAACAACTACGTAATCTGCGCCTTTATCCTTACATTCATCAACATATCCCTGAACGCAATTATAAAGAGTTTGCCCATTATTGCCCGACGCAAAGTCATAAACAAATTCCCCATTTTCCATAAAATAGTCCGGAGTTGATTTAGATATGCTTTCAGGAGTAGATACACCGATATATCCCACGCTTATATCGCCATATTCAACAATATCGTAGGGCGTCGTATTCTTCATGGAGTTTTCGCCCGTTCCCGAATATGTAACATTACAGGCAAGATACTTCGCGGACGATTTTTCAATCAGTTGAGAAAGCCTCTCCATGCCATAATCAAATTCGTGATTACCAACTACGGCAAAAGAATATCCAACCTCATTCATTATATCGATAATAAACTCACCTTTGGAAAGGGTGCCCAAGTAGTCACCTTGAACAGCATCACCGCAATCTACAAGCGTTACATACTTATATGCTTCTTCCATATCTTTTTTATACGAAGCGAGACCTGCGTATCCAACATTATCATTTATTCCGCAATGGACATCGTTTGTATAAAGGATAACGATATCATCCGATCTTTCATCTCCAAAATCTTCGTTGCTGATCTCATCGGAAAAACCGGAGCTTGCATTTTCACTTATATATGAATTTTCATCTTTGTCACTTTGACTGCAACTTGAAAACGCAAAGATAACCGAGCATACTAAAATCAAAGCACTTAATCTTTTAAAAATCATTTTCACTTTTCTCCTTTAAAAACTATTTTTTGCTCTGTTTAGATTTTAATACACAAAAAAGTTTTTTTCAAGAGATTTTTCAAATTAAGTTATATTTTTTCGGAAAATTCAGGGGTGTTAAAAGCAAAAAATGAATATAAATTCCATTTTATGCATAATATGCATTTTGCTTTTCAAAGCATTTTTTTCTTTTCCCTATTTTTCGCCATTTTTCATCCATGTCAAAATTGCTGACATTAATATTTATAAATACAACGTGTGGAAAACGGTGTGAAAAAGTTGAAAACCATTTTTATTTTGTTATGTACTGTTTTACTCCTATGTCTTCCGCAACAGTAACGGAAGCATTCAATCTATACACCCCTTTTTTATCGTCAAACTCACCATCCACCGCTTGAGATAATATTTCACCCTTTATTTCTCTCTCCATCCAAAGTTTTAAGTAAGTTTCTCCCTTTTCTTTGCACAAAGTTTTATTCATGGGTACCGTCACCACCTCTTCTTCCATATACGTAATTTTTTCCACATACAACGGAAGTTTTATTCCTAATATTACCACCTGCTCCCTGCTGCCCACCGCTTTGCATTTATTAAAGGACGACTTTTCGTCCGAAAACAAGCGAAACCTTAAATTTAACAGTTCTACCGATGTTTTTGTTTCCTCTTTGCCCGTATATTGTATCACTTCATAATTTATCGGTATTTCTGTTTCGAAGTCATAATAAACCGCGGCTACAACCTTTCCGTAAGCGTGAACTCCCCTCCACACGCCAAGTCTTCCTTGCATAAACGAGCTTATAAGCAGATCACCCTCCGCGACGGTATCTCCTTCTTTTACCACAGGAGATCCGTCATACGCTTCCACGGAAATTACCGTACCGCTTTTTGATGCTACAACATTGCACAATCCTTCGGTATCTTCTGCTTCACCATGAGTTGAGGCACGTCGCAGTTCCACATTTGCCACCGTTCCATAAACATTCACCGCAACAAAAGAATATTGAGGATTATTCAGCAAAAATTGGTTTTCAACCTCACGAACTTTTAAATCGGGAAGAAAAGTACCCATTTCAAGTCCGCACTCCTTTAAAAGCGCATATATCTCATCGCTATCCTCACCGCTCCTTGGAGCGACTCTTACCTCCCAAATAAACAACGAGGTATAAAACAAAAACGCCCACGCAAGAATTACGCCTACTATTATTCCATAGCGCTTTTTGTATTTCTCAAAAATAAAAGGAAGCCCCGTCCGTTTACAAACGGAAATCTCGCAACCTAATTTTTCTCCCTCTTCAATAATATGTCTTGCAGAGAAAACCGAGCCGTACACCAAAAGCGCTCCACTTTCATCCACCATACTTCCCCAAAAGTCTATTTTCTTTGAAGAAAGCGCATTTAAAAGTTCTTCTTTTTTATTTTCTATTTTAATCTGAGAACATCCAAAAAAATGTCGGTAGATCTTATAGTAAACGCTCATCTTTGCTTTCCCCCGCGAAATCCAAATTTTTAATATTGCCCGAAACGCACATACCTTCGTCATTCAAAAATGGCATCGATAAAGCTTTACCCCGCACTTTTAACATTCTTCCGTCAAAAGAGATAACGATCTCCTCCGATGTGTATTTTATTATAGTTCCTTGCCCTTCCAGATTTAATGTAGACTTTTCATCTCCCGCCATCATTTCTACTCTGTATTTTCCCATAAGCTCCCCTTTCTTTTTTATATGTATATTTAAAGCATCACCGCAAATATACATATTTTAGAAAGGATATTTTATTATGAAAACAAAAGCAACTTTAGGATTATTTTTCACCGCCGCATCTTTTTTTCTTCTGCTTATCCCCTCGGAGCAGATTGCAAGTGCAGTGGCAAATTCGGTTATCTTTTGCGGAAAAACGGTAATACCTCAACTTTTTCTGTACATTTGCCTCACCTCCTTGATTTGGGAATTTGGCGTAGTAGAAACAATAATTTCTGCTTTTCCTAAATTTGGCGCAGAATTTGCATCTTTTTTTATCGGAATATTGGGCGGCTTTCCTTCGGGAGCAATTATTTCAGGAAAGCTATTAAAAAGCGGTGTCATAACTCCAAAAAGAGGTGAATATCTTTCTTCTTTTTCCAACAATGCAGGTATATCATTTGTATTTGGTTACATCTCATTGATAGTAGGAAAAACAGGGGCTTTATCCATATTTATCTGCCAAATTGCATCTTCCGCTTTTTGGGCTCTTTTTTGGAGAAGCTCGCTTTCGAAGGAAGATAAAAAAGAGATATTTCCATTGCCCGCGAAGTCTCCTTCGTTTTCTTCCGTAGTAAACGGAATAAAGGCATCGGTAGAAAGCATGATAAACATATGTGGATTTATTCTTTTTTTCTCAGCCTTTTCCATGGGTGTACTATCATTTATGCCAACTGCAATAAAAGGACTTTTTGAGCTTACAAACGGAATTTCTCTTACCAAAGGGCTGCCTTTCGAAAGTCGCCTTATATACTGTGCATTCTTTACAGGATTTGGCGGTGCTTGTGTCCATTTTCAAGTGGCATCCGTAAGCGAATCGAAAATGAGAAAATACTTTATAACAAAATGCATCTCTGCACCCGCTTTTGCTTTGGCAGTAATACCAATACATAAACTCGTTTCATCTTTGTAATATTTTGCATATACTGAACACAGGAAAAATATTTGTTAAGCCTTGAAAATGTTTACAAATGTATGTAGAAATTTTATAAACAATGTGATATAATGCCACATGAATTTCATTTACAAACTTTGGCTGGATATCAGCCGACTGACGGCAAAGGTATTTATTTTTAAAAAAGTTCTTACGCAAAGTGCCGCAGTTATAATTTCAGGTATTACCGAAAGGTGTTCATATATGAGAATTTCAGTTATCGGAGGGAAGCCTCTTCAGGGTGAAATAAACATAAGCGGAATGAAAAATGCCGCTTTGCCAATTCTTTTCGCAACTATACTTATTGACGGCGTGTGTATCATTGAAAACATACCCAATATTTCCGATGTTGAAAACACGTTAAGTATCCTCACTTCCGCGGGAGCGAAGATCACAAAATTGGGGAGCGGGATTTTAAAAATTGACACACGAAAAATTGACCCCGATTTTATTGTAGACGAAGAAAAAATGAAGTCAATGCGCGCTTCATACTATCTTTTAGGTGCGACGTTGGGAAGGTTTGGAAAAGCCTCCGGATATTCCTCCGGTGGGTGCAGTTTGGGGTCACGTCCCATCAATTACCATCTTGCAGGATTTGAAGCATTGGGAGCTTATACAGAATATAGCAATAACATTATCAAAATCACTTCCGAAGCGCCATTAAAGGGTGAAACAATTGACGCCCACGCATCCGTGGGTACTACAATGAATGTTGCAATGGCGGCAGTCAAAGCAATAGGCACAACTACGATCGTAAATGCAGCAAGGGAACCCCACGTAGTTGATTTTGCCAACTTTTTAAACGTATGCGGTGCTGATATTGTAGGTGCAGGAACATCCACCATTAAAATAAGGGGCGTTGATACACTTCACGCACCCGTTCAACCTTACACAGTCATCCCCGACATGATAGAGGCGGGTACTTTTATGTGCGCCGCCGGAACTGTTGAAGGGAGCAAAATTACAGTCAAAAATGTTATTCCCAAGCATATGGAATCAACAGTACTTATACTTAAACAAATGGGGCTTAAAATAACAGAGGATGGCGAAAACATTACAGTGGAAAGAACCGGGCCTTTAAAAGGGACATCTGTAATCACCGCCCCATACCCCGGTTTTCCAACAGATATGCATCCACAGGTGATGGTACTTTTAGCGATCGCGGGGAGTGGATCTGTAAAAGAAACTATTTGGGACGGAAGATGCAAATACATCGACGAGCTTGCAAAGATGAACGCTTGCATTGAAAAAGAACACGAAGATAAATTTATCGTAAAAGAATCAGACGGTCTTATCGGTGCAGAAGTTGACGCTGTCGATCTTCGTGGAGGCGCCGCTATGGTGCTTGCGGGACTTGCGGCTTCGGGAATGACCATAATTCGTAAAATTGACTACATCCTTAGGGGATATGACGATATAGTTAAAAAATTAGAACAAGTTGGGGCAGACATTTGCTGGCAAAATGTGGAAGAATAGCCCTTTAGCAATAATCACAAATTGGTTTTGAAAGCCTCGGATTACCGAAAAACCCGCCATTAGGCGGGTTTTATTCATATAAAAATGGGCATATTCTTTGTGATAGACAGCCTATCATAAACGAATATAGTTAAAGTCCTGCGCATCCACCTCCAACAAAAGCGTTCTTACGAAAAAAGCAATTTTCCCTTTTCTATGCATGAAAGTATATACCTCTTTTTATTATTTATATTTCTCACATTTTTTAAGTTTTATTGCAAAAAAATACCGCTGACTTTTACCTTGTCAGCAGCCTGACTCTCTGCCGATCAAAGCAGAGAGTTTTCGTTTGCAAGTCATTTGTTGTTCTTTAAGATTTTGTCGGGGAACACCGTTGCATTAATTAAATCGGCGGGATCAACTTCCAAAGCGTCGGCAATGTTGAAGAAAACATCCAACGAGAAAGGACGAACCAGACCGGGTGCTTCAATAGCACTAATGTGTGAACGGCTTACGTTTGATTTTGCAGCAAGTTGCTCTTGCGACATACCGCGCACCTTACGCAATGCGGCAATGGCAATACCCAACTGAATAAATCTATCTCTATTCTTAAAATCTATTTCTTTACTCATGTTCCATTCACCAACCCTTCTGTATATAATTATACTTTTTCCATCTTCAAATTACTGTATACATAACAGAGCACTTGACTAATATATAGAGCAATAGTATAATAATAAGAGATAATGAACAAAATTAAATGCATTTGCTTTGTAAAGTGAGAGATAGCGTATGTCAAATAATACTTGTTGCTTTTTTGGCCACAGAACTATAAACGAGAGCGAAGATTTGAAAATGAAACTGACTGAAACAATCAAGAAACTAATTATAGACGAAAATGTGAACACGTTTCTGTTCGGTAGCAAAAGCCGCTTTGATAGTCTGTGCCACGAACTCGTGACCAAAATTAAAGAAAAATGCCCACACATAAAACGAATCTATGTGCGGGCAGAGTTTCCCATCATCAATGATGACTATAAAGCCTATTTACAAAAATCCTACGAAGAAACCTATTATCCCAAAAAGCTTCTCGGCGCAGGCAGAGCCGCCTACGTAGAGCGAAACTACGAAATGATAAACCGAAGCCGCTTCTGCATCGTCTACTACGACGAACAGAGTGCTCCAACCACCCGTAAAAGCGGCACAAAAATAGCACTTGATTATGCCATCAAACAGAAAAAGGAGATAATAATCTTTTCCGTATGAAAACATAGCCGACTTTTACTTTGTCAGCAGTCTGACGATTTCTAAAGTCTGCGAATTCCGAAAATGTTTTTATAAATACAAGGAATTGGAGAACTTTTTGCTTTCGGTAATAAATAAAAAAGCTGCTGTCTGTACAAACGTACATACAACAGCTTTTTGGTGTTCCATCGGAGATTCGAACTCCGGACACCTTGATTAAAAGTCAAGTGCTCTACCTTCTGAGCTAATGGAACATACAGGCTTTTTTATCTCTCTTTTCACCCGCCCGAATAGTCTACCATAAAAAAGCCTATTTGTCAATACCTTTTTTTACTTTTTTTGAGTTTTTTTCTTCAAGTTTTTTAAAACACTATGTTTTTTGTTTTTCAATTGTCGCACCGAGGAAAATAAAAGGCATTTTGCGATTACAATATATTTTTTCTCTTTAAATAAGACGCTACAGCTCTGCCTTTGGGCAGCAACTCTATTTCCTCAAGCGACACCGCCTTTAAAGCCAAGGTTAGAAAAACATAAATAAGTACAGCAGTAATTCCCGCCGGTGCAAGGCAGAACAAACAATCCATACGACCATCCATGCCCACAAAAAATTCCACAAGCTTATAAATCCCAAATGCTCCAAGTCCGCAACAAATGGCAGAAACTGCATTTTTCCAAAATAGCTTAATCATATTAAGCTTTAGCCCCTGTTTCTTTTTAAGAAAGATAAAATTCAACGTCAACGCAGTTGCGTAACACACTACAGAACTAATAGGAGCTCCGTATATTCCAACCTTTGGATTTCCAACAAGCGTTATTTCGCAGATTACAAGAAGTACAACTCCGCACAAAACCGAAACAGCGGGCAAAGTAGGTTTTCCGCAAGCATTAAGGAGAGCATTTGTAGTGGAAACCATCGATATAAGGAAAACGCCTATTCCAAGTATAGAAAGCGCCGGTGCAACCGCCTCCAACGGAGTTTTTACCGTGCCGTCAAGCAATGTTATATCATAATTATACTTTGTCCCGTAAATAAAACCTATGCAAGGCTTTGCCAAAGCAAAAAGAACGGCTCCACAAGGCAAAGCTATAATTCCGCTAAGTCTTATGGAATTCATCATATTCTGTTCTGCTTCTTTATATTTTTTTCCCGCAAGCGCACCCGAAACGAAAGGAAGAATGCTAACAGCGATGGGATAAACAAAAGTAGAAGGCAAAAGCTCGGATATGGCAATTGCAAGGGACGTATACGCAGTATACAGATTGTCCGCCATTTGTTCTTCATAGCCCGAAAAAATGAGCCTTTTATTTATAACCAACGTATCCATAAAAGATGACAAATAAAGAGCTGAAGAAGTAAGCGTGACAGGAAGTGCTATAAGAGCAATACGTTTTCCCAAAGAAGAATAAGACTCACAAGTGTCATCTAAAGAAGGAACATACTGTCTTTTTGAAAAGCATTTACACAAAATCAAGTAAACTGTTCCAAAAAAAACTCCAACGGTAAGTCCAACTATAGCAAATGCCGCTTGGATACTGCCGTCATACCCCTTTGAAGAAGCATACATTGCCCCGCCTACGCCAAGCAGCATTTTTAAAAGAGCTTCTATAAATTGAGATATTGCAGTAGGTGCCATATAACGAAGGCCTTGAAAATATCCTCTTATGGCCGAAGAAATGCAAATCAAAAACAATGTAGGCGAAATTATCTTCATCGCCAAAGCCGCATTACCATGCTCCGACCACGCAGCAATAGCATCGGAAGCAAAAAACATAAACAGCGCGGCAATCAAACCGACTACGCCAAATATCAACGTAGCAAGAAAGAAAACTCGCTTCGATTCTTTTTTTCGCCCCTTCCCCGAAGTTTCTGCTGTCATTTTTGAAATCGCAACAGGAAGTCCCGACGTGGAAACCATATACAGCATTGCATATATGGAATACGCCGCGGAAAAAGCGCCCATTGCATCTCCCAAAATATTCGTGAGGGGAATTTTAAACAAAACGCCGATTATTTTAACGGCAAAATTACTTATCGAAATAACCAAAGCCTCTCTAAAGAAGCCTTGGTTTTTCATTTTTATATTTTCTTCCATTAGATACTTCCTGCACTATTCGGTAAATTCACAAAGCAATGACCCATCGGGAATAACATCTGTTCCGTATGTGGGGAATTTTTCAAGTTCTTTAAGAAGCGACAAAGCTTTTTCGTAATATTCGCTTTCCTTTGGCACCTGAGAAAGGATCTTAACACCCTCCGCTTTTAAAGCTCCCGTTTCGTAAGAAAAAAACGTATTTATAACAAAATCGGCATCCGGAACAAAAGGAAGAATATATTTTTCTTCTCCCGCACGCACTCCTGCCCACATTGAAAAAGTAACCGTTGCAGGCGCTGCCCTGTGATAATAATCGCGTATCATTCTTCTAAGAAGCCGCGGCTCTGAAAGCCCCTCCACATTCTGAGGCACCGGATGAAGGAACACCTTTAAAAGGTGTGATCTGTCCACTTCTTTTCCGTATATTTGCGGGTTAAGGGCATGAAGTCCTTCAATGATACATATTTCCCCATCTCTCAACCTTATCTCTGTATAATCCTCGGTGCGTTTGCGAAGTTTGAAACTAAAATACGGTATTTTCGCCGTTTCTCCACGCTCAAGTTTCCCAAAGCATTCTCTGAGATATGCAAGATCCAACGCCTCAGGAGCTTCAACGTCCACTATCAGTTTTCCGTTTTGGTCGTAAAGCGTATCCAAATAAAAATCGTCAAGAGAAATTTTACTCACGTAACGTCCGCGTGAAATAAGGGCTTCTTCAAGAATCTTCGTGGTAGTTGTTTTCCCTGCTCCGCTTCCTCCGGAGATCAACACATATCTTTTATTTCTATCCGCCATAAGCATTTCGGCAACGGTTTCCACCTGCGCCTTGTACGCCAATTCGGCAGATGCAATTTCTTTTTTAAGAGTTTCTGTCATTTCTGTTTTCCTCGTAAAAGGTCCTTATCAACTCTTCACCGATCCCGGAAGGTGCCGCGAGATATTCGAAAGGATATTTCGGAAAAGCTTTTCTGATTATTTTTGTTTTGTCGTCGTTCACCAACTTTGTTATTGCCGACGCACCACAGGCAAACACCGTAGAATGTTCTTCCATCATAAGTATGTTGTACAAACATTCCTTACCTTCTTTGGCATATCCCGTATTTTCACCGTTACCAACGGTATTTTTCTGCCTATATAAATAATATGGTGCAAATCCGTTTTGACGCAATGTATTCATGGCGTAATCCACGTTCTCACGCACCATAGCGCCAAGGGGATCATAAACACCATCTATATCGAATCTTATGGGAGATGCATTCTTTACAGAAAGCGTGTGAAGAGTAATATTGTCAAAGCCCATGGAAATAACATCCGAAAGGCTTTTTCTGAAAGACTCCCTCGTATCTCCGGGAAGTCCTGCTATAAGATCTGCATTAACAGAATTAAAACCGACGGAAAAAGCATTTTCCGCTGCGTCAAAAAATTGTTTTGACGTGTGGTTTCGTCCAATTAGTTTTAAAACATTATCATTTGTAGTTTGTGGGTTGATGCTAACCCTATCCGCGCCGCCCTGTTTTATGGCTCTCAGCTTTTCAAGAGTGGTACAATCAGCTCTACCCGCTTCTACAGTAAATTCTTTCAAATTGGAATAATCCAAATTCACTTCCATATAACGAAGCAAGTCTGATAGATCATGTACGGAAAGCGTAGTGGGCGTTCCGCCTCCAATGTATATGTGTGTAAGCTTTAACCCAAGCTCTTTTATTATTTTCCCGGTTCTGCTTATATCTTCTTTTAATCTTACAAGATAATCGGGAATGGTTTTAAAAAGCTTTGCGTTGCTATATGACACAAAAGAACAATACATACAACGCGTAGGGCAAAACGGGATAGCCACATAAAGACAACACGAATCTTTCTCCCTGCCCTCAAGAAGCTTTGCCTCTCTTATGGCTATATCAACAGAAAGATCGATTTTATCTTGTGAAACATTATACGCCTTGGAAAAAAGGTCAAAAACATATTCTCGGTCATATCCCTTCGAAAGATAATACCCCGCCCTTTTTACAGGCCGTAGTCCCGTAAGACTTCCCCACGGCGGCAAAAAACCAAACAGCTTCTTGCCGGCAATTAAAAATGCGTTACCTACAACCGCCTCTGCGGCGCCGTCCTTTGTACCGCCATTTATTATCTCACATCCCGCGGAAAAATAACCGCCGGATTTTCTGCCTTCGGCATACAAATTCACTTCGGCAAAAATTTTGTCGTCTCCCTCCCAAAGGAAAAATTCCGCCTTATTTGTGCTGTCGCTCACTGCGGGAAATTTTTCTCCGGGATAATATAAGAGGCAAAGAGTTTGGAAATAATAATCATTCAAATACTCGGTTTTATTATCTATAAAAAGCTGCATATCTCTTCACCTTGTTAACTTTAATAATCAGACATTTATAACTATATTCACAGGGCCGTCGGAACGTGAATCTATCTCCATATGTGCACCAAAAACTCCGGTTTTGGTTGAAACACTTTCCAAAAGCTTATTTGCAAACAAGTCAAAAAGAGGTTTCGCCAGGTCGGGTTTTGCCGCAGCTAAAAAATCAGGACGCCTGCTTTTTACGTTTGCAAGAAGCGTGAAATTTGACACCGCCAATATTTCCCCTTTTATATCCTTTACAGAGTAAAACATTTTGCCTTCATCGTTTGGAAATATGCGAAGGTTTACAACCTTATCCACAGCCTTTTGTACCGTTTCTTCCGTATCATCCTTTGAAACACCCACGTAAACCAAAAGTCCTCTACTCACAGAGCATATATGTTCTCCGTCCGCATTCAAAGAAGCGGAACTTATACGGCTCACCGCCAAAACCATTTTTAACTTCCCCTCTTTACGGTAATAACCCCTTTTATTTTTCTTATGCCGCTCATAATTATATTGAGTGACTCAAGATTCTCGCATTTAACGGTTATATCCGCCGTAAATACATTTGAGCTTTCATTCATGGAGAATGACGTCATGTCAATATTGAGTGCGGCTATTCCCGCGGTAAAATTCTTAAACGCATCCGGTGCCTGATCCATAAATACCTTGAGCACCGATTCGAAACGACTCTTTCCGCGAGTATTCTTCTCCGCCCATGATGCCACAAGCCATCTGTCCTTTTGAGAAGGGTTTTCAAGTCCGATTGCAACATTGGGACAATCATATTTATGAATTGAAACGCCATGACCACGCGTAACGAAGCCAATTATATTATCTCCGGGCAACGGGCTGCAACATTTCGCAAATTTAACGTCCAAATTCCCCACAGAATCTACAACAACGCCCGAATTTCCCATGGGTTTGTCCGGTTTCACCGTTTCGGGAATACGTATCTCTTCTTTTTCCTCCTGTTTTCCCGTTACACGTTCCGCCTCATCCTTAAGCTTGGTGGAGATCTTTGAAACGGAAAAACCGCCATATCCTATATTATTATACAGATCATCAGGCTCGGAAACACCAATTCTCTCGCAAACATTTCTTACGATCTCTTCTTTTTGAGCCTCGCTCAAATGTTTTACATACTTTTTAAGTTCCCTGTCCACCTCGCCTTTTCCCACGGATATATTTTCGCTTCGGCGTTCTTTCTTGAAAAATTGGCGTATCTTACTTCTCGCCTCACCTGTACGAACTATCTTAAGCCAATCTCTGCCGGGGCCTTTCGATGTGGAAGATGTTATTATTTCAATAATGCACCCTGTTTCAAGAACAGAATCTATAGGTACTATTTTTCCGTTTATCTTTGCGCCAACCATCCTGTTTCCAACAGCGGAATGGATATGGTATGCAAAATCTATGGGAGTTGACCCTGCAGGCAAATTTACAACATCGCCCTTAGGGGTGAAAACGAATATTTCATCTTCAAAAAAGTCAACCTTCAAAGGTCTGAAAAATTCGTCGGGATCATCAACATCGTTTACTGTATCAAGAAGAGTTCTTATCCAAAGCAACTTTTCATCAAACGTCTGCTGTGAAGCTTCGCCGCTCTTGTATTTCCAATGTGCCGCAAGACCGTATTCGGCCGTATGATGCATATCCCAAGTACGAAACTGCACCTCAAAGGGTACACCGCTGTGCCCTATAACCGTAGTGTGTATGGAACGGTACAGATTGGGTTTTGGAGTGGAAATATAGTCTTTAAACCTTCCGGGTATAAAATTAAATTCTTCGTGAACTATACCCAAAGCAGTATAACAGTCAAGCTCTGTATCCACAAGGACTCTTATGGCATAAAAGTCATATATCTCATCAAATTCTTTGTGCTGGTTATAAATTTTGCGGTAAACACTGTATATAGTTTTAACTCTTCCAACAATGGAAAATTTTAAATTATATTTGGAAAGCTTTTCCGAAACCTTAAGCTTTGCGATCTCAAGAAAATCTTTATTTTCTCCAAATTTTTTATCGATTGCTTGTTGTATTTCCTTATAACCTATGGGATCAAGATAACGAAGCGCAAGGTCTTCAAGCTCTTGCTTTATCTTATGTATACCAAGCCTATGAGCGATAGGGGCATAAACGTGCATTGTTTCCAACGCAATGGCTCTTTGTCGTTCTTCGCGCTTGTGGCTTAAAGTCCGCATATTGTGCACCCTATCAGCAAGCTTTACGAAAATAACTCTAACGTCTTTTGACATGGCAAAAAACATTTTTCTCAAATTTTCCAAATTTTCGTCTTGCTTGTTTTCAAAAGTGATATTTACCAGCTTGGTAATTCCATCAACGATCATTGCCACATCGGCTCCAAATTCCTTTTCCAGCTCGCGTAAACACGTTTTATCAGCACAGTCCTCTATAACATCATGGAGCAAAGCGGCACAAATGGAATCTGTATCCATGTTAAGCTCGGCACAAATAATAGCCACAGAAAGCGGATGTATTATATACGGATCTCCCGACTCCCTAAACTGTCCTTCATGCATCCTTTCAGAATATTCATATGCTTTTTTTATCTTTTCTCCGTTTACATTAGTGCCGGATATTGCATCCATTAACGCTTTTAGAGTTGCTTCCATAAAAATTGCCTCATTTTCGCCTTTTAATTGCCTTTCACCTTTGCAAGGACTTTAGATTGTTCCAAATCAATTTTTCTCCCGCCGGAAGGAAGCATCGTAACTTCCGCAACAAAGCCATCGCCCAAAAATTGGCACTTGGCTAAATTATATTCTTCAAACACCTCAAGTATTACCTTTATGGCGGGAAGCGGAATAAATGCTCCGCCCTCTCTCAATATATGCCGTCTTAAATACGTAAGAGACACTCTATGAGGATGACCTACAGTAAATTCGCTTTTAACAAATTTAAAAACGGCTCTGAAATCTGCCAACGTAGGCACAAACTCAGGAGGATATACCATATCTTCATGGGAGCATATATATTTTTCCGATTGCAAAACGTGGTCATTATCCTCTTCGACAGGTCTTACATGCTTTATAAAAAGCTGTACAGACTGAGTTTTAAAATGTTCGTTTATTTCAGCCGAAAACACAATATCGCAGACATCTCCCGAAGTAAAGCTAAAGCTGTCATACGGCATTCCGAAGAAAACGCTGTAAAAAAAGCTATTGGCTCCTTTTTCTTTAACTTTAAACTTAATATGTTTTCCCTCGCTTATGGGAGCGATATCAACGATCTCCAAATTTTTAGCTGTAAAAATAGGTTGAGGATTCTGCAATCCGTAAGGCTCCAAAAGCTGGAGATCCTTCACAGATCGAAGCGAAAGCTCGGAAAGAGAAACCTCACAATCTATATTAACAACAGGAATGGTGATCTCTTCATTCATGTTATTTTTTGCGTATTCATTTATAGAACGTCGGAAATCTTCAACCTTGTCTCGATTTATGGTAAGTCCCGCTGCAAGCTCATGACCTCCAAATTTCTCCAAATGCTCCTCGCTGTCCTTTAAAGCATCCATTATGCTAAATCCTTTAATACTTCTCCCCGATCCTTTACCCAAATCTCCGTCGAAGGATATCAGAATGGAAGGAAGAGAATACTTTTCAGTGATTTTGGATGCAACAACACCAATGACTCCTTGATGCCATCCATCGGAGCAAAGCACCAACACTCTATCGCCTTTACATTTTTCTTCTATTTGTAACAGCGCTTCGGAAAATATTTCCATTTCCAAAGCCTGTCTTTTTTTGTTTATCTCGCAAAGCTCCGATGCGATCTCCTTTGCCTCTTGTTTGTTTTCGGAAAGAAGCAGTTCTGCGGCTCTGTGAGCTGATGTTATTCTGCCGGCGGCATTAATACGAGGTGCAATAACATATCCCACAATTGTAGAATTAAGTTTCTTTGCCAAAACGCCGTCTTTATAAACTCCCGCCTCTTCCATCAAAGCTCTAAGACCAATATTACCGGTGCTTTTTAAAATCTCCAGTCCGTTTGCGGATATAAAGCGATTTTCATCAATAATAGGCATAACGTCGGCTATAGTTCCTATTGCAACAATATCTCCAAATTGCTTGAGTGCTTTTTCTGTACCGTTTTCTCCCGACAAAGCGCAAATAAGCTTAAATACAACGCCAACGCCCGCCAAATTTTTAAAAGGATATCTGCAATCGGATCTGTGAGGATTAACAACAGCAACGGCGTCGGGAATCTCGTCTCCGTATCGGTGGTGATCGGTTATAACCATATCTATGCCCAAGCTCTTTGCAAGCTTCGCTTCTTCCACAGCGGTAATTCCCGTATCAACGGTGATGATGAGAGACACTTCTTTGGCAAGTCGTTCCAACGCACCCGCGCTGAGTCCATATCCATCATGTATTCTTTCGGGAATAAAATATGTACATTCCACGCCCTGTTCGGAAAGAAACTTATAGAGTATTATTGTAGAAGTTATACCGTCTACATCATAATCTCCATATATACACACTTTTTCCTTACAATCGATAGCCTTTTGTATTCTTTCAACGGCTTTATCCATATCCTTAAGCAAAAAAGGATCATATAAAACCTTGGGGTCACAGCTTAAATATTTTTCTCCGTCTTCTTTTCCGCAAACCCCTCTTGCCGCCAGAATTTTTGCAACGAGAGCGGGTATATTCAATTCATTCATCAAGCTTTGAACTTTAGCTTCATCTGTCTTATTTACTGTCCATTTTTTTGTATACAAATCTTTTTCCTCCAGCAAGAAACTTTATCTTGCCCTTCACTGTTTTTTAGATGAATTTTCAAAAAGCACCGCGATTTAAAACGGATGCAGGAGAACGAAAAGCGATACTTAATGTGACTTCACATTCTTTTTTATACATAATACACGCAGAACTTTGTATGTAAACCGTTCCCGAAACATTTATAGATCCCTCTTCAAGCTTTTTTTCGGAAACATCAACAGAAATTGTAATATCGTCCAACAAAGTTATGTTGTCAAGCTCTTCAGAAAGCCCCCAAACGGAAATAACAACGTCATTCGCCTGTGCAAAAAAATCTTCCGGCACACCGTCTATGGAAACCTTGTTTCCACTCACGGCAATTTCTCGTTTTTCCACATTGACGTTTACTTCCAAAACTAATATTCCATCTACGGATTCAACACCTTCGGGATACTCGACAATACCTTCAATAGTAAAATTTTCTTTTCCCGAATCAAGACTTTCTATGCGATTCACAATTTTCTCATACGGAATATTAACCAAAATCTCATCTAAAGAATCAATTATCTTCGGCTCACCCGAAACAAGCAACTTTCTTTCTTTTTTATCATCTTGAAAACTGAAAGAAGCACCGTAATCTATATCTTCAACCCCTTCCACATTAAAATGAACGGGCACGGATTTTTCTTTCGTAAGCACCACATCTATGTCACAATATTCCGGCGTTACAGTTAAAAGAGATGAATCTATCTCCCCTTCGGATTCTATAATAATTTTGCACCTGCTGCTGAATGATTCGGTTACGTTTTTCGGTTCGGGATTCACATAAGCTACGACATTTTCCACATTGCGAAGCAAACTTTCCGAACCTGTTACGGAAACTTCTTTAACGCTGGAGCGAAGCTCATACTCAACCCCGTTCTCAAGCTGAACTGTGCCCATCAAAGCATTTAGATTGAACGTCTGTGTTATTCTTTTTTCTGCCTTAACCCACAGATAAGAACTTGATTGACTGACAATTTCAATGCCGTTTATAGGTTCTATTTCCAACTTCAACTGAGAACTTCCCTCTTTTTCTATGGAGGACACATCGATATACGCAGTAAAACTTGAAGAATCCAAAAGAGAAAGTTGACTCCTTTTACCGCTAACGGTTACATCAAGCCTAAAAGAATCATCAGTTTCTACTTGCATCCCTTTTTCACCCAAAAGCTCCGTTTTTCCCTTCACTTGCACATTTATATTTGTAAATGTTTTTTCATAATCCGTTACTTCATAATCAACTGCCACAATCCACAAAACAATCGACGCTAAAAGCGACAAAACAAACGTACCAATAGCGCGAGAGCGTTTGCGTTTTTTACTATCTTCGTTTCGTACGGCATTTTCACCGGATGATCCATCGGCATTTTGGGAGTCTTCAATTTCAATTTTGTTTTTTTCTTCCATACTTTTCCCCCTGTCAATCTTTTTTATCACCGTTGAAAAAACCCTTTATGCTGCCCAAAAAACCACTTTCGACTTTGTTTCCATGCTTCCCGTTTTCTTCTCGAATCAAAACCGATTTTATGTGCTCAACAAAGCTTTTTTCAGTAAAACCTCGTTTCAAATTACCGTCAATAGCTATTGATATTATTCCCGTTTCTTCTGATACAATTATAACAACAGCATCGCTTTTTTCGGACATTCCAACTCCCGCTCTGTGTCTTGTGCCCAAATTTTTTAAAGCTTCGTTTTCTTCTGACAAAGGAAGAACACACCCCGCCATATATACTCTAAAATCCCGAATTATTACAGCACCGTCATGAAGAGGAGCTTTGTTATAAAAAATATTTCCCAAAAGACGGGGAGAAACTTTCGCGTCCACAACAGTTCCGTCTTTTATCATATTTTCAAGATTTGTTCCCCTTTCAATAACGATAAGCGCACCCGTTTTCAAAGCGGAAAGCTCACACGCCGTTCTTGCAAGATCAACAATAAACTCGTCAACCTCCGATTCGCTCCCGCCTTTCAACTTGGTTCCAAATTTGCCGGCGCCACGCCCCATTTTTTCCAACGCGCTTCTAAGCTCCGGCTGAAAAACCACAATTATTGCAACAAGACCGACTTGAGAAATATTTGACAAAATAAAGTTAAGCAAGCTCAACTCAAATATGCTTCCTATAAGTATGAGTAAAAGTACAAGTGCCATACCGCCGACTAATTTAGTCGCTCTTCTGTCACGAAGAAACTTTATTGCATATGAAAAAATAATCGCAACAATGAGTATGTCTATAACATCTTTTATCTCAATAAAACTGAGCCTTTGTATTAAGTTTTTGAAATATTCTATCATACCCTACACTTTCACCCACTTACACTTTTAGATAATAACGATTTTATCACACACCCTCTAAAATGTCAATAGAATTAACTATGTTTTTTAAAATTTGTTAACCTAAGTGAATCCAACGGTGGTATTTAAATCAGAAATTCACAGGCAAAAAAACTGATAAAACTTTTTTTATTTTTTTTAAAAAAGGTATTGCAAAATGGAAAAAGATGTGATATAATAAATACCGCTGTGTGGGAACCC
>CAZDVZ010000029.1:0-23917 GCA_964509125.1 uncultured Oscillospiraceae bacterium | reverse complement strand
CGATTTCCAATCGTGCGCCCTCGACCAGGCTAGGCGACTTCTCCACAATCTATTTTTAGTTTGGCTCTCAAACCGCAAGCTATTATATCACACGAAAAATGATTTGTCAATACATTTTTTTGCTTTTTTTGAAAAAAGTGAAATTAGTGAAATTAAGATAATTATGTCGATTGTTCCAAAGTTTTAATAAAAGATCTTGACAGTGTGCGCTCAATTTAGTATAATATAGGAAATAATTTTTTTGGGAAAACACGATTTGCATAATTGAAATGTGGTTGTTTTTCCCCATACTCATTAAAATTAATTGATTATGAAAGGAAGGTGAGAATTTGAATCCGAAACTAAAAGCCAAAACAATGGAATCTCTTTCCGCGGTTCTTCCCATAACCGGAATCGTGCTGCTTATCAGTGTGTTTCTGGTGCCCGTGGAACTGGGAAGCTTTGTTATGTTTCTTGTGGGCGCAGTTATGCTGATCTTCGGAATGGGTTTTTTTCAGCTTGGTGCGGAGATTGCAATGACACCCCTTGGAGAGGGTATCGGTGTTCAGATATCCAAAACAAAAAAATTAGGAATGGTATTGTTGATCGGCTTTATTATGGGCGCTATTATCACAATATCCGAGCCTGATCTGCAGGTGCTTGCCGAACAAGTTCCGTCTATTTCAAATGAAGTGTTGATTTTAACCGTTGCGGTTGGCGTAGGAATTTTTCTCGCGTTGGCAATTATTCGTATTCGATATAAGATCAGTTTGTCAGGTATGCTTATTTTTCTTTATGCAGCTCTGATTTTAATTTCCTTTTTTGCGCCTAAGGATTTCCTTGCAGTAGCCTTCGATGCGGGAGGCGTTACAACCGGACCGATGACCGTCCCGTTTATAATGGCGTTGGGTGTTGGTCTTGCCTCTGTACGAAGCGATAAAAACTCTGCAAGTGACAGCTTCGGTTTGGTTGCGCTTTCCAGCGTGGGACCGATCCTTGCCGTTTTGATTTTGGGTTGCTTTTTCCGGCCTACCGAAGCGGTATACTCCCAAACAGATGTGGAATCGGTTGTCACAACACAGGATGTCATCAGAGTGTTTGCAAAGGGTATTCCGACTTATGCAAAGGAAGTTCTTGTGTCGCTTCTTCCCATTGTTGCCGTGTTTGTGATCTTTCAATTAGTTACCCGCCGTTACCAAAAACGTCAGGTAAAGCGTATTGGCGTGGGACTTGTTTACACATATTTTGGACTGGTGCTTTTCCTTTGCGGGGTTGATGTGGGCTTCGCTCCGGTGGGGTCTTCCCTCGGAAAAGAGCTTGCGTCTCTTTCATATAACTGGATACTTGTACCTATCGGAATGCTTATTGGTTACTACATTGTAAAAGCGGAGCCTGCCATACAGGTTCTTAATCATCAGGTTGAAAATGTTACAGACGGTGCCATTTCCGTTCGGGCTATGAATCGTTGTATGTCCATCGGTGTTGCTATCAGCGTGGGACTTGCTATGGTTAGAGTTATTACGGGTATATCCATACAATGGATCATCATTCCGGGATATATTATTGCATTGATATTGTCAAGATTTGTACCCGACATATTTGTTGGTATCGCGTTTGACTCCGGTGGCGTTGCCAGCGGGCCTATGACCTCAACATTTCTTTTGCCCCTTAGCATTGGGGCATGTCAGGCCGGCGGCGGTAATATAATGACCGATGCTTTTGGCGTTGTGGCGCTTGTTGCACTAACACCACTAATTGCAATTCAGCTTATGGGGCTTGTGTATAAATTCAAAATGAATAAACAGCAAAAGAGCGCAGAACAAATTCCTGTGCTTCACGATGACGGTGATATCATCGTTGATCTTGAGGAGGGTGAAACAAATGGATGATAATAAAAAGAAATTATCTTTTCAGCTACTTACTGTAATAGCAACACCAAAGCTTGCTGAAAAGGCGGTGGGGATGTTTAAGAAAAGCGCATTGCCTTTGCAGTATCGTTTTAATGCCGTGGGAACGGCATCCAGCGAAATTATGGATATGTTGGGACTTGGAAGCATTGATAAATGCGTACTTGTATGTGTTGTTCCAAAGCAATTTTCCGGAGTTATGCTTGGAAAACTGCACTCGGAATTGCATCTTGATACAGTAAACAGCGGTATTGCGTTTACAATTCCACTTAACGGGGCAAACAATCTCATTCTTCGTATGTTAACTCAGAACGGGGAGGAAAATGCTTATAGTTCAGACGGAAAGGATGAAAATATTATGGCAGAAACAAAAAATGCGCTGATAGCAGCGATTGTAAACAGAGGATTCAGCGGTGATGTAATGGAGGCTGCTAAGGGTGCGGGAGCAAAAGGCGGTACTGTTATACACAGCCATCGAATCAGCAATGAAGAAGTAACCGGCTTTTGGGGACTTAGCGTGCAGGAAGAAAAGGAAATCGTGCTAATTCTCTCGGAAAGTGAAAACAAAATTAATATTATGCGAAGCATAAGCGAAAAGTGTGGCGTTAATAGTGAGGCGAAAGGAATTGTAATGTCTTTACCTATAGACTCTGTTATTGGAATATAGCGCTGTCAAAACCACACTCCGCAGCATATAAATTATAACAAACGAAGACCCGCCTCATGTGCGAATTTAAAGAGCATACGAGGCGGGCCTTTGCATTTTTGCGTGCTTGACAAAATGCGGTTTATATGGTATAATCAAGACGAGTATGTGTATAACATGGAATAAATTTGTTGAATGAGTTGTGCTGTCAAAAAATTACTTGAAAACAGAATAGGAATATATGCTTTTTGCGTATAATGTATATGACAGCAAAAATACATAAAGAAATATAAGGAGATGATATAAAAGGATTATGGCTAAGGCTAAAAAAAGTAAATTGAAAATAATACCACTTGGTGGTGTTGACGGGATCGGAAGGAATATAACCGTATTTGAATGCGGAGACGATATAATTGTTGTGGATTGCGGCATATCTTTTGCCGAAGAAGATACGCCGGGGATAGATTTTGTTATTCCTGACATTTCATATCTTGAAGGGTGTATGGAAAAAGTCAGAGGTATTTTTGTTACACATGGTCATGAAGACCATATAGGCGCAATACCGTTTTTCTTAAAGCGGATCAATGTTCCCGTGTATGCAACGAGGCTTACTTTGGGAATTTTGGAAAACAAACTCATAGAACATAACATGAGAGACGTGTGCGACCTTGTAGAGGTTGCCGCCGGAGATGTGGTTGAGGACGGAAATTTTGCTGTTGAATTTGTACATGTAAACCATTCTATAGCGGATTCTTGTGCACTTCATATATTCACTCCTGCCGGAAATGCTTTGGTGACGGGTGACTTCAAGATCGATCTTACGCCCATTGACGGAGAACCCATGGACTTGGCTCGCTTTGCAGAAATCGGAAGTGAAGGCTTGGATGTGTTGCTTTGCGATTCCACCAATGTGGAGAGGACGGGGTTCACACAGTCTGAACGTATTGTTGGCGCGTCTCTTGAGCGTATAATGTTTAATACGGATAAGAGAGTGATCATTGCTACGTTTTCTTCCAATGTTCACAGAGTTCAGCAGATAATTGATGTATCTGCAAAGTTCGGACGAAAAGTTGTTATTACGGGCAGAAGTATGCTTAACGTGATAAATGCCGCATCAAGGCTTGGTTATATGACTATTCCGGAGGATATTTTGATAGATGTTCACGAGATGAAGCTGTATAACATGAATCAGCTTACCATCATCACAACCGGAAGCCAAGGTGAACCCATGAGCGCGCTTTATCGAATGGCGTACGGAGAGCATGGTCAGATAAAATTGGGAAAAGATGACTTGGTTGTGCTTTCGTCTTCCCCCATACCGGGTAACGAAAAGTTTATTTCCAACATAACAAACGAGCTTCTCAAGAGAGGGGTTACTGTGCTTAACGATGATGCGGTTTCGGATGTTCACGTTTCAGGACACGCAAGCCGTGAGGAACTGAAGATCATGCACAGATTAACTCAGCCCAAGTATTTTGTTCCGATACACGGGGAATATAAGCATTTGATACGCCATATGGAACTGGCAAAAGAGCTTGGAATGGCGGAAGAAAATATTTTCATTCCCGAACAGGGACATATTATAGAGTTGTCCTCTACAGGAATGAAAAAACGAGGCAACATTCCCAACGGCGTGCTCTACGTTGACGGAGCCGGATTTGGTGATTTGGGAAGCGGAGTTTTGAAAGAGCGTACCAAATTGTCCGAAGACGGAGTTGTAATTATCACCGCAACGGTTGACTCTGAGTTTTCCACCATACTTGCAGGCCCCGAAACCATATCACGAGGATTTGCCTATGTTGGTGAAGCAGAAGAGATTACAGAAAGGCTGAACGGACTTGCGTCGGAAGTCATAGAGCGTTGTTTGGAAAAAGGATACTGTGATTATTCCACCATAAAGTCAAAGGTTAGAGGAGAGATCGCCGGATTTATCTTTAAGCAGACAAAGCGCAGACCTATGGTCATTCCAATCATCATGTCGGTGGCATTATGAGAAAAACAGTTTTGGTAACAGGCGGTTCGGGCGGAATAGGAAGTGCAATCGTTTCCGCTTTTGGAAAAGAAGGCTATAACGTGGCGGTTAACTATTTCACCAACCGTGACGGCGCAGAAAAAGCGGCTTCTTCCGTTACGGGTGGAGGAAAAACCGGTATATATCAATGTGACGTAGGTGATATGTCACAGGTGTTGAAAATGAAGGCGCGCATCGAGGAAGAACTTGGATTCGTTGATGTTTTGGTGTGCAACAGCGGAATTGAATATTTTGGCTTGTTTCATTTAGCGTCGGAGGAAGAAACGGATCGACTTTATAAAACGAATTTATTTGGAGCCGTGAATTGTTCCAGGGCGTTTTTGCCTCATATGCTCAATAAAAAAAGCGGAAGCATTATTATGAACGCATCTATATGCGGAGAAATGGGATTTTCGTGTGAAGTGGATTATTCTGTTACGAAAGCGGGGTTAATAGGGCTTACTAAAGCTTTGGCGAAAGAAGTTGGCCCAAGCGGTGTAAGAGTGAACTGCGTTTCACCGGGATTTATTGCAACCCCCATGACTGCTCATTTTTCGGAAGATGCCGTTAACAGCATAAAAGAAGAAGTTCCCCTTTCAAGAATAGGCACGGCGGAGGAAATTTCGGAAGCGGTGTTATATTTGGCATCTGAAAAAGCAAGCTATATCACGGGCACGGTTTTATCTGTAAACGGTGGCTGGTATTAGGAGGGGAACATATGCTGATATTGTTCAAAATGTTATAGATCGTGCGGAGGCGTCTGCTTTGAATCTAAACTTACTTGTCTCCAATCATTTTTTGAAACGTGGCTTATTATGCATTTTGGATATGTGGAGAATAATTTGACCGGAAGGGAAACTTATGAGAGATCGCCGGCATATTTTGATTAGAAATACGTAAAGGGACGAAAGAAAAGAACGAAGGGAAATAATATTAAACGGCAGCGTTTAAAAGGCAATTGGGTTGGAACAAAAATATAAAGAAATCAATAAAAAATATATAGCTCCATCGAGAGTATGAATCCATATACAAATGTTTACACGTTGGTGGAACAGTTTATGGTATTAATTTCTTAAATTCCGGAGGAAAAGATGAACAATATAAGGGAAAGCTTGATAAATAAATGCGTATTAGCAAAAAAAGCCGGTAAATCTTTGGCGGTTTCCACGGGAGAGGCGAGGAATAATGCGCTTTTAGCCATGGCAGACCGTCTTGAAGCGGACGAAAAAATTATACTTGAAGCAAATGCAAAAGATATTGAAAAGGCAAAAGATAACGGAATAAAAGAGGCTATGGTGGATAGGCTTATGCTCAATTCCCGGAGGATCAAAGCTATAGCAGATGCCATGCGAAAGGTGGCGTTGCTTCCCGACCCCTTAGGTGCAGGTGAAGTTTGGACGCGTCCAAACGGACTTATGATAAGGAAAACCAGGGTACCTCTTGGAAATATTGCCATAATATATGAATCTCGTCCAAATGTTACAGCAGATGCGGTTTGTCTTTGCGTTAAAAGCGGAAACACTGTGTTTTTAAGAGGAGGAAAAGAAGCGTTTTGTTCCAATACGGCAATGATATCTTCTTTAAGGCATGGGTTGGAAAATGCGGGATTTTCCGGCGACATAATTCAAACGCCGGACGACACGTCAAGGGAGACGGCAACAGAGCTTATGACACTTTCGGGGTATGTTGATCTTCTCATTCCAAGAGGGGGAAAAGGCTTAATTCGTTCCGTAGTTGACAACGCAACCGTTCCTGTTATCGAAACGGGCGCAGGAAACTGTCACGTTTATGTGGAAAAGACTGCTGATCTTGAAATGGCGGCAAAGATAGTTAAAAATGCAAAAATGCAGCGCCCGTCTGTGTGCAATGCGGCGGAAAACCTTTTGGTTGACAGAGATATCGCAGAAACTTTTCTTCCCGTTGTTAAAAAAACACTTGAAGGAACAGAGCTTAGAGGCTGTCCCGAAACAGTTAGTATCATAGGTGGCAAATCTGCTACGGAAGAAGATTTTTTCACGGAATACGACGATTATATAATGTCTCTCAAAGTGGTTGAAGGATACAAAGAGGCTGTGGAACATATTAATGCCCATAGTACAGGTCACAGCGAAGCGATTGTAACAAAAAACACAGATGCGGCTGAATATTTCACTGCCAATGTGGATTCTGCGGCGGTTTATGTTAATGCTTCCACAAGATTTACCGATGGCGAAGAATTTGGATTCGGAGCCGAGATTGGTATTTCCACTCAACGACTTCACGCAAGAGGCCCCATGGGACTTTCAGAAATGACAACATTGAAATATGTAGTTACGGGCAACGGTCAAACACGTGGGTGATCGCTATGAATAAAAGAATATATGTGCTGCTTATTAGGTCGAACAGTATGCTTTCAAGGGCTATTCGTATCTTTACAAAGGCGGGATATACTCATGCGTCATTGGGATTTTCCGAAGATTGTATGCAGCTTTACAGCTTTGCAAGAAAATATGTTCCTCTTCCTGTTCCCGTTTGTTTTATGAACGAAAAGATAGACAGAGGATTTTTGGGAAAAGATCCAAAAATTCCGTGCGCTTTGTATTACGTTGATGTGACCGTGGAGATATATGAAAATACATACGAAGAAGTAATGAAGATGTATGCCGATCATGCTTCTTATAAATACAGTTATCTTGGTATTTTTCTTTGTTGGTTCGGTATAGAGCGGGCAAGAAAGAACAAATATTTCTGCTCTGAATTTGTTGCGGATACCTTAAAGAAAACAGGCGCTTTACCAATTTCAAAGCATCCGTCTCTGTTTAGACCTGTGGATTTTCAGGGGATATCGGAGCTTAACTTGGTATATGAAGGCGACATTGGTGGACTTAGAAACAAAATACTTGCAAACGCAGGCTAATTGGAGGATTTTATGAAAAACATCGTTAAAAGACTTGAAGGTAAACCCATAACTTCGGAAAATCTTATGTCTGTTATGACATTGGAAGAAAAATTGGGTCAAATGTTTATGCTTGATTTTCGGAGATGGAAAAACCGTGAAGATGCAGGTCAAAATGATCATCAGGTGTTTTCACCGGAGGTTGGGGAGATCATTGCAAAATACGGTTTGGGAAACGTGATTTTATTTGCGGAAAATTTTGCGGATATTGAGCAGATCGTAAGATTTAATCACAATCTCAAAAATTCTGTTGTAAACGGGATCCCTATGCTTGTTGGAGTAGACCAAGAGGGCGGAAGAGTCGTTCGCATGAACGATGGATGTTCAATGCCGGGCAATATGTGTATTGGCGCAACAGGTGACCCTGAAAATGCATATACAAACGGATACATAATTGGAACAGAGCTTAAGGCTGTTGGGATTAACTGCGATTTTGCACCCGATCTTGACGTGAATAATAATCCTGCAAACCCTGCGGTTAATCTTCGTTCTTTTGCATCAAGGCATGATTATGCCGCTGATTACGGTGTGAAAATGGCGCTTGGAATGCAGGCGGCGGGGGTTGCCGCCACAGGCAAACATTTTCCCGGACATGGTGACACAAACGTGGATTCCCACATCGGGCTTCCTACTGTCAATAAAACGCTCGACGATCTTATGGAAGCGGAGCTTATTCCGTTCATTGCAACGTCAAAAGCGGGTATTAAGCTTTACATGACAGCGCATATGCAGTTCCCGCTTATTGCCAAGGAAAGCTATGTTTCCAAACAGACCGGGGAGGAAATGATTGCTCCCGCAACTCTTTCTAAAACCATACTTACAGATCTGCTTAGAGAAAAGCTGGGGTATGAAGGTGTCGTTATTACAGATTCAATGCAAATGCAGGCTATTTCTACCCATATCGGATCACATCCATCCTTAATAAAAGCCATTAACGCAGGCGTTGACATCCTTCTCATGTTCATCACCTTGAGAAGCGTTGAGGATGAATATAAATTGGCTGACGTGTTTACCGCGCTCACAAATGCGGTTAAATCCGGTGAGCTTTCCATGGACAGAATAAATGAATCCACAAAGCGCGTTCTTGATCTTAAGATAGACATGGGACTTTTTGACGAGGAGGAAAAATCCTTAGAAGAAAAGATAAGTTATGCAAAATCCGTTGTGGGGTGCGAAGCTCACAGAGCTTTGGAAAGAAAGATAACAGCAGACGGGATTACGCTTTTGGAAAACAAGGGAGTTTTGCCGCTTGATCTTTCCGGAGACAAAAAAGTGCTTTATGTATCACAGTTTTCCAACAAGGTTACTTCTTTTGAGTTTGCCGTGAAGCGTCTTATTTCCGAGGGCAAAATTTCAAAATTTGATTACGATACATATGCATACGGAAGTGAATCTGTTGCGTCCGATGGACTTAAAGCCAAAATTGACGGCGCGGATTACGTTGTAATTGTAACAGAGTCGGAAGCTCCCGTTGCCGCTGACAAGGCGTACGTATCTTTGCCGCTTTCGGTTTGCAAATACTGCAAGGAAACAGGGAAAAAGATAATTGTTATCAGCTCATATTTGCCCTATGATGCGGCTCTTTATACGGATGCAGATGCGCTTCTTGTTTCATATTGCGCAAAAGGAATGTCTAAAGAGGCTGCGGCAGATCTTGCAACAACGAAAGCGTATGGTGTAAATGTTGTCGTTGCGGTGGAATGCGTGTTCGGCGGAATGACGCCCGGCGGAAAACTTCCTGTTGATATTTACGAAGTTAATAATGACGGAACATATAATTTTGATAAATTGATTTATCCTTTTGGTTATTCAAAAAAATAAAAGCCTAAACATATGCAAGAGAGCTAATGCGCCTTTTGCCAGCCTTGAGGAGGGGAAATTTGAAGAAAAGAATTGCCATAATGCTTTTGACTTTGGTTATTTCCGTTTTGGCTTGTGCTTGTAAATTGGTGAAGTCACCTGATTATTACGAGCTTAACGAAGATGATACGGTCGTTTCTTACACTAAAGTGGTGGGAGACAGGAAGGTTAATACTAAAAAAGTTGAAATGACAAACGCTGTTCAGTCTATCTCTTATTCCTACAAGGAAGTTGAAAATGCTTTTGAGGATGCAGAAACATATATCGATTATCTAACGGGTGAAGAAGGGTTTTCGTATTCGGGTATGCTTGATATGGATGAAAAGGAAGACGAAGTCGTTGTTTCCAAAATTTCACCTAATAACGATGAATATGAGATAAGGGTCATCGTTAAATATAATGTTGATGTCGCAACGGTTAAAATCACGGTGGAACGTGAACACCTGCGGTGAGCGCTTTCGTCGTCTCATCAATACAATTGATGCACAATACTCGATGGGAAGGGCGGATTCGGTGGAACGTGAACACCTGCGGTGAGCGCTTTCGTCGTCTCATCAATACAATTGATGCACAATACTCGATGAGAAGGGCGGATTCTGTAAAATGCAAACAATTAGGCAAAAGATCTTTACTGAAATGTGGGACACAAAAACCATTTTTGTGTCCCCTTATTCATTGGTGGGGTTTATAACACACGTTAAGTTAGAGTTTTTATAAAAAAGTTTGTTACCCTATTGAAAAAGCAAAAAAAATATGATATACTCTGTAAAAATGAACATATCATTAAACGCATTATATAGAGACGATTTTGCGTTAAAAAATATGGAGGAACGACATGAAGCTTTATTTCACAGGCGATACCAAAGGATTATATGCCGGCATAAGAATAATCCTTAAAGACTTAAAAATTAAAAATTCAAAGGACGGCATGGAGGTAGTTTGCAAAAAAGGAGACTGCCTTAAAGTTTCAAAGAAAAATGGCAAAGCGGAGATTATATATTCTCAAAAATCCGAATTTTTCAGAGGACTTTCTTACATCGTTTCCAAAGAAGGTGATTTTTCCATCGAAGAGAAAAATGCATTCAATAAAAACGGTGTTATGATCGATTGCTCCAGAAACGCGGTTCTCACCTTAGACACAGTAAAATATTTCCTTCGCAAAATGGCACTTATGGGTCTCAACTTATGTATGCTTTACACAGAGGACACATACGAGGTTGAAGGTGAGCCATATTTTGGTTACTTGAGAGGAAGATATTCCTTTGAAGAACTTAAAGAAATTGATGATTATGCTTATGCTTTGGGTATTGAAGCGATTCCTTGTATGCAAACGCTTTCTCACCTTGAAAGAGCGTTCCAATGGGATGTATATAAAGATATTCGTAACAGCTCATGTACGATTTTGGTTGACGAAGAAAAATCATATGAATTTATTGAAAAGATGATAGTCGCCGCATCCAAGCCGTTCCGCACCAAGCGCATTCATATCGGCATGGACGAAGCGCACGATTTGGCGCAGGGGGTTCACAGAAGGATTCACGGCGAACAACCCCGCCACGAGGTTATGGCTCGTCATATGAAACGTGTGCTTGAAATCGTTAAGAAGCATAAACTGAAGGCTATGATGTGGAGCGATATGCATTTCAGAGCCGCTTTCAATGACTATTATACGGATACAAAAACAATTCCCGAAGAGATTATAAAGGGCATTCCCTCCGATGTTGAACAGGTATATTGGGATTACTACAATGACAATGAAAAGCTTATTTCCCATATGATCGATCTTCACCAATCGTTCCCCACAAATACTATTTTCGCTGGCGGTATTTGGTCGTGGAAGGGTGCAGCGGCAGACTACGGAATAACAATGAGAACAACCGTTCCCGCGCTTACACAATGCATTAAAAAGGGAATAAAAGAAGTGTTTGCTACCGCGTGGGGTGACAACGGAGCAGAGACATCCGCTCTTTCTATTCTATATGGACTTCAGGTTTATGCCGAATTTGGATACACGGGAAAATACGATTATGATCATACAAAACAGCGTTTTGCAGAATGTACAGGCGAAAACGCAGACGCTTTCTTGGGGATGACAGATCTTCAAACTCCCATGCTCAAAACAGGCAAACGTGCGTTTAGCGGTTATCTTATGAAGAGTTTTCTCTATGAAGACCCGTTGCTCCTTATTTTTGAAAAGGATTTTGAAGATTTTGATCTTCCTTCCACATACGCAGGTTTGGCAGAAAAATACAAAAAATACGCAGAAGAGAGTCCTGCACTCGCTGATGTTATGACGCAGTATTCTGCTTTGGCTCAGTTCCTTTACTACAAAGCTTTGTGGCGCGAAACTGCTCCTGCGGCTGTTCGTGAAAAAGATATGGAAAAAGCAAAATTGGCAGTTGAGTATGCAACAGCCATGAGAAAAGGCGCAGAAAACCTTATTAAGGTTTGGAGAGCACTTTGGTACGGAAGAAACAAGCCGTTCGGATTTGAGATCATTGAAACACGTGTTGGCGGTATGCTTTCTCGTTGCGTTACTGCGGAACAGCGAATTAAAGCTTTTGCTAAAGGAAAAATAAAAGATATTCCCGAACTTTCCGAAGAAAAGCTTTACAAAACCAAGAAAGAGGACGGAAATGTTTGGTATTGCGAATTCTATCGCAACACTATAGCTCCTTGTGACTTATGATAATAAGCGGGATAAGAAAACTTTCTACCCTCGATTATCCAACCAAACTTTGTGTTACTGTTTTTACAAAAGGGTGCAACTTTCGTTGCCCCTTTTGTCATAATACATCCATTGTTTTGGGAGAGGGAGAAAAAATTAGTGAAGAAGACGTTTTAACCTTTTTAAAAAAGCGAAAAGGGCTTTTAGATTCCATTTGTCTTACAGGTGGCGAGCCGCTAATGCACGATGTTAAAGGATTTTTAGAAAAAGTGAAAAGTGAGGGATATTCCGTCAAGTTAGATACAAACGGATCATTCCCCGAAAAACTCTTTTCTCTTGTATCTTCCGGAGTTGTGGATTATGTGGCGATGGACATTAAAAATTCATTAAGGCTTTATAATAAAACCGCGGGAATGGATATTAGCTTGGAAGACATTAAGAAAAGTGCTGCTTTTTTAATGTCAGGGAAGGTAGACTTTGAATTTCGCACCACCGTTGTAAAAGAGTTTCATGACAAAGACAGCATTTTAGAAATTGGAAAATGGCTTTCCGGGGATGAAAAATATTTTCTTCAAATGTTTGTTCCTTCGGAAAATGTTATGTCAAACGGTCTTTCGGCGTATTCCGCGGGAGAACTTGAAGAACTAAGGCAAGTAGTGTTGCCTTATATACCAAACACCCGTTTGAGGGGCGTTTAAAAATGTGAGGTTGAAATTTTGGACAGAAGGTTAGTTGAGGGACCACCTCGCCGTTCTCTGTGGCTGTATTCTTTGCCGCTTTTGGGGAGCGTTGTATTTCAACAACTTTATAATATTGCAGATAGTATAATTGCGGGTCGTTTTATTGGCGAAAACGCCCTGGCTGCGGTTGGTAATGCTTCGGAGATTACCTTGTTATATACGGCGGTAGCATTTGGCAGTAACATCGGATGTTCCGTTGTGGTGTCACAGCTTTTTGGCGGTAAAAGGTATAAAGAAGTTAAAACCTCAATAACAACGGCGTTTGTAGCTTTTGGCGTCGTTTGTGCATTGCTTGTTGCGTTTGGGTATATTTTTACTCCGTCTATACTTTCAGCTATTCAAACACCGCAGATGATTTTTGATGATTCTCTTAAGTATTTGAACATTTATACCGCAGGCATTCCGTTTGTGCTGTTTTATAATGTGGCGACGGGAATCTTTTCCGCATTGGGAGATTCCAAAACTCCGCTTATATTCCTCGCATCATCGTCTGTGTCAAATATTTTTGCCGACATTCTTTTTGTAACTGCATTTGGAATGGAAGTGGAAGGCGTGGCATTTGCCACACTTATATGTCAAGGTGTTAGCTGCATTTTAGCTGTCTCTGTGCTTTGGCGAAAGTTGAAATTGCTCAAAGTAGAGGGAAGGTGTGATTTCTTTTCATGGAACATTCTTAGACGAATAATGAATGTTTCCGTACCGAGTATTATGCAGCAGAGTTTTATTTCTGTTGGAAATGTAATAATTCAAGGGGTGATAAATCCTTTTGGTCCCGCTGTTATCGCCGGGTTTACTGCGGCTATCAAATTAAATAACATTGCAGTTTCAAGCTTTACTGCCATTGGGAACGGAATGTCTACATATACGGCTCAAAATGTAGGTGCCTTGCAGTATGGCAGGGTGAAAAAAGGATACAAATGGGGACTGGCTTTGCAATATATTATTTGCGCCACTTTTTCACTTTCGTTTGTGTTTTTTGGGGAATTTTTTGTGAAATGTTTTATGGACGTTCCCACGTCCGACGCAGTGAATGCGGGCGTGAAATTTTTGTTGATCGTTGCTCCTTTTTATTTATTGTGCTCTACAAAGTTAGTTACCGATGGAGTTTTGAGAGGCTCCGGAGCTGTTAATTATTTTACTTTCGCAACCTTTACGGATCTTATTTTGAGAGTTGCCCTTTCAATTGTGCTGTCAAAGTATTTGTCAGAAACAGGGGTTTGGATCTCTTGGCCTATTGGTTGGGCTGTGGGGATGGTTTTCTCATTGGCTTTTTACCTTAAAGGCGTTTGGAGAAAAAAAGCAGAATAAAACATCTACCATACAGTGTTATCTTTTTTAAAATATGTATATGAACCGCGACCTTGGGTTTGCGGTTCCTTTTTTAGTGAGATCGGGGCGAAATTGTGAATCAAAGCGGCAGAACGGCAAAGTAATTTTACCGATGCAAAATAAGTGTTGCATTTTAAAAAAATGTGTGGTATAATTTATCGGTAAGATTTTGGAAAGGAATTTTGTTTTATGAAAGTTTCTGCATTGTTGGGAGAAAGATTTAAAGAGGCTCCTTCTGATTGTGTTATTGAAAGCCAAGCGCTTATGGTGCGTGGCGGGTATATTAAATCTGTGGGCACAGGTGTCTTTTCCCTTTTTATGCCTGCAAAACGTATTACTAAAAAGATTGAAAATATAATGAGAGAAGAGATGGATAAGATTGACGGTCAGGAAGTTATGTTTCCTGTTGTAATGCCTGCTTCTCTTTGGAACGAATCCGGCAGGTACGAAAGCATTGGTTCGGGTCTTCTCCGCTTCAAGGACAGAAACGGAATTGATATGGTTTTGGGCATGACGCATGAAGAAGCCGCTGTACATATGGCGAGAGATGCGGCGCAAAGTTATACAAAATATCCTTTTATGATATATCAAATTCAAACCAAATTTCGTGATGAGCCTCGTTCTCGCGGTGGACTTATACGTACACGTGAATTTACCATGAAGGATGCGTATTCTTTCCATACATCTGTTGAAGATCTTGAAAGATATTATGACATTGCATATCATGCATATGAGAGAATATTTGCCCGTTGCGGAGTTCCTCAAGTGGTGGCCGTAAAGTCTGACTCCGGAATGATGGGCGGAAGAATTTCTCATGAATTTATGCTTCTTACCGAAATTGGGGAGGATACCATTGTAATTTGCCCTGAATGCGGATATAAATCTAACATGGAAGCGGCAGACTGTATTGTTGAAAACTCAGTTTCCGAGATAGAGCCCCTGGAAGAAGTATATACGCCTCATCAAAAAACAATAGAGGATGTGTGCAACTATCTTGGCGCCCCCGCCGTAAATTCCTGCAAGGCGGTGCTTTATCAAAGAAATGCAGACGATTCTTTGGTTATCGTTTTCCTTCGTGGAGATTTAGAGGTTAACGAAACAAAGCTTAGAAACCACATCTGTGCGGAAGTTCATCCCGCTGTTGTAGACGAAACTATGGGTGTTTGCCCCGGATTTATCGGCCCATTGGGACTCCCCAAAAATATAACCGTCGTTTATGACGAATCTCTTAAAACGATCAATTCTTTTGTGGCAGGTGCAAATAAAGAAAATTACCACTTTAAAGGCATGAATATGGCTCGTGACGTGGGAGAAGTGGAGTACGTAAGTGTTGCCAAAGCAACAGAAGGTGGCATTTGTCCTGTTTGTGGAAAACATTCCATTACCATTAGCCGCGGCATTGAGGTTGGAAATATTTTCCAATTGGGGACAAAATATACAGAATCCATGGGAATGCAGTATATTGATAGCGAAGGACAACTTAAATACCCCATTATGGGCTGTTATGGAATTGGCGTCGGCAGACTTGTTGCATCTGTTTGTCAAGTCAGCCGTGATAAATATGGACCGATTTGGCCTATGACAATCGCTCCTTGGCAAGTTCATCTTTGCGCCATAAGAGCTGATAATCCCGCTGTTAAAGAGACTGCCGATAAGCTGTACGAAGAACTGAAAAACATCGGAGTGGAAGTTATTTACGACGATAGAAACATCAGCGCGGGCGTTATGTTTTCTGACGCTGACCTTTTGGGTGTTCCTCTCCGCATAAATGTAAGTCCTCGCACACTTGAAAGGGGCGCTGTTGAGCTTGTTTCCAGAGATAAAACAATTTCCAAGGATCTGAATCCAACGGACGCGGCAAAAGAAGCCCTTAAGATTGCGAGAGAAATGATTGATTCAATAAATGCACAATAAATAATTGCTGTTTTCGATATGGAAGCAATATCGAAAACAGCAATTTGTATATCAACCAATGGTTGATATACATTCAACAAATAATTTATTGAATTAAACATCCGGATAGTGTATTATAATGTCATGAAAGCTTTCAGAAAAAATGAAAGGAAATTGAAGTTATGAACAGGCCAATATCTGAAAAAATACAAGAACTTAGAAAAGCGAGATCAATGACTCAAGCGGAACTTGGGGAAAAATTGGGAATTACAAGTCAAGCAATTTCAAAATGGGAAAAAGGAGAAAGCCTTCCCGATATTATGATGCTGCCTGCGCTTTGTCAGCTTCTCGGAGTGAGTGTGGATGCGCTTTTGGAAATGCCGTTTGAGGCGAGAAAACAAATTTTCACGGAATCGCTTGGCGAGTATGCAAAGGAATCCGGAGTTGTCAATGCATCGTTTGATGGTATGTATGCTTGCGCTAAAAGCACAGATGATTCTATGAGAACCGGATCGGCTCATCAATGTTACGACGGCATAAGTGTTTGCACCGAAGAAGGGATTGCATTTGTCATAAAAGGTGAGAAAACGATTCAGAAGTTGCTTTCCATGGATCTTTCAGAAGTGAGAGCTGTTTTGGACATTGTGGGAGACGAAAGTACGATGAAGGTGATCTCATCACTTGATTTTAGTGTAGGCACTACCGAAGTATCTATTTCCTCGTCTACGGGGTTGCCGGTAGAGACAGTGGAAAATATATTGTTCAAGCTGATGAAAAGCGGATTGTGCGAATGTAATTCCGATGGAGAATGTACTTTTGGGCATAGGGGATATGCACTTGCATCGCTTTTAGCCGGGATTTTTCTGTGTACCGCAAAGGGTCAACGTGAAGTTAATTCTATTCGAAAAAATTATCCTCAAAGGTGAATTTTTGTAAAATCTTATGTCAGAGAGACGCCACCGATAATTAAATAATGAATTATGCAAAATACTGTTTCCAATATGGTTTTTATGTCTTTTTCATATTGGAAACAGTATTCTATTTTTTATTGAATTTTTAGATCATCAAGAAACATATCTGTTTCCTGTTTGGAATGCTTGTTTGATTTTTAAATAATCTGTTGCGTTGATTTTTCCATCACCGTTTACGTCAGCGGCTTCGTAATATTCTCCTGTTAGATTCTTTAGCTTTTTAAAGTATCTTGCAAGAATTTGGTGATCGGAGGATGAAATAATGCCGTCGCCGTTTACATCTCCTTTAACCGCTATAACATAATCTTCGCCTTGGAAAGAAATTGTGCAACCTGTGCCTACATAATTAATGGAATTTTTGTCCATCGTTTCATTATATATATCGGTTATACTAACGTCTTTTCCCAAACTTGCAATAATCTCTTGTACCGTTGTTTTCGATGAAACGTCTGTGGCAAAATGATTTGCCGCGTCAAACAAAATGTTAGTTATGGACTTGAAAGAAAAATTATTTTTCTTTGCATATTCTTCTGCGTATGTCCCTTCGTATCCGCAAATTACCATAGATTCGTTACAGCCGGAAAAAGCTGAATCGGAGATGGTTTTCACGTTGGACGGGATTATAATTTCCGATATTGACTTGTTGTTTTTAAAAGACCCGGAGTTGAGCGTTGAAACTCCTTCGGGAACGGTAACGATTTTTGAGTTGCCCGTATATTTCGAAAGTACAGACCCTACTAATATGAAATCAAAGTCTTTCAGAACCGTTACCACACATTCAACGCCCATGCCGTTTATCGTTTCGGCAAGTACATTTGAAGTTCCCACCGCGTCGGCATAAACAACTCCTTCTGTTACGGTTATTCCCGCTTTGTTTGTTGTCCATGTAATGGAATCGTTGGCATCCGAGGGCTGAACTGTTGCTTTCAAAGTGTATGTGGATCCCAGTCCCAATGTGATTTTTGAAGCATTTATTGAAACAGATGTAGGCATTATGGAAGCTGCAAGCTCTCGTGCCTTCAATATTTCTTTTGCGATAGTATCAAAAATAGTTAAATTGTGGGATTCTATAGTGCCGATGAGTTCGTTAGGATATCCCGAAGATGTGGCGTATCCCGTAGAATATACATAGTTGCAAGCTTTTTTATAATCTCTCAAGCCTATGAAAACTTGATATCTTTCCGAGTTAAGGAAAAGTTCGCTATGATCACGAAGGCTTTCTTCCCAACTGTCATAAGCTCTGAAAAATCTTGAGCCACCTGCTTCTTTTGCTTCTGCAAATGAATCATAAACTTGCTTTGTTGTTGTGTTATAAACTTTTCCTTCCCAGTTGGACGCCGCCATAATTCCAAATATGTTATTGGCAACAATAGCCATGTTACCAACGCCCCATCCTCCTTCCCATACGGATTGAGCGATAGTTAACGATGCTAAAATATCGTTTTCTATCATATCTTTTATGGCAAGGGGGATAATAACCTTAAAGAAATTTCTTTGCTTTGTGTTTAAGTTCATCCCTGAGATAACTTCAAGAACTTTGTCCGTGTCGAGTTCTTTATCGCCTTTGAACATTTGGATAACATCTTGGTCTGTAAATGTCTTAGCTTCCGTTTTAGTATAAGGGATGTTTAATAAAATCATAACTGCAATCATTAACGAAGCTAAGGTGCGGATTGTTTTGCTTTTTTGCATAATAATGTCGCTTTCCTTTCGTTGTTTGGAATTTTTTTCCTGCTATATTATAACCAAGAAAAAATTCCATTAATCTGTTTTGCAAAAAATTATGTTAATCATTTTGTAAGTCGTTATATTTTGGAAGGGCATCTTCTGTGTTGTTTTGAGGGAAAAAAGAAATATCTGTCGTTCCCACAGATGAAACTGTGTACATAAGGTTTTCTTCATCATATGATACAGAGAGGCAGGTGTATTTTTCCACAAGATCCATGGGTAAATAACATTCGCCGTCTTTATATAGTACAACTGTATCTGTTTTTTTCCAAGTTCCGTTTACTTTTATTATATTAGAATTTGGGGTTATCTCCATAACCTCTGTTCCCGATGTGTTTGAAATAGTTATTCCTTTGCTGTCCCCAACAACTCTTAACCCCACAATTCCTTTGAGTGACGATAAGGGAAAATATCCCTGTTCAACAATGTCGGTATCTATTTGAAGATTGTCACTTTTTTTAATCGTTACGGCTTTGGTTTGAGGTTCAGTTCTCAATTTTACCGTATACTCTTCGTTTTTTTGTGTATCAATGAATGAGATAAAGCAAACCGCGGCAATAATTAAAGAGATAGCAGAAGCTATGGCAACAGTAATTGCTGTAAGTCGAAATAATTTTTTTAAAGCGAAAACGATGATTTTCTTTTTTCTCTTTTTCGAAGCGGTTGACATCTCGGCTTCCTCCATGTTAGATAATAAAGGGTACAAAACCACATTATACAGAAACATGATATCATAAAAAAAGAAAAAATGGAAGGGGTTTTTGTAAAAAAACAGAAAGTTTTCATAATATAAATAAAGACAAACTAAAAAACTCACCTCTCAATGTTTGAGAGCGAAAGGAGAAAAATGGCTGAAAATTACTCTGAAAGCACAAAAAAGGTGCTATTGAATGCAATTTCTGCGTCGAAAGACTTGGGGCATTCTTATGTTGGAAGCGAACATTTGCTTTTGGGAATATTAAGTGATGATGGAAGTTTTTCTGTCTCCGAACTAAATAAACGCGGAATTTATTACAAAATTATCAAGAAAAGAATAATATCTATATCCGGACTTTGCGGTGATAACGGCGGCTCGGAAGAAAATATGACGCCAAAATGCAGGTCAATAATTGTTCGCGCAGAGGCTATTGCCAGAAATCGCAGTGGCGAAAAAACAACTACAGAGCATTTGCTTATGGCACTTTTGAGAGAAGAGTGCGTTGGTTTGAAATTAATAACCGCATCCGGTGCCGATGCGTCGGAATTATATATGTGTTTAGAGGAATATATTGACCGTGCTAAGGATAAAAACGACTTTCAAAAAATCAGGAACGCGTCAACGCCGCTTCTTGATAAAATATCGGTGGATTTAACCGAAAAAGCTTCCAAAGGACTTCTTGATCCTGTTGTTGGACGTGAAAAGATTGAGGAAAAGCTTATTCGTATATTACTTCGCAAGAATAAAAACAATCCATGTCTTGTGGGTGAAGCCGGTGTGGGAAAAACCGCCGTTGTGGAAGGATTGGCATCAAGGATCGCATGTGGAAAAGTGCCGTTGGAAATGAAACATTTGCGTTTGGTTTCCATAGATATTTCCTCCGTCGTTGCAGGCACAAAATATAGAGGCGAATTTGAAGAAAAACTCAAAAGCGTTATAGAAGAAGTTAAGGCGGCGGGAAATATAATTTTGTTCATTGATGAAATCCACTGTGTCGTAGGTGCAGGTGCCGCAGAAGGCGCAATAGATGCTTCAAATATTTTAAAGCCGCCTCTTGCTCGTGGAGAAATACGACTTATTGGGGCGACAACTTTGAAAGAGTATAAAAAACACATCGAGAAAGACGGCGCATTTGAGCGGCGCTTTCGCAAGGTTTGCGTTGATGAGCCCACGGTTGAAGAGTGTGAAGAGATGTTGCGCGGGATAAGGATGGGATATGAGCTGCATCACGGAATATCTATTTCCGACGATGCAATTTCCGCGGCGGTTTCTCTGTCGGAACGGTATATTCCCCATAAATTTCTCCCCGATAAAGCAATAGATCTTATGGATGAAGCTTCTTCAAGAGTAAAAATGGATGAAAGAGTATCATGCGTGGGGCGAGAAGATGTGGAAATCGTTTTAGAAGAAATGACGGGAATACCCGTTTCTGCTTTAAATAAAACTGAAAGTGAAAAAATACTTCTCTTGGAAGATGAAATGAATCGTCGGCTGCCGGGGCAAAAAGCTGCTGTTGGCGTTCTTTGTTCCGGAATCAGGAGGATGAAAACGGGAATCAAGGAACAGGGAAGGCCTGTGGGATCATTTTTATTTGTAGGGCCTCCCGGCGTCGGGAAGACGGAATGTGCAAAAGTTTTGGCAGAGGTACTTTTTGGAAAACCAAAATCACTGATTAAGTTTGATATGTCTGAATATTCGGAAAAGCAAAGCGCCACCAAGTTAATAGGCGCCCCTCCCGGTTATGCGGGATATGGAGAGGGAGGTTTACTGACTGAAAAAGTGCGAAGTAACCCATATTGTGTTTTGCTTTTTGATGAAATAGAAAAAGCACACCCCGACGTTAAGTCGGTTTTACTTCAAGTTCTTGACGAAGGGCTGCTGACCGATTCCAACGGCGTGAAAGTCAGCTTCAAAAATTGCATTTTGGTTCTGACCTCAAATTTAAGTAGGGCAGAGTCTTCAACAGCGGGATTCGGAGAAAGAGACGGAGGCCAAAAAAAGCGTTGCGGAAAAATTGCAGGCAGAATACTTTCTCCCGAACTTGCGGACAGAATCGATGAAATTGTAGTTTTTGAAAAACTTTCTGTGTTCGCCTTGGAAAAAATAGCTGCGCTTCAAAGCGAACGCTTGTCTAAACGCTTGGCGGAAAGGGGCGTTTCCCTTGGATTCGACGAAAGCTTTTTAAAAGCTTCTGCTGAAGAGTGCTTCCAAAGCGGTGGATCTGCGCGAGAGATAAAAAGGATTCTTACGAGGGAAACGGAGGAACTAATCGCTTGCGAATTGCTTTCGGAATCGTTTGATAAAGCTAAAGGGGGAATAATATATTATGAGGAAGGGAGCAGTAAATTTAAAAAAAATTAATAAAAGGTATTGACAAAAAAGGAAAAAAGTAGTATTCTTTCTCTCGACAGAGTAGGATTTCGTGCGTGAAGTGCCGCCAAAACGGGGAGTTGTTTGGCGGACGAAAAGCAAGGCTTGCGGTACGGTGTCTGCATCCCGCTGTTGGGTGTGAAATTACTGTCTTATTTTAGGACTCCCTATCTATGTGGATCGGGAGTCTTTTTGTTTGAGGGCGAAAAATGAGCAGAGAAACAAGAAAGAAAAGAATAATGAAAGTTTCCGTATGCGCCATGCTTATCGGAATAAGCACTGTAATAGGTGCGCTTTGTCGTGAGTTTTTAACTTTTGGCATTTTTATAAGAGTGACATTTGAAAATTTGCCAATAATTTTAGCGGGTTTGCTTTTTGGTCCGGCGTACGGACTTGCTGTGGGGGTTTCTACGGATTTAATAAGCAGCCTTGTTACAGGACAGGAAATAAATCCCATAATTACGTTTGGCGCGTTAGCTGTTGGTTTTTGTGCAGGAATTGCTGTTGAAATGTGTGATATGCTTTCTGCAAAACCCTTTGTAAAAAGGCTGTCGGCTTGCTTTGTGGCGCATTTTATGGGAAACCTTATAATAAAGACTTTCGGGTTGAAGTTGTATTATTTCCCTGATACATCATTTTGGTATCTTTTCGGAATAAGAGCGGCGGTATATTCGGGTATATTTGTTGTGGAATTTATTATCATCACGCTTCTTTTAAAGAATACTTACATAAAGAGGTTTTCAAGCTATGAATTATAAAGAAGCAATTGAATACATACATTCCATTTCATGGAATAAAAGCCGCCCCGGCCTTTCCAGAATAGAGAAGCTTCTTTATCTTATGGGAAACCCTGAAAAAAAATTAAAGTTCGTCCACATTGTTGGAACTAACGGAAAAGGGTCCACCGCAAAAATGCTGTCATGTATTCTGACCGAAGCAGGGTATAAAACGGGTCTTTATGTATCGCCCTATGTTTTGAGATTCAATGAAAGGATCCAAATGTGCGGTGAAATGATAACCGACAATGAGTTGGCTGAAATTACAGAGTACGTAGGACGGTTTGCTGATTCGATGGACGACCACCCAACAGAATTCGAAATAGTTACTGCTATCGGTTTTGAGTATTTTTGTCGTTCGAAAGCCGATATTGTTGTGCTGGAAGCGGGAATGGGCGGTCTTTTGGATTCTACCAATGTTATTTCCGCTCCCGAACTTGTAATTATAACCGAAATAGGTCTTGATCACACGGGGATATTGGGGAATACCATTAAAGATATTGCTAAAACCAAAGCCGGGGTAATAAAAGAAGGGACACAAGTTCTGTCTTTTGCTACGTCTGAAGAATCGGAAAATGTAATTTCGTCTGTGTGTAAGGAAAAAAATGTTCCCTTATATAATCCCGATTTTGATAATGTGAAATTAGTTTCCGCATCAATACAGGGATTTGTCCTTGATGTGGGCGAACATAAAGGCGTTAAGGTGACTCTTACGGGAAAATATCAGCTTAGAAATATTGCGGCAGTTGCAAAGGCAGTAGAGCTTTTGCAAAACAAATTTCCTGTTAAAAACGACGCATTGTATAAAGGTTTTGAAAAAACGGTGTGGCACGGCCGATTTGAACTGTTGCAAAATGATCCCGTAGTCATCACCGATGGAGGTCATAATCCTCAAGGAATAAGGGGAGCCGTTGATAGCTTTAAACTTCATTTCGGAAACGAAAAGGCGTTAATCGTTTTTGGTGTTATGGCTGACAAAGATGTTGAAACGATCATTTCCATGGTTTCCGAAATAGCAAGTGAAGTAATAACCGTATCCCCGAATAATCCAAGAGCGGCAAACGCTGTGGAACTTGCGGAAAAATTTAAAATTTCCGGAGTAAAATCAATAAGTGCCGACAGTGTTTCGGCAGGAATTAAACTTGCGCTGGAAATTTCCGAAGGAAGAAAAATTTTCGCCTTGGGATCCTTGTATATGTATCCCGAAATCAAGAAAATGTTTAAATAATTCGGTCTGATGGCTTTTATCGGTGTCTTTTTGTATGTGTAGTGTCTGCAAAAATATAGTATTATATGGGTGCATATAATAATGAAAGAAACTTGGAAAACAAAACTTTTTTCAAAAAAAAACGAAAAAAACTCAAAAAAAAATGAAAAAAGGTATTGACAAAAGGGAAAAGATGTGAT
>CAZDVZ010000028.1:0-25446 GCA_964509125.1 uncultured Oscillospiraceae bacterium | reverse complement strand
AATAATAACTTCGAAAATGTTACATAAGTTCTTATAAAATTATATTGACTATAGTGCGAAAATATGGTAAAATACAGTTTAAAAGAATTGAACCGATAGGGTGAGACATTATGATAATTTTGGGGATCGATCCCGGCATTGCTACTGTAGGATATGGAATAATATCCGCCGTTAACGGCAAATTTTTACCCATAGACTATGGAACCATTACAACAAAAGCTGGTGTTTTGCTTGAAAAGCGTTTGTGTGAGATTTATGATTGCGTTAATGAGCTTATAAGGCGATATTCGCCCGATGCGGTTGCTATAGAAGAGTTATTTTTTAATAAAAATGTTAAAACTGCCATTGATGTAGCTCAAGGAAGAGGAGCAATATTGACAGCCGTAGCAAAATCAGGAATACCACTATTTGAATACACTCCTCTCCAAGTTAAAAGCAGTGTTGTAGGTTATGGCAGAGCTGAAAAACATCAAGTTATGTATATGATAAAGGTTCTTTTGAATTTAAAATCAGTTCCAAAACCTGACGATACAGCGGATGCTTTGGCTATTGCAATTTGTCACGCTAATTTCTCTATGCACACAACAGCAAAAAGGGGATAGATTATGTTTTATTATATTAAAGGTCGTCTTGAGGCACTTGTTGACAATTTTGCAGCTGTCGATTGTAACGGAGTTTGCTATAAAATTTTTACAAGTTTATCAACGAAAAATCAATTCACATTGAAGTTAAACAGTGAAGTTTTATTTTACACCACTCTTATCGTAAGAGAAGACGCTCAGGATCTTTACGGATTTTCTACTGAAGAAGAACTTGAAATTTTTAAAAAGCTTATATCTGTATCAGGTGTTGGCCCAAAGGGGGCTATTTCAATTCTTTCTTACTTTAGCGTTGAAAGTCTCATTGAAGTTATTTCATCCGGAGATTCGAGGGCGTTATCGGGGGCTCCCGGAGTAGGACTTAAAACATCTCAGAAGATTATTATAGAATTAAAGGACAAGCTTCCTAAAATTTCATCGTCCGAAACTTCCTCTTCCGTCGTTTATTCTAAAGCCATGGTGTCGGACGCAATAAATACACTTGTAGCTTTGGGATATCAAAGATCAATTGTTCTTAAGGTTCTTGAAACCGTTGATACCAATTGTGATACAGCAGAGATTATAACCAATGCACTTAAAATACTCGCAAAACAATGAGGTTTAAAATATGGCGATTAATTCAAATCAAGACTTTGATTTTGAAAATAGAATAGTTGATACAAGTAGTAACCTTGGGGATATGGACACGGAAATCTCTCTTAGACCAAAGTCTTTGGATGAATATGTTGGGCAAGAGAAAGTTAAGGATAACCTTAGTGTATTCATGAAGGCTGCCAAAAATCGCGGCGAATGTCTCGATCATGTTTTGTTGCATGGACCTCCCGGCTTGGGTAAAACCACATTGTCTGTTATTATTGCATCGGAACTTGGAGTGAATTTAAAAATAACTTCAGGCCCCGCAATTGAAAAGGCGGGAGATCTTGCCGCATTGCTAACTACGCTGGAGGAAAATGACATTCTTTTCATCGATGAGATTCATCGTCTTTCAAGGGTTGTTGAAGAAGTTTTATATCCGGCAATGGAAGACTTTGTTTTGGATCTTATGATGGGTAAAGGTCCTTCCGCCAGGAGCATAAGAATACCATTGAAACCTTTCACCTTGATTGGCGCCACAACACGAGCAGGTCAATTAAGCTCTCCATTGCGAGATCGATTTGGAGTTTTGTTTAGACTTGAGTTGTACACTCCCGATGAACTTGCAAAAATTGTAACAAGGAGTGCGGGAATATTGGGGACGGAAATTACTCCCGAAGGCGCATTTGAAATATCTAAAAGATCGAGAGGAACTCCGCGTATTGCAAACAGACTTTTAAAACGTGTGAGAGATTTTGCAGATATTAAAGGTGACGGTATAATTGATAGAAATATTGCAGATATGGCTTTAAGAAGTCTTGATGTTGATGAATTAGGATTAGATTCAACAGATAAGCGTATGCTTGAAGCTATCATTCATCACTTTGGCGGCGGTCCTGTGGGACTTGAAACTTTGGCGGCAATAACAAACGAAGAAACGGTTACTTTGGAAGATGTTTATGAACCATATTTACTTCAACTTGGCTTCATTAACAGGACTCCTCGTGGTAGAGTTGCTACGGCGAGTGCGTATAAACATTTAGGTGTCCCGCTTCCAAAAAAGATTAAAGCCATTCAAAGTGAATTATTGGATTATGAGGAAGAATAAATATGTTTGTTTCCGATAAATGGTTAGATTATGAACTTTTAGAGGTATCTTGCGGAGAAAAACTGGAACGGTGGGGGAAATATTATCTTGTAAGGCCTGATCCTCAAGTTATATGGAAAGGTGAAAAGTATTCTGATTTATGGACGAAAGCAGATGCCATTTACAGACGTTCTAACGAAGGTGGCGGCGGCTGGATAAAGAAGAAGGTTCCGGATGAGTGGTACATTTCATATGGAGATCTGAAATTTTCAATCTCTCCTATGGGATTTAAACACACCGGAATATTCCCGGAGCAAGCGGCCAACTGGGATTGGTTTTCTAATTTAATAAAAAAATCCAAAAGACAGATCACCCTTTTAAATTTGTTTGGTTATACGGGCGCTGCAAGTGTTGCAGCTGCAAAAGCAGGTGCAAAGGTTTGTCATGTTGATGCATCAAAAGGCATGGTTCAAAAAGCAAAAATTAATGCATCTCTTTCGGGCGTCTCTCAAGATTCAATAAGATACATCGTAGATGATTGTTTTAAATTTGTCCAAAGAGAAATAAGACGTGGAAATACATATGACGCAATTATTCTTGATCCTCCATCATATGGGAGAGGTCCCGGAGGTGAAAAATGGATGATTGAAAAAGATCTTGATTCTCTCATAGGATCAATTTCTATGCTTATATCAAAGCAACCTTTATTTGTACTTTTGAATTCATACACCACCGGACTTTCGCCTTCAAGTTGCGGATATATTCTTCATTCCAATATCTGTAAAAAATTTGGTGGTAATGTGGATAATAAGGAGCTGGGTATACCGGTTAAAGCGGATGGAATATGCTTGCCTTGCGGTGCCGCAAGCCGATGGACACCCTGATTATATAAAATGGAGCAAAAATGAGTAAATTTATATCCGTAAATGACATTTCTTTTTCATACAATGATGATAAGCCTTTGTTTGAGAATTTTAATCTTGATATAAATGAAGGTGAATATGTTGCGATTATTGGTCATAATGGCTGTGGCAAGTCTACACTTGCAAAAATATTATGCGGTATTCTTTTGCCTACAAAAGGAAGCGTATCTGTTTTGGGAATGGATACAGCAGATGACGATAATTTTTTTGAGATTAGAAAAAACTGTGGAATGATTTTTCAAAATCCGGATAATCAGCTTGTTGCAACAATTGTTGAAGAAGATGTTGCTTTTGCTCCCGAAAATTTAGGTGTTGCACCTAAAGAAATAAGACGTATTGTTGATGAATCCTTAAAAATTGTTGGAATGGAAGCATATGCAAAGCGTTCTACAAATCAGCTGTCAGGCGGTCAAAAACAAAGAGTTGCTATTGCCGGCATTCTTGCAATGCGTCCAAAATGTATTATATTTGATGAGGCAACCTCTATGCTTGATCCGGAGGGAAGGAAAGATATCATATCCGCAATGAAAAAATTAAATAGGGAGAATGGTATCACGATAATAACAATTACTCATTATATGAGTGAGGCTGTAGAAGCGGACAGAATAATTGTTTTAAACAAATCTAAAATAATAGGGGATGCGTCTCCTAAGGAAATTTTTTCGGACGTGAAAAAATTAAAATCCGTCTCATTGTCTTCTCCACAGATAACCGAGCTTACAGAAATGCTGATTGATGATGGATTTCCATTTCCAAAAGGTATCCTTCATACAATGGAAGCTGCAAATGTTTTAGAAAATTTTTTAAACATTCAGAAAGGTTAATTTATGCCAACTCTTTCACTTGAAAATATTTCGGTTATATACAATGAGGACTCTTCTTTTTCCAAAAAGGCTTTGGATGATATTAATGTAGTTTTCCCGGAAGGTAAAATTACGGGCATAATTGGCAAAACGGGGAGCGGAAAATCTACTTTGGCAACACTTTTAAATGGACTTCTAAAGCCCACGTCAGGTCACGTATTATTAGATAATGTTGATATTTGGGAAAAACCAAAGGAAATTAGGAAAGTGCGCTTTAAAGTTGGGCTTTCTTTTCAATACCCTGAATATCAGCTTTTTGGAGAAACAGTAAGAAAAGACATTGCTTTTGGACCTCAAAATATGGAACTTTCTCCCGAAGAAGTAGCTCAACGCGTTAAAGCGGCCGCAGAATTTTGTGGACTTGATGATGATGTTTTAGACAGATCTCCTTTTGAACTTTCCGGTGGTCAAAAAAGAAGAGTGGCTATTGCCGGAATTGTTGCTATGAATCCGGAGATTCTTGTTTTAGACGAACCTGCCTCAGGGCTTGATCCCGTAGGAAGGGAAGAGATATTGGGCGGCATTGTAAAAAAAGCTTCTTCCGAAGGAAAAACAACGATAATAATTTCTCATAGTATGGAGGATATTGCAAAATATTCAGATTATATACTTGTACTGAATGATGGAAAAGTTTTTAGTTTTGGCTCTGTTGAAGAGACGTTTTCCCATGCTGAGAAATTATTTTCTGCGGGACTTGACCTTCCACAAGTTACAAAACTTTTTATTGAGTTGGAGAAGCGTAACATTTGTCAAAATTCTTCTGTTTATACGGTGGAGTATGCTTATAAAACTTTACTTAAAATTTTAGAAAAAAGAGTGTAATTTTCAATGTTTAAAGATATTACATTAGGACAGTATTATCCTTCGAATTCTGTCCTACACCGAACCGATCCACGCGCTAAACTATTATCTCTAATACTTTTTCTTGTCACTGTTTTGATTTCAGATTCATTATTTTCTTATGTTTTGAGTTTTGTTTCTGTAATTGCTTTGATTGTTTTGTCTAAAATTCCTTTTAAGTTGATTTTAAAAAGCTTGAAGGCGTTAATTATAATTATTCTTATAACGACATCAATAAATCTTTTTTTTACAAAAGAGGGAGTACAATTAGTAGAGTGGAAGTTTATAGAAATATATTCAGGCGGGGTATTTCGCTCTATTCAACTTATTGTTCGTTTTATATCGATACTATGTGGAAGTTTGATATTAATATCATATACAACACTTCCTCTTGATCTAACTGAAGGAATTGAAAAACTTTTAAAACCGCTCACTTTTTTTAAAATTCATGTTCATGATTTCGCTATGATGATAAGCATTGCATTGAGATTTATTCCTACATTTGTTGAAGAAACCGGAAAGATCATTTCTGCACAGAAAGCAAGAGGAGCATATTTTGATAGCGGGAATATTTTTAAAAAAATAAAATCTTTTATTCCAATATTAATTCCGCTTTTTGTTTCTGCTTTCAGACGTGCGAGCGATCTTGCCGATGCTATGGAATGCAGATGCTATAATAGAGGCGAGGGGCATACAAGAATGAAAGAATTGAAAGCAAGTTTTACGGATTATGTTTTTGTATTTGTTTTTATAATTCTTTTAGTATCTGTAATTATATTAAACAAATTTGATTTTTCATTTACATGAGCCAAGGGGACAGTATGAATATTGCAATTAAAATTTCTTTTAAGGGATCGAACTACAGTGGATGGCAACTTCAGAATAATGTTCCTACGATTCAGGGTGAAATGCAAAAAGCTGTAAAAAAAATTTTTTGCAAAGAATATACTGTTCATGGATGTAGCAGAACAGACGCCGGCGTTCATGCCATTGAATATGTGTGCGCCGTTAAGGACGTACCTTTTTTCCCCGTTGAAAAGCTGCCCATAGCATTAAACACATACCTTCCCAATGACATTTCTGTTCTTGATGCAGTATCTGTAAATGATGATTTTCATCCCAGGTTTTCTGCAACAGGAAAAGAGTATATTTATAAAGTTTTTAATTCTCGTATAAGAGACCCTTTTAGTATTGACAATTCGTATATGTATAAAAAACCTCTTGACGAAAATGAATGTCAAAAATATGCTTCTATGTGTGTAGGAAAATTTGACTTTGCTTCATTTATGGCTTCTGGATCTACCGTAACAGACACAGTAAGAACTGTATATTCTTTTGACGTTTGGCGAGAAGGAAAATTTGTTTATTTTAAAATACACGGTGACGGTTTTTTGTATAATATGGTACGAATAATGGTTGGGACCGTTATAAATGCGTATGAGGGAAAGATTAAAATTCCGGTTAAAGATGTTATATTTTCCAAAAACCGAACTTTGGCAGGACAAACAATGCCTCCTCATGGGTTGCATCTTAATAAGGTATTTTATTGTAATGATTTTTTTGAACGATAGGAGGATATACGTTCCACGATATGAGTGTTTTTGAAATTTTCAGAGATAATAAAAAGAAAGAATATTCAGAAACCGATGCTGTCGAGCATTACAGAAGAATGTCTATAAGATGCTCTGTTTTAAAGTGGCTCTCTCTAATTGTTCTTGTGGTATTTGTTGTTGTTTCTGTAAGCATGAATGGCGATGCGTTGTCTTTTGATAGCATACGGTATATTGTGCGTTATATGGTGGATGAGCCTGTTACTTTAGTTTCATCCGGAGATAAAGTTTCTTACGATTATAACTCGCACAATAATGTATATTTAATAGGGGATGACTTTGCCATTATTGGAAGTGATGGAATTTCCATTTATGATTTTTCGGGAAAAATTTTGTTTACAGACGATTTTTCGTATTCTAATCCTTGTGCGGTATCATATGATAAAGAACTAATCGTTTATGATGTTGGAGGAAATGAAATTAGATTTTACAATTCATACACGATGTTGAATAGATTGACATTTGAATCTCCCGTATATTCTATCAGAATGTCGGAAGAAGGAAATTATGTTGTTAATACCGCATCAGAAGGTTATTGCTCCGGGTTTAGAGTGTACGATATAAATAAGGAATTAATCTTCAGACACAATTTCGGAGAATTAACTTTACAAGCCGTTGATATATCTCCTGACGGAAAATTCATTTCAACTGCCTCTTTTTCTTCATTGAGCAATATAGTTACTTCCTCTTTATCTATATATGATATTAAAAAAGATACTCCCGTAAGTCAAATTACTTTTGATGGGGAATATCCTGTTGATATTGAATATGCAAGTAGAGAATCAATTGTTTTGTTTACAAATAAATCAATTAAAATATATGATTCAAATTTAAATTTGATATACACGGAGTATTATGGAAGCAGATCACCGGACAAATTTAAAATATCTGACGGTAAAATCATTTTTTCTTATACCGAATCATTGCTCAACGAGAAAACAACAGTGTGCCTGATAGATTTTAGCGGTAATAAAATAAATTTTATATCCCCGTCTTCTGTTTCTGATTTTGTTTTGGATGATAATTTGTTACATATTCTATGCAATAATGAAATTAACACCTATTCCTTGGAAAGCCAAGAATATATTGGTACGCATAACTTATCAAAACCTTTTTCAAAAATTGTAAAAAAAGATAAAAACAGCTTTTTGCTTTCAAGAAGCGATGAAATGCAAATTTTTATTTATGAAAAATAATTAAGGGGGCAAATATATATGAGTATAATCCTTGATATTGCAATATTAATTGTTATAGGACTTACAATTTTCACAGCTATAAAAAAGGGCCTTGTCAATATGGTTATTTCTTCCGTGGCACTTGTTATATCTGCGGTTTTATCTTTGATTCTCACTCCTGTTTTTAAAGATCAGTTTAATAATTGGGGTGAAAATAGGGAAATTGCAGCCTATTTTATAGTATTTGTTATATCGTGGGTGGCAATTAAAATAATATGTTATGTGTTAGACAAATTTATCCAAAAGATTCCGTTCATACGTTCGATTAATACAGTTGGCGGTTTAGTATTAGGGGTTTTGCTTGCTATTTTTAGAATTTCTATCCTTTGTATCACCGTGGGTTCGATTCTTTCCATAACGGAAAAACTTGGATTAGATTTTTTGAATTTCATATCAGTAGAAGATACGGTTTTATTTAAATATTTCTACGAATATAATCCCATATATATGTTAATCAAACTTTTATTTAAATAATGGCGAAAGGTAATTTAATATGTCACTAAAAATGTGTGCACGATGCAAAAGTAAAGTTGCAGTAATATTTGTCACAAGAGTTGAAGGAGAAAAAACATTTAATGAAGGATTTTGCATAAAATGTGCGAAACTTTTAGGTATAAAACCTGTAAACGACATGATTGAAAAATTAGGTTTATCTGCTGAGGAGCTGGATGCTGCTTCTGAAGAAGTTATGGGATTAATTGAAAGTACCGATCTTGAAGGTCAAAATAATCCCGATGATGCAACTGCTCCTACAATGGATTTTTTGAAAATGTTTGGAAATAACAATGCGGTGGTTCCTCACAAAGATAAACAGGAGAATTCATCTTCAAACAATGATACGACAAAAAAGCCTGATCCAAAGAGGAAAAGCTTGACACAATTTTGCATTGATCTTACAGAGAAAGCTAAAAACGGTAAACTGGATAATATTGTTGGAAGGGAAACAGAACTCGAAAGAGTTATGCAAATTCTTTGCAGAAGGCAAAAAAACAATCCTTGTCTGATTGGGGAGCCCGGTGTTGGAAAGACTGCCGTTGCAGAGGCTTTAGCTCTTAAAATTGCCAAAGGAGAAGTTCCTCACAAATTAAAAAACAAAGAAGTCTTGATAGTAGATATGACTGCTGTTGTTGCCGGTACACAATTTCGCGGTCAATTTGAAGGAAGAATGCGATCTATCATAGAAGAAGCTAAACAGCAAGGTAACATTATTCTTATGATAGATGAGATTCATTCTATTGTCGGTGCAGGCAATTCTGAAGGCGGAATGAACGCTGCTAATATATTAAAACCTGCACTTTCAAGAGGTGAAATACAATTAATCGGTGCCACTACTCTAAATGAATATAGACTTCATATTGAAAAAGATGCTGCACTTGAACGTCGTTTTCAACCCGTTATTATAAACGAGCCGACCATCGAAGACTCAATAGATATTCTTATGGGCATAAAAAGCTATTATGAAAAGCATCATGGAATTACTATTTCGGATTCAATTGTAAGAGACATTGTTTATATGTCAGAGAGATATATTACCGATAGATATTTGCCCGATAAAGCAATAGATTTAATGGACGAAGCCTCATCTCATGTTGTGTTGAATTCAAAAGTTGTAAATAGAATTGATGAACTGAGAGATTTAATTCTTGCGACCAAAGAAAGAATTGAAACACTTTCTCATGGAGAAGAAAACGAGTCTGTTTATGAAGAACTCGCTAAATTACGAATGGATGAAATGAAACTTAATGAGGAGTTTGAGAAACTTTCCTCTGAGAGGGACAATTTATCCCTAAATTATGAAGATCTTGCTCAAGTTATTGAAATCTGGACAGGTATTCCCGCAAGCAGCATAAGCGAAAATGAATTTCATAAAATTCAACGCATGGAAGAAGAAATAAAAAAGAGGATTGTTGGCCAAGATGAAGCGATATCGTTAGTCGCCAAAGCTATAAAAAGGTCAAGGGCGGGAATATCATACAAGAAAAAACCTTGTTCATTTATATTTGCAGGAAAGAGAGGGGTTGGAAAAACACAGAGTTTTAAGTTTTTGTCTTCTTTTTTGTTTGATGGAACTAATTCTCTTATCCGTCTTGATATGTCTGAATTTATGGAAAAACATTCAGTTTCAAAAATTATTGGATCGCCACCGGGATATGTCGGTTACGATGAAGCTGGTCAATTAACTGAAAAGATTCGCAGAAAACCGTATAGCATAATTTTATTTGATGAAATTGAAAAAGCGCATCCCGATGTTCTTAATGTGCTGTTGCAAATTTTAGACGACGGGCATATTACCGACTCCCATGGAAAAACAGTTAATTTTGAAAATACAGTAATAGTAATGACTACAAATGCGGGAAGTAGGGATTCTGAATCAGCCGTTGGCTTTGGTAAAACCGTAAATACCATCGTTAAAGATAGGGTGATGAGATCTCTTGAAGCATTCATGAGACCTGAGTTTATTAATAGAGTAGATGAAATCGTTGTTTTCAATAGTTTAACAGAAGAAAACTTCAAAGAAATTTGTAATATTATGCTTGGAGATCTCAAAGAAGTTTTGGCAAAGAAAAAAATTGCGTTGTACTGGGATGAAAAAGCTATTGATTATCTTGTTAAAAATAGTTTTTCAACTAAATTTGGGGCGAGAAATTTGAGACGTTTTATTCAGTCTGAAATAGAAGATGTTTTAGCAGATATTATAATAGAAAATTATTCAGGCGAGATTTTGGGATTTTCTTTATCATCTGATGGAAATAAGATAGTTGTCTCATCAATTTAAAAAGAAAGGAGTTCTTGTGCGACTATAGTCGCATGTGTTTATATGGCAAAACGCAAATATAATTATAGTGGCATAAGAACCGTTCTTCCTCAAAAAGGGAAGCATGAGAACAAAAGCTCATTTTCTCCATCTAAAATGAGCATATATGAAGTTATAGAACATTATAATACAAATACGGATAATGGATTGTCGAATCAAGAAGTTCAAAGAAGACGAAAAAAGAAGGGCATGAATATTTTATATCCTGAATTCAAGCGAACCTTCGTTTTAGCTTTTTGTGATCATGTAAAGTCGGTAGTTTCCGTTCTTTTGGCACTTTCCTTGTTTGTGTTTTATGCTTTTTACGGAGATATTAATTATTTGATTTCTGCCGCAATCGTTTCTTTTTGCTTGCTTTCAGATTGTATACTTGAACATATATCTTCAAAAAAATTTGAAAGTGTTCGAAAAAGTTCTTCACTTAAAGCTGTTGTTAAGCGCAACGGCAAAGTTTATATTACCGATTCGAGAAATCTTGTTCCCGGAGATCTTGTATTTCTTCAGCAAGGCTCTATTGTCCCTGCTGATATAAGGCTGTTTGACTCCAATGGTTTAATAGTGTTTGAAACCCCTATAACGGGTGTTGACGATGCAATTAAAAAGTATGCAAAAGATGTTTACGATGATGAAGATGCAAATATAAATATGACTTTTGCAGGATCAATTGTAAGTGAAGGCAACGCATGGGGGATAGTTTGTTTAACCGGTAACGAAACAAAGTTTCACTCAATACCAGAGAATAATCATAATAATGTTCCCGCGCTTTTCAAATATGTATATTCTGTTTCCTCCATGATATCCATTATATCATCATTTTTGGGATGCATAAGTTTGATTTTTGGCTTATTTTTTACATCTTCGTTAACATCAATATATTTAACGACTCTTACAATAGCGTTTTGCTCATTTTGTGATGGTGTAGTTTCTTTGTCGGCTTTATCCTTTGCTCTTGGAATTTCAGAGTTAAAAGATGAAGGCGTTATACTTAGAAATTTAAGCTCGGTTGAACAGCTTGCTTTAACAAGCTCTTTGCTTGTTAAGCAAAATACCGTTTTTCCTGTTTTAAAAACAGAAGTAGAGAATTTTTTCTTAGGGCTGGATAAAATAAGTGATACAGAAGAAGAAAAGGAGTTAATTAAATATTTACTTGTTTGTTCGGATGTAAGAAAAGTTTTTTCGAAAAAAACAAAAATGAAATCTGAATTTGAAGGAAAACAAAATTCAGTTGCGATAGCATCATATGGTGAAAGTAGAGGCGTAAAATTTGATTCTATTTCGAAAGAATTTCTAATAACAGAGACTAATAAAAGTGAAACCAATGATTGGTTTTCTGCCTTGGCTTTTTCCAACGGGCAAAAGTATATGTTTATTAAAGGGAATCCCAACGATGTTTTGCCACTGTGCAAATATCATAATACTACCCATGGTATGAAGACAATGTCTGAAAATGATTTGGATAACTATTATACTTTTTCATCATCCATGACGAATGATGCCGGATATATTCTTGCTATTGCAAAATGTGAAACAGGATTAGACAAGCTAAGTGATTATGATGATAGTCCAATACTTACGTTATGTGGTTTTGTTAAATTTACTACGTTCTTTGGTATAGATTTTTTCAAAGAAGTTTTAGAATGTAAAAATAGTGGAATTGATGTTTCTTTATTCTCCTCTGACGCGTATATGAAAGCATACAATTTAAGCAAAAATTCCGGTATTTTCACCAAAAACGAACAAGTAATTACTTCAGATGAGATGAAGTATATGTCAAAAAAAGAATTTAGCAGATCTTTCGCCAAGTATAAACTTTTTTTAAATCTTACACCATCAATGTTGAATGATGTTTTAATGCTTAGAAAAGGAAAAGGTGATATTGTTGGCGTTTCTGCAGAATCAACAAACGACCTTTTGATAATGAAAAATTCTGATGTATCTTTTGTAATTGACGGAGATAGTTCTGACATGATAAAGCAATCATCAGATGTGATTCTTGACAAAGGCGGTTTTGATAAAATTAACAAAGTTCTTGCTACATCAAAGAAAATTTACAGGCGAGTACACGCTATTTGTGAATATAGTTTTTATAACTATCTTTCAGCTTTTTTATTATTTATTTTAGGAAATATTTTTGGGTTAAAAATTAGACAATTTGACTATTTGATTGGGGCAACTTTGATTTCAAGCATAATATGCTTTTTTATTGCAACAACACCAATATCGTCTAAAGGAAAAAATGTTTTTCCTGTGAAACGGAAAAAGGTTGCTAACCCCAAGCGTTTTCTACCGTCCATAATTTACGCCGCGGAGTGTGCCGTATGCACTGTTGTTTTATCTACTGTATTTAATGAAAGCTCGCAAGCCACATTGCTTATTACTTTTTCAGCATTTTCATTTTTTGTTGCTATTACGTTTCTAAATGAAAATACGCCTTTTTATGAAAATTATATAGGGTTTAATCGATTTACCATAATGACCGTTATTATAATAATGATAATTATTATGTGTTTAATATTTGTGCCTTCAATATCAAATATTTTGGGTTATGGTAAGATGTCTATTTGGGGGATTGTATTTTCTACTTTTGCTCCTTTCATATTTTTTATTATAAACTCTTTTCTAATTAAACTTGGTAAAATAAAAATTTAATAATATAAAAGTATAGTATAACTTTAAACATAAAGACTTACTTTGAATTAAACCGTTAACAGCAAAAAACTCCTGTGGTATAATAAAAACCATAGGAGTTTTTTATGTCAATAATTTTCCTTAAAGAGTAATAAAAGATATTTTATCTTTATGTTATAATTACTATTCTTCTATAAAATAGTCATTATCTTTTATGGTTATATGTTCCACTGAAATCACAGAATTTATTACTGTGTTATCATTTTTATCAATTCCTTCGTGTCTTATGAGAATTTCATCTCCAACATTTATATAACCCGAATTTAAAAGTGATGCTAAATATGCATTGTTGACATTTACGGTAAATTTAATTCCTTCATCCGCATTTTTCATGAAAATACTATCATCAATTATAAAGTAAGAATCTCCAATTTCTTTTATAACTCCTGCTATTGGTTTGAAATAATCTTCTGTATAATAAATCTTTTGAGAAAGAGCATACTGCATAATTTTATTTACGGCTTCTTCGCCGATGTGGAATACATATTTATAATTTTCCGCATTTGTCCATAAATATCCTTCGCTGTTAAATGCCATTGTCATATTATTTATTCCTAAAACATTTGAATTGAGTGAAAAAGATATTTTTTTATTTGTAAAAATATCAGGATAGTCACTAATTAATTTAGAATTAGAATATTCTTCGATAATTTTCCATACTTCTATTCCATTTTCTTCTGAAATTAAATATGGTGTAGTATCTTCTTCATCATGGTAATAAAACTTACTAAGTTGGCAATTTTCGGAAAGTGATAATTTTGAAATCATTTCGCCTAATGTGTCAAAGGGAACATATTCATTTAAACCATAAACATAATACTCTGAGTAACCTTCAAATTTAACTGCAACATATTTTTCTTCAATTACATTTTTTATTTTATAAACCTTACATTGTGTTTCGTAGTATTTTTCACTATATTCATCAAAACCTATTGCATTAAAATCACCAAATTCTTTCTCTACATAATCAACTGAAATTATCCCCTTAGACCCGGATACCCTTGAAGAATATGTTTTATTATTGTAAGTTATATAATAATATTTACTGTAAATAGGTTGATTTTCCCACGGTAAAATATATGCCGCCTCATTATTGTAATATTGGATATCGTTCCTTTCTCTGGTATCAGACCAAAAAAAACATTGGTCAACATCAACAATTAAAGAGTCTTCTTTGGTTTTGTTAATATCCCATAAAATAATTGCCGACATAGAAAACACTACAACAAATATAATACAAGCGCAAATAGGGAAATACCTATTTTTAAATTTATTCTTCTTTATAAATTGTACTTCATCTATAATGCTTTCATCTATCATATCAATTGATTCTAAAAGAAATTCAGCATTTTTCATAGAAAAAACCCTCCTTTTCCAAATAATGTTTCAGCTTTTCCCTTGTCCTGAATAATATCATTTTAACTTTACTTTTTTTAAAACCAAATCTATTGCTTATTTCATCAACAGAATCATACATCCAATATCTGCAAACAAATATTTGTCTCTCAACGGAAGATATGCTTTTTAAAAAAGTATTTATTGCATTTGACAACATTTCTTTATTTATTTCTTCGTTAAACGAATTATTATCCGGAATACATTCATTTAATTCTTCTATGGAAATGATAATAGCATTGCCGCCTCTTTTAAGTGCTTTTTTTGATCTGAGTTTTCCAATCGAAATATTTTTAGTAATTTTTAAAACATAAGCATACATTGAATTTGGTGTATTGGGAGGAATCAATTTCCAAAGTTCAAGAAAAGTATCATTTACGGTTTCTTCAGCGTCTTGAATGTTTTTTTGTATATTGAATGCTATGGAATAACATATTTTTTCATATTTTCTTTTGGCTTCAAATAATGCCCTCTCATCTCGCTTGAAAAATAATTCTATAATTTCTTTATCATCCATAATGTACCTCCTTTCTCTCTATTATAAAAGTAGCTTTTTGGGGAATAAAGGTCACAAATTTTTTTAAGGTATGTAGATATTTCCACATACCTTAATATTTAATCATTCAATAAATCAATCGTAAAAATTTCAGTTTCCGGATAATTCATTTTTATATAGTTAAGAGTATTATCATTGATATAATCTTGAGGTACATAAATCCTATCAAATTTCTTTGGTAAAGAAAAATAATTGTAAGGTGTTTCGAAAAATGATTCCGATAAAATTATTGTATCAACGAATTGCACATTAGTTTTATCCGAGCCGTCGCCAAGTAACATAAATGTTGAATCTCCTTCAAATAACAAGCACATTCCCGATGAGCTTAATGATTTTATATTTTCGTGTTTAAAATCTTGAAAGGGCAAAACAGATATTAAATCATGATTAAAATCGACGTTGGTATATACACGTTCAGTCTTGCATTCGTGCAAAAATTCAGTTATATTTTCTTTTGCGTTTTCAACATTTTCCACATTGAATAAAATTATTCCCGTTATATCCAAATATTTTTCGTTTAAAACAAATTCGCTGTCCAAAGAATTTTCGTTTTCGCATATCAAATATATGTCTCCTGCTGTTATAATTAATGAAGTTGTACCATCGGAAGATAATATAATGGAATTTTTATTCTTTGTATTCAGATTAACTGTTAAAACATATGTACAAAGAGCAACAACAAAAGTAATTACAGTTAATTTGACTATCAATTCTCTCGGATGTTTCTTAACAAACAATGCTATTGAAACAGATATGATTATAAGAAATGTTATTAACTTTATAATATCATCGGTGGGTATAATTGCAATATTTGGTTGCAGCGCGACCTTATCAATGATTAGGTGAAACTTTTCTATGATAAATACAATTCCTTTTTGGCAAAAAACAGGCATTCCAAAACATGAGAGGATCGTTCCAATTAATGAGATATACATGATTAAAGGGAACACCATACTTAAAAACAAATTGGAAACGGGAGTAATGAGGGAGAGCGACCCAAATCTTTCGTATAGAATCGGTGATAATATCATGCTGATGATTAGAGTTATAAAAAATGATTGTACAATTTTATTTAAAAGCTTAATTGGTTTTGGTCTGTGATATAGATCGCTCAAGTTTAAGAACGAAGGAGAAATTGTGATGGCAAATGTAGCTGCGAAAGATAAAATAAAGCCTGTTCCAAATGCAGCATATGGGTTAATAAGCAATAAGGTAGCCGCGGCTATAGCAAGACTCGTCAAACTATCAGGTACTGCAAGAATAATTCTTCCGGCTAAATAGATTATGATCATTATTAATGCTCTCTGAGATGATGGCGAAGAACCGCTTATTAAGCAATAAAATATTGAAAAGGGAATGCAAATTATTGCTCTGGTTTTCATTTTAAGCCTGAAAAGCAAAAGTAATCGAAATATGGACATTACAATTATAGAAAAATGCAAACCTGATACCGCTAATATATGAGTGATTCCTAATCTACCATAATTTGAATATGTATCATCAGATATATTGGTAGTATCGCCCAATATTACGGCTTTAATAAAGGATTCACTAATTTCACTATCACCAAAATTATCAGTTACTTTTTGTGATAAATATAATTTCACATTATATGCGGCTTCTGTGACGTAATTTCCCTTTACTTTTATGATGTTTGATACTGTTCCTGTGCCATAAAAAGCAATTTTATCTGATTTAACATAATTTGGGCAATCAGACAAAGTAAGAGTAAAATATCCTTTATGATAGGGGAGAGGCGAAGATGAATCATCAGTTATTTCTAAATTGTATATTCTAATATTTATACCTTTTTTAACATCGCCCGAAAGTGTCTTTATATCAATATATTTGTTTGTTTTGTTATAAATAAATCCCTCTACAAAAACTTCCTCATTTGTATTTGGGCAATCAGGATATTTAATTTTTGTTACTACAGAAGAATAATTGTAACCAATTAACAGTGCAAGCGCGAGAGAAAACGTAAAACATGATTTTATAGTTATTTTCTTGGTTTTATAGAATATAATGAATACAACAGTTGAAATGATCATTGCAGCATCAATAATAAATACAAATATAGTCGGCACATTTACATAATTTGCACCGACTAAACCTATTATCAACATTATAAGAATTTGTACTAAAAATCTATTTTTGAGCATAGTATATTCCTTATATGAAAGGTTTCCATAAAATGGATATTTGTATTAAAAATTAAGCTATGATACCAACTGAGGCTATGTCGTTAATTCTAATTGTGCCAACAAGTACACCGTCATCCACAACGGGGAGCGCGGATATGTTTTTGTTTGTAATTATATTCATAGCCTCGACAGCCAAAGAATCAGATGTGGTGACAAAAGGATTTTTAATCATTATATCGCCAATGGAAACTTGGTAAACATTAATTTCACTTGCCATTATTCTACGAAGATCACCATCGGTAAAAACTCCTATTAGTTTTTTACCGTCAGTAACATTAACTATTCCCAATGCCTTTTTGCTCATTTCAATTATTGCGTCTTTTAAAGAGGCATCTTTGTTGACAACTGCATTCTCATCGCCGCTTTTCATAAGATCTGAAACTTTATATAAAAGTTTCTTGCCCAATGATCCGGCGGGATGGAAAAGTGCGAAGTTGTTTTCGTTAAAGCCGTAAATTTTTGAAGCACAAACAGCAAAAGCATCTCCCAATACGAGTGCTGCTGTTGTACTTGAAGTTGGTGCCAAATTCATAGAACAAGCTTCCTTGAACTTAGGAAACACAAAAGAATAATCAGAGTGAACAGCAAGCGTTGAATCAGGATTTCCCGTTATCGCAACCAAAGGACATCCTATAACTTTAACGCTTGGAATAAGCCTGGTAACTTCCTCACTTTCGCCGCTGAAACTAATAGCAATAAGAACATCCTGTTCTCTAAGCATTCCAAGATCACCGTGCAGTGCCTCTGCGGGATGCAAATAAAAGGCTGGTGTGCCAAGGCTTGCCATTGTTGCTGCGATTTTTGTTCCGATGTGTCCGGGCTTGCCCATGCCTGTAATTACAACTTTACCTTTGCATTCAACGATTAATTTTACTATAGTTTCAAAATTTTTGTCGAGAGAGAGTTTAACGCTTTCCAGTGCGGCGATTTCTGTATCAAAAAGCTTTTTTCCTTCTTCGATTATATTCATCTGACTCATTTGTAAATCCTCTTATCTAATAGAATTATGTACTTTTATAAGCTTTTCAAGAAGTCCCTTCATATCACTGAGCTTAACCATGTTGGGACCATCGGACCAAGCATTTTCCGGATCGGGATGTGTTTCCATAAATAATCCGTCTACTCCGACTGCAACAGCAGCTTTAGCCAAATATTCCACATATTCTCTGTTTCCACCGGTAGAGTTTCCTTTTCCTCCGGGTTTTTGTACACTATGAGTTGCATCAAATACAACAGGAAAACCAAGTTTTTTCATTTCCACAAGTCCTGTCATATCGACAACTAAATTATTGTATCCGAAAGATGTGCCTCTTTCACAAAGATAAATATTGCTATTGCCGCTTTCTTTTACTTTTTCAGCACAATTCTTCATATCCCAAGGTGCTAAAAATTGAGCTTTTTTTATATTTATAATTTTACCGGTTTTTGCAGCTGCGACAAGAAGATCTGTTTGCCTGCAAAGAAAAGCAGGTATTTGAATAATATCAGCAACTTTTGAAACCGGCTCTGCTTGATATGATTCATGTATATCGGTAGCTATGGGAAGTCCGGTTTCTTTCTTTACTTTGGCAAGTATCCTAAGGCCTTCTTCAAGCCCCGGTCCGCGTTTACCATTTATTGAAGTTCTATTTGCTTTATCAAAAGAAGCCTTGAATGTGTACGGGATACCAAGTTCGCTCGTTATGGATTTCATTTCATTTGCAATAGAAAGTGCCATGTCTTCAGATTCAATAACGCAAGGCCCTGCTATTAAAAACAACATACATTTTCTCCTTATTTTTTTAATTCATTTTCTAAATACTCAGAAACTTTTTCAATATCTTTAGGAGTATCTACAGAAAGTGTTTTGCAATGAGCGTTAATGTAATAGATATCTTTTCTGTTTTCAATAAATCTGAAAGAATCATTTTCCTCAATTTTTTCAATTGGACCTCTTTCAGTATTGTGATAAAAGTCCAAAGCTTTTTTGGTAAACGCGCCAACACCGACAAATTTATTATAAGTATAATTTATAGTCCCCTTCGGATAAGGAATAGGACTTCTTGATATAAATAAAGCTATGCCGTCTTTATTAGTAACAATTTTTAAATTTGTAGCATCAACAACTTCAACAGGATCTGTAAAATCTGTCATAAGGTTAGAAACATAAAAATCGTCTGAAGATAACTTTTCAGGAATACATTTTACAATGTCTTTTGCTTGAATAACAGGTTCATCACCATTTACCATAACATAAAGATCTGCATCGACTTTTTGAGAAAATTCATATAACCTCTCTGTTGCAGTGTCATGATCTTTTGATGTCATTACAACCTTTGCACCAAAGCCTTCGCACAGAGCTTTAATTTCCTCACTGTCAGTTGCAACATAAACTTCGTCAAATTCTTTAACTTCTTTCGAATGTTTATACACCCACCAAATCATAGGATGTCCACAGATGAGTGCCAAAGGTTTATTAAAAAAACGAGTTGAGCCGCCTCTTGCGGGTATCATTCCGACTATTTTCATGTTTTTACTCCTTAGTTTATATTATTATTTAATAAATCATCAATCGAAGCTCTCTCAAAAACTTCAAGCTTGCCTCCGCGGGTGGCATTTTTTATTGTAACATTATTTTTTTCGCAAAATGCCTTCATAGCTCTATAAGAATTTGTTGTCTTTCGCAAGTCATGTGTAACTTTATCTTCTACATCTTTATCGTAGTTTTTGCAAAAATAATCAGTTACGTTATTATCGGTAACAACATTTCCGTCATCGGATATGGTGACTCTAAAATTATGGTCAACACCCAATAAATAAATTTCTTTAAATCCCATATACACCGCAAAAAAAATGCAAGTAGTTGTTACCGTACCCATACAAGGTACATTTTTAGATGCATCGAAATCTTCCATTAATTGGGGAGCCAAATTGTCATTAAAAATAAGATTAAAATATTGAGCATTCTTTATTTTAATGTTATAGTAATATTTATTTATGAGGGGAATAAATTTTTCTTTCGCCTGAAGTTTATTCATTTCTTCAAGACAGCCTCTGGCTATAATTTCATCTTCACAGAAGTAATATGTAGGACGCCATTTTGTTTGATCAAATATTTTAAAAATACGATTCATGGCAAAGGTAACTTCTCCCAGCTCATGAAGCTTGTCAAGATCAGCAGGAGAGAGGGAAGGGCCGTTCCCCAAAATAAAACAGCGTTCACCTTTATGAATATTATGAAACGCTTTAATTGACCTTGAATAATTAGTTTTTGAATAGTTGGCCAATGTATGATTATGATATCTTGAAATGATAGATTTTATCGGTTTCATTACTCCTCACTCCCATCTCTTATACTTAAAATATAATACCACAGCTTACCAACAATGTCAATAGAATTGTTTTTGAAATATGCCGTTTGTCAAATAATATTTTTTGAAAATTAATAAAAAATTTAAAATAATATAATGCATTCCAATTAAAAATTTGATATTATATAGGGGCATTATGTGTAATAGTATAAAAAATCGAAAGTGAAACATTCTATGAAAAAAACAGCGTCAGTCTTTATTTTAGCTTCAATTTTATTACTTTCCGGATGTACCAAAAGTGGTCTTGTGCCTACTAATTTAAATTCGGATGATACATTGATCGAAGAAGAAATATCTTTTAGCGATGATAGTCTAAAAGACTTAATGGAATTTCCCGATATAGGTAAATATAAAGTATCACAGCCTTCAACAACATTAAACATTGACGAGGAATTGAAGAAAAGAAAAGAGAATTTTGTTATTACAACTTCAGGTGAGACTGTTTTGGAAAACGATGTTGTAAATATAACTTTTATAAAAGTTACTGAAAAAGATTCTTCTGATCAATCTGAATGGAATTTTGATTACGATAAGGGATATGATTTTGATCTTTCAGAGGAAAATTTAAAAGATTTTAAAGATAAATTGATTAACGAGAATGCAGAAGTTGGTTCTACAAAAACAATTTCGGATTGTAAATGGATAGAGGGGAAAACGGTTAATTTAGAGCTTTATATCAATTACGTAACGCGTTCCGTGGATAATTCTGTTTTGGATGAGCTTGTTCCTTCTAAAGGTGACAATGAACAGAAACAAAGTTACGAAGAATGGTTGAAATCCGCTTTATCTCAAGCAGATTATGTTAATTTAATTTGGGAAAAAGTTTTAAACGACTGCGAATTTAAGGAATCGTCAGAAATTTTTGTTGAGTATGTTAACAAAAAATATGATGAAGCATTGGAATATTACACTTACTACGGTTCGAATTTTTCTGCTGAAGAAGAAGCCGCTTTGAAAGAAAGTATCAAAAAACAATGTAAAAAAATTTTAATTGCAAAAGCCTATTATGAAGAGAAAAGACTTAATTATAATGATAATTATGATAATATCGTTTCTTATTATGGATACACCAAAGAGGCTTTTGAATTAAAATATTCCAAAGAAGTTAGAGAAGATACCCTTATAATTGATGCTGTTGGAATATATTTCCTTGAACAGATTGATAATTAATAATTTTTATCCCCTAATGAATAGTCTCATAGATATATATAAAGTCAGACTAATTAGGGGATATATTTTTTTAAAATTGACATTGCAGATAATTTGTGTTAATATAAGCCCATAATTCGACCTAAAATCATCAAAGTTTAAAACAATATTTATGAAAGGAAAAGAATATGAAAAACGAATATGGAATACAGCTTTACAGTGTGCGTGACTCTATGGAGAAAGACATGGAAGGAACATTAAAAAAAATAGCTGATATGGGTTACAAATATGTGGAATTTGCCGGTTTTTTTGGCAGAGGTGCGAAAGAAGTAAAGGAAATGCTTGGCAAGGCAGGTCTTATTTGTTCGGGAACACATTCTTCATGGATGGACCTTAAACCAACTGTTATAATGGAAACAATTAAATATCACAAGACTATAGGAAACCCATATTACATAATTCCCGGCGCAGACCTTTCGACTTTGGAAAAGATAGAAGAGTTTTGTAACGTAGTAAATTACGCAAAACCTATTCTTGCGGCGGAGGGGATAAAGCTGGGGTACCATAATCATTCGCACGAATTTGTGGTTATGCCTTGGGGTTCTACAATTCACAGTGAGCTTGAAAAAAGAACAGATATGGATTTTGAAATAGACACGTATTGGACATTTAATGCAGGGCTTGATTCTATTAGTGTTCTTGAGAGGCTTAAAGACAGAATTAAAGTTATACACGTTAAAGACGGTTTTATGGGCGCAAAGGGTATGCCTTTAGGCAAAGGCGAAGCACCTGTTTCCGCCATTGTAGAATACGCTTCAAAAAACGGCATTACTATGGTTGTGGAAAGCGAAACTCTTATTCCGAGCGGCTTGGATGAGGCAAAGATCTGCATTGACTATTTAAAGGGACTCGAAACACAAGGTTTACCTTTTGTTCTTGTCTAAAAAACGTCATCCAAACAAAAAGGAGCTGATGCAAATACGGAGCAAATTTGTATTTGCATCAGCTTTTGTAATTCAATATTATCGACTTTGTATATTTGTTTGAAAATGGGAAATGCTAATATAATCACGTGACTTCGGAGGGAAAAATGCGTAATACCGGATATTTTCAGGGATGGTACTTCAAATGCTCCGGCGTTGATAAAACGGTTGCATTCATCCCCGCATATCATCGCAATCAAAATATAACGTCCGCATCCTTGCAGATAATAACAGATAACAACGCCTATAATATACCGTTTCAAAAATTGGAATACACCAAAAAACCGTTATCCGTAAAAATAGGAGACTGTATTTTTTCGGAAAATGGGATTACTTTGCATTTTCAAAGCAATATGTTAAAGCTGGATGGCTTGCTTCGCTTTCGGTCGCTTTCGCCTATCGCGTATGACATTATGGGACCATTCGCACTTGTTCCTTTTATGCAATGTCGACACAGCGTTTATAGTATGTCACACGGTGTTGATGGACAGATCACTCTAAATGATCAGCGTTTTAACTTCCATAACGGGATTGGATATATCGAATCCGATAGAGGTTATTCTTTTCCAAAACAATATATCTGGACGCAATGCTGTTTTGAAAATGGCTCTTTAATGTTATCTGTGGCGGATATCCCAATGCTTGGATTTCATTTTACGGGAATTATTGGTATTATTCTGCTTAATGGTAAGGAACATCGCATTGCCACTTATCTTGGGGCGGGCATAAAAAGTATTGTAAAAAATACGGTTACAGTGAAACAAGGTGCGTATGAGTTTACTGCCGAATTACTAAAAAAGAACTCACACCCTCTTTTTGCACCGACAAACGGCGATATGAATCGAACCATTCACGAAAGTGCATCCTGCAAAGCACATTATATCTTATCATATAAGGATGTAGTATTGTGTGATTTTGTCAGCGAAAAAGCCAGCTTTGAATTTGAATATTAGGTGAAAATCCCGATTAGAAAGATGTTTCGAATTAGACATCATTAAATATCTTACTGATATCAACAAACTTTTTTAAAAAAAGAGCCAAGCTCATTTTTGAACTTGGTTCTTTTCTTAACTTAATGATATTTTTTCACAATCTTATTGAATATTATCCTAAAACATTATTCGTAAATGTTTATAGATCCAAGAAAGTGTGCTTTTAGTCTAAGATAATCGGTTGAGTCAATCTCTCCTTCGCCGTCAACATTTGCTGCGACATAATATACGCCTTCAAGAGTTGTGGAACCTAAGAAGAAGGCTTTTATTCTTAGGTAATCTGTAGATGAGAGTTCACCATCACCATTAACATCTCCAAGAACAACAACTGTAGCTATTTCTTCTGCTTCCGGAACCGAAACAACAAACCCTGTTCCGATCTTATCCGTCAATTCTGTTACTATTCCGTTTAAATTGACTATTGTTACAGAGTATTTAAAGTTACCGGCAAAATCTTCTGACAACGTATCTGCTTGAACATTATATACTGTTTGCTCTAAAATAGAATATGCACTGTCATCTTTAAGTTCAAGTTTTGGTGTTTCGGAAGTGTTTGAATCTGATGTAGATGGTTCTTCAGAAGTTGATGGATCAACAGATGAAGATGTGTCGTCAACAGAGGTATTCTCATCACCTTCCATAATAAGTGTAAACTGTTGATTAGACCCTAAATGAGAAGTTGATAAAACAATGTTGCTTCCATCAGATGTATCAGCGTTAATAACATCCATTACTTTGCCATTATTTATAGCATTTACAGGACGGAAGGTATATCCGGTGCATCCTTCATCAAGAGTAATAACCCATTTTTGAGCATCAGCACCATTATCGCTCCATGTTTGAACATTTGTGCCGTTTTCAACACCGGCATCCTGAACATCCATACACCATCCTGTGGAACAGTTAAAGATTTTATATGATCCGTCGCTTTGAAGACTAAACGTCCACCATTGGTCTGCACCGTTGTCATCAGTTCTTAATTCAACATTATTCCCACACAAAGACAGAGCTTTGTTCTTGTCTGCGTTTGTAACAATTTTGGCTTTAAATCCATCTCCGATTGGTTCTATTGTTCTATAATATACACCTGTAGAACTTAACTCGACCCACTTGCCGTCAATAGAATTCCATCCTGTCCACATGGCACCGGAATACGATCCAAGATAATACCATGTATCGCCATCTAAAAGCCATCCTTTTTGCATCATGCCATTAGAAGGGCTTAAATAGTACCATGTCTCTCCATCTAAAATCCATCCTTTTTGCATCTTGCCATCAGAACCTACATGATACCAGTCGCCATTTTCATCCTGTATCCAACTGTTAACCCACATATAGCCATATGTGGGATCGAGATAGTACCACGCTGTTCCATCATAAACCCATCCTGTAAGCATGTAACCGTTTCCATCAAAGAAATACCATGCATTATCTATGTATGCCCAACCATATGCATAAGTGCCATTTCCATATTGGTACATTTTGTGGGAGCCTGAGGTAACCCATTTATTCTGATTGGGTGCAGAAGGAACAGAGCCGGTGTATCTGTAAATTCCATCATAACTGCTGTAAAGAGAAGCGAGG
>CAZDVZ010000027.1:0-26488 GCA_964509125.1 uncultured Oscillospiraceae bacterium | reverse complement strand
TTCTTGCTTCTTCCGCAATTCTTGCTTCTTCCGCAATTCTTGCTTCTTCCGCAATCCTTGCTTCTTCCGCAATTCTTGCTTCTTCCGCAATTCTTGCTTCTTCCGCGATTCTTGCTTCTTCCGCATCTAATTCTTTTAGCTCAAGATCAGTACTAACAGAACTTTTTACAAAGCTTTCTTTAAGGAATTGCTTAGTTTCCTTTTCGGAAGAAAACTGCTTTGTTTCCACAACAACTTTCTCCACATTTTTTTCATTTCCATCAGTAGGATCGTAAGAAAAAGAGTTCAACTTTTCGTAAATAAGCTGAGCTAAATCTTTAACCGAGCAAGTAATATCATTTTTCTCAATTACTATAGCGGGCATATTCATATCAAGATTATATAGAACAACGTCTTGAATATTTTTTTTGGATTTTTTTATTAAATGCCTTGGATTATCTATTTGGATTCCCAAAACAGGTTTACGTTCCGTACCGAAAATTCGTATTGATGTAATCTTACCCTTTTCAATAAATCCAACACCTTTACCACCTGTAACAAAATCATAAATACCATCATCGGTAATTACAAGAGCAGTTGATCTACCTACCAAAAGATAAACTGTATAAGCAATAAAAAACAAAGACAAAACAACGCCAAAGCTACCAACTGCATAACACAAATTATCCCAACTGTTTTCCAGTTCTATCAAGCCATGAAAAGGCATGAAAAGAACAAAAACAAACACTGCAGCAAGTACCAATAGAAATGACAATAAGATAACTTTTTTAACACGAGGTTTTTTTATTATAACAGCTTTTTTCTTTTTATCGCCCATACCATCCCTCCGTTATTACCGCGCTTGGTAAAATAAACTCGAACCATTGCCGCCTTGAAGAGCGATTTTACCTATCTGTTCGGCTCGAATTCGAACAGCTCGTATGACGTGTTATTATCGTATATTACAAATTTATTTGTTTGATCCGTTACGGGATTATATATTTCCAATGTATACTTTTCACCGCCGGAGCTTTCTTCAGTATCATAATAAACATCTTCACCGGAAGCAAAATATTTTTTTGTATTAAGATAATTTTCGGTAAAATCGATGTTTAACCCTTCAAAACATATTCTTTCGTATTTATACGAACCCTTTTTAACATTTATTCTTTGACAAACAGAATATTCGTTTCCTTTTTGATCAAACAATCTATAAATGAGAGGATATTCTTCAAAAGCCTCTCCACTCTCCTGCGCCGTATCGGTAATGTCGGTATTATACTTTACACCGATCTCAAGCTCACCCGCTGTCTCTGCGTAAATCACATCTGACAAAACGATCTTGCCGTAATATTCCATGAAATCCTTTGTATTTATCTGATACGTCACAAAATCCTCGGGAGATTCTTTATATAACTCAACGGCTTTATCGGAGAAATTAATATTTTCAAGAAGTTTTGAATCGCAACTGGAGAAAATACGAACAAAAAAAATAATATAAACGATGGCAGAGCATACAGCTAACACGCGGAAAAGAATCTTCCCAAAGCGTTTTCCTGCCTTTGAACTATGTTCGTCTTCCTCATCCGGAAAATGTTTGCCTTCAATATCCATTTACAAAACTCCGTTATTTTCAATCCCAATAATTTCTGTCCAAGGTGCGAAGCTGAATCGCAAGTGCAACGTGTGCACTGCTGATAATTTCAGACTCTTCGAAATCCGCAACGGTTCTCGCAATCTTTAAAAGTCTATCGTACCCTCTTGCAGACAAACCCAAGCTATCGTAAGCTCGCTTAAGCATGGCAGTTCCCTTGTTGTCCAAAACACAGTACTGCCTTACCATGTTTCCTGTCATCATGCTGTTAGATGTTATGGGAACTCCACCTATATAGACATTTTCAAATCTTTTTTTTGCAAAATCACGGGCTTTCATAACCCGTTTAAAAACTTCGGCACTGCTCTCACCGGCAGTTTTATCCGTAAGTAATTCAAATTCCAAGGGCCTCAGTTCAACTTGAATATCAATTCTATCAAGAAGCGGACCTGAAATTTTTGAAACATACGCTCTGCGCGAATTCGCAGAACAAGAACACAATTTTGTCGGATGACCGTAATAACCGCATTTACACGGATTCATCGCTGCAACAAGCATAAAAGAACATGGAAATTCCGTTTTTCCATTAACACGGGTTATGGAAACCGTTTTTTCTTCGATAGGCTGTCGTAAAATTTCCATTGCAGTTTTATCAAATTCCGGAAGTTCATCCAGAAAAAGCACCCCATTATGCGCCAAAGATATCTCGCCGGGCTTAGGTATTCTGCCACCGCCTGCAAGCCCCGCAGCGGACACGGAATGATGAGGTGACCTAAAAGGACGTGTTGTAACAAGAGACTGAGAAGGTTTAAGCAATCCTGCAACAGAATGTATTTTTGTAGTTTCGATAGATTCTCCCAAAGATAACGGCGGTAATATGGTAGAAAGTCGAGAAGCAAGCATACTTTTTCCCGTTCCGGGAGGACCTATCATAAGCACATTATGGTTGCCTGCGGCAGCAACTTCTAAAGCATACTTTGCAAATTCCTGACCTTTAACATCCGCCATATCCAATTCATAAGAAAGGGCAGAAGTTCTAAATTCTTCTTCATCGAAAACAGTTTCATTTAGGGCGATCTCACCCTCTAAATGCTTAAAAAGCTCCGCCACATTTCTAACGGCAAAAACTTTAATATTTCCTGCCGCAGCTGCTTCGGGAGCATTTTCAACAGGAACATAAATTTCTTTAAACCCCTTATCGCGGGCAGCAATAGCCATAGAAAGAACTCCCCTTACCGGGCGCAAAGCGCCGGTAAGAGAAAGTTCTCCCAAAAAACATTTTCCTGTAAGGTCAATTCGATTTTTATCAGAGGCAACAGCACACGAAACCAATATTGGTAAATCATATGCAGATCCCTCTTTGCGTATATACGCCGGGGCAAGGTTAACAGTGAGCAAATTTTGTCTTAAATGAATTCCGGAGCTATGAGCTGCAGAATACACCCTTTGCACCGCTTCTTTCACGGCGGCATCGGGCAACCCTATTATTTCAAGTTTGGGGTCAGACGATGCAGAAGACCTGGCTTCCACTGTAACTATAATGCCTTCGACGCCGCTTATTGCGGCAGAATATGTAATTCCTACCATTTTATCATGCCGCAGTAAGCAGTCTCTCCATTAATTATTTTCCTAAAAGTTCCTTGATTTTGGCGTCGTTTTCGTCATCAGTAGCTCTGTAATCGGTAACCTCAATATCAAGGTTGAATACGCTGATACCGATGTGGCATTCGCCATCGTCAGAAAGTGTGGAAATGTTTGTGATAGTGTGTGTGAGGTTATCGTTTACATAGAATTTAACAGTTGTGCCATCTCTTAAAACAGCAAGTTTAATGGGCGTTTCGGGTTTGAAACCTGTAGGAATGTCAATAGTTCCTGTTGCTTCCCAAGTATAATTTGTTTCTTCAACATATACAAAGCCTGCATAATCGTTTACGATATCTGTAAGCGCTGTTTTGGTTGAATCACATGTAGCACAGTCGATAAAGCAGAACAAACCGCTCTGGTCTCCGGTATCAAACAAAAATCCGAATTTAGGCCATGCATCATTATTTTTAATAGCGTTGATTTTGAATGTTGCTTCAGCGTATGCAACAGGGCCTGTAACGCCATTAAAGAAAGCAGTGTCTGTACCGTTAGAGACAAGTGTTACGATTCTGTTTGCATAGTTGGGATCGTCCTCTGTGTAGTCTTTAGAAACATCCCATGTACCAAACTCAGGATTACCTGCATTTACAGGACGAAGAGTGTCATAAGTAATTTCGCTAACTATATATGCGCCATCTTCATCGATCTGTACGAGACCGTCCATACGTGTAGGATCGCATCCAAACAAATTGGTATATGTTGTAACGGTTTGTGCGCCGTTATCATTGATAAGAGCGGGAGCGATTGCAATATTTCCAATAGAAGTTTCGTCATCAAGACCAAAAAGTTCGTAAGGAACTTTTACGGTTACAACGTAACCTTTGCATTCGTTCTCTTCATCTTCCCAACCTGCTACTGCTGTTGTAACAGTTGTATCATCCTTTGAAAAATCACCGTTTTCATAAACTTTAACGGAAGCTGTTCCGTCTGCTGTAACTAAAATTTTAGCTGCCTGGTTGTCAACGAAAGCCTTTTTGGAAGCTTCAACGCCAACGATTAATTCAACACCGTCATTTTTTGTTACAAGAACGTCGTCAACATAAACCTTAATCTCTGCTTCGCCTGAGTTATAAGCGAAATACAAAAATCCCGTAGCAGCTATGTTACTACTAACAGTCTCAAGTGTCATGTCTGTCATTTCAAGTTCATCTGTATTGGTGATATCAAGCTTAAACTCGACACTACCATCTTGGGATACCTCAGTATCTCCGTTTGAAGTGTCATCCTCGGATTCGGCGGATACTGTAGAAGTATCTGAAGCTGAATTTTCTGAAGCTGAATTTGTTCCTCCTGTGGAAGTTCCGGAAGAATCATCGCCGCCACAAGCTGCGAAAGAAAGTGTTGCCAAAATAGCAAGCACAAACGAAAGTAGTTTTTTCTTCATGATCTTTTCTCCATGTTTTTAGTTTTCGACCTTACCAGTCAACCCAAATTATACACCACCAAATCTCTTTTGTCAATATTTTTTTGTAAATTCACACAAAGTTTCAAATGTGAGCATATGGTATTTTTGTTTTATATTTTTCTGTAAAGATTTTTTAATTTTGCAGCCCACTTGATTTTTAACATTAATTATTGTATAATTTGTTTTGGAGGATGGATATATGAAAAAGAATGATATTTACAGGGCATCCATAACGTCCGCGGGAAGCGGCGGTGAAGGTGTATGCAGAATTGATAATATGGCGGTTTTTGTTCCTTACGCCGTTTTGGGCGATGAAGCGGATATTCGCATTGTAAAAGTGAATAAAAGCTTTGCCTTTGGCAAAATTGAAAATATTGTCGTTCCCTCTCCAAAAAGGATACCATGCAAATGTCCCGTCTTCGGTAAATGTGGTGGATGTGCTTTACAGACTACAAATTATGAAACGCAACTTGAAATAAAGCAAACAAGAGTTAAAGACACATTGGAAAGAATCGGAGGTTTCAGTGATGTCGATATTGCTCCATGCACACCAAGCGATCCATTCTATTATTATAGAAACAAAGCACAATATCCCGTTTCTAAAAACGGCGGAAAAGCCGAAATGGGGTTTTATGCTCCAAGAAGCCACAGGCTTGTAAAAGCGGACGAATGTGCCCTCACCGATAATGACAGCAAAATCATCGCCAAAACCATTGTTGACTTTTTAAACGATCACAATATAGAAGCTTACGATGAAGAAACAAAAAAAGGAAGCGTCAGACATATCTACACAAGGAGCGGAAACGATGAGATCATCGCCGTTATCGTAAGTGCTCAGAAAAGCTTAAAATTTGAAGAAGAACTTATAAAATCTCTTTTGAATGCAGGCATTGAAAAGAAATTAGTAGGAGTGATTTTAAATCACAACCCCATACCAAACAACGTAATTTTAGGCGATACTCACCGTGTTTTATACGGAAGAAGTTATATATATGATACTCTGTGCGGTTTGAATTTTAAAATAGATTATAGATCCTTCTACCAAGTGAACAAAAACACCACGGAAAAGCTGTATGAAAAAGCGATAGAACTTCTTTCACCTTCCAAAGATGACACCGTGCTGGATCTTTACTGCGGAATCGGAACAATCACACTATGTGCCTCAAAACAATGCGGGAAGGTAATCGGTGTAGAGGTAGTCGAGGAAGCCATAAAAGACGCAAAGGAAAATGCAACCCTCAACAATATTTCAAATGCTGAATTTTATGTTGGAGCAGCAGAAAGCGTCTGCCCACAACTTGTAGAAAACGGACTTCAAGCAACCGCCGTTATCGTTGACCCACCGAGGAAAGGATGCGACAGTGTTTTACTTAAAACCATTGTTGATCTTTCCCCGAACCGTATTATTTATGTTTCTTGCGACCCCGCAACATTGGCACGAGACGCAAAATATCTTTGCGAAAACGGATATAAACTTGAAAAAGCTTTCCCTTTCGACCAGTTCCCTCAAACAAGTCATGTGGAGACGGTTGTTTTGATGAAAAAAGTCAAATAACTTTTAAGGAAGCGGAAATGAAATATTTTTTCGCAAAATATTCTTCATCGTATCAAATATGTAAAAAAACCTTATAGGTGCAATATTTATAATCGCCAACATTAATATTACAAAAGATTATAAAAATTAGAGGTCAGCGAAAATGGAAATTGGTATTAATTTATTTTGTTATGGCACACCCGATGTTTTGCCTTTTGAAAATCAGATAGATCTTATGAAAGAAAATGGGTTTTACCATACTTTTGCCGTGTCTGACAATGTTTTTCTCACAGACGAAGCCATAGATCAAGTTCAAAAAAACAATATTACTTTTGACAACCTTCATATGCCATTCAGAAAAGTAAATGCGCTTTATACAGAATGTGAAGATACCGAACCTATGCTAAACAGCATTTTGGAAGGGATCGATAAATGCGCTCGTCACGGAATCCCGCTTGCGGTAGTACATTTATCCTCCGGTAAAAATCCGCCTTTTACGGAATTTGGTGTAAAAAAGTATTGCGAAATAATGGACGCAGCAAGAAGAAAAGGAATTAAGATTGCCTTTGAAAACATACGTACCTTGGGAAACATAGCGCTAACTCTTGAAATGCATGAAGACGCCCGGTTTTGCTGGGACACCGGACATGAAAACTGTTTTACAAAAGGTAGACAATATATGCCATTGTTTGGAGCAAGACTGGGTGCTATCCACATTCACGACAACAACGGCATCCCCGACAAAGACGAACATCTCCTTCCCTACGACGGAAGCGTTGACTTCAAATTAGTTGCAAAGCATTTGGCAAATATTAATTATGACGGCACATTAATGCTTGAGGCGGCAAGGAACAAAACAGCGTTCTATGAAAATGTATCAGCAGAAGAATATTATACCAAAGCATCGAAAGCGGTTTTAAAACTCAAAAATGAAATTGAAAAACTAAAAAAACAATTATAAAAAATGCAATGTCTCCCTCATAATCCGAGAGAGACATTTTTATTCACCTAAAACATCAGTTCTCCAAAATGATAGAGACGATGTTTTTGAGAAACGCAACTTACATTAAGGAAAGGAACAACTTTTTAATATCTTCAACGCTTGTGTCCTTTGGGTTGCCGGGACGGCAAGCATCTGCAAAAGCGGATTCCGCAAGAAACTGAACATCTTCTGCTTTTGCAATTTCTTTAAGATCGGCAGGAATGCCAACATCAAGGGAAAGTTGTTTTACCGCATCCACTGCAGCTTTACGATATTCTTCCATAGACATTTTTTCCGTACCTTCAACGCCCATGGCTTTTGCTATGTCACGATATTTTTCTCCTGTGGCGTCAGCATTATATTCCATAACCGTTGGAAGGAGAATTGCGTTTGCAACGCCGTGCGGAGTGTCGTACAAAGCTCCCAAAGTGTGCGCCATAGAATGAACGATACCCAAACCTACATTAGAGAATCCCATCCCGGCAATATATTGACCAAGCGCCATGCCATCCCTGCCTTCTTTTTCATTCGCAACTGCAGAACGAAGGGATTTCGAAATTATCTCAATAGCTTTAATGTGGAACATATCTGTCATTTCCCACGCACCCTTTGTGATGTATCCTTCAATAGCGTGAGTGAGAGCATCCATGCCTGTGGCGGCAGTAAGCCCTTTTGGCATCGTGCTCATCATATCAGGGTCGATAACCGCAACAACGGGAATATCGTGAACGTCTACGCAAACAAACTTTCTTTGTTTTTCAACATCGGTAATAACGTAGTTAATTGTAACCTCAGCGGCAGTACCTGCGGTTGTGGGAACTGCAATAATCGGCACGCAGGGTTTCTTCGTTGGAGCCACGCCTTCAAGACTGCGAACATCTTCAAATTCGGGATTGGCAATAATAATGCCGATAGCTTTGGCTGTATCGATAGAAGAACCGCCGCCGATAGCTATAATACAATCTGCGCCACTTGCTTTAAAAGCGGCAACGCCCGTTTGAACATTTTCTATTGTAGGGTTAGCTTTGATGTTGGAGTAGATTTCATAAGCAATTTTTGCTTCATCAAGAACATCAGTAACCTTTTTGGAAACGCCAAACTTAAGAAGGTCGGGATCTGTACACACGAAAGCTTTTGTAAAAGCTCTTGCTTTGAATTCAGTTGCAATTTCTTTAATTGCCCCTGCGCCATGATAAGAAGTTTCGTTAAGAACTATACGATTTGCCATTTAAATCATCCTCCGTTAATTTTTTTTAGGCAAGAAATCTTTCTGTATTATAGCGTACAATATTTTCAAGAAAAGAACAATAGTTTTTTCAAGAAAGATTCACTTTTATTCAAGTTATTGTTTCACTTTTTATCTTTGGATTTTAACGCTTTTTAATTTAAAGGTATATCTAAGCGTATATGTCTATTTTTCCAATCGCCACATTTTTCCATTTTCAAAGATTAAATTGAGCCGTAAAAAAACTGTCCATCGCCTTTTTTCTCGAGACAGATATTTTAATTAACTTGTTCGATTTTTATTGTATTTGTATTCCACGATTTTCCGTTGATCTGTCCACCCGTCAAAACAACATTGTCGCCCTTTTTCAAATTATAAACTTCTTTAGCTAATTTCATTGAGCTGTAGAACATAACCTCTATGGAAGAAAATTCTTCGCACATAATGGGAGTTACACCCCAGCTTAAATTTAACTTTCTCCAAACCTTTTCACAGGTAGTTGCTCCCAAAATGTCAACAGGGCATCTAAAACGGCTTACCATTCTCGCAGTGACACCGCTTATGGAATTAACAACAATACTTTTTGCATTGAGATCAACCGCCAATGAACAAGCAGAGTGTGAAACAGCATCTAAATTGTTTTTAATTTGAAAATCTGTTTTTCTGAATCCTTTGATATAGTCAATTTTCTTTTCCGTATATTCTGCGATCTCAACCATATTTTTTACAGCTTGAACAGGATATTTTCCCGCGGCACTTTCGCCCGAAAGCATAACAGCAGATGTTCCGTCATAAACGGCGTTCGCCACGTCGGAGATCTCCGCACGTGTTGGTCTGGGATTGTGTATCATGGATTCAAGCATTTCCGTAGCGGTGATAACACGAATTCCAAGCATTCTGCATTTATCAATTAAGTATTTTTGAACAGCGGGTACTTCAATAAACGGGATCTCAACCCCAAGATCACCACGAGCAATCATAATTCCGTCGGCAATAGAACATATTTCTTCTATATTGTCAACCCCCGAACGGTTTTCGATCTTGGCTATAATATCAATATCATTCCCACCGTTTTGATCCAAAAAGTCTCTGATATCTTTTACATCTTGTTTTCTTGAAACAAAAGAAGCGGCAATAAAATCCACATCATTTTCAATGCCAAATAAAAGGTCTTCTTTGTCTTGTTCGCTTAAAAAATCATGTTTCATAACTATGCCGGGAAAATTCATACTTTTTCTGTCAGACAGCACACCGCCCGCAACAACCGTACAAATTGCATCATTTTTCGTTAGCTCTTTTACTTTAAAAATAACAAGTCCATTATTTACGGTTATAGTATCGCCCACATGAAGATCTTCAATAAGTTTATCATAGTTAACGGAAACTCTTTCGGAGTTTCCAATGATGTTTTCCGTAGTAAACGAAAATGTGTCTCCTTGTTCAAGTGTTACCTTTTTATTTTCAAAAGTTTTAATTCGATATTCAGGCCCTTTTGTGTCAAGCATGATTGCTATGGGTAAATTTAACTTTTCGCGAACTTTTTTAACAAGGTCAAATTTCACTTTATGTTCTTCATGCGTACCGTGGGAAAAATTCAGTCTGGCAACATTCATACCTGCCAAACACATTTGTGTAAGCACTTCCTCCGTGTCACAAGATGGTCCAATAGTGCAAATAACTTTTGTTTTTCTCATAAACTTCTCCTGTTTTCTATATATTTGGTTTAAATGTGGGCATAAGTTCTAATTTAAACAAGTTTGCCTTATGACGTTTATCGATAAGTTCTTTTTTGCTTTCGTCTGCAATGTAACCTGTGCGGATGTAGGCATCAAGCTCACTGTAGGTAAAACCCAAATTCTCCTCATCGGTTTTTCCGCAAAGTCCGTCAATGGGTGTTTTGTTAACCAGTTCTTCCGGGAGTCCCAAAAGAACGCCTATCTCCTTCACCTCTGCTACCGTAAGATTTGACATAGGGGAAAAATCTCCAACAGAGTCACCATATCTTGTGGAATATCCAACGTAATCTTCTGAAAGATTACAGGTATTTACAACCCTTCCATTGTGACTTTGAGAAACGGCATAAAGGGTTGTCATTCTTACTCTCGGTGGAATGTTCTGCAAGGTCTGACTTGAAAGCTCCATGGAAGATAAACTTGCAATAAGTGAATCAACGGTGTTTTTTATGTTTATCTCATAATGTTTAATTCCAAGATGATTTACAAGCATATACGCCATGTCGATATCGCCCTGCTCCCCCTGAGGCATAAGCACACCGATTACGCGCTCTTTCCCCAAAGCTTCGACGCATAACGCCGCCGCAACGGAGCTATCTTTTCCTCCGGAAATTCCTACTATGGCATTACAACCTTTTCCGTTGGCTTCAAAAAAGTCTCTTATCCAAGCAACACATTGGTCCTTAACCTTTTTCGCATCAAACATATTTTTGCTCCTCAATTTCTTTTTCCATAGTAACGGTAGAATTATACCCTTTTTATTTTAAGTTGTCAACAGAAAAGAAAATTATTTTATTAAATAAGAGATACAAAAGCAAGTCGTTTTTGTACCTCTTAATTTTTATGATAATTTTCAGTTTCGCTTCAAGTTGTAAAAATACTTTTTATCAGTTATTTTTAAAAGGGTTAACTTCAAACAAATTATCATCTGCTATTTTGACAAGTCCGTTCATTGAGTTTGCATCGCAAGATAACAAAGTGGTATATTTCATCACCGCACCTTCCCCATTATTGTTTATCAGTGCCGGCGCGATGGCAAGATTTGAATACGCCTCTTCGGCGCTCACCTCAAAAACATCATACGGAACTTTTACATTCACAACATAGCCCTGATAAAAATCAACGTCATCTTGCCAACCTTCAACATATAATGTTATATTTACATCTTTGGAAAATGATCCGTTTTCATACATTTTTGTGTTGATATTTCCATCAGCAGTGGCAACACATTTTAACGCTTTTCCGTCAACAAACGAGGAAGAAGATGAAACCATTCCCAAAACAAATTCGACACCGTCATTATTCATTGTCACTTCATCGGCAACATAAACGGAGATACTTAAGCCTTCATCTTCATAAGTAACAAACCAAAAAGCCGTAGCGTTTTTTTCACCGCTTGTCGCGTTAAAAACAAGCTGTGTTACATCAATTGAGTTTTTATTTTCCACCGGAAGATGAATTTCATGTTCTTCATATATACTCACTTCTTCGTACGTGCTATCATCAGAAGATGAGCTTAAAGTTTCATCGAAAGAAGAATCGGCGTTTTTATTTGATGTTGAGCCAGAAAAATAGAAGAAAATGAAAACTCCCGCCGCAATGGCTGCCAAAAGCAAAATAATCACAACGACGATCAACCCTTTTTTGCTCTTTTTTGCTTTTGGAAAAGATTGATTTTCTCCACCATTTGAAGTTGCGCTTAAATCGACATTTGGCGCATCCTCCAACAACACGGTTTCATCTAAAGAAGCAACATTTTTTTCTTCTGCTTCTTTTTTACAACCTGCCTCTACCGCACCGCCAACGGGAAGCACAGCATTTTCTTGCAATGCCTCTAAAGCTTCTCTAAACTCTGTTGCGCTTTGGTATCTGCCTTCCGGAGTATAAGAACACGCTTTTAAAATTATTGATTTTAACTCTTCGCTACAACCGCAAGGAGCCGGAATAGTTTCTCCGTTAAATCTGCGTTCATGCGCAGAGATGTTTTCTTTTGGGGTTGGCACACGAGGTGGAAGAGGAACGAACGGATGTCTCCTTTCGTTTGCAAGCCAATATAAAATAAGCCCCAAAGAATATATATCCGTTGTTAGGTCTACGTTTTTATTTTGATAAACTTGAGGAGAAGCATATGAAAACGACATTATATTATTTTGAGCAAAATTTATTCCAAAATCGCTCAATTTAAAATTTCCGTTTGCATCGCACAGAATATTTTGAAGCTTTATGTTTTTGTGTATCATTTGTTGGCTTTGAAAACATTCAAGGGCTTTACAAATATCTATTCCCAACTTGATGATTCTTTTTTCATCAAAATCATTTTTTAAACATATTCTCGGCAATGTTTCCAATAATTCCATTGAAACAAGAACCAAAGCAGAGCGTGAACTTTTTAATACGATTTTCTGTTCTTTGGGAACTACAATTTGAGAACAACCGTTAAACCGCGCTAAAACTTTATAGTTGTTTACTATCCTATTTGCTTTCTCTAACAACTCTTGTTTAACAAGTTCTTCATCACGGCTGTCTTGATCAAATGATATATTTATCACTTTGAGAGCAAAAATCTCACCGTTTTCGCAATTTTTTATTTTGTAAACTTTACTGTTTGCACTTTCGCCCAAAAGACTTACCGTCTCCCATCCGGGCATAAAAACAGGGTGTTCCATACTATTCTCCATCTTCTATTTAGTATATGCATTATACCAAACACCCTATCATATGTCAAGAAAAAAAGACTCTCTAATCGTCACAATTCATTTTGAGAGTCTTTAAATATTAAATCTTATTTTGCTTTAACGGTATCGCTGTACGAGCCTACGGTAAGAGTATATTTTTCACCACTTTTTATATCGGGATGACTTATTATTACTAAAACAAGGTCATATTCCGACTTGTAAGAAACGACCGTGTTCCCGCTTTCATCCTTTAGGGTAATATCGCTTCCCGCCGGTTGGTTCCCAACCTCTTTCAAAACGAAGCCTTGAGCGGACGATGAATCAAAACCTTGCGTCTGCATTGTAGAGGCACCTGTGCTAATAAGTGTACCACCTGTTATAATTGCGTCCCCGTCCGTATCAAGAACAGAAGTATCTCCCGATTTTGGGTTTGCAACATAGATATAGCCGCCTTTTATGGAAAGGCTTCCGTTGGAATCCAAACCATCACCGCCCGAATACACGGTCAAGTTTCCGCCTAAAATTTCTACAACACCGTTTCCGCTACTGCTTTTTGGGGAAAACATTCCGTCTCTGCCACCCATATTTCCACTTTGGTCAACGCCGCCTGCGGCGTTCAAACCGTCGTCAGAGCAATTCAAAACGATATCTCCGCCGTTTACGTATATTTTTAAAGCTTCAAGTCCCTCATAGGAAGTGACAACATTCATTTCACCGTTTGATACAGTTAGAGTATTTTCTCCGTGAACAGCATCATCACCGGTAGATATATTATATATTCCCCCTTCGATTACAACAGAAGCATTTGAATGAATGGCATCGTCGGCTGAATTAATGTCAAATTTTCCGTTTTCAATAAGAATGTTGTTTTCCGCTTTAATTCCTTTCATGCTAACGCTGTTTTCTTCCGTTGTAGTATTAGGCTGACGGGAATTCTTTTTTCCCCCGTTGCCGCCATAACTTTCAGAAGAAGCTTTTGTACCATTTTGATAACCTCCACCTGCTACAATTTGGAAACCGCCATTTTCTATTATCACATAGGAACCCGCACTTACACCGTCGCCTTCGGCGGTTATATTAAACGTACCATCTTTAACAAAAACATATCCATTTGCAAAATTATCTCCTTCAAGTTCGGAGTGTATACCATCCTTTCCTGCTTTTATCATTATTTCTGCGTTAGTTATCCTAATACTGTTATTGACATCAAGTCCATGAAACGATGCCTCTATATTAAGAACACCACCCGAAACCACAAGATCATCCTTACAAACAATACCATGTCCTACAGGCGAGTTTACCGTAAGACTACCATTGCCGTTTATTGTAAGATCCTGTTTTGAAAAAACGGTACCGTCAATATTATTTTCATCTACCGCAACAAAAGCACCTCCGTTTGAAAGCTTATTATCAGTTCCACCCTCAAGTGTCAGAAAAACCTTATTTGCATTGAGGACATAAACAGGAGCGGAGGATGAAGAAGTTATGTCTACGCCGTTTAGCACTATTTGCACCTTTTCGCTATTGGGAGCGTCAACCATTATCATACCGTCGTCAAGGGTGCCGGAAAAAAAATACGTGCCGCCATTGTTAATTGTAACAACTCCGCCCGAAACGGTAACATTATCTGAATCGCATTGAGCAGAAGATCCTTGAAGCTCCACCTCAACGATGTTGGAAGCATCATAACCCCCTTCAATATCACGTTCCGTAAACATATTTCTGTCTATTTGAGAAAAATCCACCTCTGAGACAGAAAGCTCGGTTTCTTCCGTGCCAAAAAAGCTTTTGCACAGAAAAAGCGCGCCAATTCCCACAAGAATCGCCACAACAACCGCGGCGGTTATAAATAACGGTTTATATTTCTTCATGCGTCACCATCCAACTTTTTTTAGTTCAACGAGATTTTAAGAGATAATTCTTAAATATAAATTAAAAAGCGCACCCCTCATATTGAGGGGTGCGGAAAAAGGTCTGAATTTCAATCATACAAATTGTATGTGCCCAAAAAGTGTGCCTTTACTCTCAGGTAATCTGTAGAATCTATAATTCCGTTCCCGTCTACATCTGCCGCTTTTCCAAAAGCGGTTTCAAAATTGAACGAGCCAAGGAAATTACTTTTTATTCTGAGATAGTCCGTAGCGTCCACAACGCCTTCACCCGTAACATCTCCGCTTATGATAATAACAACAGAGTCAATAACCGCTCCGCCTGCCAAAAGGTTTACAGTATATCCCGTTCCAACAGCAACCGCACCGTCAACAGTGTTGCCGTCTACGTCACAAACCTGAATATCCGTATTGTCAAACTGCGAAAGCACGACCGAAGCAACATCACCCGATACAACCTTTGAAAGATCCGTTCCGTCTTTTAATAATTTGGAATCTGATTTAAGCACAAGTTCAGTTTCCGCAGAAGTTTCCTTTTTAGTTAACTTAAACGCCCTATAATCCGCCATATCAATGCCGTAAAGCTGAACAGTGGTATTATTGTAGTTGTTAACATCCACCAATCGGTTTGTATAGAATGGACTCATATATAAGTAACCGTCAACTTGGTAAAAACGGAATTTTTGAGCCACCCAACCGTTATCAGGATACATTCCCATCGCACTTTCGTCGGTGTAGTATGTATATGTTACATCTATACAATTTCCGGAATTACCTGTAATTTTATATGTAAGAGTACTGCTATCGTATTCGAAATGGAAAAGCTGATTGTCCGCATATGTTGTCGGCCTTGCTTCAAGAGTAACACCGTCAACATCCGTTAAAGTGTTGCCGGAATATTTGCCTGTAAGATATCCGTCAAAAGAATCGCCCAAATATGTTGGCTGGATAGAATTGTGATAAATACCATCCATAATTACCTCAAAGGTTTGCGCATTTATGGAAGATGTATCGTTTTTATTCAAGGCTTGCAAAGTAAGATCAAGACCGGAAGCATCCATATGACATACAGTGTTAGAATAACAAGGTTTTAAATAGTAGTTACCTTCCCACTGTTCGTTTGGAAGAACATAAAATCCTTGTGGACGAAGTCCGTTCCATGCGCAAACGTCAACAGTAGTTCCCGCAACAAGTCCGCCATAAAGCACATCAAGGTAAAGCCCTGTGGAGACTGATTTAAACTCATAAGATCCGTCATCTCTTTGAGACATGATCCATCTTTGTTCTTCGCCATATGTGGGATCTGAAAAAATAACAGAGTTGCCCGACACGGTCATCAATTTTCCCGATGCGTTATTTCTGATGAAAACAGAATTATTTGTGCCCAAATTATAATACCAATGACTGTAATCATTGTTTATTTTCAAAATCTCAAAAGATCTTGCGTTGTGCGCCGCGTCGGTTGTTCCCGTATCCTCGCCGCAAAGTTCAAGCTGATTGTTATATCCGTTTAAATCAAACACCTTGCCTGATCCTACAGTGCGAAAATAAAAATATCCGTCTATAAAGTACAAATAAAATCTCTGCGGAGTTCCTCCGTTATAGTCACACAACCACAAATGTGTATTGTTTTCATAATTCGCATAAGGAACATCGATCCACTGATTCTTCGCATCGTTAAGGATGGAATATGATCCGTCATCTGCATTATATACAAAATGCCATCTTTGATTTTCCACATAATTGGGAGAATCGGAATATAAATAACCGTCAATCTCACTTACAAGATTTCCAGTTGCGGAATGTTTTATAAAGCCGTCAAAATTTTCGCCCAAATATATGGGAGATTGTCCTTCAAGCGTATTCCCCAAATAGCCGGGTGCCGTAGGAACCGTACCATAATATCTGTAAATAGCATAAGCATAATACTTATTATAAAGCTGTGACGGTGTATAATAACTTCTCTTCATTTGCGGAGGAGTTTGCTCCGTTATCTCAATTTGAGAGATTGCACCGTTGGAGTTGTACTCCAAACCCGTAACCATAACAACATGAGCATCGCTATTAAGAGCATCACCAAGCTGCAAAGAATACGTTGCGTTACTAACAGTAACAGCACCTATTTTCGTAGTATAGTTTGGAATAAAATATGTCGTTGTTCTGCTTATGCCCCATACCCAAGAAACAAACGAAGAACAATCTGTTACGTAATACGGAGCTTTCGTTCCCGTGTAATATGACGGAGTAGTATAGAAAATACTTCCCGCAGTGGCAGCGGCAGTCAAAAATTCTTCTACCGTTGCGCCATATCCAATATATTTTCCCGAATTGATCGGTTGTCCATACGGGATACGATATGTATTCCCTTTATAAAACGTACCGGACCAGCCTGCAACGGTTTGCTGAGCCACCCATGTAATACCATACATATAATCGGCCCTGGCAACCATATTAAGTTGATTTTGAGTTGCACCAATATTCGCTACATTTACGCCCTCTTCCAAAACAGAAACATCTTCCGCGGCAGCAGAAACCGATGCAAAGGCAGAAACACATAAAATAATAGCTAAAATTAAAGACAAAAGCTTATTTTTGCAATATTCAGTCATTTTTTCACCTCACCAGAATTTTGTCTGTTTTTTACAAAAACATGTTAACACATCAAACGTGCTTTTGTCAATAATACCAAATGACTATATTTTCACTTTTTTGTAAAATCTTTATGAATTTTTATTTGTTTATTATTTGTGATATTATGCCAATATTCCCTTCAAAAATATTTCTATACCGATGGCTATAAGGATAACTCCACCCAATATACCGGCAAAACCCGAAAGTTTTGTACCAAACTTTTTTCCTATGGCAAGTCCGCCCATGCAGATAAAAAAGGTGACAATGGCAATAATAACGCAGGCGGCAAACGCTTTTACAAGATCATACTCAGATATGGTAAAACCTACAGATAAAGCATCAATAGATGTTGCAACACCTTGCAAAATTAAAGCTGAGAAACTGACAGATACCTTTTCTTCGTCACATTCTTTGTTTTTTATACCCTCGAAAATCATTTTTCCGCCTATAAAACAAAGCAAGAACAAAGCTATCCATGGTATATATTTTTCAAACGCACCGAACATTTTCGCTAAACCGAAAACACACACCCATCCCAGCATCGGCATCGCAAACTGAAAGAATGAAAAAATCCCTGCAATTTTGCTCATCCGCCCCTTTTTCATGCATGGCTCATTCAAACCATTAGCAAGGGAAACAGAAAAAGCATCCATTGCAAGAGATACTCCAAGAAGTACGCTTCTGCTGAAAAATTCGAAATTAAACATTGTTTCTACCTCTTAAAATAAAAATTCCGAGCACATATGTACTCGGAAACCATAAATAAAACTAAAGACTCCATGTACAGATGTGCCATACATGAGTCTCGCAATTTAAAACAAGCCAGACCTTCGGTCAGTATGTTGACTTGCTACGCGCAGCACACGCTCGCTACTCCCTCATTCGTTCTGTCATTCTATCACATTTAAATGGAAAAGTCAAGATGTCTTTCGATTTTTGTTTCCAAAACATACAGTATGCTCGTCTTTACGAATTTATGTTATTTTTAACCTGATAATCTACATTTTAATTCTTGAATTCAAAACATTATTATGATACAATAACCGTATGCTATAAATACATTCACAAACATAAAATGATGATAAAATTTTAATCTATTTTTTATTTGTAAAGAAGGCAAACGAAAGGAAACATTTATGGGTAAAATAATCCGATTTCTCGACAGCGAAATGGAAACGCCCGAAATGTATGAATGGTTTCATTTATTATTTTTTGCGCTTTCACTTGTTTGTGCATTATTGTTTTGTTTTTTCTTCAAGAATCCAAGCGAAAAAACCGTAAGAAGGATTTTACTTATAACTTCAGTTATAGTAATCATTCTGGAAATTTACAAGCAATTTAATTTTAGTTTTACATATGACGGAGAAAAAATCACGTTTGACTATCAATGGTACGCCTTCCCTTTTCAATTTTGTTCAACCCCGATGTATGTAGGACTTCTTGCCGCTTTAATTAAAAATAAACGTGTTCACCAATCACTTTGCGCATATCTTGCCACATTTGCGCTGTTTGCCGGTGCCGGAGTTATGTTCTATCCAAGCACAGTTTTTATTTCCACCATCGGGATAAACATTCAAACAATGATATGCCACGGCTCTATGATATCCATAGGTATTTTCTTACTGTACAGTAATTATGTTAAATCAGAACATAAAACCATTTTAAAAGCTATTCCCGTTTTTGGAATCGCTGTTATGGCAGCCGTGTTCATGAACGAAATTGCTTATTTCAGCGGGCTTTTGAAAGCAGAAGATTTTAATATGTTTTTCGTAAGTCCCCATTGCGAGCCTTCGCTCCCTGTATATTCTTTGATACAGCCTCTTGTGCCGTTTCCCGTATCTTTGGTCATTTATATATTAGGATTCTCTATTGCAGCGTACGCCGTCCTTTTGATCTCAATTTTCTTGAAAAAGTTATTCAAAAATAAAAAAGCATAAAACATTTAATGGGGACATGGATCATTTCCGCGTCCCCATTATTTCAAATTATTTCATCATAATTTATTTTTTTGTCTTTAAAATAATATTCCTTGTCCCTTTCATTTATGGGCCTCAAAACTTTGCAGGGATTCCCAACGGCTACAACATTTTCGGGAATATCTTTTGTAACAACACTACCCGCACCTATAACGCTGTTGTCTCCAATCGTCACGCCGGGCAACACTATTACCCCGGCGCCAAGCCAACAATTTTTTCCGATATGAACAGGAGCATTGTATTGATAGCCTTTTTCTCTAAGTTCCGGTAAGATAGGATGTGCTGCCGTTGCAACAACAACATTCGGGCCAAACATAGTACTGTCTCCCACATAAATATGTGTATCGTCAACAAGGGTTAAATTGAAATTTGCATATACATTTTTTCCAAAATGCACGTGATGACCACCCCAATTTGAATGAAACGGCGGCTCTATATAACATCCGTCGCCTATTTCGGCAAACATATCTTTCAGCATCTTATCTCTCTTATCAAGCTCTGTGGGACGTGTCATATTAAAATCATAAAGCTTATTCACATAAGAAAGCTGTTCATCCATAATTTCATTGCCACTCGGATAATAAATTTCACCTGTGTGAATCTTATTTCTCATAAAAAACTCCTTATTGCTTTAATAAAAATAAAAAAGCGTTGAAAACGCAACGCTTTTTTAGCTATCGATCAGTCTTTAAGTATTTTTAAAAAAACGAGGATTTCAATAACAATTCCTGCTATAACATAAATCTCAACGATAGTACCTAAAATTCCAAATGCCCAACCAATGATGCCTCCGATTCTTGCCACTAAACCGATAACAGCACCAATTATTGCTGCGGCAATGACATGAATAATAATACCGATCACCAAATTAGCAACTGTATCAGCATACTTAAAAGATAGAGGAAAAAACTTTTTTAAAGTATCCATAATGTATTCTCCTTTATTATTGTTATATTGATTATATACCACTTTTTTCGCCGTTTGTCAAGGATTTAACACACTTTTTTCCACTTGTTGATAATTTTAATAATCTAATTGTTATTAGAAAACATTGTACGAATCACAACGTATGTTTCACTAAATTAATTCTAAAATCACCTGTTCCAGTACGGCAGGAGTGACCTCCCCTTCAACAATAATACTAAAAATTTTCTCCGCCTCTTTTTCTCGCCATTCAAAATCTTTTACCACAGACAACTCTTCAGAATTCAATATCAGATTGCTTTCTTTAATTGCGCGGAAATCAAAAGAATCCCTACCGCTCTTTACGTTTTTTATTAATTCATACTTAACTCTAAAATCAAGTATATCTCTTTCCTCACTTCTGATTATATTGTCCATTTGATCATCAATGTAAGCAGGTCTCATAAACATATCTCCAAACATTTTATTTCTCCACAATAATACTCATTTTTTGAATTTTGTAAAGACCTGCCATATGTTTCTAATTTTTTAAAACACGTTATCTCGTACACATTTCAATTTAAAACGCAACTTATTCCTATTTTTCGTTCAACACAAAAAATGAAATTTTACGTTTTTTCGGGTTTGTAAAATTTTTATCAACTTTTGCAGTACAATTTCAACAAGCTTTCTCGCATTTTAAAGCCGGCATTTAAACTCTCTTTTTTCAGTTCCATTGAATGTCTATATGTACGTATTCACAACTTTTTTCAGACCCATTTAAGGTTTCTATAATATAATGCAATATAATTTAATTAATTTTCAAAACAAGGAGTGAGCCAATATGAAAAAACGCATAATCAACATTTTGATTGTTATGTTTTTGCTTGTTACCTCAACAGCCTGTAGCGATCAAGATGATATTGAAAGCACCAACGATGCTGTTGAAAGTACGGATGGTACTTCTTCTGTACAGCCGAATACCGTGTATACCGGCACAGTCACTGCCATCAGTACAACATCAATCACAATTAGCACCAGTGATGGTGATGTTACTATTGAATTAACGGATAGCACAACCTTCAGTGCAGAATTTGTGATGGGTGAAATACCGCCCGATATGGGTGAAATACCGCCCGATATGGGTGAAATACCGTCTGATATGGGTGAAATACCGCCCGATATGGGTGAAATACCGCCCGACATGGGTGAAATACCGCCCGATATGGGTGAAATACCATCCGATATGGGTGAAATACCGCCCGATATTCCCCAAGGCGAAATGGGTGGTATCAACAACGATGAAATTCCACCTATGAGCGGCGAAACACCAAATATTACCATTACGGACATTTCCATTGGAAACACCGTAAATATAGAAACCGACAACGAAGGCAAGGCCGCATCTGTTACCGTCACTATTTACAGCAGCGATATGAATGTACCGGGGCAAATGCAGCAACCGGACAACATGGGTCAAATTCCGGGCAACATGAATGGCGGCGTTGACAGCTACGATGCTGCTACAGAATTTACAAATGATACCGTTGAAAGCGGCACTGATTACTCATCCACCAAAAAGGACGAAAACACGATACATATCTACAATGGTGCAAACGTAACCATCAAAGATTCCACCATAACACGTGAATCCGCTGACAGTACCGGAGGCGATAATTCCAGTTTTTATGGTATTGGCGCTGCTACACTTGTCACTGATGGTACTCTGACCATTGAAAACAGCACCATCACCACGAACGCTGACGGCGGCGCAGGCGTATTTGCTTATGGTGACGGCACTGCCTATGTCATTAACACAACAATTGATACTTCATATGACACCTCCGGCGGCATCCATGTAGCAGGAGGCGGTACACTATACGCTTGGGATCTGACCATAGAGACCGACGGAGAATCATCCGCAGCCATCCGTTCCGATCGCGGAAGCGGAACCATAGTAGTAGACGGTGGCACCTACGTTTCAAACGGCGTCGGTTCTCCCGTTATTTACAGTGCTGCAGATATTACCATCAACAACGCAAGCCTTACTTCCAACGGCTCAGAAGCCATTTGTATCGAAGGTTTGAACTCCATTCGTCTGTTTGACTGTGATCTAAGTGGCGACATGAAGGATCTAAACCAAAACGACTGCACTTGGAATGTGATTCTTTACCAAAGTATGTCCGGCGATTCCCAAATTGGAAACAGCACCTTCGAAATGGTAGGAGGTACTCTGACCGCAGGCAACGGCGGTATGTTTTACACCACCAACACTGAATCCACATTTATAATTTCCAATGTAGACATCACCTACGCAAAAGATAGCGAGTTCTTCCTAAAATGCACCGGTAACGCCAACCAGCGCGGTTGGGGTACGTCCGGCAAAAACGGCGCGGATTGCAACTTCACCGCCATAGCACAGGCCATGGAAGGCAACGTAATTTGGGATTCCATCAGCCGATTGGATTTATATATTTTGAAAGGCAGTACTTTCACAGGTGCCGTAATTAATGACGAAACCAACGCCGGTAACGGCGGAGACGGCTACGCCACACTGTATATCGATGAAAGCAGCAATTGGATCGTTACAGGAGACAGCACATTGACAAACCTTCACTGCGCCGAAACCATTTTGGATGCAGAAGGAAATACAGTTACTATTGTAGGAACTGACGGAAACATCTATGTTCAAGGAAACAGTCAATACACCATAACGGTTGATTCTTATGACAACACTGTGAATACTTCCAATGCTCACATTGTAGAAAGTTGGAGTGACTTTTCGGTAGCCAAACCATAAAAAAATACATATGAAAAAACAGCGCCTTTCTTTGCGAAAAATGGCGCTGTTTTTTTATTGCATTTCTAATTAATCGTTACACTCAAACATCCGCTTCATCGTAAGCATTGTTAATCATAAAACAAGCATTGCCGTGCCTCAGTCCATGAATGATCAAGTAATATTCCGACAAAAGAAAAACATTCTTAATCTTATGAAGCATATTTACCCCATATCATAAATTGCGTGAATATGAGGTGGGGTGTGCTTCCTTTGTAAAAATTACATACAGGTAACGATTCCGCCATTTCATATTCTACTGTAATTCTTTTATTATATTCAAAAATGCACTTATCTTCTATTATTTCTTCTTCCAAACATTGTAAGCACACGCACCAAGAAGCGCAGGAAATATACGAGGGACGTCAGAAGCGACACAAAGTATGTCATTGCAGCCGCAGACAAAACCTCTTTTGCTGCGGGAATCTCATCTTCCGTTAATATTCCTTCCGCCAAAAGCATCTTGCTTGCTCTGTTGCTGGCATTCAATTCTACCGGCAAAGTTATCAGCGCGAACAGCAAGGAACCACCGTACAGAATAACGCCGATCATAGCGACACGAAATCCAATTTCAGGATTTGCCGTTGCCGAATACCAATCCAGCAAAAGACCGATAAAAACAAGCGGCATGGCAAGCCTTGAGCCGAAATTCACCACAGGAACCAACGCCGTGCGAAAACGGTAGAAAACATATCCGTTTTGTTTCTGCATAACGTGACCCATTTCGTGAGCAGCTACTGCAACAGCGGCAACAGAGTTGCTATTGTAAGTGCTCTCCGATAGATTTACAACACTTTTTGCAGGGTGATAGTGATCCGTAAGATTGCCTTTTACACAGCCGACAGAAATACCACATACATTGTTTGCACGCATCAAGCGCGTTACAGTGTTATACCCCGTAATGCCCGAACGACACCTGACTTTATCATATTTTGCAAAGGTTGTTTTTACCTTCCCACTTGCCAATGCTGAAAGCATCATGCATACAAGCATGGCACACATAAACCACATATAATCTTTCCAGTACATTTTTTGATCTCCATTCTTATATACCCATAACCGAATCGATAGGCATAGACATTACAATTCCTTTTGCCTCACTATTAATGCCCCACTTTTCGCTTATGCTTTGCATAATATTAATTTTATTTTCACTTTGCTCCGTTAAAGGGGATTGCAAACGCAATACCGCTGTTTACTGCATCAAGATGCAATTCCGAGTGCAGTTTTCCAAGCATAACTCCGGAAAGTTGCTTTGAAACAACACATACAAGTACGCATTTATCAATGCTTCCAAGTCCCAACATATATGAGAAAAAATAATAACGAATGACAATACAACCGTTATAACCGCTCCGGTTAAAACTCTTTTTTCATCATTACAACCTTTACCTATCTGTTTTGCTTATTTTGTTTTGAATCTGCTCCATTCTTTTATCCAGTATTGCCGCTGCCTCAGCACATTGCCGAAGATCCTCCGCAATATCTTTTGGAACCTTTACATCTTTTTTGTAGCGAATCTTGTGCTCCAGACTTGCCCACCAGTCCATAGAAATGGTGCGGAACTGAACCTCTGCCTTCATCGACTTCTTTTCATCATGAAGAAAGATGGGGATCTCCACAATGAGATGCAAACTGCGGTATCCATTGGACTTTGGATTCGCCATATAGTCCTTACGCTCGATCAGGGTAATATCATCCTGATTCAAAAAAGCCTCGGAGAGAGTATATATATCAGACGGAAAGCCACAAATAACACGAACGCCGGCAACATCGTGCAGATGTTTTTCGATATTGCTTACAGTAACGGGAATGTTCTGACTCGCGAGTTTATCTGCAATGCTGTCAACAGATTTCAATCTCGTCTTAATCGTTTCAATAGGATTTCGATCATACTCCAAGGACAATTCTTCATTGAGTACACGGAATTTGGTTTCAACCTCCATCATGGCGCAACGGTAATACGCCATTAGCTCTTTATACGGCGCCGCATAATTCTGTATCCAGCCCTTAATTTCTTTTTTCGGAAGAGGAAGCTTGGATAATAAAAGCCTCTCCCAATACTCCTTACCGCCTAATGTTTCCATTTAAAACATATCCTTTCGTTATTATTCTGTTACTGTAACTGCGCTTTATTTCACTTTAACTGTGATTGGCGAAAATGCAGTATAGGAGGTAACATTCAAAATGGTCTCACCATCAATTTGAAGCGGTGTCGGCATCATACCGCCGCCGTAAAATTTGCCATTCATCGTTGGTGTTATCCATACCTTTTTATATGTAGTTGTTTTACCACCACCGCCACTTTGGCACTCGTCGGCTTATAGTGAAATAGCATACCCTTTATGGCAATAGCGGTATAATTCACTTTCTTTCCGGGAATTTTCTTCAGTTTATCGCCAACCTCACAGCAGTAACCGTTAATACCATAACGGACACCATTGACAAAGCGATACTTTTTACCATTAACAACATACGGAAGGTTTTTCAGGTATTCAGTTATGGGGAACGGATTGCATTCCTTTTTGTACCCGCATTTGGGTTATAAAGAACATATCCGATAGCCATTTCCAACACCCCTTTATCTATCTTTTTTGAAGCAAGACGTTGATTAGGCATTTTACAAATTGAGTATAAAGTCAAATTTGCAACCCAAGTTCAATTCAACCTCAACATTTGTTGAAAAACGGCGTTGACTCATTGTGAGCAAACGCCGCTTGAATCTTATGAAATGTATATTTCCGACCTTTTCTCCATCATGGTGAGAATCTGTTCACAAAGCACATTCAGTCTAACAATCATCATTTATCGGCTGCTTGCGCATTGTTCTTGCTTCTTTTTTGCTTCAAGCATTCAAGATATCCATAAACTCATCCCCTGTAATGGTTTCACGTGTATAAAGATACTGCGCAAGCTGATCCAGTTTGGGTTTATTTTCAGTAATGATCTGTTTTGCCTTTTCATATTGCTTCTTTACAAGAGCTACTACCTGACGGTCAATTTCTGTCTGCGTTTCTACAGAGCAAGCAAGGGAAGAATCGCCGCCGAGATATTGGTTAGTTTCGGTTTCAAGAGCGACCATACCGAACTCCTCGCTCATACCAAAGCGAGTTATCATAGCCCGTGCGAGCTTAGTTGCCTGCTCTATATCATTAGAAGCACCGGTAGTAATGGAACCAACGGCGATTTCTTCAGCAGCACGGCCTCCTGCATAGGTTGCAATCTTGTTTTCGATTTCTTCCTTTGTCATCAGATAATGATTATCTTGATCTACCTGCATGGTGTACCCCAGCGCACCGGAGGTACGGGGTACGATCGTAATCTTCTGTACGGGAGCAGAATTTGTCTGCTTCGCCGCAACCTGAGCGTGACCGATTTCATGATAAGCTACGATCATCTTTTCCTTGTCGGTAAGGATGGCGTTCTTCTTCTGATAACCGGCAATGACAACCTCAATACTTTCCTCAAGGTCTGCCTGC
>CAZDVZ010000026.1:0-27802 GCA_964509125.1 uncultured Oscillospiraceae bacterium | reverse complement strand
ACGTAGTTGTTGAGGGTGACGCAACAGAGTTGAATATCTATACTGACAAGTATTCTAATTATTCTTCTGAGGTAACTGCAGTTGACGAAAACCAATATTACATCCGTTTTACCAGCAACAGTTACAAGTATTCTGTAAAATACTACAATTCTGACAATGATTACGTTTGGGTAAACGCAGAATATCATTCGAAGGTTTCCGGAAGCCGATCCAATTATTATTATTACTCCTTTCCCAAAATGAGCAACTACAGTCAGATGCAGTTTTTTATCTATTCATCTGGTATGGAACAAGGCCAGGATGAGAATTATCTTGTGGGTTCGGATTATCTGACGCCGAATACCGGCTATGACACTTTTGCTCTTACGAGTTACGGTAACAGTTTAAGCTATCAGTGGACAAACTATACTACTTCTATCCAGGACAACGGAATGGGAGGACATGGCGGCATGGGCGGTATGTCCGATGGAAACAGCGACAAAGGCGATTATTCCACCAAGGGCATTAAGGCCGGAAACGAAATTACCGTTACCGCCGGAACAATAAGCATTAAGTCCTATGATGATGCGATACACGCAAATAATGACACAGCTCTTGAAAACGGTGAAACTCCTAAGGGAAATGTGACCATAAACGGCGGTGTCATCACCGCATACAGCAACGATGACGGTATTCACGCAGACGGAACTTTGAAAATAACAAATGGTATGGTAAGTGTTACCAACAGCTATGAAGGGCTTGAAGGAACCAATGTGATCATTTCGGGTGGAAATATATCCGTCCTCTCCTCCGACGATGGCATGAACGGCACGACAACATCGGGTACGGCGATTGAGATCAGCGGCGGTGTTGTATATATCTATTGTTCCGGTGATGGTATCGACTCAAACAGCCGAAGTTCCTATGAAGGTATTGTATTTTCAGGGGGAAACACGGTCGTTATTTCCAATTCAAGCGGCAACTCTGCCATTGATACGGAACAGGGATATAAGTACACCGGAGGTTCGGTAATTGCAGTTATGCCCAGAGGTGGTATGACAAGCGAGGCAACTCATTGTTCCAATTTCTCAAGCATCGCAACAAGTACTTCTGTTTCCTTAAATTCGGGTAGTTATCTTACCGTGAAATTAAGCGGAAAAACGGTATCTACCGTAAAAATGCCCACCGGTATTTCTGCAATGGTCGTTTATCTTGGAAGCAAATCTGCCAAGATTTCCTCGGAAAATTCCAGCTCTGCGACATTGGACGATAACGGAGTATGTTGGACTAACTGATTATTTAGCGAGGGACGCCGTTTGGTCTGAAAAACGCTTTTTATTTCGCGGTGATGCAATGGAACTGCGGCTTTCGGAATATTTTGCCGATTCACCGGGAGAATTTGACTATGTAAAACTGCCGTATCACGGAAACTATCTTGAGAATTACAGCGAATTTCTTGAGGAGATCTCACCCGAATACGGTGTGATTACTTGCTCCAATAAAAATCCGTCAGACGATGAAACACTGAGTGTTCTTTCGGAGTGCGGTGTGAAAGTCTATGAAACAAAAAACGGCTCCGTGTGCCTAAAAACAAGTGGAAAAACGATCCGAATCTCTCAATAACAGAAAAGCTTTCAGGTTGTTTATCAAGGAGGTAAAAAGCTTGACTTATGAAGATTTTTATGGAAACGAATACGAGACAATGAAACAGGCAGAAAAGCATTTGCTGGATCTGTTGAAAAAATACGCTGATGAATCAGAAAGCAAGGACGGTATTGCACCGATAATATACACCTGCTCAAGAATCAAAGCCCCTGACAATATGCTTGCAAAGCTAAAAAAAAGAGGTTTGGAAGAAACATTGGATGCAGCGTTACATCAGTTATATGACGGGATTGGTGTACGTGCGGTGTGCGCTTTTGCCGAAGATGTGTATCGGTTGGTGCATTGGCTTCATAATTCCTCAGAAATAAAAATTGCGGAAGAAAAGGATTATTATGCCAATCCAAAGTCAAACGGTTATCGCAGTTACCATTTACTGATCACCGTTGTTGCCGATCCCGGAACGGGATTTCGTGCAGAAATTCAGGTGCGTACCATTGCCAATGATTTTTGGGCAACTTTAGAGCATCGCCTGAAATATAAAAAGAACATTCCTCACGAGAAGGTAATTCAAGATGAGTTGAAGCGTTGCGCTTTTGAAATTGCGTCGGTAGACGCCTCAATGCAGGCAATACGTGATATCATGAAAGAAGAACAGTGAATCTGAAATACAGAATTTCAATTTTTCTTCAATGATACTTGGATATAAGAATCCCAAAATAGGGAGGAGCAGCCGTATGGACATTTTTTCTATAATTTCTCTTCTCGGTGGATTGGCATTGTTCCTTTACGGTATGGAAGTAATGTCCAACGGGCTTGAAAAAGCATCCGGCGGGAAGTTAAATGACTATTTGAGAAAAGCAACACAAAATCGGTTTGTCGCAATGTTGTTCGGTATTGTTATTACAGTAGCGGTACAGTCTTCCTCTGCTGTTACCGTCATGCTGGTCGGTCTTGTTAATTCTGGAATTCTTGAATTCGGACAGACGATTGGTGTGATGATGGGCTCCAATATCGGAACAACGCTTACTGCGTGGATATTGAGCCTTGCCGGAATTGACAGCGATGTTGTTTTAATCAATTTGCTAAAGCCGACAAATTTCTCACCACTTTTTGCGCTGGTCGGCATTGTCCTGATAATGATGTGTAAAAAGGAAAAATTTAAAAATATCGGAAGCATCTTGATCGGCTTTTCTGTTTTGATGTTTGGCATGACCATGATGTCGGAAGCAATGGAGCCACTGGCTGAAATGCCCGAATTTGCAAGTCTGCTTACTGCTTTTAACAATCCAATTCTTGCTGTGCTTGTTGGAGCGGTGTTTACGGGCATCATTCAAAGCTCTGCCGCTTCGGTGGCCATTCTTCAAGCCTTATCATTGACCGGTGGAATTACATACGGTATGGCTATTCCGATCATTATGGGTCAGAACATCGGGACTTGTGTTACAGCACTGATTTCCAGCATTGGAGTAAATCGGAACGCCAAGAAGGTTGCCGTTGTACATCTTTCATTCAATATATTCGGAACATTGATTTGTCTCATCCCGTTTTGTATAGGTAATGCAATTTTTAACTGGTCTTTCGTTGATGTGGAAATATCGCCGCTTATGATTGCCATTGTTCATAGCATTTTCAATATTATTACGACAGCAATTCTCCTTCCGTTTGCAAAGAAGCTTGAGCAATTAGCAAATAAAATCATTCCCGATAAAGATACAGACAGTAACACCATCGTGAAAATGGACGATCGACTTCTTGCTATGCCTTCAATGGCAGTGCAGCGTTCTGTGGATGCTGTCGAAGATATGTGTAGACTGTCAAAAGAGTCGTTTTCCAAGGCGATTAATCTTTTTACCGAATACAGAGAATCGGAGGTGGATGAAATTTCTTTAATGGAATCCCGCTTGGATGAATATGAGGATCATTTAGGAAGCTATATGATGAAGCTATCCAAAGTCGGAGTTTCCGATGAAGATGCCAAAAGTATCGCAAAAGTGTTGCATACGATAGATGATTTTGAACGAATCGGAGATCACGCTGTCACATTGTCAGCAGCGGCAAAAGAATATCATGAAAAAAATATTCATTTCTCGGAGGAGGCAGAATATGAAATTTCTAAAATAACCGGTGCTGTTTTTGAAATTATTGGTATTACAACTAAAGCATTTGAAACGAATGATCTGACTTTGGCATCTTCGGTAGAGCCTTTGGAGCAGGTTGTCGATAGACTTGTCTTAGAAATTCGACGAAACCATATATCCAGATTGCAAGATGGAGACTGTACCATCGAAATGGGATTTTTATTAAGTGATATCTTGAACTGTTATTCCAGAGTGTCTGACCACTGCTCAAATATTGCCGTTGCTATTATTGAAGCACAACATGGAACCTTTGACACACATGAATATTTGGATTGGATCAAACATCATGGAAACGAAGACTTTGAACGGAAATATACAGAGTACTCCGAGCGATTTTCTCTATAAACATAAGGAGGACAGAAAAGTTAAACTACACACCAACTTTTCCCAAGATAATAAAAAAATCAGCCCTCCACAGGGCAATTTCCTTTCCTTTGGGGAGAGATATAAAAACAATAACAAAGACTTTGTGCACCCTAAAACGGTGACAAGGTCTTTTTTTAAGGTTTTAATATTTTAGGCAAAAGGGATTCAATGCAATGTTGGTTTATCTCTATCTTTGTTGTTTTTACCTGAATGCTTTAGGCGAAAAAGGGAAGATACCGGCAGATTTTTACCAAATACTAAAAAGGGAAGATACCGGCAGATTTTTACCACATACTAAAAAGCATGATATTACTTTTTTCCATGTTTCTGTTGATTTTTTCCATGATTTGTATCATTGGAAAAATGTGCTTTTTGCTCCTTGACAAATAATCAAGAATGTGATATACTATCGCTGTTGAATGACAAGTTTTGCTCCAAACGGAGTTTAACATAGATGGAGAGATATCGAAGTGGGGACGTTTGCGACCGCCGCAGATGGCGGATGAAGGGAGCAAAAAGGAGTGGCAGCGGTCGAAATTTTGCGAAGCGACAAGCGAGCAGAAAATTTCGGGCACCGCAACAGGACATAACGGGGCGCCCCGTTCGATAAAAAAATTGAATAGTCGTTATACTCCAAACGGAGTTTAACATATACGGAGAGATATCGAAGTGGTCATAACGGGGCTGACTCGAAATCAGTTTGGGAGCAATCCCACGAGGGTTCGAATCCCTCTCTCTCCGCCAAATGCGGCATCTGCCGCGAAAAGAAGCCGCAGGACATAGGTGTTCTGCGGCTTTTTCATACTAACGAAAGGAGGATCTTCTGATAAATAAAATGAAATGGTATCAAAAACTGTTGATTGGTTTATTGGTTGTTCTGTTTTCTCCTCTGATTCTTGCATTTTTGATCTCTGCAGGAATTTGTGCTCTTGTTCAAATACCGAAAAATAAAAAAGAATATAAAAAGTCTCGGTATTATTTGGATTTTAAGCAAAAATTTATGACGGACTTGCTATATTCACCCGAGTACCGTTTTTACAATTCTGCAATTCATCGTAATCTTCCGATGCAATATATCAAGCAAGAATCAAACGGATTTGAATATTTCATTTTTGGCGGCACCTTATATCTTTTCCCGGATTTCGAACAAATTGATTTTGATGCGGAAAAAGGAGAATGGCAAGTTGATCGCGACGGTGATTGGAGTGGATTTGAAGAAGCTCACAAGAATCTGATTGCAAAGCTCGATAAAGAACCTGACCTTCCCATTAAACTTTTGATTGAAAGAAAAATGTTCCCTTTGGCAAACTTAAACGATGTAAATATTCCCGAGGTAATCTATATTACGTGGGGATATGACGAAGCATTTGAAAATGAAGAGTCGCCGCTTAAAATGCTCATTTCTCAAAACTCAAAAGACCTTTACGAAATGATGTTACAAACACCAGATCTTTGCGGTACATTTGAGCTTCTATCGGACGGCGGCAATATTGTTTGGAACCTATATGATGATATCCGTATTGAACTTGGCGTTGATCCGCATGACTGTTATTTGAGTGTTTCCAAAATGCTTTTCGGCAAAGTCGAAAGCGAACTGACTCATTGGCATCCCACTGCATTTGAAATTTACAACGAAGTTTGTAAAATCGGTAAACGAGGAAACGTAATGATCGTACGAACATTTGCAAGCGGCGGAGGTGTTCTATACATCGGCAATAAAGAAGATTGCCCCTATCAAAAAAGCAAACGATATTTATTTGGTAAACTTTATTACTTAGAAGCAAAATAATTGTAAGCCCGAGGATTGCGCGCTCGAGGGTCGAATCTCTCCGCAAAAAATACCACAGTTCTCACGAATTGCGGTTTTAAATTTTGCTACGAGAATGTTTCGATACAATATTATTAATGATATATAAGGTGGATACATATGGATAAAGAACAAGCGATTATTGAATGTGATAAACTGATTAACAGATTTATATTTCGGTCAAAAAAATTTATTGAGTATGGTTGTTTTCAATATGGAAAGTATCAATACGCAATTAGCCAAAAAAGAGATGCCTACTTTGTGGACGATTTTCAATACTTTGTTTTTACCAAAAGCACTAAAACATTAGAGTCAATCAGAACGCTTTTTGACTTAGGGCACACAGAAGATGTTTTTGTACTTACAAGAACTATGTTTGAAGGTTATTTAGCGAGTCGTTATATGGAAGAAAAGTATGAGGACTCTCTTATAAACGATTTTATTTTTATGCCTCAGTTAATTGCTCAACGGAAAGTTATTTATGATGGCGGTGAAGCAAAACTCAGAGAAACCAATGAAATAATTGAGTTTTTACAACGAAATCCATCTCAAATGAAACTCGGAAAAGATAAAAAGTACTTTTATGATTTATATGGCTTTTTATGTGATTTTGCACACTGTAATTTTTCAATACTGTACTATTACATAGATTCGCAAGATTGCTACACTTGCGATAATGTGGTCAATCCATTTTTAGCAAGAGTCATTGTATTATTTGTATTTACAAAATTGTTCGAGAGTATTGTTACAGTAGAGGGAGAAGATTTTGAAGACAAGAATGAAGAAAAAGAATGCTACAAACTTGTAGAAGAATCCACCAAACTTCTTTATGCGTATTTAGATTATTTTTCTCAATTTGATTCTCAGAATGTCGAACAAGAGCTAAACGAACACATGAAAAATATGTTCAAAGAAATGAAAAAATCTTTAAAAGAAGAACTCGGAAGTGTGAAAAAAGATTTCTTAGTATAAGGATATATTTGAACCTCAGAAGTGTTTTCCTTCGCCGGGGCGGTCTTCACCTTCGCCGACATAGTCCTCGACGGGTCGGTCATCGATCTCGGTCGGAGTGTCATTCTCGAATGGATTCGGCTGACCACCAATCTGCGGTTTGTATTCCGCAAGGCTTTGATAGCCCTCGTCGATGCATTCGACGGTTTCTTCTTCCGGTTCTGTTGCGACGGTTTCTTCGGTGATCTCGGCGCATTCATCTGTTACGGTTTCTTGTGCCGAAGGTGTTTTTTCTTCAGTTAAAGTAGGAAGTGAGCTTTCCCAATACGCAGAAGCGGTAAAAGATCTAAAAAAAGATCCTGTTATGAAGAACTTCATAACTATGTATACGGCAAAAGTCGTGACAGAGTGTTTATTTTATATGGTCTGCGCCGCACGGGCAAAACAACCTTAATCCGTCAGTTAATTGCTGATATGACTGAGGATATGCTGATGCAAACAGCTTTTATCCAAATCAATCAGGCCATTGATCTTGCGAAAATTAATATTGATCTGAAGCAGCTTTCAAAGCAGGGATACCGCTATATATTTATCGATGAGGTCACGCTGATGAATGATTTTATCGATTGTGCTGCTCTGTTTTCCGATGTGCACGCGTCCGCCGGCATAAAAATAGTGCTATCTGGAACAGACTCTCTCGGGTTCTTGTTTTCAAGAGAGTGTGAACTCTATGACCGCTGTTTTATGGTACACACAACATTTATTCCTTATGCAGAATTTGAAAATGTCCTGGGAATTAAGGGGATAGACGAATATATTCGTTATGGCGGAACAATGAGCCTCGGAGGCATTCATTACAATGCAGATGGTATGACCTTTGCAACAGCTCAAAGCACTGACGAATATGTCGACAGCGCCATTGCTCAAAACATTCAGCATTCTCTGAAAAACTACGCCGATGGTGAACGCTTCAGGAGTCTTATCGAACTGTATGATGCCAAAGAGCTTACCAGCGCAATCAATCGTGTGGTAGGAAATATGAAAAAGAGACTCAAAGACATAGATGCACATATGCGAACAATGATAAGAGTGATAATATGGAAGCAATGGAAAACCGCCCAGAAAAGAGAATGGGGGTTGCTAAAATTCGGAGTTCCAAAATGGATAGCACACAAAGTTGCAAACTGGGGAAATCACTACCAATTTGTGGCTATGAAATCTGCACTTAAAAGTGCCGTATCAAAAGAAATACTGACCAAGCGAGGCTTAATCGGTATTTATGACTACTACTTAAAAGTAGCACATATTTAATTTTGAGTTGAACCGCCGTATGCCGAACGGCACGTACGGTGGTGTGAGAGGAGGGAGTTTTTTCCCTCCTACTCGATTGTATTAATTAGTCTGCCTTTCAGTTTCCTAACATTTTTCCCAAATCACCCACTTTTGAAGCATATTTTGCCGTTTTCTTAAGGACGGATAAGGACGGCTAAGGATATCAAGAAAGTGATTATATGTCACATCGGTGAAAAATGACTTGGGGTTCGAATATGATCTGTAATTTGATACCTTCAAAGCATCTTGAAAAGGATTTTAAGGTGTGATATAATGGTTTCAGAACGATTTTACGCTCTGCGGAACAAAATAGTGACCGCTCGTCCCTTTGGCCTTGCGAAAGCCGTGCATTTTTCTCGGAAAGGGCAATAATGTGGTCACTAATCGGCTAAAAAATGCGGAAATTAGGGATAGTGAGGGATAGAAAGAGCCTGCTTGACAGCTGCTCGAAATCAGTTTGTCTTAACAGACACGAGGGTTCGAATCCCTCTTTCCGCCAAAAAAACAGGGGAGATCAAGCTCCCCCTGTTCTTTTTGCCCCGAGATTGCATATTGAACCGTGGATTTCGAAGAAATCGAAAGGCTTGCGCAAGGCAAATTTCCGTAACCGCTAAATTAACCGCAAGCTGGGTTTCAAAGTCCTGTCGCCCGCACCATCGAAAGCCTTGAAAACATTATGTTACGTTTTCGAGGTTTTTTGATTGACATTCTTTTAATTGTATGATACAATTTAATCCATATAATTGAATCTAAGTATATTTGGTGGAGCAGTTTTTTTTATGATACCGAAAATAATTTGTGAAAATTCAATAGACCCCACAGATTACGTCGATCCTTTGTTTGGTGTAGGCAGCGCAACTTCGGCAGGACCTACGCTTCCCTCAGGGTCTATCCACCCCAGCCCTGAAACACTTGAAAAGGACTGCGGCGGATATTTGCGTGGGCAACCTATAATCGGATTTGGACACGCCTATACCTCCGGAGCGGGCGGAACAAAGTGCTACGGAAATTTTTTGCTGTCGCCCACGGTTGACAGGATAGAGATTGACCACGCAAAAAGAGCCTCATTCGCAAAAGAGGGAACAGAACGTGCAAAATGTTACGAATATGAAGTTCAGCTTGAAAACGGCGTTTGGGCACGTGTGACACCCGCCCATAACGCGGCGATATATTCCTTCCAATACCCAAAAAACAAGGATGCTTATTTGTTGGTCGACGTTGCGCACAAGCTTGACATTGATGCGAGCATGAGACGTGGGATGGTGACCGTTGATCCTCAAAATAAAAGTATTTGTGGCGGCGGTACTTTCTTTGGAAACTGGAGTGGCCGTGATTGGAATATGTATTTTGCCATGGCGTTTGACATGGATTTTGAGGAAATCGGTGTTTTTGAGAGGGATGATATTTATTCCGTGTCCACACATACTCCGACTTGCGTTTCTATCGACGCTGAGAAACGGCTTGGCGCATATATAAAATTTGCAAAAGGCTCTCAGGTCAAAGTCACGATTGCCATATCATTTGTTAGCGCAGAGCGAGCGCAAATGTTTCTTTCGGAACAGATATCCGATTTTGACTATAACAGCGTCAAAGAATCTGCAAAAAACACTTGGCGCAATATTCTCGATGCTATTGACATCCGTACCAATGATTCTGCATTGCTTCGTAGATTTTATACGGCGATGTACCACATGAATATTCAGCCACGTGACCGTACGAACGACCACGGTAGATGGGATGATTTTCATACAATTTGGGATACCTGGAAAACGGTATTTCCAATGTATTCATTATTGTATCCGAAAAAGATGGGGGCGATTATTGAGTCAATGATCGACCGCGCCAAGGAAAATGAACGAATCGGTAATGGCATTGTGATTGCGGACGAGTACATGGCGGCGCAAGAGGGGCTTGCAGGACAAGGTGGTAACGATGTTGACAATGTGATAGTTGACGCGTATCTTAAGGAAGTTCCGCTAAGTAAATACAGTTGGAATGATGCGTATTCGGTGCTTCTCAGAAGCGCGGAGCAGATGCGTTCCCCCGAATATATTGAAAAGGGATTTGCCACCGATAATAAGCAAACTGTAAGCGGAGTGGCATATACGTGGAGATTCAAGCCCGCATCTGTTACTATGGGATTTGCATTCAACGACAAGGCGGTTGCAACCATGTCGCTCAAAATGGGAAGGCAGGAGGAATACGAAAAATACGAGGCTCGCTCGGCAAATTGGTCCCACGTATGGAACAAGCAGGCAGAGAGCGAGGGCTTTTACGGATTTCCCCAAAAGTTGAATGAGAATGGGGGCTTTGACGAGGGCTACGACCCTCACGGCGGCTATAATACACACTTCTACGAGATGACAGGCTGGGACGCGTCTTACGTCAATTATAGCGATGTACCTCGCTTGATCGAAGCCATGGGCGGCGTTGAGACCTTTACGGATCGCCTTCTTTGGGCTTGCGAGCACAGTGTCAACTATTATAACGACGACCATGGAAAAGAGGGGTATCTTAACTTTACCAACGAGCCTTCTTTCCAGATACCTTGGCTTTTCTGTACAGACGAGGTCAAACGCCCTGATTTGGCGGCAAAGGTGATTGACGGTGTTATTTCGAGATTTTCTCTTGAAAATGATTACCCGGGGGACGAGGATAACGGCGGGATGTCGTCTTATTACGTATTTTTGATGTGTGGCTTCTTCCCATATGCAACAACCGAGAATTATTATCTCCACGGCACGAGAGTGGAAGAAATCATTTTTCATCTTGGTAATGGCAAAGATTTTTTGATTACGGGTGAGAACGTGGGTGGTTCTAACATATACGTTCAGTCCGCAACATGGCAGGGCAAGCCACTCAATACTTGTAAGCTGACCCACAAGCAGATCTCCGAGGGAGGCGAATTACATTTCGTTATGGGAGATAAGCCCTCCGATTGGGCTAAAAAGTAAAAAATCCTTCATCAGGGTGACCGTAACTATCAGGCTCTATTGAGGTGCCCCTCATATAGGTTCAAGTCTTACTGACCCCTGACAGGAAAAAAGCACACATTTGTCTACCAAGACAATGAGTGCTTTTTTTAACTAAATCCGCCGATGGCGGAAGAAATCCCACTTGCGTGGGATTTCATCGTGCAAAGCGCGATTTCATTGACTGTTTTGATATTTTGTGATATAATTGGCAAAAGAGGTGATCACCATGGCAGAAAACAAGCTTGCGGATATGTAAGATCTTACAGATCTCCTCGGCGGTGAGCTTTTCGCCTTTCTTTGCTTTATTCGTCATGGCCCATCATCTCCCGCTGCCGCCTTTGCCATGCGGTTTCGTCGTCGGTGGTGGCGGCGAGGTAATCAATAAGGTCGGCTTTACTTATAAGCTTTTTTCCTCGGTAAGTGTATGCAGGGATTTTTCCTTCTTTGATTAATGCGTGGATAGTGTTTTTACTCATACGTGTCCATCTTGCCGCATCAAGAACGGAAAGCACATCGGGGCATTTGCGAAACAGACGTTCCGGTCCCTTTACTTTTTCTTCGGTTGTCATTTTCTCGTTTCCTTTCTGAGTTTTGTTAGCACAGAGTATACCACAAAGAAACGAAAAGTCCAGCGGAAATCTAAGAAAAACAAGGACAAAGCCAAACAGCTTTGTCCTTACTTTTCATACGTTAAAATTAAATATCATTTTTGCTGGTGCTTCTGTGTGAATAGGAATAATCTCGTCGGGGTTAACAGTTTCCACTAACATCTTGATCGACTCATAATCCGCGTGCCCGCTTGTGTGAAGGGTTACAACTTCAAGACCAAGCTGTTCGCATTCGGAAAGAAAGTGTTTCATATCTTCGGTTTCTCGATATCCACTCCAGAAGGAATATACCAACACGCCGTTTTCGAACGACATTAGCTTTGAAAGACCTTTCATATATCGGAGCATTGAGGTTCTGACACACATAACAAAAGGTGTTTTCGCAATTCTATCCTTTCCTATTCTATGTGCGTATTTTTTTAGCCCTTCATAACGTGAAGCGGAAGTAATAAATGCATATACATCGTCAAATGTAGGGTTAGGAATACTGCCACCTATTGCCGATGCTATATCCGCCATATAAAGTTCTTCTAAAAAAGTCCGTCCGCTTCTCTTGGCTGCACGATACATTGTAACGATGCGGTCAATATTCATAGAGGATTGAAGAACGAAGATAGGACCGTTTTTATTTTTGAAAATTCCAACTGCCTGTTCTTCAAGCTGTTGTTCGCTGACTGCGACATAACCTTCTCTTGAGAGAGTCGTTCCTTCGCAGATGAGTTTATCAACTTTTTTCGGTAATTCCGAAAGCAACCAATCATAAGGTTTTCTGCCGTTGCCTCTAAAATCTCCGGTATAAAGAATGGTTTCTCCGTCCGCCTCGCAGAGCAACATATAACTATCAAAAGCAGAATGGTCGCAAAGATAGGGAGTAACAGAAATATCGCCGATTACTATCTTTTTTCTGTGCTCTAAAAAGCCATATGGCGTAATGGTCGGTACTCGCTTATACACATCCGACGCCTGAATGATTTTTGCACTTTTCTCACCCATATACAATGGGATATCTTTGTGAATTTTGTAGGCAAGACCAAGGTGATCGCCATGATAATGAGAAATAAAAATAGCGTCATAGCCCTTATAATCAAACAAGCCTTTGATATCGGGAAGAGTTTTGTTCTTCTCATCGTCAAGTTCAAGCCCGATATCAAGCAGTATTTTTGTTTTTTCGGTGGATATCTCAACGATATTTCCACCGATCTGGTTTTGACCTCTTATAATGTTAATCTTCATATGTAAATGCATCTTTTGAACGAGTTAAATCTATCTTGTATTCATCTTTGGCGTTCATCAAAATACTTGTGGGGACGGAAACGGTCATATCTCCCAATGCATTGGACAGACTTTTACTCTTCGCGTTATAGTCCGCCAATAGAAACAGAATTTCGGTATTTTTTATATTTTCTCGCCCAATCTCAAAATCTATTAAGCCAAGGGCTTTTTTAGCTTTTGATATGTGACAAACCGAGTCTAACATTTCATCGAGTAATTTTTGATTTGATAATACATTGCATATATCTTCATAATGCTTTGACAGACCTGCATTGCCACCAATGGCACCTGTGCCGAATTTGTTTTCTACGATATATAGCTTTCCGCCGGAAAAGAGAAGCATATCGAGCCGCATACAACGTCCGATTTGATATTCAATATCTATAATTTCATGATAATTTACAAGCAGTTGGTGTTGATAATCACGTTCCTTTTTTGGATGTTCGTAAAACCAAGCATCCATTTCCCGCATCATCAAATCAAAATGCTTTTTGTAGGATTCGACATCATTGCTTTTTAAGTTTTCAAACAACGCGAGGTTATCGCTATGTCCTTTATGCTTGCAATACTTTGCATCAAAGTGGAATGAATAACCTTTTGATTTTTGAGTTATCTTGAGCAGGTTACCGCCTTTATAGTAAATATTGATATATCCGTTTCTGATTTCAAGGCTTAATTCATTTCTGTGGTTTTTTACCTGCCCGAGGAAAAACGCCAATTCGCCGCAAAGCAAATCATCTATAAAGCGAGAATCAATGCGCCTCATCCTACGCCTCCGAATTTACTGATAGATAAAGTATACCATATCTGAACCGAAATGTCAATAAATTGAATGCCTGCATTCATCATAATAACTTTTAAGAAACGGAAAGTCCAGAGAGAATCAGGGGCTCTATTGAAATATTCTTGGAAATATGATATAATATTTTAGAAATTACGTAGCCTGCAAAAAAGAGGTAACAAAAATGAATTTTGAAAGCATAGATTGGGCGGACAGCAATATAGATAAAATCGAAATCGAATATGACTGTGCAAAGCTTTTGATTTTTAACGATACGTTGCAGAAAAAAGTTTGTGTAAGTTGTACTTGATTTGTCGGCTTGACGAATTTGTGTATTTGGGACGATCAAATTATCGACAGTGCCGAGATTCTGCCTGTATCGGATAATGATGACTCTTCGTTCATTAGGGCGGTGTTCACCGCTTATGACAAGGATTTTAACTATGGTGAGCGGTGGCTAAACAAAGGGATTATTGAGTTGCGCATTAAGCTTATCAACGGCATCGCTTTCAGCATTTATTGTCAAAAAATCGATGTTGAATATGTATAATCAATAGTGCCCACTCGTCACTTCAGCCTTGCAAAAGCCTTGCAGAATTCCAAAAAAGGGCATAAAAACGGTCATTTTTGGGAAAAATTTGCGGAAATTAGGGATAATGAGGGACAGAGAGAGCCCGCTTTACAGCTGCTCGAAATCGGTTTGGGAGCAATCCCACGAGGGTTCGAATCCCTCTCTCTCCGCCAAACCGACCGCAGTTCTCACGAATTGCGGTCTTTCATTTTAATATCTAATCAGTTAAACAAATAAAGTTTTATCGGTGAATATTATGAAGTATTTTGTATATGAAGAGGAAAGAAAAGCATCGGGCAGTACATGCTATTTTGAGTTTCAAAAAGGGAAATACAGAAAAAAGTGTTTGCTTAAAGATTCCATTTGCATTCATGCGGACTTATTTGACGAGCTTTTGCTTTTTCGACTTTTTGCAGATTCCATTGGAAGGTTTGACTATTACGGTCCAACTAACGTAATCAAAAATGCCCAGTGGAACAAAATTGTTGAAAATTCCAAGAAGAACGAGCAATGGAAAGCTGTAGTAGAAGAGTTGACGCCATGGGTAGAAGAATGCTTTTCGAAGCACGAGTGTTTTACAATTTGTGGCATATAGTTATTGAATCGCCTAAGGGCTGACCGCACGGTCAGCCCTCAGACTACGAGTTTCGACGGAAACTTGCAGTTTTTCAATAATATCCGTTTCTTGGCACAATTTGTGAGAGTTCAAATTCATGCGCAAAACTGCCGAAAATATCTTTTTGTATCCCATAGACAAAAAATTATCTAACAGATTTAAGTAGTAAAAAAGATATTTTTTTCATGTTTTTGGTTTGCATAAAATATGCAATATCTCCTATAAAATGTCAAATAATTTTAATCGGTTTACTTCACAAAAGAAATATTTTAGTCCTTATAAGATTTATAGAACACTTATTATAATAATTATAGCAAAAGGTCAAGTGAACTATCAGCTTCTATATCAAAACACCAAGTATATACCATTTATCTTTCACCAATCATATTATTCGTACAAATCCACAGTTCCAAGGAAACAGCTCTTGATTCTGAGGTAATCTGTTGAATCGATCTTACTGCTTCCATCCGCATCTGCTGCTGTGAAGTATTCGCCCTCCGGTGTCAAGCTACCTAAGAACATAGACTTGATTCTTAAATAGTCAGCAGAATCGACAGCTCCGCTTCCGTCAACGTCACCTTTAACTATTACTGTGTAGGTATTGCCGTTCTGATCTGTTACTTTACAACCGGTACCAACTTTTGCTGTTTTTGCCACAATATTAGGCATTATCTTTTTGTCTGCATCAATATAAATATTACTGTCTGCTTCGGGTAGAGATGTTTCGTTTCCAAGTACAACGAATGTAAATCCATTTTTTGTTGCGTATGTTTCTGCCGCGGAACCTTTTGTACCTTTAATCGTAAGGTGGGTGCAGCCGTCAAAAGCATAATCATCTATGCTTGTTACTGAATTTGGGATTGTTAAAGCGGATGATTTCATTACACATTTTCATAAGTATCAAACTCCTTTTTTGCTTTATTTTATCACACCGTATGGTTAAGAACATACCTTACGAGTAATCAAAAATTGGGAATTTGAAGAATGGGAAACTTCATTTGTGGCAACGGTGGGGGACAGTATTGTGGGGATGGCAACTATTTTGAATAACAACATTCGTTTGTATACAAAAATAGGTTGTCTTAAATGCGATATTTTTCTTTGCATTTAAGACAACCCTTTTCCATTGTTTGCTACAAAAAAATTTGTACATTTTTTCGAATCAAATAATTCCAAATGCCAATACTATTTTACAGAGGTGATTTTATGGATTCAATTTGGAGCAAAAACACAGAACATCCACAATTTGCTACGCAACAGAAGGATCTGAAAACCGATGTTCTCATTGTCGGTGGTGGTATGGCAGGAATATTGTGCGCATATTTGCTGGATGCGGCGGGAGTGGATTATGTACTCGTAGAAGCTAACCGTATATGTGGCGGTATCACAAAAAATACAACCGCAAAAATTACATTTCAGCATGGTCTGATTTATGACAAACTCATCCGAATTTTTGGCATTGAAGGAGCGAAGATGTATCTTGAAGCCAATCGGTTGGCACTTGAAAAATATGGTAAACTTTGCCGATCCATTGATTGCGATTTTGAGGAGAAGGATGCCTTTGTCTATTCTCTAAACGATCGCAGCAAAATTGAATCGGAGGTAAAAGCATATCACAAACTTGGCGTTTCGGCAGATTTGGTTTTGGATCTCCCATTAAAGTTTTCTGTAGCAGGTGCAGTCCGAGTGAAAGGTCAAGGGCAGTTTCATCCTTTGAAATTTGCTTATGGAATTGCCGGTAGTCTTCGCATTATGGAACACACCAAGGTGCGAGAACTTATGCCCAACAAAGCAATTACCGATCATGGAACTATTGAAGCAAAAAAGATTATTGTTGCTACTCACTTTCCTTTACTCAATAAACACGGAAGTTATTTTGTAAAGCTTTATCAGCATCGTTCCTATGTGATTGCCTTGGAAAATGCCGAGGATGTAAACGGAATGTATATAGACGAATCAGAAACAGGACTTTCATTTCGAAACTACGGGAATCTGCTAATGATAGGTGGGGGGAGTCACCGTACGGGAAAAAAGGGTGGAAATTGGAATGAGCTTTCTGACTTCGCTCGTCGTTGTTATCCCAATGCCAAAGAAGTTGCTCGTTTTGCGACTCAGGATTGTATGAGTCTTGATGGTGTGCCCTATATTGGGCAATATTCCAAGGGCACACCGGGACTATATGTTGCAACGGGTTTTAATAAGTGGGGAATGACGTCCTCCATGGTTTCAGCCATGATCCTGTCCGATCTGGTGCAAGGTAAAGAAAATGGGTATTCGGCGCTGTTCAATCCATCCAGATCAGTGATCCGCCCTCAATTGGGGGTCAATGTGGTTGAATCGCTCCTTGGGCTTCTAACGCCGATCGGCCCGCGCTGTCCGCATCTTGGATGTGCTTTGAAGTATAATAAACAAGAACATTCGTGGGATTGCCCTTGTCATGGCTCGCGTTTTACCGAGGAAGGAAAGCTTATTGATAATCCGTCCACGGATGATAGAAAGATATAATTTTATTAAGAAATCAAAACCGTTTCTTGATGAACAGTGATCCGGCTTAATGATAGAGATTGTAAGTTCCGAGAAAGTGACCTTTGATTCTTAAATAGTCTGTAGAGTCTGCAATTCCGTCTCCCGTTACGTCGCCAAGTGTCCATATATGAAGGTGTTTTTTAAAGCTATAATTTTTCTGCAAGAGTTGTTTTGCGTTCTCATTTGAACTTCCTTTTTTATTCTTTAATTAAATTGAGAGTTGTACAACGTGCTGTAAAACCCGCCTTTGTGCAGCAGCTGATCATGAGTGCCTTGTTCGGATATTTTGCCGTCATGTATAACGAGGATAGTGTCTGCATTTTGAATGGTAGAAAGGCGGTGCGCAATAACAAAGCTTGTTCTTCCTTTCATAAGCTCATTCATTGCTTCTTGAATTTGAATTTCCGTTCGTGAGTCAACATTGGAGGTGGCTTCGTCCAGAATCAGCATGGGAGCTTTTGAAAGAAACGCCCTTGCAATGGTAATAAGTTGTCTTTGCCCCTTTGATATATTAACGCCTCCATCGGATAAAACGGTTTCGTATCCTTCGGGGAGACTTTCAATATATCTGTCAATTTTAGCTGCCTTTGCCGCCGCTTTAACCTCTTCCACAGTGGCGTTTTCTCGCCCATAAGCAATGTTTTTAAAAACGGTGTCGTGGAAAAGCCATGTGTCTTGAAGTACCATTGTAAATCCAAGTCGGAGATCATGCCTTTTTATTTTAAGAGACGGTATGAAATCGATTCGTATCTCTCCTGAAACGGGATCATAAAATCTCATTAGAAGATTAATAATGGTTGTTTTACCTGCACCTGTAGGCCCTACAATTGCAATAGTTTGTCCCGCTTTTGCGTTTACGGAAACATCTTTTAAAATTGTTGTATCATTTTGGTATGCAAAAGTAACATTTTTTAACTCCACATTACCTTTAATATTCTTTAATTCAACAGCATCTTCGTCGTCTGCCTTTTCTTCCTTTTCATCAAGTACGCGAAAGACACGTTCTGCGGCAGAAAATGCTGATTGGAATTCGTGAAGTATATTGGAAAATTCATTGATAGGCCCTGCAAATTTTCTTGAATATTGGACAAATTGAGCAACGCCTCCAAGAGAAATAAAGAAAACGGAAGTGGCGGCAACAACTCCGCTTTGAGAATGCATATATAAAATTCCACCTAAAATGGCAACAAGGGAAATTGAAACATTGTTAATTAAATTTATTGTAGGAAAAAGTAAAGAAGCATTGTATTCTGCACTGTAATATGCACCCATCGCTTCATCGTTGTGAGCATTAAATCTTTCTGAGAAAACATTTTGCTTTCCGTATGCCCTTATGCTTTCAGCGCCCGAAAGCATCTCTTCTGCATATCCGTTTAGCTCACCGTATTTTTTGGATCTTGCACGAAACATCGGGCGTACCTTTTTTGAACGGTATTTTGTAAAAAGTATGGAAATAGGCACCGTGAGGGCAAAAATCAGGATCATTGGTTTTGATATATTCCACATGAAAATAAGTGAACCAACAACTGTATAAAAGCTTGTCATTACTTGAACAAGGTCGTTGGAAAGCGAAGTGTTTACCGTATCAATGTCGTAGGAAATTCTGCTGATTATATCACCTGTTGAATTGGAATCAAAATATCCTACAGGTAGCGTGTTTAGCTTTTCAAATACCTGTTTTCGCATTATGTAAACTATACGTTGACTTAAAAAAACCATAATAACGGATAAAATATATGCAAGAAGTGCAGAGCCTGCATAGCAGATTATCATTTTTATCACATTTGTCCACACAGAATCAAAATCAACTCCCGCAGACAGACAAATAGCATCAATAGCGGCACCTGAATATTTAGGCCCCAACAGAGATAATTGATTGGATAAGAGTGTAAGCAAAACAGCGGGAATAAATAAATGCCACTCTGCGATGACATATTTTCCGAGACGAAGGAATATCCCTTTGTTGTCACGTTTTTTTGCATTTGGTTGTTTAGTCAAGGAAAGCACCTCCCATCTGAGAATCACTGATCTGTTTATATTCGGGACAAGTTTCCAAAAGTTGATCGTGCTTTCCCATGCCAATGATCTTGCCTTCGTTTAATACCATAATTATGTCGCAATCTTTAACAGAGCTTACTCGTTGCGCGACGGTGATGAATGTAGTGCCATCCATCGATTCTTTTAATGATTTCCTTAAGTTTGCGTCTGTTTTATAATCCAAAGCTGAGGAGGAGTCGTCTAAAATCAAAATTTCCGGATGGGATAAAATGGCCCTTGCAATTAAAATTCTTTGCCTCTGACCGCCCGAAATGTTTGTACCTTTTGACGAGAGCTTGTGATTATATCCGTTGGGCATTTGAGAAATAAAATCATGAGCCTGAGCGATTTTTGCCGCAGAAACCACATCTTCGTGGGGAACATCTCGTCCAAAACGAATATTTTCTTCAATAGTCTCTGCATATATAAATCCATTTTGCAGTGAAACACCGAACATTTGGGAAAGTTCTTCTGCTTTGTATGACGAAACAGGTTTGCCTTTGAGCTTCACCTCTCCAAAATCTCCGTCGTAAAAGCGCATAAGAAGTTTAATGAGGGTGGATTTTCCGCTTCCCGTTGCGCCAATTATTCCAAGCGACTCGCCTTTATTAAGGGAGAGGGAAATGTTTTCCAAGTCGTTCTTTTTCCCTAAATATGAAAATGATAGATTTTTTATGGAAATGTATGCGTCATCATTTATTTCGCCCCGGAAGTTTGAAATAGGGAAGGAGTCCTCCGTATCAAGTATTTCTGCGATTCTATTAGCTGACGCGGCACATTTTGTATACATCACAAACATTCTTGAAAGTGACATAAGTGCCATGGATATTAGAGTGAAATATTGCATAAATGCAATAACTGTTGCTGCTGTGGATGTACCGTCGGATACTCTGTAGGATGCGACCGCGATAACTCCCGCAATCCCCAAATTCATCAATAAAGTCATAATGGGGTTTGCTGCATTCATTACAAAGCTTGCACGTCTCTCTTCTTTTACCAGCTTTTGATTGTATTTATCGAAACGACGGTTTTCATATTCGTTTTTCGAAAGTGCTTTTATAACACGAACGCCCCAAACATCTTCTCTTACAACTCGTATCATATCGTCCGTGGATCTTTGTACTCTGGTGTAAAGTGGAACGCCTTTTTTGGCAATGCTTAACACAACAATAAAAATTATGGGCATGGTTGCAATCATTACAAGAGCCAGTGCCTTGTCCATGAGAAGTGTTATAATTACGCCGCCCAAAAGCAATATAGGCGCACGAACTCCCATTCTTTGCATCATTCCTATAAAGTTTTGTACGTTGTATGTATCGGTGGTTATTCTCGATTCAAGAGAAGCTATGGTGAATCTGTCTGTGTCTTTTGCAGAAAGAGCTAATGTTTTGGAGAAAAGTTCTCTTCGCATGATCGTGGAAAAATTAGCGGTAACACGTGCAGCCATGCGGTTTGCAACAACATTTCCCACGCAAGCAATAAAGGCAAATATAACCATTAAAACCCCATATTTCACAATTTGAGAAACACTTTTTGTTACAATCACATTTTCTAAAATATATGTAAGCAAAAATGGGATAATAAGCTCTGCAACCGTACCTGTAACTTTAATGGAAAAACCTGCAAGCATTCTTTTTTTATATGGAACAAGATAAGAAAAAATGCGCTTCATTGCTTTTCCACCTCTTCTCCTTCTAAAAATATTTTTGCTTTTTCTTCCATTTGTGAAAGCACTTTATAAAAAACTTCAAGATCTTCTTTTAAAATTCCGTCTTCAATAATGGCGTTCCATTTTTTGTTTGCACGTTTGATTTTTGGAAAAACAGAAAGCATTTTCTCCGTAGGGCAAACAAGATATTGGCGTTTGTCTACTTCATTTTGTAATCGCGTGACATATCCGTGAGCTTCAAGATAAGAAAGTGTTCTTGCCACGGTACTTTTGTCAAGGCAAAGTTCTTTTGCTATATCCTCTTGTGACCTGTTGGGAAATTTGCAAATTACAAGTACAAATGCAAAATGCGTGGGGAGGAGTTCATTTTCTCCTATGGCTTTATTGCGATATACGGATTGAGCGCGACAGATGTTGTTTAATGTTTTCATTGTTTTTATCATATATCAAACCTCGAAAATTGTTGTAGTGTCAACAGTTGCAAACGCAACTATTATAGAACAGATCAAGCGGCGTGTCAAGAAGTTTTGGCTATATTTAAATAAATATCTTTAAATAAATGCAATGATTTTCGATGGAACAGAAAGGTAAAAAAAGCTGCCTTGAATGTGAATTTAACCCCACGTTCAAGGCAGCTCCCTTTTATAAAAAATTTTTATTTAACAATAACCGCAACTCCGTCTGGAATAACGGTAATTTTTCCTTTACCTACTTTTTCTTCCGCTATGGAAAGCGCATCTTCAATGGTTGATGCGTGTATCATATGCATATCGACAAACATCTTTGGGTCACAGTCAGTGCTTACAATAATAACTGTACATTTTGTAAGTATTCTTGCAAGTATCTGAGCTTCCCATTGGTCAAATTGGGTTTCAGAAGGCGGTACGCCGTCAAGATGTGCTTTGGCATCTGCAGCAGATTTTTCGTCGGCGAGCAAGTGATAGAAAAACTCACCGCCATGTCCATCACTGCATGATGACATCATAATAATCACGCCGTCATCTTCAACACATGATTCTGCGGCTGTAAGCCCTTTAACAGTTTGGTACATATTTTGATCCAATGGATATCCACCATTTGTAACCATAACAATAGGACTTTTAACACTTTTAACTTGTGCCAAATTCGACACAAATTCACAGCCTTTGGCGTGTGCCGCTTCAAGATTCCCCGAAAAGGCGGCAATAACCTTTTTTTCGCTGTTTATCACAACATTGAGTATGAAAGAAAGTTTTGCGGCTTTAGCGGCAAAAAGCATATCTTCATGAATGGGGTTTCCTTTAATGCTTCCCGCTCTTGCATTATTGTGGGCGATAAACCTTGCGTTGTGGTTCCAAAGAACGGTTTTTTTAGAAGCAACACCGGGAAGGACAGATTTTCTGCCGCCGGAAAAGCCCGCAAAGAAGTGAGGCTCAATAAACCCTTCGGAAATAAGTAAGTCTGCTTCTCCAACCAATTTATTGACCCAAAGCTCACCGCCTGAGGGAAGAATGCCTAAAAATATCATGTCTTCATCAATATAAGCATTGTGAACAACAATTTTTTCGTTTTTAACGATCTCTGCACCGTATTTTGCGACAAGTTCATCATGAGTCGTTGCCCTGTGCATTCCTGTGGCAATGAGAATTGTAATATCAACATTTGGGTTTTTGCTTCTCAATTCTTCCAAAATTACGGGCATTGTTACATGGCTGGGAACGGGTCGTGTGTGATCACTTGAAATAACCACAACTTTTTTTGCCTTTTGTGCAAGGTCAGAAAGTCTTTCGCTTTCAACAGGGGAGTTGAGGGCGTTTCTTACAAGCTCTGTTTCGGAAAGTGTTGTTTTAAAATCCTCTGCTTTTGATGCGAGAACAGCCGAAACTCGGCTGTCCTCAATTTCAAATGGCAGTTTTGTTTTACCGTATGGAAAATTTATCTTCATAAGCTTAAATTCTCGCTACGCCTGTTTTGCGTGCAGCTTCGGCAACAGCTGCGGCAACGGCTTTGCCAACTCTCGGATCGAAAGGTGCGGGAATAATGTATTCCGCATTAAGTTCTTCGTCTGTAATAAGGTTTGCCAAAGCAGATGCAGCCGCAAGTTTCATTTCGTCGTTAATGTCCCTTGCGCGAACGTCAAAAGCTCCTCTGAAAATGCCGGGGAAAGCTAAAACATTGTTGATCTGGTTTGGAAAGTCACTTCTGCCTGTGGCAATAACAGCAGCACCGCCGGCTTTTGCTTCGTCGGGATAAATTTCGGGAGTGGGGTTTGCACAGGCAAAAACAATGGGATCTTTTGCCATGGTTTTAACCATGTCCGCCGTAACCATATTAGGAGCGGAAACACCGATAAATGCATCTGCACCAACGAGCATATCTGCAAGTGTACCTGCTTTTTTGGTTTTGTTTGTCTGTTTCGCGATTTCTTCTTTAATGGGGTTCATGCCCTCTGCTCTGCCTTGGTAAATTGCACCTTTACGGTCACAAAGTGTAATGTTTTTAAAGCCGGCAGTAAGAAGCAAACGTGTAATGGAAATGGCTGCGGCACCTGCACCGTTAATAACGATGGAAACATCTTCTTTTTTCTTCCCAACAACACGAAGTGCGTTTGTAAGACCTGCAAGGGTGATTATAGCTGTGCCATGCTGGTCATCGTGGAAAATGGGAATATCACATTTTTCTTTAAGCTTCTTTTCAATTTCAAAGCAACGCGGAGCAGAAATATCTTCAAGGTTAACACCGCCAAAGCTACCCGAAATGAGATAAATCGTATTTACTATCTCATCAACATCTTTGCTTTTAATGCAAAGAGGAAATGCGTCAACATCTGCAAATGCTTTGAAAAGAACACATTTTCCTTCCATAACAGGCATACCGGCTTCGGGGCCGATGTCACCAAGTCCCAAAACTGCCGTTCCGTCTGTGGCAACAAGGCACATATTCCAACGGCGTGTAAGTTCGTATGAAAGGTCAACATTTTTTTGTATTTCAAGACAGGGTGTTGCAACACCGGGTGTATAAGCTAAAGAAAGGTCATGTTTATCTTCAACTTTAACAGTTGTTACAACTTCGATCTTACCCTTTTTTTCATAGTGTAAAGCAAGGCTTTCTTCTGCAATTGTCATTTTTTTGTCGCTCATGATAAATTCTCCTAAAATTAATAGTTGTTTCCAAACATATTTGTGTTTTCGGAAAGTTCAACCTTGCCGAAATATTTTTCAATGTCCATATCAAGATATTTTGCCATATCTGCCATTTCTCTATATGTGTTTTCGTTTACGCTGATTCCGTTTTCTTTTCTGTCGGCAATGGCGAATATCTCTTTTTCGCCGTGAGTGTAAATGCGCTCTGCACCTTCCGCCTTTGGACTTTCACGAAGCTCGTTGAGATAGTTTGAAAGATGTTCCTTAATTGCTTCCGCATCACCGAAGAAAGCGGGGTTGATCGCCATGAATCCATGGCAAATGCCACCTTTTGTACCTTGCATACATTTATTGGAGGTCATACCCATAGAAAGAATGGATGAAAAGATCTCGCAAACCATACCCCAACCATATCCTTTGTGGCTTCCGTTAACTTCTTTTGAACCACCTAAAGGCATTATGCCACCGCCGTTCTTTGCAACAATGTTTTTAAGTACATCCGGAGCATCTGTAGAATCGTGTCCGTCTTTGTCAAGCGCCCAACCTTCGGGGAGAGCTTTTCCGCTTTTGTTGTACATTTCAAGTTTTCCTCTTGTAACAACAGTTGTAGAAGCGTCAAACAGGAAAGGGTAAGGCTCTGCGGGCATCATCACTGCAATAGGGTTGGATCCTATCATTGCAAGCCTGCCGTTTGTGGGAACCATAATGGCTTCGGAGTTGGTGCACGAAAAGCCCATTAAACCCTCGTCGCAAGCCATTTTTGCATAATATCCCGCAATACCGTAGTGGTTGGAATTCCTAACGGAGACAATACCTACACCTGCGGTCTTTGCTTTTTGGATGGCAAGCTCCATCGCTTTGTGCCCTGCGAGTTGCCCCATGCCGTCGTGAGCATCAATAACTGCGGTGATAGGCGTTTCAAAAACAATTTCAGGTTTTGCATCAACTTTAACCATGCCTTTCGCTATGGTTTTGTGATAGCGTACAAGACGTTGCATTCCGTGAGATTCAATTCCGTAGAGATCGGAAAGAAGCAAAACGTCAGTAATAATTCGGCTTTCTTCTTTTGTAAAGCCAAATTTAACAAAAGCGTCGAGACAGAAGCTCTCAAGAGCTTCGCATTTAAATTTAAGATATCCCATAAGTGCACTCCTGATTTTTTGAAAAATGTTTAGGGCAACAAGCCGCCCAAATTTTATTCTTTTACAAAAGTATAGCATACAATACAAAAAATGTCAATAATCATGAAAGAACTTTGTGCTAATTACCTTGACTTTTTTTGGGTTTTGTTGTAAAATACAAAGTGTAATGAAATATTGGAGGAGATAATATGAAAACATTTAAAAATCCCATATTAAAAGGGTATGCCGACCCTGATATATTGTTTTACAATGGTGTGTATTATTTATACGGAACGTCTTCCGCGGTAGACTATGCATATGAAGTCCACACTTCAACAGATCTTGTCAATTGGGAAAATAAAGGGCTTTGTCTTGAAAACGCTTGCGGCTTTGACCGTTGCTATTGGGCACCTGACGTAAAGGAAAAAAATGGGAAATTCTATATGCTTTTCACGGCAAATGAGCATATGGGTATGGCAGTTGCAGATTCACCCATGGGCCCTTTTGTGCCGCAAGGCTTTTTGTTCGATCATTCCATTGACGGTCACATTTTCTTCGACGGAGACGATATGTATATATATTACGTTTCGTGGAGAGAAGGACATGAATATTCGCTTTGGGGTTGCAAAATGAAGGATGATATGATAACTCCGGATCTCTCAACAGAGAAGATCATTCTTCAAGCAAAAGAGCCATATGAATGTAATCAAGCGGGAGTGGTGGAAGCTCCGTATATGCTTAAAAAAGACGGTAAATATTATCTTACATATTCCGCTTCTCATTTTGAATCACCGTTTTATTGTGTTTGTTATGCTGTTTCGGAAACCCCATTGGGCGAATTTGTAAGATATAAAAATAACCCTATATTGGTTGGCGATAATAAAACCGTAAGCGGTATTGGGCATCATTGCATAACTTATTCCCCGGATAAAGAAAAAATGTTTATTGTATATCACACTCACGATGAAGTGGGGAAGGTGCAGCCAAGAAAGCTTTCTGTTGCAACAATAGAGTTTTCTTTGGAGGATGGAGAAAATGTTTTGAAATGCGGCACACATACATTTGAAGAACAACCATATCCTTTAAACTAAAAAAATAAAACCGTGAGTGCAAAAAAGAGATAATGAATGTTTACTGCTGCACTTAAAATCTCTTTTGAGCATTCACGGCTTTTTGATTTTTTTATGAAACGATGTCGGAGTCTTTCAATACATATGTTACGCTTGCGCCGTCACCAACGATTCCTTTAAGTTCCGCCGAAGTCCCTTTTACGGTATCTTCCATTAAAGTAAAAGTAACGGTTTTGCCCGCTGTTGCGTCATGATTTACTTTAAAAGGAATGGTGATAACGATCTCGCCGGGATTAGAAACAGGAGGTAAGGTTTGTCCCGAAGCGGCAGAGGGATAAGAAAGAAGATCAACAAATATGCATTTATAAAGGCTTGAAGCACGTTCGTATTTGCAGATCTGCTCAAATCGTGGAGCATCTACGCCTAAAGTTGTTGTATAGGTGGGAACAACAGTCATAAATTTCCCCATGTCTTCTGTCTCCGTGTAGACGCCTTCAACTGTGTTGCTTGAATATGAAATTTGAAATTCAATTCCGATAAGAGGTGTGTGTATATGATCCAGGGTAATAACAGCGTTAATAATACCCGGCTCCGTTTCAGATGGGATTGCTTCAACGCTGAGAGAAAAATCGTGAGAGTGATCGTCCGAATCCGTGGAAAAGTCCGAGGATATATTAATTATTTGGGAAGCTTGGGATGTATTTTCTTCAAAGGTTCCTTTACCCTCGTCCGATTGATTATCATGGCTGCTCCCACATGATGTAACTCCAAAAACTAAAACCGATGTTACAAATAAAGAAAAGAGTTTTGAAAATTTCATAGTCATATCCTTTTTATTGAATTTTAAATAGCCAAATGGCAATTATTTATTAAGCATACTTATTATATCATCTTTTGGAAAACTAATCAATAGTTCTGCAAAAAAATAAAAAAGATTTTGTTTTTTGCAAAAAAAAAGAAAAAAGGTCTTGACAAACGCCGATAAGTGTGATATACTCTTGCCTGTTGAGTGACGCACGGCGTGCTTTTTCCATCTGTTTTTTGTATTGTTTTTGAGTTTTGGTTTTCAGTTCGCTTTTGAAAAAAATCTCAAAAAAATCAAAAAAAGGTATTGACAAATGGAAAAATGTGTGATATAATACATCACGTTGCGAGGGAAAACCTCTCAAAGAAGTCTCAACAAAATTAAATATGGCAATCGTGGGGGTTTAGCTCAGCTGGGAGAGCATCTGCCTTACAAGCAGGAGGTCACAGGT
>CAZDVZ010000025.1:0-28483 GCA_964509125.1 uncultured Oscillospiraceae bacterium | reverse complement strand
CCTTCCGATCCATCTAAAATAGGTAAAAAAGTTTCCATTACAGAAACCTCTATCGGAAACCGAATTCCGTCTCAAACGCTGAGCAACGCATCGTTGCCTTTAAATAAGATAATGGTAGATCTTGATCCCGATTCATCAAGCATTACAACCTATTATTTGGTGCTTGAAGCGCAGGCGGGGGCAGAATGTATAAGATTGTCAGAGGTGGCGTTTTACGCGCCTACATCGGGGAATGACAACTCATCGGGAATTTCTGCAAGTAATTCTGTTAACATTAGTGTTACGGGGTCGGGAAGCGTTTATGCTTTAGGCAGAGGATATGGTATACGTTGTGCAAAAAATGTGGTTATTGCCGGCGCCGTTTCCACGGACGGTACAGGGATCTCCAAGGTTGAGGCTTATGGAATAGGAACCGATTCCAGAGGGCTTCATGTTCAGGGAAGCCTTACCACTTCGTATTGCACACTTATTGCCGAAGGCTCTACCCTCGGTATTGGAGCGGGTTCTACTGCGTCAGTCGTAACGATAGGCAACCATTCAACGGTAGATGCTATTGGTGGAGGCGGTACGGGCGGATACGGAATTAAATCATTAGGGTCCGTCAAGATATCTCCTTCGGCATCGGTATATGCTGAGGGTGCTGAAGTGAGCGGAAACGGATCTATAACACCGGCGCCTGTATCCACAGAGTTTGGCGGCGCGGCGGTTTATGAGGTTCAGTTCCATTATGCGACTGTGGAGACGAAGAATTCCATTTTGAGAAAATATGAAAATGAGTTTTTCGTTGCAAATATTTCTCACTGCGGAGATGTAGCGTACAGTACTATAGCGTCGAATTATACTCCTATTAAAAATTCGTATTTTGGCGTGGGACATAATAATAGATCGGAACATTATTCCTTATATTTCTATCTCCCCGAAGGCAGTTACATCAATACCGTTGATGCTTATAACAAAGGCGAAACGACTTCTAAATTCAGTGTAAATTATGCTGTTGCCGGTTATAACAAGATCGATGAAAACGGCGAGCTTATGTTTACTGCAAAATACGATATGGGAAGTTATACAAAACTTTCAAATGAATATATTACTTCAGCTAATGTGGAATCCGCCAGAATTGACGTTTATCCGTTAAACTCCTTCTCTCTTGAAACATATAAGATATATGTTAATCAAGTCGGAACAGAGCTATCAACTATACAAAGAGCTGTCCTTTTAAGTAACGTAGGAAATTCGGACGGTGACACTGAGTATACATGGAGTGAGGTAAAATATTACATTGAAAAAATGACGTTGCCCGGAAACACTGTTTACGTCAAAGTGATTAGAAACGGACTTGCGTTCTCAACCATAACCGTTCCCTCTGAAGTTACAGTTGAGATTTATTCCGATGATGTATACAGTGTTGCGAGAGCTGTATTTGATACAGAGCTTACAGCCCCCGGTTTGGACAGCATTTACGAACCAACTCCTTCCGGCGGAAAATATCCGCTTGAAGGTGAGGAAAACGATGTTATGCTAAACGGATATGATAAAATTAAATTATTCTATATGCCTTCTGATGAGGCGTACACCGCTTCTTTGGGATATCCTTCCTTAAGCCAGTCTCATAACGGTTTATCTCTGCCGCTTTTCCATTTGGATGGAGATTCACAGCTTAATATTAGCGAAAATATTAATTTTGATAATGTTAAAGTATCAACAGGGATAACATATTGATGGGTGTAGATTAAAATTAAAAACAGAACAGAGGCTTATTTCTCTCTGCGTGAGCGAAAGAGCCTCTGTTTTTGTAGAATATGAACATGAAAAAGGAGTGCCTATTTTGGAATTTGTAACAAGCTGTCTTTTCGGACTTGAAAAGTTTGTAGGTGAAGATATTGACGCTTTGGGGTATAAACGTATAGAAACAATGGATGGAAGGGTTACTTTTGAGGGCGACATTTCCGCCGTTGCAAGGGGAAATATAAATTTAAGATATTCGGAAAGGCTTTATATAAAGCTTGCGTCTTTCTCTGCGTTAAGTTTTGCAGAGCTTTTTGAAAATGTTGAGAAGATTATTTTTTCCCGGTTTATAAATAAAGAAGATGCCATTATAGTAACGGGTAGTAGCGTAAGGTCAAAATTGTTTTCCGTTCGCGATTGCCAAAGCATTATAAAAAAGGCTGTAATAAAATCTTTGGAAAAAGCATACGGAACTACATATTTTCCCGAAACGGGTGTGAAAAAGCGGATAGAATTTTTTATATTTAATGATAAGGCAACCATAATGCTTGATACATCGGGAGCACCGCTTCACAAACGCGGGTATCGTCCCGCTTCCGGCGTGGCACCCTTGCGTGAAACTTTGGCGGCGTCAATGGTCAACCTTTCAAGGCTTAGACCCGGAGTGACAACTGTTGACCCTTTTTGCGGATCGGGAACTATTCCCATAGAAGCCGCTATGATGAGTATTAACCGCGCTCCGGGCTTGAAACGCAAGTTCGATTCTATGGACTTTTCTTTTATTCCCCAAAAAACTTGGAGTGACGCTGTAGACGAAGCTAAGTCGAAAGAAATTGCTCCTGAAATTGAAATTTTCGGAATGGATATTTCCCCGGAATGTGTCTCACTTGCGAAAGAGAATGCTAAAAGGGCAGGTGTAGATCATATTGTGAATTTTTCTGTAGCGGATGCTACAAAGTTTAAGATGCCGTATGAGGGATGCAGGGGTACGATAGTCACAAATCCGCCTTACGGTGAGCGTATGCTTGAGAAAAAAGAGGCAGAGGAACTTTTTTCTGCTTTCGGTAAAGCAGTTAAATCGGAAGCTCCCTTTTGGAAAATGTATATCATTAATTCTCATGAAGCGTTTGAACGCTGCTTTGGAAAGAAAGCCGATAAAGTGCGTAAGCTGTATAACGGAATGATTAAGTGCTATTTATATCAATACTTCAAATCTCCAAATAAAGCGTGAAACCAATTTTGGATAAGTAATGTGCAAAATTTTGGATTTAAAAACTGAAATATGTCTAATTTTGCGTAAAATATTATTTCTTAAATAAAATTTGTTAATTAAGTGTTAAATCTGGCAAACCACTATTGATTTTTGCAAAAAAAGGTGGTAAAATCAACCACAGAATTAGCAAACCGAATCAAAGAGTGCTAAAAATATTTTATAAATGCAGGAGGAATTAAAATGAAACTCAAACCCTTGGCAGACAGAGTTGTAATTAAAATGACTGAAGCGGAGGAGACAACGAAGAGCGGCATTATTTTAACCGGTGCGGCAAAAGAACGTCCTCAAATTGCAGAGGTTATAGAAGTGGGTCCCGGTGGACTTGTAGATGACAAAGAAGTTGTTATGTATGTAAAAGTTGGAGATAAAGTTATCACAAATCAATATTCCGGAACGAAGATCAAATTTGAAGGCGAGGAGCTCATTATTGTAAAACAAAGTGATATCCTTGCTATTGTAGAGTAATTTAGGAGGAGTGTTATTATGTCAAAAGAGCTTAGAAACGGTATAGAGGCAAGAGAAGCGTTACTTAAAGGTGTTGACGTTTTAGCTAATGCGGTTAAAATTACAATGGGTCCTAAGGGTAGAAATGTTGTTCTTGAAAAAAAATACGGAGCACCTCTTATTACAAATGACGGTGTTACCATAGCTAAAGAGATAGAGCTTGACGATCCTTTTGAAAATCTCGGCGCACAGCTTGTTAAAGAGGTTGCAACGAAAACAAATGATGCAGCGGGCGATGGAACTACTACTGCTACACTTTTGGCTCAAGCTTTCATTCGTGAAGGTATGAAAAATGTTGCGGCGGGTGCAAATCCCATGGTTCTCAAAAAGGGTATTGATAAGGCGGTTGCGGCGGCTGTTGCGGGCCTTACAGACATGAGCAAAAAAGTTAACGGCTTTGATGATATTGCAAGAGTAGGAACTATTTCTGCCGCAGATCCGGAGATCGGACAACGCATTGCAGACGCAATGAGAGACGTAACCGCTGATGGTGTTATCACTGTTGAAGAAAGCAAATCTGCTGAAACATATCACGAATGTGTAAAAGGTATGCAGTTTGATAGGGGATATATCTCTCCTTATATGGTAACAGATACAGAAAAAATGGAAGCGGTTATTGATGACGCATTGATACTCATTACAGATAAAAAGATCTCTAACATTCAAGAGATACTTCCTCTCCTTGAACAAATCGTTCAAGCGGGCAAAAAACTTGTTATCATCGCAGAAGACGTGGAGGCAGAAGCACTTTCCACTATCATTGTAAACAGACTCCGCGGCACATTCGTTTGTGTTGCTGTTAAAGCACCCGGTTTTGGCGACAGAAGAAAAGATATGCTTAAGGATATTGCTATTCTTACCGGCGGCGAAGTTATTTCCGAAGAACTTGGTCTTGAGCTTAAAACTGCTGATATTTCTATGCTTGGACGTGCAAAACAGGTTAAGATAAATAAAGAAAATACAATTATTGTTGGCGGCGCAGGCGACCCCGATGAGATCAAAGCTCGTGCGGCACAGATCAAAGCGGCTGCTGAGGTTTCTACTTCTGAATTTGACAAAGAAAAGCTTCAGGAAAGACTTGCTAAGCTTTCAGGCGGCGTAGCTGTTCTTAAAGTCGGCGCGGCAACAGAAGTTGAAATGAAAGAAAAGAAGCTCCGTGTTGAAGATGCTCTCAATGCTACAAAAGCGGCTGTTGAAGAAGGTATAGTTCCCGGCGGTGGAATTGCTTTTGTAAATGTTATGGATAGGGTAGAAAAGGTTGTTAAAGAATGTGAAGGCGACGAAAAGACAGGTGCCAAGATCGTTCTTCGTGCTCTTGAAGAACCTGTAAGACAAATTGCGGAAAATGCAGGCTTTGAAGGTTCTGTTATTATTGAAAAAATTAAAAACTCCCGCAAAAAGGGCTGGGGCTTCAACGCCTATGAAGAAAAATTTGTTGATATGATGGAATGCGGCATTGTTGATCCTACCAAGGTTACAAGATCTGCACTTCAAAATGCGGCATCTGTTGCTTCCATGGTTCTTACCACAGAAACGATCGTTGTAGAGAAGAAGGAAGACGCACAGGCAGCAGCGCAGGCAGCGGCAGCAGCTGCATCTATGGGCGGCGGAATGTACTAAAATTTAGGGTGAACAATGCGCAGATCGCACAAATGCAAGCGAAAAGCGTAAAACTATGGCTATAGCGGATTTGAAAACCCAAACTTATTATATTAATAGAAAACAAAACGACACTTTGCGGTGTCGTTTTGCTTTTGAATAAGATAATCGTTTTTTTACTCTACAATGCAAAGCTTTTGTTGACAATACTGTAATGTTTTGATATACTCATAAATGAGGTAGACAAAATATTTTGAAATTGTACTTTTAAGTTATGATTCGCTTTTTAACATGGACGTTGTTTTATGAAAGATTTTTTATTAAAGTGGCAAAATGCCTTGGGAAATTCTTGAAAAACGAAAAAGTGCGAATCTATTGACTTTTAAAATAAAAGAGTTATAATGACTTTGGTAGTAGAATGCGATAAAAATGCATTATTTTTTTCTCTTTATGAAAATGTTATATGATTTTCTGTAATGTTAAAATGAAAAAAGGAAGAAGATGAATAATTTGGTTGAAAATATTCCGCCTTGCAAAGTGCGGCGGCGTTTTTGATATGATTGCTGTCTTTTACCGTTTTTTGTCATAAAAGGGAGAAATATTTGTTTTTGTGGGCAAAACGGGAGTGGCATATAATGTCTCTAAAATGAAAGATTGAAGTATAGCAAGGAGAATTTTCTATGCAAACAGGAAAAAATGCAAAAAGTCACCTGAAATTTTTTATGCAAGTTTTTGTTATTATGGCGGTTATCACCTCCGTATCTTCAGCACTTTTATTGGATTTGTCCTTAAAGGTGTGTGGTGCGGAGACAGACGTTGTATATTCTTCAAATAACAAAATGAGGAATGATTATTTCAGAGTAGAAGCAGAAGACGGAACTATGACCAATATGACCAACTTCAATCAGATGAATGAAGGGGAAACCATGTATGTCATGATGCTTTACAATGATGGAAAACGGTTTTTATCCTTTGACCACAATAATGAAGGGTCGTATACTTCAGGCGGCGTATTGTGCCATAATCTTTGGGCTGCACCTTTGGATGCTACATATTTTCGCACAGATGAAACTTATCCGGGCTATATCTCCCAGACTTACGGCCGTTCTTTTCGCTTTTTCTGGAAATTGACTTGTATTTCTAAAAATGATTCGGGCGTTTGCACTTTTTCCTTTTCCGAATATCACAACGAAGTTGCAGGCAACACTGCTGATAAAATTTATGTAAGTGATGCTTTTACCGTTGGACAGTCCGTTGTTTCGGCTGTATCATCACAAGGCGTAGAATGGACGATTTCGTATTTAAATGAAAAAAATGGCGGTACAACCGTCAGCATTGCACCCGCCGTGAGAAATGACGATGGCTCTTTAACAGAAAGCGGAACAGTTTTAGGACTTTCGTCACAAGGTGCTGCAACTCTTTATTCTTCAAACTCTGCTTTAAGTTATCAGTGGGATGTTTTACCATTGCTTTACTCTTTTAAAAACGGAAGCAGTGTGAATAATGAAGGCGAAACTTTGTACAATGAAAGAATGCGTGCCACATATGGATTTAGCGAAAATGATTTTTACTCCGTTATCTCAAGTCCATATGATGGGAAGGTGTATGATCCCAATGCTTCATACGCTGATACATCAACATATGAAGCTACTTTTGTTGATGCAAAAGAATTAAATTATACCATTTCCAATAGTACAATAGGGCATACTTTTTTTAAATTCCAAAACATAATAGATAATTCCAACAAAACAGATACGTCTGATAATGATCATTATAATGACAGACATATGCTTTGGGAAATAAACATGAAGTTGCCAACATCTGAGGGGAGCACTACAACTGCTTGGCATGCTTTGGATATATGGAATTACACCAACATGGATGGTATCCCTGTGGGATTGTCTACGGATTATGAATCTATTGCTCAAAGATTTTTTATTTTCTATTCCATGGAAGATCATGGAGGATTTTATATTGCCACAGTTTCGGGGTCAACATCGTGGAACGGATATTATGAAAATGCAACAGCATATGACGGCACATTAAGAGTTTTTACAAGAACAAATAATGGGTCGGTAATCAATTCCTGCAACTTGATCATACAAAAATTTGACGCAGGAAACGAAAACCAAACATTCTGTTTTGGAGAAAGTCAGTCGGGTGGCGTGACAATAAAAGATGTTTATCTGAAAGATGCGTCGTCTTCTGAGGACTATACTGCGGATGCCGCCATACAAGCATTAAATGACACCACCTATAATGCTTTGATAAACGAAGGAAACAATTTCGGTTATAATATTGGTACAAAGATAAATTCAGATTATATAAAAAAATATGAGCCTGAAAATCTTCCTTCCATAAAGGTGGGATATAAAGATACGGGATATTGTACCTCTGCAAATGCATTTGACGGTGCAGTGATATACAGATTCGTTGAGCCAATCACATATACCATAAATTATAATCAAGGTACCGGTAATGAAGGCTCAATGGAAAGCAGCGTTCATGTGTATGATTTTGAAAAAAAGCTTAACTCCAACAACTTTAAAAAACAATACACCTTTAATTTTATAACAAATGGAGGCGCTTTTACAGAAAGCGTTGATGATAATAAGATTATTTGTGATTATGATTTTTTAGGCTGGTCGTTGACTCCTAATGGGGATGTAGATTTTGAAGACGAAGAAACTATTTTAAATTATACATCCGAGGATGGCGCAGAAATTAATTTATATGCAGTTTGGTCACCTTGCGATGTTACTTTGCCTGATATAGCAAGAGAAAACTACAAATTTTACGGCTGGAGCACTCTTGCAGACGATGTTTCACAAGAGGATATTGTTCATAATATTTTTGCAGACGTTGCAAAAGACACCACTTACTATGCATACTGGATAGGCGTGGATTTCAGCAATTTAAAAGACGTAAAATGTGACGTTAACTTTGGAAATACAGATTACAGCATTTCTGTTAATGTTTACAACGAAAACACAAAACAGGAAAAGATTACAGACTTTGGTGTGGTTGAATTTAAATGGTATCGTTTAAATAAAAACGAAACAAATTCCATTAGCTTTTCGCAAGGTGCTGATGAGAGTTTGTATGATGCTACCATTTGGGATAGAGGATATGCTATAAAAGCAGAAGCGTATGTTGACGGAGAATTTTTTGGAGATGCGTGCGGTGCATTTATTCCCTCCAATGTTCTTGTGGATTTTATTGATCCCGTTGATTGCGGCGAGGCTAATTTTGTAGAAGACGTTTATGTGCCCGCAAATGATACTAAAAAGATAGAGATCACAGCAAACGGATATATAAGCAAAGCTGTTTTTAATGTAAACGGTATATCGTATAAGGTATATGGCGTTTGGGGCGAAAATGAAGTTTTGCTTTTTGCAGATGGCGAAGAAGCTTTTGGTATTGATGGAGGAGTTTCACGCAGGGGCGGAGAATTTGACAAATATATTGTTGAGCTTACAAACATTACTTCCCAAGGATTAACCGTTTCTGCAACAGAATTTACCCTCCTTTCGTTGCCGGAGGTTTTCAGCCTTGTGCTTGAAGGCGATGCAGAAATTGCGTACAAAGAATTTATAGGCGTATACAAAAAGGGAGAAAGGGCTGTTGACGGAAACGGAACTGTTTATTTCTACAAAGGCGATCAGCTTCGTATTATGATTCCCGTAGGAGCCTCTTACAAGCTTGCGGCGAGCAGTTACGTTTTAGTGGACGGCGTTAAAGTATTTCCTACTTATAGTGTTCCTGATTCGGAAGGATACGTGTTTATAGATTATATAAATGAATATGAATATGTTTTGAAAAGGGCAGATCATAAAAAAGAGATCATGTTCAATGATACAGATATGGTCATTTCCGTAAATGTTTCTTTAAAGGTAAACGACGATACGGATATTCATAACTTAAACTTGGGACCTTTGGGAGTAAAGCTTTATAATGATTCTGATGGAACAAGAAAGCTTCGTTTTGGAACCGTGTGGTATTTTGATGATTTGGCAACCGATAGCTCATGGTCGAGAGCGGACGAAAAAGGTACATACGTTCTTCCGCTGAGAAATGTGTTAAAGAAAACGGACGGAAACCACTTTTACGAATACCTTTGTGCTCAATGGGGAGAAGAATCCGCGAGGGAGTATGCAAACGATTTTCAGAATAAATATGACAGCTTTACAAGTTCAGAAAAAGAAACTCTTATTTCGTATCTTTCTGATTTTATCCAGGATTGGAACATAAAGGCGGATGCGCAGCCCGGTTTGAAGATTAGCTTTGGCGAAGATGTTGCTGCAGATATTGACGGAAAATTTTACTTTTATCAACGGGATGATGCGGGTAGGTATTTTATTGAGTATTCTGCGGTTATTACAAATATTAAAGAAGAAAATCTTGACACAGACCTTGTATATTTTCCATATGCATCATATGTAGCTAATTGGGGAAACGGTTTTTTGTCACCTCCTTCCGAAGATGAGTATGCTAATAATATATATCTTTATAAAGCTCCCGCGACTTATTATACTTATAATGGGGCATCGGGACAAATGACTATAAATGATATTTTTGTTCCTCAAGGATCTGAGGTGGAAATATCTCCCATGTTCACATCCACTGCTTCTCCTGTCGCATATTATTATAGCGGTGATGCTATAACTATTAAAGAAGGTAAAATCGTAGCAAACAAAGCCGGGGAGATCGTCAATGTTACCGCGGTAACAAAATATAATACCGTCAAATTCACCGTTTCAACCGTTGGAGCGCTTGTTATTGATGATATGTATGTTCCTTGCGGTCAAACAGCAAAAATAGATCCTTTATTTACAGACGGAATGTTTTTGGATATAACTTATGAATATGACGATACTTATATTGATATTTCCGTGGATGGTGTTATTACCGCAAAAGTTCCCGCCAAACGAGTTTTAGTTGTTGCGAAAACACTTTATCATACTGTGGAGTTTTATGTAGAAATTGCAAGCGCATTTACAATTGAAGACATTGAATTGGTGCATGAAACAACTTTGTCGTTCAGCCCTGTGTGGGAAGGCGATGAGCTTGATATCACATATATCTATGATGAAGACGTTTTGCTTTTAGACGCAGCAAACAAAACCGTATATGCAAAACAGCCGGGAAAAACTGTGGTCGTTACGGCAGAAGCGGGATATTTCACCACCACATTTACAGTTAAAACTTTTGAAAATCCTGAAACAGTAACGGTGTCTTCGATTAATGTGTATGATTATACATATAATACATACAAGAATCCCACGACGGATTTTTATCCTACGTTCACAAATACTTCTTTCACCGACAAATATGCTTTTAATTATGATTATGATACAGAGGCAATTAAAATCGACTCATCAAATAATACTGTAGTTGCTCCGGAAGATTGCAAAGCGGGTACATATACCGTTAAGATATCGTATAAGAACATGGATTGCGGATCATTTACGGTTAATGTAATTAAAGCCGATGAAAAAGATGAGATAAGATATAACGACGGTTGCATAGGATACACGGAATATACAGAAAAGTGGGAAACCGAAGCAAAGGACGGAAAAACCACCTTGTTTATTGGCGATTCGTTCTTCGATTCGATTTATTGGAGTACTTTTTACGATGCATACAAAACAGATGATGCATTACTTTTGGGAATATCAGGCTCCACAACGTACGATTGGGAAAAAATCGTCATGGAAGACGGTTATTGGTTGAATAATGTTACAAAAGCACCTAAAAACATCGTCATGAACATTGGCACAAACAACACTTGTCCTTCGGGAAGCGGTGGTGCATCCGATAATGGAGAACAGGGTATTTTGGCACTTCAAAGAATGTTGCTAACTATTCACGAAAGATTCCCCGATACAAAAATTTATTGGTTCCAAATATCGTATAGAAACGACTATGGAAGATATAACGGAACCGCACAATACGGAAGCGATGCGGGAGCAACAATACGAAGTTATAACGATGAAATCAACTCTGCCATGGCTATTTGGTGTTCGGAAAGAGATTGGGTAGATTGCGTTGCTACGGCGTATGCTTTCACCGACACCGAGTTGAGAGACGGTGTGCATCCCAAAGCGGATATGTACTATTACTTTACTCAAACCGTAGGTCTTAATGTGGACGTTTTGCTTAAGGACGTTTCATATACAACTCATGATACTTCAGGGCAAACGACCATGTATCACACAGGATGGACGTTGGGTAAGGATATTAAATATGTTATTTGGGGTACTATTGAAATAACAAATATCGATGAAAGCGTCAACCCATTTGTTCAGTTTGGATTTAATACGGAGGATACAGATAACTTTGTTCTTTATTATTCCGCCGAAACGGGTACATTTGATCTTTGCTTTAAAGATATGATATCCGACACTCCATATAAATACAAAATTCCTGAAAACCAATCTCTTGTTTTGGATTGGAAAATTGTATATATGAGTAATGATATATATTTCTATATTAGAAATAATGACTCAATGGAGTATGAATTAAAGCTTGTAAAAACAGGTTTGTCAACGCCAAATTACCTTATCCTTGCATCTCACGGCGTAGAATGTACGTTCCGCGATATGAGCGTTCGTATGGGTATCTGGGGTGCCGAAGGCGAAGAATATAACGAAGAAATAAGCAAGCCCGAAGTTTTAGATTCCGGCAGAACATACGGTTGGGAAAGCGGAACTAAATACATCGTATTTTCTGAGCCTGAAAATGAAATAACAGAGCCTTCCACAGCGGGATTTGAGCAGGGTGAATGGATATGGAGAAACGGTGGTTATGCCAAGGACGAGTATGCTGAGTTTTACTTCGAGTTTGACGGCGGCAAAAATGTTGAAATGAAGATATCCGTAGATAGCAACTACGCTGTGTACATTAACGGCAAGCTGGCAGCGTTCAGCCAATATGCAGATTATCCTTATTATAAAATATATGATACTGTTGATATAAGCCAATATTGTACAGAAGGAAAAAACCGATGCGGAATTATCGTATATTATTGCGGAAGCAGTGATTTTTCAACGTATTATAAATCTGTGCCCGGATTAATATTCGAAGTTGAAAGCGACGGCGTTATAGTTGCTAAGAGTGATGTGAGTGTAATGTCCCGATTGAGCAACGCTTATGTTAATAAGGCGGAGAAAAAGATTTCGCTACAGCTTGGATTCTCATTTAAATATCTAATGGAAGCGGAAGACGATTGGCTAAGTGGCGAGCTTGAAGGATTCTCTCACAGCGTATCTTCTCCAAAAAGGGCAATTCTTTATCCTCGTCCCATTGAAAAGACCGAGCTTTTGGAAAAAGTAGAGTCTAATCTTGAAAAAACATTTAACGATACAGATGGATATCACTATATTTTTGACCTTGAAAAAGAGCAAGTAGGATTTATCGATTTTGATATTTACAGTTCGTCAGCCCAATCTTTGACCATCGTTTACGGTGAACATTTGACTGACGGCGTTGTAAGAAATGATCTGTGGATGCGCGATTTCAGCGTTGAAATAGATTTGAGAGCGGGTTCCAATGTTTACATGAATCCTTTTCTAAGGTTGGGATGCAGATATCTTGAGGTAATCAGCTCATCACCTATCGAAATTAATTATGTTTCTATAAGACCTGTTGTATATCCTGTGGAAGTTAAAGAACCTACGGTAGAGCTTACCGAAATACAACAGAAGATCTACGATATCTCTGTATATACACTTATTTGCTGTATGCATGAGCATTATGAAGACTGTCCGTGGCGTGAACAGGCAATGTATGCAATGGATAGCAGAAATCAAATGCTTTGCGGATACTATGCGTTTGGTGAATATGAATTTCCACGTGCGTGTATCAGACTTATGGCAGAAAGCGTTACAGAAGATGGGCTTATGACAATAACTCATCCCAATGGCGGCGAATCATATATTCCTTCTTTTAATCTTCACTATTTCTTGGAGATTGGGGAATATATAGATCATTCTGAGGATATAACGATACTTCCCGAAATTTGGGGTTCTCTTGAAACCATTCTTGATACGTTTATAGGCAGAATCGATTCAACGGGACTTGTGCCTGTTTTCGAAAAGGTTGTTGACGGAAACGATGTTATGTGGGATTTCTATGAGTGGACCGCGGGAATGAGCGCCGGTATGGATGACAAAAGCGGATGGCAAAAGAGTAATTACGATCTTGCACTTAACTGTTTGCTTGTTTCTGCTCTTGAAGAAATGGTATCTTTCTGCGAGATGACAGGCGACCTTGAAAAACGTGATTACTATCTCAGCTATATAGAATCCTTACGCAATGCTATTAATGACAAATTTTATGATAGCGAAAAAGGGCTTTATGTAAACGACGACGTGAATGCATTTTACAGCCAGTTTGGAAATTCACTGGCAATACTTTGCGGAGCGGCAGACGAGACAATAATTGAAAATATTGCATATAAAATTGCAAATGATTCAAGTTTAACACAAGCTTCACTCAGCACTCAATGTTTTGTTTATGATGCCTTGCTTAAAGCCGATTTTGATGGTTATAAGGATTATATTATTGAGCATATCGATTCGGATTATAAATCGATGGTTGATGCCGGAGCAACAACTTTCTGGGAAACACTGGAGGGCGATGATGCCTTCGGCAGAGCGGGAAGTCTTTGCCACGGCTGGAGCGCTATGCCAATATACTACTATAATCTTTTACTTGACCCAATAGCACAATAGAACCGCATAGTTATTTGGAAAAAATAAATTAATTCTATTGACTTTGTATGTGAAAGATGATATAATTAAGCAGATGAAAATAAAAATTTCGGAGGATATCTTCAATGAAACATATCAAAACTTTAAAAACACGTAATCTTTGCAACAGCGCAAAAAACGGCGGATGCGGTGAGTGCCAAACTTCTTGCCAATCTGCTTGCAAAACAAGCTGTGGTATCGCTAACCAAAAATGCGAAAGCACAAAGAAAGAAAGCAAAGAAAGCAAATAATTTTGCAAAAATTAATGCCGCCGCGCAAAACGCGGCGGCGATATTTTTTTGAATATATTTAATCTAATCTCAAAAAGGAGATTTTATATAATGGTACATCAATATAAACAGGGTGGATTTAATATTGTCATTGATGTTTGTTCGGGCTCCGTCCACGCTGTAGACGAAATTGCTTATGATATAATTTCTATGTTTGAAAGCAACGATAAACAAACTGTTGTAAAGTCTGTTTGCGATATATACAAAAATGTTTCCAAAGACGAAATTGAGGAATGTTACGATCAAGTTTTGTCTTTGAAAGAAGAAGGGCTTCTTTTTGCGCCCGATACTTTTGAAAATATGTCGGGGCAGCTTAAGGCAAAAACGTCGGGTGTTGTTAAGGCGCTTTGCCTTCATGTCGCTCACACTTGTAACTTGAACTGTGCATATTGCTTTGCAAGTCAAGGTAAATATAAGGGCAATCGCGCAATAATGAGCCTTGAAGTTGGGAAACGTGCTTTGGATTTTCTTGTGGAGAATTCGGGTACAAGACATAATTTAGAGGTGGACTTTTTTGGCGGTGAGCCTTTGATGAACTTTCAAATGATAAAAGATCTTGTGGAGTATGCAAGAACCATTGAAAAGAAGTATAACAAAAATTTTCGTTTCACTTTGACGACAAACGGACTTAATATTGATGATGATGTAATTGAGTTTGCCAACAGAGAAATGAGCAATGTTGTTTTGAGCCTTGATGGAAGAAAAGAGATACACGACAGATACCGTGTTGATTACAACGGAGAGGGGAGCTTTGATAGAATTGTTCCCAAATTTCAAAAATTGGTATCTGCAAGGGGCGGCAAGAATTATTATATGAGGGGAACATTCACTCATGCAAATCCCGATTTTCTTCAAGATATAAAGCAGATGCTTGATTTGGGATTTACGGAGCTTTCCATGGAGCCTGTTGTTTGCGCTCCCGGCGATGCGTCCGAACTTACGGCAGAGGATATGCCAATAATTACGGAACAATACGAAAAGTTGGCCGACCTTATGCTTGAAAAAGACAAAGAGGGGAAACCGTTCACTTTCTATCACTATATGATAGATCTTGAAGACGGCCCGTGTATTTATAAGCGTATATCCGGCTGCGGATCGGGAACGGAGTATATGGCAGTCACGCCTTGGGGCGATCTTTACCCATGTCATCAATTTGTGGGCGAAGAAAAATTTAAGCTGGGCGATATTTGGCAAGGTGTTACAAACTCATCTGTGCGAGAAGAATTTTTCTCTTGTAACGTGTATGCGCGGCCCGAATGTAAAGATTGCTGGGCGAAGTTGTACTGTTCGGGTGGATGCGCCGCCAATGCATATCACTCCACCGGGTCTGTCAAGGGCGTGTATAAATACGGTTGTGAGCTTTTTAAAAAACGCATGGAATGTGCCATAAGAGTTGCGGTCGCAAGGACATTTGATGATGAGTGAAATTTTGAATACTCCTATTTTTGATTTTGTTTCAGAATACATAAAAAAAGAAGCCGTGAGGCTTCATATGCCCGGTCATAAAGGCGAAATGCTCTTTGGGCTTGAAAAATATGATATAACGGAAATTGATGGTGCCGACAGCCTGTTTGAAGCTGATGGGATTATTTCCGAAAGCGAAAAAAATGCAAGTTCACTTTTTGGTTGCAACACTTTTTATTCTGCGGAGGGGTCTTCTCTTTCAATTCGTGCCATGCTTTATCTTTCTCTTGCGGGAAAGAAAAAACCTACGGTTTTAGCGGGCAGAAATGCACACAGGGCGTTTATAACGGCGTCTGCTCTTTTGGGGTTTGACGTGGAATGGATATATCCCCAAGAGAGAGAAAGTTATTTATCGTGCAATGTGGACGGGAAAGCTGTAGAAAATGCAATTTCACAAATGTCTTTTTTGCCTTCTGCGGTTTATATTACAAGTCCTGATTATTTGGGTAATATTACGGATATCTGCGATATATCCCGTGTTTGCAAAAAGTATGAAATACCGCTTTTGGTAGATAATGCCCATGGTGCATATTTAAGATTTTTAAATCCTTCGTTGCATCCCATGGATCTGGGTGCGACAATGTGTTGCGATTCTGCACATAAGACGCTTCCCGCGCTTACAGGCGGAGGATATCTTCATATTTCCAAAGGCGCACCTGAAGAATTCGCTCTGTATGCAAAGTCTGCTTTGGCTCTTTTTGCCTCTACCAGCCCTTCGTATCTTATTTTACAATCGTTGGATTTGACAAACAGATATTTGTCAGATTCGTATGCGGAAAAGCTTCAAAAATTTGTTTCTTCTCTTTCGAAAGAAAAAAGCGTTCTGGCAGAAAAAGGGTTTTCCCTTTTGGGAAACGAGCCATTGAAAATCAGCATCAACGCTTTGGAGTTTGGATATTCCGGGATGGAACTAAGCGAAATTTTGATGGAAAAGAATATTTTCTGCGAATTTGCAGATAGAAGGCATTTGGTGATGATGACAACTCCCGAAAACAAAAATATAACAAAAGCGGTGGATGCTTTAATTGAAATAGAAAAGAGATCCCCCATAAAAGAACACTTACCCATTTTTTCAAAGCCTGAAAAAATACTCTCCGTAAGAGAAGCGGTAATGGGAGAAAAAGAGCGTTTGCCAATTGAAAAGTGCAAAGGTCGTATATTGGCGTTGCCTGTGGCATCTTGCCCTCCTGCGGTTTCTGTTGCTGTTTGCGGAGAGGCGTTGGACGAAGAGATAATCGGATGTATGAAATATTACGGAACGAAAGAATGTTTTGTAGTTAAATAAAAAAGAGGATACATATGAATAGATTTTATGAGTTTGGAATAAGTGATGAAGTATATTCAATTGGCGAAAATGCGTTGTCTGCATTAAAAAAACGCTTTGATGAAATAGATGAAATTGCAGAAGCCAATCAAGCAAAGGTAATAAAAGCAATGCAGGATGCCAAGGTTGGTGCACATTGTTTTGTGCCTTCCACGGGCTATGGGTATGACGATTTGGGAAGAGATACTTTGGAAGAGGTCTATGCAAATTGTTTTCGAACTCAGGCGGCTTTGGTGCGCCCTCAAATAACTTGCGGCACCCATGCAATTGCAACGGCGCTGCTTGCGAACCTTCTTCCCGGAGATGAGCTGTTTTCTCCTGTGGGGAGACCATATGATACTTTGGAATCCGTTATAGGGCTTCGCCCTTCTCCTTGTTCACTTATGGAAAACGGAGTTACTTATGCGGAGGCAGAGCTGTTGCCTGACGGCACGTTTGATTACGATGCAATAAAAAAAGGTATTAACAGCAGAACAAAGGTAGTTACGATCCAAAGATCAAAGGGGTATAAAATGCGTCCCACATTTTCCGTGAAGCAAATTGGTGAGCTTATCGCTTTTATTAAAGGCATAAAGCCGGATGTGATTTGTTTCGTGGATAACTGTTACGGTGAGTTTGTCGAGCTATCCGAGCCTACAGAAGTTGGCGCAGATCTCATGGCAGGGTCGCTTATTAAAAATCCCGGTGGCGGACTTGCCGCAAGCGGAGGATATATTTGCGGTAGAAAAGATCTTATCGAACGCTGTGGTTACAGGTTGAATTCTCCGGGACTGGGAAAAGAGGTAGGCGTGAATTTCGGGGTGCTTCAGTCCTTCTATCAAGGACTGTTTTTCGCTCCCACGGTAGTTGCGTCCGCGGTAAAAGGGGCGATATTTGCCGCCAACATTTTTGAAAGCTTGGGATTTGAAGCTGTACCCAATTCCGTTGAATCCAGGCACGATATTGTTCAATCTATTAAATTGGGAACTCCCGAAGGTGTTATTGCTTTTTGCGAAGGTATTCAGGCTGCCGCTGCTGTGGATAGCTACGCTGCACCTATACCCGGACCAATGCCCGGTTATGATAGCGAAATAATTATGGCTGCAGGCGCCTTTGTTCAAGGCTCCTCCATTGAGCTTACCGCCGATGCCCCCATGCGTGAGCCGTATGCTGTTTATTTTCAAGGAGGTCTTACTTTTGCCCATGCCAAGTTGGGCATACTAAAGGCTCTCCAAAATATTTTTGATAAAAAAATAATTTTAAAATAAAGGTCATAATGCGAAAGTGTACTGCCCTAAATTGTGTTGTTCGCGCAATTTAGGGCAGCACATGCTTTTAATTGGTGGCATTTTACTTTTTTTATTCTCTGCTTTGTACTTGTTCCATTTTCAGATTTATGTCATTCTGCAATTTTATTTATTTTTTTCGGCGTGTGTTTTTCTTATGGCGGGACTCTTGTAATATATGGATTGGGTACTCTCAAAGAGGGCGTGAGCGATATTAAAAGAATGGCTTCTCGGAAATTTAACGGATCTGCATCTTCCGGCGCCTTGAAAACCCACTATTCATTTTGACGAATTGTGCAAGTTTGACTTTTCTATAAAAATGAGCCTGCAAAAAAATGCAGACTCGATTTTTCAAAGGCTAAGTAAAAAGTTTTCCGTTGCTTTTACTGTTTCTTCTGTGGTAAATGCCTTTCTCCGCTCTAATGCTTTTTCTTTGTAGTGCTTTAGTAAGGCAGGGTCTGACACCAATCGTTTTATCCCTTCGTACAATGCTTCTTCGTTGTTTTCGGTAATAACGCCCCATTCGTTGTTCTCGCCCAACATTTCATCCATTCCCGATACAGACGTGGTGCATACGGGTGTTCCCACAATAAGAGCTTCTGTGGCGGCAGTGGAGAAACCTTCTACAAAGCTGGAGCAAACGTAGAGGTCGCATTTGGAAACATATTTATAAGGGTTTGTTTGGTAACCTAAGAATGTAAAACCGGCTTCAATGCCGTTTTCTTTTAAAAATTCTTCTATGCTTTTTTGTTCGGATCCCACTCCCAAAATATAAGTGTGAACAGGAAACCCTTCTTTGGTCAATTTTAAATGGATCCGCGCTAACCTGTCAAACCCTTTTATTGAAACAATTTTTCCCACACCGCAAAGTTTAAATTCTCTTTCTGAAAACAAACTATCTTCAACCGCTTCGGCACTCAAGCTAATTATTTGGTTGGTTTCGTTTGTGTTGAATAAAACTTCGAGATTATTGATTTCGGGATAAGTGGATGAAAAAACTTTTTTTACAAATCCTGAAACGCAAGCGATATTGTTGAATTTTTTATAACACGAGAGCGATTCTTCATAACTTTTAAAAGATGAAGATGCAACTTTGGCAGTATGTAGTTCAGTGTGTATCCAGCATGCCAATTTTGTGTCCATGTGTGGGCAACCGCTGATTATTCTTGCCGTTGGACCTTCTAAATATGAAACTTCAATGTCGTATTTCTCTTTTATAAATTTTTTGTGAAGCGTTTGGGGAGAAAAAAGCTTCATTATTTTACTGTTTCCTCTGAAGGATTTTTTGAATACGGTTTTATAATTGATATGATGTGCTAAAAATTGCTCATTCACGCCCCCACCGAAAAGAGACATTACGGTTATGTCAAACTTTTCCCTGTCCATGTTGTTAACCAAATTTACCAAAACCTTTTCAGCGCCGCCATGGCCTAAGTCGTGAATCAAAAATAATATTTTTGTTTTTTTCATTTTTGCTCTCCCAAATTTGAAATCAATTTTGTTCTGACCAAATTTTATTGTAATACGCTGTAGCGAGTTTTGTTACTAAGTTGTAGCTTTTGGTCCCTTCGCTTTGCCCTTGGCTTTGGAGCATGGTATTATTAACCGTTGTTGCTACGGTGGACGCTCCTTTTGAATATGTTCCTGTTGCAAATTTTACATAAGCTTTATATTCTTTCTTGTAAACCGAAGGTATGGAGGAAAGAATTTCCGAGTATAGCGCCGGGTCTGTGTTGTACAGATCATCTAAAAGATAATTAAGAAGTTCAGCGTATCCGCTATATTTAATGTAGCTGTCGTTGCTTTCTGTGCAGACGAGAAAAGCAATAAAGTTTGCCTCGTCTTCTTTGGCAATGCCTCTTTGGTGTGCCATTTCGTGTGCCATTGTGAACGGGATCGTAAAATCGGGATATGCTGTACTTATATTGGCTTCTCCGCTGAAAAAAGTGTAAAAACCCGAAATCCTTGTGTATGGCATGAGTTTTGAAATTGATAATGGTTTAGGATAAGAATAAAAATCCCCGATAAAGTCATATTTTTCGCAAAACGAATCATAGGCATTATTAAGTTTGGAAACGAGATCTGAATATGAATGGGGCATCAATGTCTCTCCGGTGGATTTTTGAGTAATGTCTTTTTCTAAATGCTCAATTTCCTCCGAAATCTTCACAATAACTTTTTGAAGATCTTCCACGGCAACCGACTGGGAGTCGAGGGACATTTTTTCTTCTACGGATGTCTTAAAATAACAAGGCGCAAAAACGGAAAGATACATGGAAGCGACCAACAACAATACGCCCAGCATTATATAAGAATTTCTCGTCATATGTTTTCCTTCGGGTTTGTCGGGAATTAAAAATATGAAAATCAGAGAAACAGGAACGAGCAACAATAAAAATGCTTCTGCAAGAGAAAACGGAATTATGGATGTTGCTCCCGCTAAAACAAACCGCACAAATCCGCCGGGATATTTTGAAACGAGATCTGCAAATCCCGTGGAAAGCCTGCTTAGGATATAAATAATTATTGAAACAAGAAGATAAACGCAGGTTCCGTAAAAAAACTTGTTTCTTTTTTTAAATGTGTTGCCTTGCAGAGAAAAATTTTTGTTCATTAATTAACGCCTTTCTAATGGGAAAAGGTGAATTTATACCCGAAATATCCTTTCAAGGCGGAAAGGGCTTGAGTCTATTTTGCCTATGTCGAGAAAAAATATATACAATTTTGCTACGATAATTATTATAACGATTTTTAAGCGTTTTTTCAAGCCTTTTTTGTTATTTTGCAATAAAAAAAAGCAAAAAATGAAAAAAGTTTACTTTTTGGAATTAAATATAACTTGAAATAATGTTACATATTTAGTATTCTTATGAGGAAAGACTTGAAAAAGGCAAAAAAAGATAGTATAATATGTCAGCGGACGTGACTTTGCGAGGTATTGATGAAAATAACTAATAGATTTAAGTTTACTGTTTTGTGTGCTGCTGTTCTTGTTTCTGCTCTTGTGGCAACACAAATTACTAAAACCGATGCCGATATCGAAACGCCAAATGAGGTTAAAGAAAATAATGTTGCGGTTTCGTCCCAAGAAGTGATGGAGACGAATGTTGAAAAAGGTTATCTTTTCTCCGTGGATTCTCAGCCGGTTTTTGCTGTGGCAGATGAAAAAATTGCTTTGCAGTTGAAAGAAGAACTGATTTCAAAAGCGGGCACATATTACGGAGTTTCAAGTGGATGTTCACTTATAAATACCGTGGAGATAACGGCAGGAGAATTTGACAAAGATTGTTTTCTTTCCACCGAAGAGGCGAGAACATCTTTGGGTATAGATGCTTTTTTCAGCCAGCCTGAGGTCACCACTCTTTCAGGAGAAAAAATAGTTATCAGCGTTTCCGAGCTTTCCATTGTTACAGAATACGTTGAGACGGATTTTGAAACTGTTTATACATATACATACGGTGTTAACAAGTCTTATGAAAATGTTGTATCAGAAGGTGAAAAAGGCGTTATTAAACGTGTATATGAAACAAATGAGGTTGACGGTAAAGTAGTTTCCGAAAAACTCATTTTGGAGAATGTTGTAAGTGATCCCGTAGACCGCGTGGTTGAGGTTGGTGTTACTCCCTCGATGCAACTTGCGTCAGCTGAACTTGCTTATTTTATTAAACCTTATGACGGAATAGTTTCTTCTGATTACGGGTACAGATACTTAAACGGCTATGAGGTCCATACAGGAATAGATTTGATCGCAAGTAACAGAGGCTGTTACGGCGATGTTGTAGTTTCGGCTGCAGACGGAGTTGTTGAAGAAACAGGATATTCGGGCGGCGCAGGTAAATATGTGGTAATTCGCCACGAATATGGCTTTTCAACCGTATATATGCATTTTTCCGAAATTTTGGTTTCGGAAGGTGACGTACTTAAAGCGGGCGATCCTGTTGGTGAAATAGGAGCGACCGGCAGAGTTACAGGTCCCCACCTTCATTTTGAGATAAGATTAAATGGCGAACATACAGATCCCGAAAATTATTTGAAATTTGAATAAAACATTTGTTTTGGAGGATATTATGGCAATTAAAAATGCACATCTTGCAGAAGTTTACGAAAAAACCGTTAAACGTAACCCTAATGAACCTGAATTTCTTCAGGCGGTAAAAGAGGTTTTCGAATCTCTTGATCCTGTTGCCGAAAAACGTCCCGACCTTGTTGCGGCGGGCGTGTTTGAAAGAATTGTAGAGCCGGAACGCTTTATTATGTTCCGTGTAAGTTGGGTTGATGATAACGGCAAAGTTCAAGTTAACCGTGGATACAGAGTTCAATATAACTCTGCCATCGGTCCCTACAAAGGCGGCATCAGACTTCATCCTTCCGTAAATGCTTCTGTAATAAAATTTTTAGGTTTTGAGCAGATCTTTAAAAACTCACTTACTTCACTTCCCATGGGCGGCGGAAAAGGCGGCTCTGACTTTGATCCCAAGGGCAAAAGCGATGGGGAAGTTATGCGTTTTTGCCAATCCTTCATGACAGAACTTTCAAAACACATTGGCGCGGATGTGGACGTTCCTGCAGGGGATATTGGAACGGGCGCAAGAGAGATCGGATTTATGTTCGGTCAATATAAGAGACTTCGCAATGAATTTACAGGCGTTCTTACAGGAAAAGGTCTTACTTATGGTGGTTCTCTTGCGAGAACACAGGCGACAGGCTATGGACTTTGCTATTTTACAAACGAAGTTCTTAAAGCCAAGGGTGACTCTTTTGAGGGTAAAACGGTTGTAATATCCGGTTCGGGAAATGTAGCAACATATGCCGCTGAAAAGGCTATGCAGCTTGGTGGTAAAGTTATTACAATGAGTGACTCATCGGGATATGTTGTTGACGAAGACGGAATCAAGCTTGACGTGATTAAACAGATCAAAGAGGTTGAAAGAGGAAGAATTTCCGAGTACGCAAAGCGTGTTCCCGGCGCAAAGTATTTCGAAGGATGCCATGGAGTTTGGACAGTTAAATGCGATATAGCCCTTCCTTGTGCAACTCAAAACGAAATCAATCTTGATGATGCAAAGGCTCTCGTTAACAACGGAACGAAGGTTGTATGCGAAGGTGCGAATATGCCTTGCACTCCTGAAGCTGTTGAACTCTTTATCTCCAGCGGCCTCGACTTTGGCCCCGCTAAAGCTGCAAACGCAGGCGGAGTTGCAACGAGCGGTTTGGAAATGAGCCAAAACTCCATGAGATATTCATGGTCTTTTGAAGAAGTTGATGCCAAACTTCACAACATTATGCAAAATATCTACAAAGCCGCATATGATGCTTCTGTAGAATATGGCGTTCCCGGTAACCTTTTGGTTGGCGCAAATATTGCAGGTTTCCTTAAAGTTGCTGAAGCTATGAAAGCACAAGGTATTGCGTACTAATATTTTAAAATGCTTTTGGACAAAAAGTGTTTTAAAAATGAGTGTATTTAAGAAAGTTTTTTCTGAAAGCATTACAATTAAAATACAAATACCTGCTTGAAATTTAATATTTAAAGAACGAAAGCCTTTCGGAACTCAATTTTCTGAAAGGCTTTTATTTATCCGTAAAAACACTTTTATCCGCATGATCCGAACGAGCAGGCACAGAGTTGCTTTGACCTATCATACATCGGATGAAAGCTGCTAAGGGCGTGACGGAGAACATGAAGCGGCATGATCGGGTACCCTGAATATCATCTGCAATCGTGCGGGGGAGAATGATCTTCTTAAAACATGCGGAAGTCGGACAAAAGTCAAACCACTGAAAAACTCGCCAAATAGGCGGGCTTTTCAGCGGTTTGAGGACTGGCGTGAAAGCCAAGTCTTGTTTTTTATTGATTAGTCTTCGTTCTTTATCTCCTGTTTGCTACATTTCTTTCCTATCAATTTTAAAGCAAACGCCATAACCATTCCTACAGCAATTGCAACGATAAGATCAAAAATAATTGTAAGAACAAATGTAAGCACAAGAACTAAAATATCTGCCCATGGTGCGGTTTTAATAATCTTTACAAAAGGTCTCCATTGACACATATTATATGCTACAACAAAAAGTATGGCGGCAATGGCCGGCATGGGGATTAAGGCTGCATATGGCATGAACAAAACAAGGATGAGAAGAAGAACGAGTGCGTGTACCATGCCCGAAACCGGCGTTTTTCCGCCGCCTTTAATGTTCGCTGCGGTTCTTGCAATTGCTCCTGTTGCAGGAATCCCGCCAAAAAGGGCAGACCCTATGTTACCAACACCTTGAGCAACGAGTTCTGCGTTAGATCGATGCTTTGACCCTGTCATCCCATCTGCGACAACGCATGATAAAAGAGATTCGATCGCCGCAAGTATGGCAATGGTAAATGCGTCGGGAAGCACATTTTTCATAAGTTCAAGATCAAACTTTGGAGTATGGAAAGATGGTAATGAACCATTCACTTCATAACTGCTTCCAATGGTTTTTACATCTATTTCGAAAATTGCAACAATTGCTGCGCTTACAATAACTGCTATAAGAGATCCGGGGATGTGCTTGTTTATTTTTGGCCAAACAATGAGTATTAAAAGAGAAACAGCACCTACAAGTATTGCCCAAATATTTACTGTGAAAAAACTATCTGCAAGAGCTTCTATTTTCTCCATGGTTTCGATGGGGGCAACTCCGTCCTTATATGTAACACCAAAAAAGTCTTTTAGCTGACCTATTAAAATCGTCACTGCAATTCCTGCGGTAAATCCCGTTGTTATTGTGTGGGGAATAAACCTAATGAGTGCACCCAAACGAAGTAATCCCATTATAATAAGGATAATACCGGCCATTATCGTGGCGACCATTAATCCTTCTGTTCCGTTTGCTGCAACAATTCCGGCAACAATGGTTGCAAACGCGGCAGTCGGCCCGGCTATTTGAACAGTACTCCCACCTAAAAAGGAGATTATAAACCCTGCAACAATGGCGGTGTAGATTCCTTCTTGAGGGCCCACGCCGGAAGCAAGTGCAAGAGCGATGGATAGTGGGAGAGCAATTATTGCAACTACAATGCCGGATACCACATCTCCCAAAAATTGTTTTTTACCATATCCTTTAATTGTGGAAAAAAACATTGGCTTTAGATCATTCATACTGTTTTTCCTTTTCCTTTAAAATTTAAAATACCTGAATAATTTGCCGTCCACTATTATAGTACTGTTTTTTCAAAAATTCAACATCTTTTTGCTTTTAAAAGAGATAAAAATATGTGCTTTTTTGAAAGATTAATTATATATTTCGCCCATATTTCCCTTTGTTTGGGAAAATATAAATCCCCTTAAAGTGTTTTTTGCTTTAAGAGGATTTCTTATTTATAATCTTGGTTTGAATTTTGATTTTTTTCCTTCTTTTATGCGACAAAAACCTTTCCTGCGGTGAACAGAAACAAATAAAGCGGAAAAATTTATTACCAATAGTACGTGAATGGTGCTTTGAACATGAAAAATAAAACGGGGCAGCTATTCTAAAATTATAATATACTCATAGATCTGTTGCATCCCGTCATATATAAATACTTCCTTTTCGGGATATCTCTGCAGTATTTTCTCTTGAACTTCAAGAGCTTTTTTTTCGTTCACATCGGCTCCGTATATTAAAATGCAAATATCGTATGAGTTAAAGTTTAGATTTTCTACGGTTTGTAATGCTACATTCTCGCGATTTTTTCCTGTAGCAATTAGTTTTTTTTCGTAAAATCCGATATAATCTCCCGACATAATAAAAGTGTCATCGATGTGAGCATCTCTTATGGAGCGGGAAACTTGGGCGGTTATAACATTTTCTGTTGCTTTTTGAAGCGTGTCAAATATTTCTTCTTTTGTTTTAAGACTCTCATCGAACATAGATAACGCGGCATATCCTGCACCGATGTTTTTGCTTTCTACTACGAGTACATCACTTTTTTTGTATAAGGATGCCGCTTGTTTTGCAGTGAGAATAATGTTGGAGTTGTTGGGAAAAACAAATATGGTTTCGGCATTTGTTTTTTCAAAAGCGTTTAAAAAATCTTCTGCGGATGGATTCATGCTTTGACCGCCGTCAACAATGACATCCACGCCTCTATCTATAAAAAATTTTTTTAATCCTTCTCCCGAAGCTGTTGCAACAAAACCGTATTTTTTAATTTTGGCAGTTGGAGCGTCTTTTTTGTTTTCTGCCAAACTGCTGTGTTGTAGTGTCATGTTTTCAATTTTAACCTTTAAAAATTCTCCAAATTCATGACAAAAAGACAAAACTTCTTCGGGTTTTTCGGCGTGAACGTGGAGTTTTACAATACTTCCGTTTTTAACAACCACAACTGAATCTCCAATCATTTGCAGACCGTGGGAAAACTCTTTTTCGTTGAAGTTTTTTATATCTGTTTTGGAATTTTGAAGACGTAGAAGCACTTCTGTGCAATAACCAAACTCTAATATACTGTCTTCTGTAAAAGCATCGAGATTTAATATGGGTTCTTTGGGGCTAAAAAGAGGAGCTTCATTTTCTTCAACTTCGGTAATGGCATTTACCATGCCTTTAATTATGTATATAAAACCTGCGGCTCCCGAATCTACAACACCGGCGTTTTTTAATGCGGGCAAAAGTTCGGTCGTTTTTAAAAGTGATCTTTCTGCTTCTTCAATAAACGCACAAAAAAATTCTTCTATTGTGTTGGGCTTCGCTTTGCAGGCATATTCCGTGGCTTCTCTTGCTACTGTTAGAATTGTACCCTCGACGGGATGGATTACGGCGTGGTATGCCTGTTCAACGCCTTGTTTAAAAGCGTTTGTCATATCCTCCACTTGTGCTGAAGCTAAGTTTTCAAAACCTTTCCTTATTCCCTCAAAAAATTGAGAAAGAATAACTCCGGAATTTCCTCTTGCAGAAAAAAGCATATTATTGGAAACTTGTCTTGAGGCGTCGCAAATAGATTGGGGCGTATCTTCTTTTTTTGAAATGCCGCCTTCAACCGTTAACAGCATATTATCTCCTGTGTCTCCGTCGGGAATGGGAAATACATTTAGCTCGTTTACTTCTTGCTTGTGCTTTTTTAGATTTTCGGCACCAAAACGTATCATTTTGGCGAATAATTCTCCATCGATCAGTGTTGTTGAGCATATCGTCGTTTTTTCTAAGGTTTTCATTTTATATATTCTCCGCCGAAAATGTAACTTCTTTTCCAAAGGCCCATACTCCTATGGCGTCGGGGCCTATGGAAGCTCCGATAATTGGCCCAATGCCACCGATATAAACATCTTTGCAGTTAATTTCACTCTTTATTATTTCTTTAAGATGAGAAACTTCTGTTTCTTTACAGTCTGCGTGAGCTATGTATATGGTTTGTTCTTCAGGAAACTCAATGCTTTCTTTTAAAAGGGATACGATCTCTTGAAAAGACGCATTTCGTCCTTTTACCTTTTTAAAAGCAACCTGTGTTCCGTTGACATCGGATATAAGTATAGGCTTTACCCCCATAAGGTTTCCGAAAAAAGCAGATGTTGCCGAAACTCTGCCTGCTCTTTTTAAGTAGTCTAATGTGTGTACCGTGACATATTGGTTTACCTTTTTTCTGATTTTTAAAATATGGGTATTAATTTCTTCTGCCGTTGCTCCTTCTTGAGACATTTTAGCTCCCTCAATTGCTAAAATTCCCTCTCCATATGATGCTCCCAGCGAATCGATGCAGTAAATGACCGAGGATGGATATTTTTCTTTCATCTTTTGCTTTATTACCACTGCCGTATTAACCGACCCCGATTGTTTGGAAGAACAGCCTATGTATACAATATCTTTTCCTTCGTTAATGTATTTTTCAAAAACCTTGGTAAATTCTTCTACGGAAACTTGAGCTGTTGTAATTCTTTTTCCGTTTCGAATAGCTTCGTATAGTTTGTGGGAATCATCTCTGCTCCATTCCAAAAGAGCCGGAGATTCTATCCCGTCTTCTACTGTTGACATTTTAACATAATCTATATCGTATTTACATAAAAGTTCGGGTGAAAGATCGGAACATGAATCCGTAATAATCTTAACTTTAGCCATTGTGTTATCCTTTCTTTTTTTGCACTAAAGAAGTATTTTGTGTAATAAAATGTTCTTTTCGCACAAAGTCTATCAAAGAAATCTAAACGAAAGATAAACAACATAGCGCCGTGAGACAATTTCTCACGGCGCTATCTGGCACCCGCAACGGGAATCGAACCCATAACTAACCCTTAGGAGGCCTGACCTATCCCCTTGAAGGGGTCTGCAATATCCGTTTCTTGCAT
>CAZDVZ010000024.1:0-28958 GCA_964509125.1 uncultured Oscillospiraceae bacterium | reverse complement strand
TAGGACCTGCGGGACCTGTTTCGCCAACGGGACCTTGCGGGCCGGTAAGCCCTGTGGGGCCTTGAGGCCCTTCCGGGCCTGTGGGGCCTTGCGGCCCTGTAGGACCTGCGGGACCTGTTTCACCAACGGGACCTTGCGGGCCGGTAAGCCCTGTAGGACCTTGAGGCCCTTCCGGGCCTGTGGGGCCTTGCGGTCCTGTAGGGCCTGCGGGACCTGTTTCGCCAACGGGACCTTGCGGGCCTGCTGGTCCTTGAGGACCTTCCGGACCTTGCTGACCTTGAGAACCTGTTTCGCCTGCAGGACCTTGGGGACCCATTGGACCGGGCATTCCGGGATATCCTCGCGGGCCTATTGGACCTTGAGGCCCGGCTTCTCCTGTGAATCCTCTTGGACCCGCAGGGCCTTGAGGGCCCATGGGACCTGCAGGCCCTTGTGCGCCTGCGGGACATTTTGAACAAATGCAGCTTTCGTCGCATTGATCGTTCGATCTGCAACTATTGAATTGATAACGGCAGTTATCATTGTTATTTATAAAAAAGTCTTTTTTCATTGTAAACTCCTTCCCATACTTTTTACAAAGTATGTACTATAAAAATATGCAGGGGACGGCTCGCTTGCTAATGTAATGGGCGCATATTTAAATAATTATGAAAGTAATAAAGAATGTTTTTTTGTATAAAGACAATGATGCATAATTAAAATTTAATATAATTTACGAGTGATTTTTTAAAAAGAAGAGTTGTTTTTTTTCTAAACAAACATGGTATTCATTTTTGCTTAACAAAATATTTTTAAAACTTTAATTGTTGATTTTGAGTACTGTTTTTTTGTTTTGGCAATAATAAACAAATAACTTTAGTGAAAACTGTCAAAAATGACTAACAAAAAAATTTACGCTATTTTGGGCGCTGATTCAAAAATTTTATTTATAAAAAATCAACAGTAAAAATACAAAAAAATATGTAAACGACAAAATTACATTATGAATCTTTTATTTAAAAAGTACATTCAACAAAGAATTTTTGGCTAAAATGATGAATTTATAATTTGTTAAGAAATATTTTTCGTTTAAATGTATTAAAATGGGAGAAAAATTCATTTTTTCTATGTATACTAACTAATAGAAAGATATAATTTCAATCACGGAGGTAACGAATGAAACACTCATTAAAAAACTTTACGGCGTTATTTTTGGTGTTGGTTATGAGTTTATCCTTTATAGCTTTTACACCTGCTACCGAAGCTTCGGCATCGGGAGAAGTATTCATAATTGACCCGGGTCACGGTGGCACAGACCCCGGTGCTATGAATGGTACGAGAGAAGAAGCGGACGATGTTTTGAAGCTTTCTCTCAGAATTGGTGAGCTTATGTCTCAAGTAACAACTGTTGCCTATACAAGAACAACAGATATATACTGGACACTTAGCCAAAGATGCTCTATTGCAAACAATAATGGTAGCAGCTATTTTATAAGTGTTCACAGAAACTCGTTTTCAAGCTCTTCCGCATTAGGACTTGAAACATATTATGCGAGTAAGTATACTTCGTCGTCCACGCAGGCGAAGATGGCAACCGCTGTTCAGAATTCTATAATGGCTGCTGTTCCTCAGTTTGTAAACAGAGGTGTAAAAACTGCACAGTTTACAGTTATTTGGGGCACGAATATGCCTTCTTGTCTTGTTGAAGTAGGCTTTATAAGCAACCCTGGCGACAACGTATTGTTTGATACATATTTTGAAGACATCGCTGTTGCTATAGCGAACGGAATGCTTTCAATGATCGGTAAATCTATAGAAGCAGGTCCGGGCAATAAATTGAACAATGTTGCACCTCTTTATTTGGGCGAAAACTTTGACGGATTTATTAAGCACTCTGCAACAGGAAACTTGATTACAGATAACGATACAAATTTGATTTCCGCAGCTCCCGAGTATACCGAAAAACAGAGATGGCATTTTGTTTATAACTCTGATGACGGTTCTTATTCCATTCTCAATGACGCAAAAGGTAAGTATATTGATGTTCCGTATGGTGATTATTCGGACAATACAGCTTTGTGGCTTTGTGACTATAACGGATTACATCCGCAAAGATTTTGGATTTATTATATAAATGCATCTTTCTATTTCAGAACAACAGGATCTACGAAGGTATTTGATCTTAACGCATATACTAATCAGCTTGAGCTGTGTGGTGAAGATATCGGAACAACGGAGGCTGCCAGCGCTGCAAGAGCTTTTGAGATTCTCAAGATAAATAACGATTACAGCAAATGGTATTTTAATTTAGGCGAAGAAAATTCTGTTTACATAAGAAATACGGCTTCCGGTAAAATGATGACTGCGAGTGACATGAGCGTTATTTTCACCGATGCTACATTTAATGAGGATCAAAGATGGATCATGGCTCGCAGAGCAGATGGTTCTTATGAGTTTAAATCTGTTTCCACCGGACTTTATCTCGACGTTGCAAATGGTGGACTTGCAGAAGGTACAGCCGTAGATTTGTATTATTGGAACGGTCTCAGACCACAAGGTTTCTATGTACTTCCCAACGAATCCTATCCGGGAAATTATTACATCAAACCGTGTTATTCGCATACGGTTTGTGATATGAATGCAAACAATCTTGATCTTAATCTTGCTACACTCAATACATCAAGTCAGACATCTTTGAATGCACAGACATTTGAAATCGTATTTGACGGTATTATTCACAATACAGTTGCCCCCGAATATTTGGGAGATTCTTTCTATGGATACCTTACAGGCAAAGCATCCGGCAAAACTCTTACAGATAATAACGGTGCAAGCTTGACAGCATCTAATACAACCTATGCAGAAAATCAAAAGTTCCTTTTCGAATATGATAGCAATACTCTTACATATAAAATCACAGGTGCATCCGGAAAATGTATTGATGTAACATATACATATTACGGAGACGGCAGTGCTATTGGTTTGTATGATGATAATGGTTGGGTTGCTCAAAAGTTCCGCTTCTATGAAATTGATGGATATTATTACATCAGCCCATTCTACACAAATAAGCTTGTAGATATTTCATCGTATGATTCTTCTACTGTTCAGCTTTACGGTTTTGAACTCGCAGATTACAGAGCATTCACATTAAAGATTGCTGAAGAAGCAGAAACTCCTGTTGTCACTGATGATGAAGTACTCGTTCTCAAATCCGATTCCGCTCTTGTTAAAGACGGAAAAATGCTTAAAAAAGTTGTATCCGGCGCAGTTGCAAGCGGTGTCCTTTCTCAATTTGAAAACGCGTCTATTTCGGTCAGCGATAATAACGGTTCTGTAGTGGATTCTTCTGCAAGTGTTGGTACGGGATGTACAGTTAATCTTTATTCCAATGGCGTTATTGTGGATTCTGCTGTAATTATTGTAAACGGTGACGTTACGGGTGATGGTATCGTTGATTCTACAGACTATCTTAGAATTAAAAGTGCTTTCCTCGGTATCTTTGAATTTGATGACGCTTCATATATTGCCGCAAATGTTGACGGGAGCGAAGTAATCGATTCTACAGACTACCTTAGAGTAAAAGCTCATTTCCTTGGTACTTATAACCTTTACGCATAATTAAATATTTTAATGGATCGCACTGAGATGTAAAATATTTCAGTGCGATTTTATTTTTTTGAAAAAATTCGATGCATTTCAAATATAAAGTTAGATTTTAAAAAGAACAATTACAAGTTTTTCTTAAGGGAAAAAACTCAAGTATAAAAAGGCATTAATTTTTATATTTGAGAAAAAAAGCGCGATGTAAAATTAATTTTTTTGTTTATTCTATGTTACAAAAAATTCATTGAATATATTGACAATATATAGTATAATGTTCTTGTGAAAGAATACAATTTTTTAGGAGGTTTCTATGAGAAATTCATTGAAAAAAACAACCGCGCTTTTATTGGTTGTTCTCATGAGTCTTTCTGTTTTAGCTTTAAATCCTCAAACAGAAGTTAAAGCTTCCGGCGAGACGTTCATCATCGACCCGGGCCACGGTGGCTCAGACCCCGGCGCATGTAATGGCACAAGGCATGAAGCAGACGATGTTCTTGCATTGTCTCTTAAGGTTGGTGCCATAGTTGAAAAATACGCAACTGTTACTTATACGCGTACCACCGATACTTATCTTTCGCTTTCCCAGAGATGTTCAATTGCAAATGGTAATGGAAATAAGTATTTTATAAGTGTTCATAGAAATTCATATTCATCAGCTACGGCAAATGGACTTGAAACATATTATGCAAGTAAGTATACTTCGAGTTCCACACAGGCAAAATTTGCAACTGCAATTCAAAACGCAGTTATGGCGGCCGTTCCTTCCTTCAGAAACAGAGGAGTAAAAACTGCAAATTATACTGTTATCTGGAGTACAACTATGCCTTCTTGCCTTATTGAGACGGGTTTCATAAGCAACGCAAATGACAATGCTCTTTTCGATACATACAACGATGAAATCGCTGTTGCAATTGCCAAGGGCATGCTTGAAATGATAGGTGTTAATCTTGATTCCGGCGTTTCGATAACACATAAACTTGACGGGAATTCATATGTTGATATGGGTAGCGATTTTTACGCCAAAGTAAGACACTCCGCATCCGGAAAATATCTCACAGATGTTGGAAACGATGTACAGGCGGCTGATGCTACAGGCACAAACACTCAAGTTTGGCATTTTATGAAGCAGGCAAACGGTTCGTATCTTATAGGTAATGTTTCCACGAGTAAATTTTGGGACGTTAAAGATTCGTCTTATACAGACGGCACAGATTTAATAACAAACAGCATTACATACGAAGATAATCAAAAGTTTTTTATCTATTACAACAATACTAAATTCCATTTTATGCCTGTCGGCGGAGATAAGACTGTTGACGTAAGTGCAAGTACTTATAATGCTCAAATTTACGGATCTACAGTTGGTACGGATACTTCTACTACTGTTTATAAAGCAAGAAGCTTTGATTTGGAAGTGGTGAGCATTTATAGTGGGCCTGCAACCATTTCTAATCTTGGCGATTCATTTGTTGCCAACATTAAAAATGTAAGTTCCGGAAAGTATGTTACAGCTAAAAGTGGTAGCCTTGTTGCTGCCGGTCAAAGCAACGGCGACGACCAAAGATGGCAGTTTACACGTTTGGCTAACGGTGCGTACACAATTGTTTCTGTTTCGGAAGGTATATCCGTCGATATTTATAACACAATGATCGAAGAAGGCACGTCTGTTGGAATGTATACATTGCATGGCGGCCCTGCACAAAATTTCTTTATAATTGAAGATAATGGATCATACTATGTAAAAAGCACATATACGCTTAATACACTCCATTTGGATTCCGATACTTCTAAGTTCTTCCTTTACACGACCGGTAGTGACTCCGCCAAAATTGCGGCACAGAAGTTTGATATTATCATTGAGGGAGAATCTTCAAAAGACTTATTAACACTTAAATCTGATTCCGTGTATACCAGAGAAGAAGACTTCCTTTGTAAAGTTAATACAGAGGAAACCGTTGCAAACATTCTTTTGAATTTTGAAAACACCATGGCTGTTGTTTATGATGCAGACGGAAATGTTCTTGCGCCTACCGAAACGGTTGGTACAGGATGCACCGTAAGCCTTTTGTTGAGTGGTGCTAAGGTTGACACCGTTACAATAATTGTACTTGGTGATGTAACAGGCGACGGAATAGTTGATTCTACAGATTATTTAAGAATAAAGAGTAATTTCCTTGGGAAGATCTCTCTTGAAAGTTATAACTTTAAAGCTGCTGATGTTGATTCTAACGGAGTAGTTGATTCAACCGACTATGTGAGAATAAAGAGCCACTTCATTGGAGCAATTGATCTTTTTGCGTAAAATAGAATGAACATAAGGGGATGTGAAATTTTTTTGCATCCCCTGCTTTTTTATAAAAAAGTAATGTGGTGTAAAAAATCCAATGTTGCGATGTGGAAAGATTGGAAAAAGGTGACTGATCATATATCGGCTTTTGTATGAAAAATAACGAATGATACATAAATAAGCTTCAATAATTTTTTTATTTTTTGACAGATTGACGATTGACTTTTTTCCATTTTTTTGATATAATCCAAATAATGATTTCTGTGATGGTGAAGGGAATTTTTTGCTTTTGTCAGAATCATTTTTAAAAAACGGTCATCCCTTTATTTTTGATTTTCAGGAGGGTAATATGGCGAACAAAAACGAGGTAAAAGTGTTATGCTTGAAAAATATTGCCGCATTCTGTCAAGGTGCGGTGAGGTTTTTGTCTACTGCGCCCCAATGCCGCCTTTTGTCCTCTTTTGATTTATCTGAATATGTAATTTTGCCCGGCTTTTGCGATGTGCATGTGCATTTTCGCCAGCCGGGTTTTTTGTATAAAGAAACTATTAAGACAGGATCTCTTGCCGCGGCAAGAGGTGGATATACCGCTGTTTGTACTATGCCAAATCTTTCTCCCGTGCCGGATAGCAGGGAAAATTTAAATTTGCAACTTTCCGCAATTGAACAAGACGCTGTTGTAAATGTTTTTCCATATGGAGCAATAACGAAAGGGGAAAAGGGCGAGGAACTTTCCGATTTTGTTTCTCTGTCAAAATATGTTGTTGCTTTTTCTGATGATGGCAGGGGAGTTCAAAATGAAGAAATAATGCTTCGGGCTATGGAGAAGGCTAAGTCACTTGATAAAATTATCGTTGCACATTGTGAGGTAAATTCTCTTTTGAAAGGTGGATATATACATGATGGAGCATATGCAAAAAAGCATGGACATAAAGGCATTTGCTCCCAAAGTGAGTATGAGCAAATTGAAAGAGATCTTTATTTAGCCAAAAAAACAGGTTGTAAATATCATGTCTGTCACATATCCGCTATGGAGAGCGTAGAGCTTATAAGAAAAGCCAAAAAAAGTGGAGTGGATGTTACGTGCGAAACTGCTCCTCATTATTTAGTGCTTGATGACAGCTTTTTACAAGAGGACGGTAAATTTAAAATGAATCCACCTTTAAGAAGCCAAAAAGATAAAGAGGCTTTAATTGAAGGCGTCATTGATGGAACGGTGGATATGATAGCCACTGATCATGCACCGCATTCTGTAGAAGAAAAATCAAAGGGTTTGAAAGATAGCGCATTTGGAATTGTGGGTCTTGAAACTGCGTTTTCTGTGCTGTATACCCATCTTGTTAAAAGGCAAATAATAAGTATGGAAAAGCTTATGGAGCTTATTGTGCTGTCACCAAGAAAAAGGTTTAACATACCACTTGGAACAGATTTTTCACTTTGGAATTTGGAAAAAGAGTATGTGGTTGAAACAGATAAATTCTTGTCTAAGGGACGTTCCACCCCCTTTGAAAATCAAAAGCTTTTTGGGGAGAATTTCGCTACGGTTTGTAATGGAAAAGTTGTTTATATAGAAAAATAATGTAAAAAACGGAGGTAGTAATGGCAAAAAGAAAAGATATTAAAAAGGTTCTTATAATCGGTTCAGGCCCTATAGTTATTGGTCAGGCGGCGGAGTTTGATTATGCGGGCACACAAGCGTGTCTTGCCCTTCGTGAAGAGGGATATGAGGTTGTAATTGCTAACTCCAACCCTGCAACAATAATGACAGATACATCTATTGCAGATAAGGTTTATATGGAACCTCTTACTCTTGAATATGTGGCAAAAATTTTGCGTTATGAGCGTCCTGATGCAATTTTACCCGGTATTGGCGGTCAAACGGGACTTAATATAGCAATGCAGCTTGAAAAAAAAGGCGTTCTTAAAGAATGCGGCGTAGAGCTTTTGGGTACGAGCTGCGAGAGTATTGAAAGAGCAGAGGATAGAGAACTTTTCAAGGAGCTTTGCCAATCAATTGGAGAGCCTGTTATTCCCTCCGAAATAACATACAACATATTAGAAGCCAAGGAAGCCGCAGATCGGATTGGATATCCCGTTGTGTTGCGTCCCGCCTTTACTTTGGGTGGAACAGGCGGCGGATTTGCAAATAATGAAAAAGAGCTTGAAGAAATTGGACTTAATGCCTTTAAACTTTCTCCCGTTCACCAGGTGCTTGTTGAAAAAAGCGTTAAAGGGTATAAAGAAATTGAATTTGAGGTAATGCGTGATTCCACAGATCGTGCTATTACCATTTGCGGAATGGAAAATATAGATCCCGTTGGTGTTCACACAGGTGACTCTATTGTTGTTGCACCAATTTTGTCGCTTAATGATCATGACCTTAAAATGCTCAATGACAGTGCACTTAAGATTATTCGTGAGTTGAAAATAGAGGGTGGGTGCAATGTTCAGTTTGCCCTTGATCCGGTTTCAAGTAATTATTATTTAATAGAGGTAAACCCTCGTGTGTCCCGTTCTTCCGCTTTAGCTTCAAAAGCAAGTGGTTATCCAATTGCCCGCGTCACTGCGAAGATTGCAGTTGGTATGACTTTGGATGAAATTCCGGTATCCGGCGGAACAGGAGATATAGAGCCTTCTCTTGACTATATTGTTGCAAAGTTTCCACGGTTTCCATTTGACAAATTCACTTCAGCACCCAATCTTTTGGGTACTCAAATGAAAGCAACGGGCGAAGTTATGGGTATAGGATCGACTCTTGAGGAATGTATTTTAAAATCAGTGCGTTCGCTGGAAACAGGAGTTTGTCATCTGCATCTTTCAAAGTTCGACAATATGTCAAAAGAGGAGCTTCTTGCCTATATAAGCGAGTATAGAGACGGAAATATTTATGCCATAACTCGTCTTATGCGTCTTGGAGTAAATGTTGACGAGCTTCATCAAATTACAAAGATAACACCGTTGTTCTTAGATTCATTTAGAAAGATCGTTGAAATGGAAAACGAAATTGCCAACAATGTGTGGGATGAAACGGTTTTGAAAAAAGCAAAAAAAATGGGATTTTCCGACGCATACATTTCAAAGCTTTGGGATGTAGATGAAGTTTCCTTGTATGAAAAACGCAAAGAATTGGGTATTGTTCCCGTGTTCCGCATGGTGGACACAATGAAAACAGGCAAGTATCTTCCATATCTTTATTCTTCATATAGCGGAGAAAATTGTTCTAAACTTACGGAAAAGAAAAAGATTGTTGTTTTGGGCGCCGGCCCTATAAGAATAGGTCAAGGTGTTGAGTTCGATTACTCCACGGTACATGCTGTTCAAACAATAAAAAAAGCCGGATATGAAGCAATTATAATAAACAACAACCCCGAAACTGTTTCAACTGACTATACAACAGGGGATAAACTCTATTTTGAACCGCTCACTCCTGAGGATGTTATGGCAGTTTTGGACTTTGAAAAGCCTGAGGGCGTTGTGGCATCATTGGGCGGTCAAACGGCAATAAACCTTGCCTACCCTCTTATGAGGAGAGGGGTTAAAATAATCGGAACAGATTGTGTTGCGATTGAACGTGCGGAAAACAGAGATAGCTTTGAAAAAATACTTCATGAACTTAACATTCCTCAACCAAGGGGGAAGGCGGTTACTTGCATCGAAGATGGAATTAAGACTGCAAACGAAATTGGGTACCCTGTTCTTGTTCGTCCGAGCTTTGTTTTGGGCGGGCGTGCAATGCAGATCGTTGCTAACGATGAACAGCTTAAGTTGTATTTGAAAACTGCTGTTGAGATCGATGAAGATAAACCTGTTTTGGTTGATAAATATATTCAAGGTAAAGAAGTTGAAGTAGATGCCATTTGCGATGGAAGAGATGTATTTATTCCCGGAATAATGGAGCTTGTGGAACGAACGGGCGTTCATTCGGGGGACTCCATTAGTGTGTATCCCACATTCTCCGTTTCAAATAAGGTTAAAGGTATCATTCTTCAATATGCCAAAAAATTAGGGATCGGTATTGGAATTGTTGGCCTGTATAATATCCAATTTATAGTTGATAATGATGACAATGTATTTATTATAGAGGTCAATCCGCGTTCATCAAGAACGGTTCCCTTTCTTTCAAAAGTAACAGGATATAGTCTTGCAGACATTGCAACAGAGGTGATTTTGGGAAAAACCTTAAAAGAATTGGGGATCTTTGATCTTTATCCCGATGAAAAGAAACGGTTTTATGTAAAAGTGCCTGTTTTCTCCTTTAACAAAATTAAAGGGCTTGATGCATATCTTTCTCCCGAAATGAAATCGACCGGCGAGGCAATTGGATATGATGACAAACTTCATCGTGCTATGAGCAAAGGATTGATTGCATCCGGAATGAACCTTCAAAATTATGGAACTGTTTTTGTAACTATTGCGGATGAAGATAAAGAAGAAGCACTTCCTTTGGTAAAGCGTTTTTACGATATGGGGTTTAATATAGAGGCAACCATAGGAACAGCTACTTTTTTGAAGAGCCATGGGATTCGCACGAGGGTGAGAGGAAAGATAAGTGAAGGAAGTGAAGAAATTTTAGATTCCATTCGTGCAGGATATGTAAGCTATGTAATTAATACACGTTCTATTATGTCGGGAATACATTATGATGATGGTGTAGCGATTCGTCGTTGCGCTGTCGAAAACGGAGTTACTCTCTTTTCTTCACTTGATACGGTGAGAATAGTGCTTGACGTTTTGGAAGAGATAACAAATAAAGTTTCTACCATAGATTCATAACAAGGAGCCATTATGAAACAGGGGATTTTTAAAATCATAAATAATGTTCCACTTACAAAAAACGTATACCGTATGACTCTTGAAGGAGAATGCGGCGGAATAACCGAAAGCGGTCAATTTGTAAATGTGAAGATAGACGGTCTGTTTTTACGTAGACCAATTTCTGTTTGCGACGTTGAAGAAAATGTGTTAACACTTATTTATAAAGTTGTGGGTAGTGGAACGGAAGTTCTCTGCAAAATGAAAGAAGGAGAATTTCTTGACATCCTTACCGGTTTGGGAAATGGATATTCTTTAGAATTTTCTCAAGAAAACGCCTTGCTTATTGGTGGCGGTGTGGGAGTTCCTCCTCTTTACTATCTTGCGAAGCAGCTTTTAAAAAAAGGCAAAAAGGTTTCTGCAATATTGGGTTTTAACACCAAAGATGAAGTTTTCCTCGCAGAAGAGTTTAAAAAGTTAGGCGTTGATGTTACCGTCACCACTGTAGACGGCAGTTTCGGCGTAAAAGGCTTTGTAACAGATGCTTTGCCTGAATACGGTTATTATTATTTCACTTGCGGCCCTGAACCGATGTTGAAATCGGTGTACAAGAATGCAAAGGGAGACGGACAATTCAGCTTTGAAGAAAGAATGGGCTGCGGCTTTGGCGCTTGTATGGGATGTTCTCATAAAACAATAAAGGGCTATAAACGTGTTTGCAAAGATGGACCTGTGTTTGTAAAGGAGGAAATATTGTGGGAAGATTAAGCGTTTCCCTATGCGGTGCAGAGATCGATAATCCTATAATTCCCTCCAGCGGAACATTTGGATATGGATATGAATACGCTGAATTTTATGATATAAATATTTTAGGAACATTTTCATTTAAAGGAACAACAAAAGATGAAAGATTTGGAAATCCAACTCCTCGTATCGCAGAATGCTATAGCGGAATGATAAACGCCGTAGGACTTCAAAATCCCGGAGTGGATGCCGTAATATCCAAAGAGCTTCCTAAGCTTCGAAAATGTTTTAACAAAAAGGTCATGGCTAATGTTGGCGGGTTTTCAGTGGATGAATATGTTTATACAGCACAAAGGCTTGATCAATGTAACGATATTGGTTGGCTTGAAATAAATATAAGTTGTCCCAACGTCCATGGAGGCGGTATGAGTTTTGGAACATCTCCCGCTGCAGCGCGTGAAGTTACAAGAAGCGTTAAGAATGCTACAAAAAAACCTGTTATAATAAAATTGTCACCAAATGTCACAGATATTGTTTCCATTGCAAAGGCGTGTGAAGATGCAGGCGCAGATGGAATCAGTATGATAAATACAATGCTTGGAATGAGAATCGACCTTAATAAAAGAAAACCAATTATTGCAAATAAAATGGGCGGCTTTTCAGGCCCTGCAATTTTTCCTGTTGCGCTTAGAATGGTTTATCAAGTTTATGAAGCAGTAAAGATCCCAATAATAGGTATGGGTGGAATAAGTTGTGCAGAAGATGTTGTTGAAATGATGCTCGCAGGTGCAAGCGCCGTTCAGGTAGGAACAGCCAACCTTATTAACCCTTACGCTTGCAAAAATATAATTGAAAATTTGGAAAGCGTAATGGACAAGCTGGGTATTTATAATTTAAAAGATATAATAGGAGGAGCACATAATGGGTAAGGATGTAATCGTAGCGTGTGATTTTTCAAGTAAGGAAGCGGTTTTGAGTTTTTTGGACAAATTTAAAGGAAAAAAACCTTTTGTTAAAATCGGCATGGAGCTATATTATGCAGAGGGGCCCTCTATAGTAAAAGAAATAAAAGCGAGAGGGCATAAGATATTTTTGGATTTAAAGCTTCATGATATACCAAATACGGTAAAAAAATCCATGGCTGTGCTTTCACGTCTTGATGTTGATATGACTAATCTTCATGCGGCGGGGACTTTGGGCATGATGAAAGCCGCTGTAGAAGGTTTGACAAGAGAGGACGGAACACGCCCTATTTTAATTGCGGTAACACAGCTTACCTCAACAAGTCAAGAAAGCATGGAAAACGATCTTTTAATAAAAGAGAAAATGGAAAATGTTGTTATGCACTATGCAAATTGTGCTAAAGCAGCAGGACTTGACGGAGTTGTTTGTTCCCCTCTTGAAGCGGGTGCGGTGCATGATCATTGTGGAAGCGACTTTATAACCGTAACACCCGGTGTTCGTTTTGCAGATGGTGACATTGGAGATCAAAAACGCGTTATGACACCTGCGGAAGCTAAAAAAATTGGATCTGATTACATTGTTGTGGGCAGACCTATTACAGCCGCAGAAGACCCTGTGAGCGCATATGAACGCTGTTTAAGAGAATTTGTAGATTAAATAGGAGATTAAAATATGGAAGGCTATAAGAGAGAGTTTATTGAGTTTTTACAAAGAGCAAATGTTTTAAAATTCGGTGATTTTACAGCCAAAAGCGGAAGAAAGCTTCCATATTTCATAAATGCGGGAGAAATTAAAACAGGAGATCAAATTTCTGCTTTGGGTGAGTTTTATGCAAAGGCGTATCTTGAAAAAATAGGGAATAAAAAAGCCGTCCTTTACGGCCCTGCTTACAAAGGCATATCCATTGCAGTTTCGTCTGCTGTCGCGCTTTCCAAATCGGGATTGGATGTTCCGTTTTTCTTTAATAGAAAAGAGGAAAAAGATCATGGCGAAGGTGGCGTTTTTATTGGATATACCCCAAAATCAGGGGAAGAGGTCGTTATTGTTGAAGATGTAATAACGGCGGGCACTGCTATTCGTGAAAGCATGGCAAACCTTCAAAAGCTTGAAGGCGTAAAGGTGTCAGCGGTTTTTGTTATGGTTGACAGGAAAGAAAAAGGGAAAGGTGAAAAATCTGCCATGAAAGAAATTGAAGAAGAATTTGGATTCCCTGTTTATTCTGTCGTTGATGTGTATGATATTATGGAATATCTTGAAGAAGATGAAAGTAACCGTGAAAATGTAGAACGTATCAAAAAATATTTATCTGTAAACGGAGCCGCATTATGAGAGGACTTATTGATATTACGGATTTTACTACGGAAGAAATTGAACAGCTTATAGAAACATCAAATGATATTATATCTTATCCCGAAAAATACAAGGAAAAATGTAAAGGAAAAAAGTTGGCAACGCTTTTTTTCGAACCCTCTACAAGAACAAGACTGAGCTTTGAGGCGGCAATGTATGAGTTGGGCGGAAATGTTTTAGGCTTTTCCGAAGCAGCTTCTTCATCATCGGTAAAGGGAGAGAGCGTCGCGGATACTGCAAAGGTAATAAGCTGCTATGCAGATATAATTGCAATGCGTCACCCAAAGGAAGGCTCTGCATACGTTGCCATGAAAAACGCAACCATACCCGTTATAAATGCCGGAGACGGCGGACACAGTCACCCAACACAAACTTTGGCAGACCTTCTTACGATACACCGTGAAAAAGGCGGATTTGAAAATTTAACCGTCGGACTTTGCGGTGATCTGAAATTCGGAAGAACCGTACACTCTCTTATAAACGCCCTTTCAAGATACAAAGGTGTGAAATTTGTGCTCATCTCTCCTGATGAATTAAAACTTCCCAGCTATGTAAAGAAGGATGTTTTGAAGGAAAAAGGCATCCCGTATACGCAAACAACAAGCCTTGAAGAAGTGCTTCCCGAACTTGATGTCTTGTATATGACACGTGTTCAAAGAGAGCGTTTTTTTAATGAAGAAGACTATTTGAGGTTGAAGGATAGCTACATTTTAGAGCCGAAAAAGATGTTAAAAGCAAAGGAAGATCTAATAGTAATGCATCCACTTCCAAGAGTTAATGAAATAAGCGTTGCAATAGATACAGACCCACGTGCGTGTTATTTTAAACAAGTTAAAAACGGAAAATATATTCGCATGGCTTTGATTTTAAAACTGCTGGAGGATGCAAATAATGAACATTGATTCAATTACAAACGGCGTTGTCATTGACCATATAACGGCGGGAAATGCAATGGCACTTTATCAGCTTTTAGGGCTTGACTCTTTGGATTGTTCAATTGCCATAATCAAAAACGCTCATAGTACAAAGAGAGGCAAAAAAGATATTATAAAAATTGACGGAGAAATTGTTCCTGATATTGACATTATCGGTTATGTAGATCCCGGAGCAACCATTAATATTATAAAAGACGGCAAATTGATTTCTAAGTATACAATTGAAATGCCTGAAATGCTTACAAATGTTTTAAAATGTAAAAACCCACGTTGCATAACATCAGTAGAGCAGGAAATAGATCACATATTCAAGTTGACCAATCGGGAAAAGAAAATTTATCGTTGCTTGTACTGCGAAACGAAAGCGGAATTATAATTTTAAAAGGAGATATTTTATATATGGCTATTTTTGTAAACGAACCCTCTCATACTTTTAATGAATACTTGCTTATCCCCGGATACTCTTCATCAGAATGTATTCCGTCAAACGTGAGTTTGAAAACACCTTTAGTGCGCTTTAAAAAAGGAGATGAAAGCGCTATTACTATGAATATTCCTTTAGTTTCCGCAATAATGCAGTCTGTTTCCGGTGACCGACTCGCTGTTGCTCTTGCTATGGAGGGCGGTGTATCTTTTATTTACGGCTCCCAGTCCGTTGAAGATGAAGCGGCAATGGTAAAACGCGCTAAAAATCATAAGGCGGGATTTGTAAATTCCGATTCCAATGTAAAACCCGATGATACATTGGCGGATATTGTTGCGCTTAAAGAAAAGACGGGTCACTCCACTGTCGCAGTAACTTCTGACGGAACATCTACGGGAAAACTTCTTGGCATTGTAACGGGTAGAGATTATAGAGTAAGCCGAATGTCACCCGCAACAAAGGTGGAAGAATTTATGACACCGTTTTCAAAACTTGTTTGTGCAAAAGAAGGAACAACGCTGAAAGAAGCGAACGACATAATTTGGGATAACAAATTAAATTCTCTCCCAATAGTCAACGAAGAGGGAAATCTTTGTTATTTTGTTTTTCGTAAGGACTATGATACTCATAAACAAAACCCCAACGAACTTTTAGATGACAATAAGCGTTACGTTGTTGGTGCCGGTATAAACACAAGGGATTATGAAATAAGAGTTCCCGCTTTGATCGATGCGGGCGCGGATGTACTTTGTATCGATTCTTCCGAGGGATTTTCGGAGTGGCAAAAAATTACGATAGATTGGATCAGAAGCAAATACGGTAATACTGTAAGGGTTGGCGCAGGTAATGTTGTGGACGCTGACGGCTTTCGTTTCCTTGCAGATTGCGGAGCGGATTTTATTAAGGTTGGAATAGGCGGCGGATCAATTTGCATTACGAGAGAAACAAAGGGTATTGGCAGAGGACAGGCTACAGCTCTTATTGAAGTTTGTAAGGCGAGAGACGAATATTATAAAGAAACAGGAATATATGTTCCCGTTTGCTCTGATGGTGGAATCGTTTATGACCACCATATCACCTTGGCCCTTGCTATGGGAGCAGATTTCGTTATGCTTGGAAGATATTTTGCACGATTTGACGAAAGCCCAACAAACAAGGTGAACATTGGTGGCACATATTATAAAGAATATTGGGGCGAGGGAAGTAATCGAGCGAGAAACTGGCAGCGATATGATATGGGCGGAGATAAAAAGCTTTCCTTTGAGGAAGGTGTAGATTCTTATGTTCCTTATGCGGGCTCGCTTAAGGATAATGTAGCCTTGTCTCTCAGTAAGGTACGCTCTACCATGTGTAACTGCGGAGCACTTTCCATATCTGAGCTTCAGAAAAAAGCAAAGCTTACGTTGGTTTCTTCCGTAAGTATTACAGAGGGCGGAGCACACGATGTAATTCAAAAAGATAAAAGTACACCTATAAAGTAGGAGAATGAAATGAAAAAAGTTGGAATAGTTATGGGAAGCGACAGCGATCTTCCCGTTGTACAAAAAACGGTTGATGTTTTAAGAACTTTTGATGTTCCCTTTGAGGTACACATCTATTCAGCTCACAGAACTCCGGAAGAAGCGAGAGACTTTGCACGCAGTGCGAGAGAAAACGGTTTCGGTGTTATAATTGCTGTAGCGGGTATGGCGGCTCATTTAGCAGGGGCTATTGCGGCAAATACCACTTTGCCTGTAATTGGTATACCGTGTAAATCATCTGTTTTTGATGGCTACGATGCCCTTCTTTCCACGGTTCAAATGCCTACAGGCGTTCCGGTAGCAACCGTTGCTGTTAACGGTGGCGCAAACGCCGCTTTGCTTGCAATTGAAATGCTTGCAATTTCTGATAACACTCTTTATGAGAAACTAAGAGAGAAAAGGAAAAAAGATGCCGACGCTGTTTTAGAAAAAGATAAGGATATAATGTCTAAATTATAAGGAGAAATAAATTATGAAAAAAGTATATACAGGAAAAACAAAAGACGTTTTTGCCCTTGACAACGGAAACTATTTGCTCAAATTTAAGGATGATTGTACAGGAAAAGACGGGGTGTTTGATCCGGGCGAAAATACAGTTGGACTTACAATCGAAGGCGTTGGCGATGTTAACCTCAGAATGTCGGTTTATTTCTTTGAAAAGGTTAATATGTCGGGAATCAAAACTCATTTTGTAAGCGCGGATCTTGATAATACCACAATGGAAGTTCTTCCTGCAAAGGTGTTTGGAAAAGGGCTTGAAGTTATTTGTCGTCATAAGGCTGTAGGAAGTTTTTATCGTCGCTACAGTGATTATATAGAAGAAGGCGCAGATCTTCCCGAATATGTTGAAATGACGTTTAAAAATGATGAAAAAGGCGATCCTCTTGTTATAAAAGATGCGCTTGTAGCCCTTGGCGTTATGAGCGAAAAGCAGTATGATGACATTAAAGAAATGACACAAAAGATCACACGTATTGTTGCAGACGATCTTCTTAACAAAGGACTTATTCTTTATGACATAAAGTTTGAGTTTGGATATGACTCCAACGGAAATGTTATGCTTATAGATGAAATTGCTTCGGGAAACATGAGAGTTTATAAAAACGGTGAATATATTGATCCCATGACATTGTCAAAACTTTTCTTTGCATAAATAAAACAAAGCGGAGGTTCCTTTTTATGGGCGGTTTTTTTGGAATATCATCTCTTAAAAATTGTGTTCCTGAAGTGTTTTTTGGAACGGATTATCATTCTCATTTGGGAACACGACGGGCAGGCATGGCGGCGTATGACGGCAAATTGGGAATGCAGAGAGAAATACATAGCATTGAAAATTCTCCATTCAGAACTAAATTTGATGGCATTATAGACGAAATGTACGGTAATGTTTCCATCGGATGTATAAGTGATAACGATCCTCAACCGTTGATTATCCGTTCAAAGTTGGGAGTATATTCAATTTGTGCCATTGGTACCATAAACAATGCCCATGAATTGGTGGACAAATATTTAGACCTTAAGGGAAGTCATTTTCAAGCAATGACAGGCGGAAAGGTAAATTCCATTGAGCTTATCGCTACATTAATTCATCAAAAAGATACTTTCGCAGAAGGAATCAATTTTGTTTGGGAAAATATAAAAGGAACAGCTTCTATCTTAATTTTGAAAGAGGACGGGAATCTTATTGCCGCAAGAGATAAATTTGGAAGGATACCTGTTATTATTGGTAAAAACGATTTTGGACATTGTGTTACTTTCGAAGATTTTGCAGGGCATAAATTGGGATATGAAACGGTGAAAGAATTGGGCGCCGGCGAAATTGTTGAGATATCCCCAAAATCAATTACAGTTTTGTCTCCGCCTAAAAAAGAAAAAAAGATATGCGCTTTTTTGTGGTCATATTACGGATATTCCACATCGTGCTATGAAGGCGTAAACGTGGAAGTTATGCGGTACAAAAACGGCAGGATAATGGCGCGTGATGATATGTCAAAGGGTAATTTGAGTCAAATTGACTATGTTTGCGGTGTTCCGGATTCAGGCACTCCTCACGCTATAGGATACTCAAACGAAAGCGGAATACCTTTTGCCAGACCTTTTATAAAATATACGCCAACGTGGCCGAGAAGCTTTATGCCTTCAACACAAAATGAGCGTAATATGATAGCTAAAATGAAGCAGATACCCGTTCATGACCTTATAAGAGGTAAAAGCCTTTTGTTCGTAGATGATTCCATAGTCAGAGGTACACAGCTCAGAAGCACCGTCGATTTTCTTTATGAGCACGGAGCAAAGGAAGTGCATATGCGCTCTGCTTGCCCGCCAATAATGTTTTCATGTAAGTATTTGAATTTTTCTCGTACAAACTCCGAAAACGATTTGATCACAAGAAGTACAATATTGGAGATCGAGGGAGAAGAAGGATTAAATCACCTTGATGAATATATGGATGGCAATACAGACCGCGGGAAGAAAATGAGACGTGCCATTTGTGAAAAGTTGAAATTTGCTTCCCTTGAATATCAGACTCTACCGGGAGTTATAGAGGCAATAGGTTTAAAGCATTGCGAAATTTGCACATATTGTTGGAATGGAGAGGAATAAAAAATGAGTATTAATTCAAAATCCGAAAGCTACGCCGCCGCAGGCGTTGATATTACAGCGGGATATAAGGCTGTGGAACTGATGAAGAAGCATATACAACGCACAAGAAATTCAGGATGCCTCGACGATGTGGGTGGCTTTGGCGGTTGTTTCGGGCTTAACCTTGAAGGCGTTAAAAATCCTGTTTTGGTATCCGGTACAGACGGCGTTGGCACAAAGTTGAAAATGGCAATTTTACTCGATAAGCACGATACGATTGGTATAGATTGCGTTGCAATGTGCGTAAATGATATTATTTGCTGCGGAGCGAAGCCTTTGTTTTTCCTCGACTATATAGCGTGCGGAAAAAATTATCCGGAAAAAATTGCAAAAATTGTTGCAGGCGTTGCAGAGGGATGTGTCCAATCGGGTGCAGCCCTCATCGGTGGCGAAACCGCTGAGCATCCGGGAATGATGCCCGAAAACGAATACGACCTTGCGGGATTTGCTGTTGGCATTGTGGATAAAGAAAAAATAATCGATAACTCAAAAATGAAAGAGGGCGATGTGGTTGTCGCCATGGCATCTTCGGGAATACATTCAAACGGTTTTTCCCTTTGCAGAAAAGTTTTTGATATTGATAACAACAATAAAAAACTTTATGTTCCCAATGAAGCTTTGGGCGGAAAGACGATTGCGGAAACACTTCTCACGCCAACTAAAATCTATGTAAGATCCATCCTTAAATTAATAGAAAAAGTTGAAGTTAAAGGAATTTCCCACATAACGGGTGGTGGATTTTATGAAAATATTCCAAGAAGCATTCCCGACGGGCTTTGTGCCAAGATCCAAAAAAGCGCAGTAAAGATATTACCCATATTTGACCTTTTGGCAAAAGAAGGAAATATTAGCGAACGTGATATGTTCAACACATATAACATGGGAGTTGGTATGAGTGTAATTGTTCCAAAATCACAAGTTGACCAAACTCTTGATATTTTGAAAAACTGTGGCGAAGATGCATATATACTTGGTGAAATTGTTAAAGGCGAGGAGAAAATAGAAATATGTTAAATGCTCCAAAAGCTGATATTGCCGTTTTAGTGTCCGGCGGCGGTACAAATTTACAGGCTTTAATTGATGCAGAAAAAAACGGTATAATAAAAAGCGGACAAATTTCCATTGTTATTTCAGATAAGCCGGGAGTATATGCTCTTGAACGCGCAAGAAATGCCGGAATAAAAACAGCAGTCGTTTCCAAAAACGGCCGTGGATCTGTCGAGGTTTTTGAAGAGTCCATAAAAGAATTACTTTTGGAAAACGGAATTGAACTTGTAATTCTTGCCGGTTTTACTACGATATTGAGTAAAAATTTTACTTCAGCCTTTGAAGGCCGCATAATCAATGTGCATCCATCGTTAATACCTTCATTTTGCGGAAAAGGGTTTTACGGCTTAAAGGTTCACGAAGCGGCACTAAAAAAAGGCGTTAAGGTGACCGGTGCAACAGTTCATTTTGTAAATGAAATTGCAGATGATGGTGAAATAATTATGCAGAAAGCTGTTGAAGTGTTGGAAAATGACACCCCGGAAACATTGCAAAAACGAGTTATGGAATTGGCTGAGTGGAAAATTTTGCCTGAGGCGGCAGAGCTTGTTTGCTCAAAAATTATAAATAAAGGATGAAACGAAAAATGGCTTTATACGATTTGAAAACTTTACTTTCACAAAACACTTATCCCGGCAGAGGAATTGTTATAGGAAGATCATCAGACGGAAAAAAGGCATTGATAGCATATTTTATCATGGGAAGAAGCGAAAATAGCCGAAACCGTGTTTTTGAGCGTTTTGACGGTGGAATGAGAACAAAGGCATTTGACGAAAGCAAGGTTTCCGACCCAAGTCTTATAATATACAATCCATATTTAAAATTTGACAATATGGACATTATCACCAACGGCGATCAAACAAATACAATTTATGATTTTATAAAAGAAGATAAAACTTTTGAGGACGCATTATATACTCGTGAATACGAGCCGGATGCTCCGAACTTTACTCCCAGAATATCGGGAATGCTTACATATGACTTTTCAAAAAAAGATTTCACATACAAACTGTCTATTTTAAAGAGTGCCAACGGTAGGGAAGGGATTTGCAATCGTTATTTTTATAACTATACCTCCGAATGGGGAATCGGTCATTTTATTCATACATATAAATGTGACGGAAATCCCATCCCTTCTTTCTACGGTGAGCCGGAAGAAGTTTCGCTTCCAAATACAGCAGAAGAGCTTGCATCTCTTGTTTGGGAAAACTTAAACTGCGACAACAAAGTTTCTTTGTTTGTTCGTTCAATTCCTCTTGACGGCAGTACGCCTTCCGAAATTATAATTAATAAAAATTGTTGAGGAGATAAGAAAATGAAAGAATTTGAACTAAAGTACGGTTGCAATCCAAACCAAAAGCCTTCTAAAATATACATGGCAGACGGGAGTGAGCTTCCCATTGAAATTTTGTGCGGCAGACCCGGATATATAAACTTTCTTGACGCTTTTAACTCATGGCAGCTTGTAAAAGAGCTTAAAGAAGCGTTGGGGCTTCCTGCAGTAACGTCTTTTAAGCATGTAAGCCCTACATCTGCCGCCGTTGGTATACCTCTTTCCGATGATCTGAAACGGGCTTGCTTCGTCGATGATATTGAAGGACTTGACGATTCACCTTTGGCGTGTGCATACGCAAGAGCGAGAGGTACAGACCGTATGTGTTCTTTTGGAGATTGGGTTGCCCTCTCGGATGTATGTGATGTAACAACGGCAAAAATGATTAAGCGCGAAGTTTCAGATGGAATCATTGCTCCCGGCTACACAGATGAGGCGTTGGAAATCTTGGAATCAAAACGCGGCGGAAAATATAACATAGTGAAGATCGATCCAAATTTCATACCTGAAGAAACAGAGCGCAAACAGGTATTTGGAATTACTTTCCAACAGGGAAGAAACAATTTTAAAATTGACAAAGACCTTTTGAAAAATGTTGTAACATCAAATAAAAATATGCCCGAAAGTGCAGTTCGTGATTTAATAATTTCACTTATAACTCTTAAATACACACAATCAAATTCTGTTTGTTTCGCAACAGATGGACAAGCGATTGGTGTGGGAGCGGGTCAACAGTCAAGGATCCATTGTACAAGACTTGCGGGCACGAAAGCGGATACATGGTTTTTACGCCAGCATGAAAAAGTTTTAAATCTTCCTTTTCTTCCCACGATCGGAAGACCTGACAGGGATAACGTAATTGACGGATATATTAATCAAAACGAAGAAGATGTTTGTGCAGAAGGAATTTGGCAAAAATATTTCACAACACGCCCTGAGCCGTTGACGGACGAGGAAAAGAAAAGTTATCTTGCAACAAAAGACGGAGTTGCTTTGGGCTCAGATGCATTTTTCCCTTTTAGTGACAATATTGAACGAGCATATAAAAGCGGCGTAAAATACATAGCACAACCCGGAGGCTCTATTCGTGACGATTTAGTTATTGAGTGTTGTGATAAATATAATATTGCGATGGCGTTTACAGGAATGAGATTGTTCCACCATTAAACCGTGAGAGGAAAAATGTATGAAAATACTTGTTGTTGGCAGTGGCGGGAGAGAACATGCCATAATAAAAAAAATAAAGCAAAATCCTAAAGCAGAACAAATTTTCGCTTTGCCCGGCAATGGCGGAATTGCTTTAGACGCAACTTGCGTCGATATAAAGGCAACAGATGTGGAAAAAATTGTTTCCTTCGCAGTGGAAAACAAAATAGATTATGCCATTGTTGCACCTGATGACCCACTTGTTTTAGGTGTAGTTGATGCGTTGGAAGATAAAGGAATACGTTGCTTTGGTCCATCTAAAAATGCGGCAATAATCGAGGGGAGTAAAGTTTTTTCAAAAAATTTGATGAAAAAATATGGCATTCCCACAGCCGCTTATGAGGTTTTTGACAACGCGGAAACGGCGTTGAAATATCTTGAAAATGCAAATATTCCCACAGTCATAAAAGCAGACGGACTTGCCCTTGGCAAAGGTGTTATAATTGCAGAAACGAGAGAAGAAGCAAAAGAAGCCGTAAGGTCAATGATGCTTGACAAAGTTTTTGGAAAGAGTGGAAATAACATCGTTATCGAAGAATTTCTTTCAGGTCCTGAGGTTTCTGTTTTGGCATTTACCGACGGAAAAACCGTTGTTCCTATGGTTTCTTCCATGGATCACAAACGGATCGGAGACGGGGACACGGGTCTTAATACGGGTGGTATGGGCACGGTTGCACCAAATCCGTATTACACGTCAGAGGTTGATAGAGAGTGTATGGAAAAAATTTTCCTCCCCACCATCAATGCAATGAATGCAGAAGGAAGAACTTTTAAGGGCTGTTTGTATTTCGGTTTGATGTTAACGGAAAAAGGGCCTAAGGTTATTGAATATAATTGCAGATTCGGAGATCCTGAAACACAGGTTGTTTTGCCTTTGCTTGAAAGCGACCTTCTAACTGTTATGGAAAGCGTTACAGAGGGTACATTGGAAAAATGCCACGTTAAGTTTTCTTCAAAAAACGCTTGCTGTGTAATAATGGCATCAAATGGCTACCCGAAAAGCTACGAAAAGGGGTTTGAGATCAACGTGCCGTTAAACATTATTGACAATGTTTATGTTGCGGGTGCATCTTTGAAAGAAGGAAAGCTTTTCACAAGCGGAGGACGTGTTTTGGGTGCAACGGCTGTTGCGGACACTTTGGAAAATGCAGTTGAAAATGCATATACAATGGTTGAGGAAATTAAATTTGATAACTCATATTACAGAAAAGATATTGGAAAACGTGCCTTGATGGCATATAAAAAGTAGGAGATGGCAAAAATGGTATACCGTATATTTGTTGAAAAGAAAAAGGAATTGGCAAACGACGCAAAGGCTTTGCTTTCTGACATAAATTTCTCACTTGGAATACAAGCACTCACCGCAGTACGTATATTTAACAGATATGATGCTGAAAACATAACAGAAGAATTGTTCAACTATTCTGTGAATACGGTTTTTTCCGAGCCGCAACTTGACGTTGTTTATTCTAAACTGATTCTTGATGCTAAAAGCGTTTTTGCTGTTGAGTTTTTACCCGGACAGTTTGATCAGAGGGCAGACTCCGCGGCGCAGTGTATACAGATTATTTCCACGGGAGAGCGCCCAATAGTTAAAACTGCAAAGGTTTATGCATTGTATGGTGATCTTACGGAAGGTGACATAGAACAAATAAAAAAATATGTAATAAACCCTGTGGAATGCCGTGAAGCTTCCATGGAAAAACCCGAAACTCTCGCTACAAAATATGAAATCCCCATGGAAGTAAAAGTGCTTGACGGTTTCACAAAGCTTGATAAGGTGGGTCTTGAAAACTTTATTAAAGAAAACGGGCTTGCAATGGATATCGATGATATAACTTTTTGCAAGGAATATTTTGTTTCCGAAAAGAGAGATCCCACAATTACGGAAATAAAGATGATTGATACATATTGGTCAGATCATTGCCGTCATACAACATTCCTCACGGTGATTGACAGTGTAAAGTTTGAAGATGAGCTTCTTCAAAAAACATATGATGAATATATTGCCCTTAGAGAATCATTAAACCGAACCAAGCCTGTTTGCCTTATGGATATCGCCACTATTGCCGTAAGACATCTTAAGAAAGCGGGAAAATTGGAAAAGCTTGACGAAAGCGAAGAAATAAATGCTTGTACGGTGAAGATAGAGGTGGAAATAGAGGGCAAAAAAGAGCCATGGCTTTTGCTTTTTAAAAACGAAACGCATAATCATCCAACGGAGATAGAGCCTTTCGGCGGTGCGGCAACTTGTATTGGCGGTGCTATTCGTGACCCGCTTTCGGGACGTGCATATGTATACGGTGCAATGCGTGTGACAGGTGCGGCAGATCCTCTTGTGCCGATAAGTGAAACAATTCCCGGAAAGCTCCCACAGAAGAAAATTGTAACAACAGCAGCGGCGGGTTATTCATCATACGGAAACCAGATCGGACTTGCTACAGGTATTGTAGATGAGATCTATCATCCGGGATATGCAGCAAAAAGAATGGAGATCGGTGCAGTTATTGCTGCGGCTCCGGCAGAAAATGTTCGCAGAGAAAAACCCCTACCGGGTGATGTTGTCATTCTTTTGGGCGGAAGCACAGGCAGAGATGGTATAGGCGGTGCAACCGGCTCATCAAAGGCGCATACTTCAAAATCTGTAGAAACTTGCGGTGCGGAGGTGCAAAAGGGAAATGCTCCGGAAGAACGTAAACTTCAGCGTCTTTTCCGCAATAAAGAAGCTACAAGACTTATAAAGAGATGTAATGACTTTGGTGCGGGCGGCGTTTCTGTTGCCATAGGTGAGCTTGCGGATGGATTGGAGATAGATCTTAATGCCGTTCCTAAGAAGTATGAAGGTCTTGATGGAACAGAACTTGCAATAAGTGAATCTCAAGAAAGAATGGCTGTTGTTGTTGAAAAGGAAAAAGTTGAGAAATTTCTTTCTCTCGCTGAAAAAGAAAACTTGCAAGCTTGTCCTGTTGCAGTTGTTAAAGATGAGCCACGCCTCGTTATGAATTGGAACGGTAAAAAAATTGTTGATATAAGTCGAGAATTTTTAAATTCCAACGGTGCCGATAAACACATAGACATAGCCCCGGCGAAAGCAGTTTTCAAAGAAAAGGAAATTGAGGGGGGATTTACGGAAAATTATTTGAAATTGGCAGACGATCTTAACATTTGCTCAAAGCGTGGGCTTTCAGAGCGATTCGATTCAACCATTGGTGCAGGCACGGTTTTGATGCCATTCGGTGGTAAAAATCAAATTACTCCGGTTCAAGCGATGGTGCAAAAAATTTCTGTTGAAAAGAAGCATACGGATGATTGTTCTCTCATGGCTTTCGGATATAACCCGTTTATTGCAGAACAAAGTCCATATCATGGTGCATATCTTGCTGTGGTTGAGTCCGTAAGCAAGCTAATTGCAACGGGTGCAGAGTTTAAGGACGTTTATCTCACTTTCCAAGAATATTTTGAGCATCCGAGAAAAGACAGCAAGCGCTGGGGAAAACCTTTGTCTGCGTTGCTTGGTGCGTTTAAGGCGCAAATGGAACTTCAAATTGGGTCAATAGGCGGGAAGGACTCCATGAGTGGCTCTTTTGAAAATCTGGATGTTCCTCCAACACTTGTGTCTTTTGCTGTGACGACTTCAAAAACATTCAATATAGTTTCTCCCGAGTTTAAAAAAGCAGGAAATAAAGTCGTTCTTTTAAAACCCGATTATGATGAAAACGGATTGCCGGAAGCAAAATCACTTCTTTCTGTTTTTGAAAAGGTGACAAAATTGTTGAGAAGCGGAAAAGCAGTTTCATGCTACACTCCCGGAATGGGCGGAGTAGGTGAGGCTGTAATGAAAATGGCGTTTGGAAATAACTTGGGCGTTGAATATTCAGCCGATATAAGCTTGAAAGATATATTTGGGTACTCTTATGGTAGCTTTGTTGTTGAGGTTTCCGACGCAAATGAAAATATAATCGGTACCATTATAAGCGAAAAAGAAATATCACTTAAAGGTGAGAAAATTTCTCTTGATAAGCTTTTACAAATTTATGAGGGTAAGTTGGAAAGCATTTATAACTGCAATATCACCCACCCCGATTCCAATGTGGAAACTTTTTCGTACAGCACATATGGAAGGCCGCTCCAAAAAACAAAATGTGCAAAGCCAAAGGTACTCATTCCGGCATTTCCGGGTACAAACTGTGAGTTCGATTCTGCGAAAGCCGTTGGAGATTCAGGTGCAGAGCCGGAAATTATTGTTATTAATAATTTAACGGGAGAGGGGATTCAGAGAAGTGTGGAACTTTTCGCAAAAGCATTGAAAAATGCTCAAATGATCTTCATTCCCGGTGGATTTTCGGGCGGTGACGAGCCCGATGGAAGCGGCAAGTTTATTACTGCTTTTTTCCGAAATCCCGTTATAAAAGAAGGCGTTACTGATCTTTTGGAAAATCGTGATGGACTTATGTGCGGTATATGTAACGGTTTTCAAGCGTTAATCAAGTTGGGGCTTGTTCCATACGGAAAGATAATCGATACGGATGAAAATTTCCCCACTCTGACATTTAACACCATTGGCAGACATCAATCTAAGATAGTTAGAACAAGAGTTGCTTCAAATAAATCTCCATGGCTTGCACTTACAAATGTGGGCGATGTATATTCGGTTCCCATATCTCACGGAGAAGGAAGGTTTATTGCCGACGAAGCTTTAATAAAAAGGCTTGCCGAAAATGGACAAATTGCTACACAGTATGTTGATGAAAATAACAACGCAACGTTGGATGTGAAATTTAATCCAAATAATTCTATGTATGCAATTGAAGGAATAACTTCCCCCGATGGAAGAGTGTTCGGTAAAATGGGACATAGCGAACGTGTTGGAAAAGGACTGTATAAGAATGTTCCGGGTAATTATGAAATTCGTATGTTTGAAGCCGCAGTAAAATATTTTCGTTGATTGAGAGGGAACGATAATGGATAAAAATATAAGACCAAACGATATGGCACGAATTACGTATAAAACTCTTGCGGAGAGTTTTATACAGGATCAAATTAATGAAATCAGAGATACTGTCGGTGATAAAAAAGTCCTTCTCGCTCTGTCGGGCGGCGTGGATTCTTCTGTCGTTGCCGCATTGCTTGTGAAGGCAATCGGAAAGCAGCTTGTTTGTGTTCATGTAAATCATGGACTCATGAGAAAAGGCGAAAGTGAAGAGGTTATAAAGATCTTCCGTGATGAGCTTGATGCAAATTTAGTTTATGTAGATGCTACTGATCGATTCCTTGATAAATTAAAGAACGTATCCGATCCCGAAACAAAACGTAAAATTATAGGTGAAGAATTTATTCGAGTTTTTGAAGAAGAATCGGGAAAAATACAAGGAATTTCTTTTCTGGCGCAAGGAACGATTTATCCCGATATAATTGAAAGTAAGGGCGTAAAGGCCCACCATAATGTTGGCGGACTTCCTGATAATATGAAGTTTGAAGGGGTAGTAGAACCTTTAAAATTGCTTTATAAAGATGAAGTTCGTGTCGTGGGAAGAACTTTAGGATTACCCGCATCAATGGTGGATAGACAACCTTTTCCGGGACCCGGCCTCGGCGTTCGTTGCCTCGGCGCCATCACGCGTGAAAGACTTAATGCTCTTCGTGAAGCTGATGCCATCTTGCGTGAAGAATTTGAAACTTGCGGACTTTCAAAAACTGTTTGGCAGTATTTTATTTCCGTACCCGATATGAAAAGTGTGGGTGTAAGAGATAATAAACGCTACGAAGGATGGCCCGCAATCATCAGAGCAGTCAATACCGTGGATGCTATGTCTGCAACCATAGAGGAGATACCTTATACAGTGCTTCATAAAATAACATCCAGAATAATAAACGAAGTAAACGGAATCAACCGTGTAGTATATGACCTCACTCCAAAACCCACAGGAACAATCGAGTGGGAATAAAATAAATAATGCCCGAAAGCCTTGAAAATACAGGGTTTTCGGGACTTTTTATTTTCAAATCGTACTAATATCGTACTAAATTTTTAATTTTGTATCAATCTTGACAATGTTTCGGCTACTTCTCCGTGCTTATTCGGGTATAGGTGGGAGTATGTGTTCAGAGTAGTGAATATCAACAATCCTCACATGTTGAATTATTGGTGTATTTCTTTTCGGGTATCGGT
>CAZDVZ010000023.1:28105-29810 GCA_964509125.1 uncultured Oscillospiraceae bacterium | reverse complement strand
CTCGAACCCGTGACCTCTAGCGTGACAGGCTAGCGTTCTAACCAACTGAACTACCGGACCATTTTGCATCGGCTGCTCTCAACCGCGCAAGAGGAATTATATCACAAACTTTTTCATTTTGCAATACCTTTTTGCAAAAAAAATTACGTTTTAGCTATACGTCAAAAACAAAGGGTTGTCATTGGTGGTTTTTGTGCGTTTTAAATAAAAACAATTATTTTTCGTTGATAAACCCTGCGGTTTTATGTTCTTATTTGTGGTGAAGAACAAAAACGATGTTTCTGCATACAATAATACAAAGCAACAGAAACGAGGTGCATTTATGAGAGCTATGAAATGTATATTGGGGTTTGGGCTTACATCTTTCGCTGTAGGGTTGCTTCTGTCATGCATACTCCCGAATTTTGCATTAGTCTGCTTGCTTGCCGTACTTTTGGCTGCAACAGGTATTATTCTGTTGGGAAAATAATTTGATGAAGGGAGTTTTTCGTAAATGAAGCTTTATGTTTTTCGACCGCCCGCTTTTTTGGTGCCAATATTACGAAAGCTTTTTATCAAACACGAATAACGCAATTATAAAAAGTCGATGACCGACACAACACGTCACGATTATATGTAGGGGATGCTTTTTACATCCCCATTAAACCACAATCGATCTGAGGGGTAGAAAAAACGCCGTGAATAGACGAAAGTCACGCAATGTTTTCTATCCCTGATTTATATTGATTTAAACCTTCTGTTGTAAAATGCAAATGCGGCAAAAGTGGATGTCACGCCCAAGATTGCAAAAAATGCTATTTTGCTCTTATCTGCGGTTTCGGGAATATCTCCCATAAGATCTCTTTGGGAGAGATCAATTTCTACATAGGCGCCGTCATTTACAGATCCTTCTTCCAAATTAATACCGTAAATTGCAACAAGGTCTCCTTTATTGATGTTGGCGGTTTCGCTTTCTTCTTCTGAAACTTCAAAAGCGATAACAAATCCATTTTCGGGGATCGTTACATCTTTATCGGAGTCGCCGGGGGCATAAACGGCTTCTATCTTATATTTATAGTCGGCGGCTGAAGCGGTGGTAACGCCGTCCGAAGTACCATTTTCGGTGGAGGATCCAAAATCGGGAAGGACGCTTGAGCTTTCATAAGATTCCAAAGGTTCTGACACGATTTCAGAAATTTCCTCAGAGGCAACATCGGATACGGACGAGCTTTCGATTTCACTTTCGCTTAATTCTTCATTTATTCGAGGTACGATGGACAAAACATAAAAGTTTTTAAAACCGTGATCGTCGTTCACTTCCCCCGCAAGGATCGTATCTCCAAAACGGGATGTGTATATTACAACATCACCTGTATTGGCTTCTTGGTCTATGCCTGTAGGATGAAGAGTGAGCACCGATTGTCCGCTTGCAGTCAAAGTAAAGCATACTGCCAAAACTACGGCAGCAATAATTATTTTTTTCATTTTCATTTCTCCCATACTCGTCCAACCTTTTAATGAAAGGTAGATACAGAATCCATTTCCCACCTTTTAATGAAAGGTAGATACAGAATCCATTTTCCAACCTTTTAGTGCAAGGTAGATACAGAATCCATTTCCCACCTTTTAATGAAAGGTAGATACAGAATCCATTTTCCAACCTTTTAGTGCAAGGTAGATACAGAATCCATTTTCCAACCTTTTAGTGCAAGGTAGATACAGAATC